>NZ_JBVJHK010000064.1:0-1028 GCF_055586845.1 Micromonospora sp. NPDC049139 | reverse complement strand
ACGGCGGTGTGGGACGCCGACGCCGTCCGCGATGACGTGCGGAACTGGCTGGTCGAGCAGCTCGGTCACCCCGAGGCTGTGCTGGTTACCGACGAGACGGGCTTCCTGAAGAAGGGCGTGTGCTCGGTCGGGGTGCAGCGTCAGTACACCGGCACGGCCGGTCGGGTGGAGAACAGCCAGGTCGGGGTGTTCCTGGCCTACGTGTCACCCGCGGGGCGGGCGTTGATCGACCGCAGGCTCTACCTACCCGAGACGACCTGGTGCGACAGGCCCGGCCGGCTCGCTGCCGCTGGTGTCCCCGAGCAGGTCGGGTTCGCTACGAAGCCGGCCCTGGCCCGGCAGATGATCGCTGCCGCGGTGGACGCCGGTGTTCCGGCAGGATGGGTGACCGGCGACGAGGTCTACGGCGCCGACCCCGGCCTACGCGATGACCTCGAGCTGCGCGGGATCGGCTACGTCCTGGCCGTCGGCTGCGATCGACGCGTGCACGTCAACGACGGCCGCACCCTCGTGCGCGTCGACGACCTCGCCGACCGGATCCCCACCCGGGAATGGCAGTTGCACAGTTGCGGGCCGGGAGCAAAAGGTCCCCGCGACTACCTGTGGGCCTGGATCACCATTGCCACACACCCTGATGAGCATCGGTGGTTGATCATCCGCCGTAACCGCAGCACCGGCAAGCTGGCCTTCTACCTGTGCTGGTCACCTCGCCCGGTGCCGCTGCACACCCTCGTGACCGTCGCCGGATCCCGCTGGGGCATCGAGGAGTTGTTCCAGACCGGGAAAGGCCAGGCCGGCCTGGACCACTACCAGGTCCGTAGCTGGACCGGCTGGCACCGCTTCATCACGCTGGCCATGCTCGCCCTGGCCGTCCTGACCATCCTCGCCGCCATCACCGTCGAGCAACCCGACGCCGACCCGGAGATCATCGCGCTGACCGTCGCTGAGATCCGCCGGCTCCTCAACGCCTTCGTCCTCACCGCACCGCTATCACCAGCGCACACCCTGCACTGGTCAACCTGGCGACG
>NZ_JBVJHK010000063.1:0-1374 GCF_055586845.1 Micromonospora sp. NPDC049139 | reverse complement strand
ATGGTACTGCACTCGGGAGGGTGTGGGAGAGTAGGACACCGCCGGACAATCTTTCGTTCAGGGCCACCCCTTTCGGGGTGGCCCTGAACGCATTTGAGAGCGCGTTGAATAACCAGGTCAGTTGGTGTTGAGTACGGCTTGGAGTCGGCCGGTCCTGTGGTATCGGGCGAGGCGTCGGGTCATGAATGATGACCATGGCCCACTGGACCATAGCGGCGTGGTGTTCGGGGTGGCGTTCGTAGTCGCGGACGGTGCGTCGGCAACGGTTGATCCACGACAGGGACTGCTCGGCGACCCATCTGCGGTGCAGGACCTGGAAGCCGACCTGGTCGGCGAGCTCGCGCACGATCTCCACCGCGAGGCCCAGGACAGCGGCGGGCCCAGGTGACGAGTCGGCCCCGCGTAGCCACCGTCAGCCCAGCGACGGTCGCCACTGTCTCGTAAGGAGCGCTGTAGCATGGCGGTCATGACAGCACCTACCGCCCTGCCGGCGGGTTATCGGTTGGTCGATGGACCACCGACGGTCGGAGACTACCTAGTCCTTCGCAAACGATCCGGGCTCTCACCGCGTCGACCCGATCAGGCTGCCGCCGCGGTGCGGGGTGGCTGGGCCGCGGTGCACGTATTGCACGAGGAGAGCGGCACGACAGTAGGGATGGGCCGGGTGCTCGGCGATGGCGGGTGGTACTTCCACGTGGTCGACATGGCTGTATTGCCAGAGCATCAGCGCCGGGGCATAGGTGACGCGGTACTGACTGCGTTACTGGAGACAATCCGTCGGGAAGCGCCGCCCGGTGCGTTCGTGAACTTGCTCGCCGATCCACCGGGCCGCCGCCTCTACGAGCGGCACGGTTTCCGCCAAACGGCGCCGACCTCTGTCGGGATGGCCCGGACCCTTGATTGACGACGCAACTGGCCCCAGGTCACAAGACCGGCCGACTCCTCAACACCAGCTGACCTGGTTAGTCAACGCGCTCTGAGGGTTGTCCGCCGACGTGAAGGGCGTTCCGGCGGACACGGTGAAGGCACCCGCAGACCAGAAAGACACCCGTGGACCGGAAAGACCCATCCTGCGGACATGGGAAAGGACGCTGTCGCGGACCCCGCAATATCGGCGCGAACGCGGGCCGGGAAGGCGCGGGCGGTGGCTGACCTCGACGGGGGTGGGGCCTGCCGTGCCCGGCGTAGGGATCAAGCCTGACCGCCCGGAGCCGGGCACGGCAGGGGGGGGGGGGGCCCCCCCCCCCCCCCCCCCCCCCCCCCCCCAACCACCCCCCCCCCCCCCGCCCCCCCCCACCCCCCCCCCACCCCCCGCCCCCCCCCCCCCGCCCGCCCCCCCCCCCCCCCCCCCCGCCACCCCCCCCCCGCCCCGGG
>NZ_JBVJHK010000062.1:0-1596 GCF_055586845.1 Micromonospora sp. NPDC049139 | reverse complement strand
CTTGATCTTTAACCTGCGAGGGTTGGTCGGTGACCCCGACTGATCATGGGGACAGCCCTTGGTTGATCATTCTTCTTGTCGAGGGAAGATGATCAATAACCAAGGGCTGTCTCGGTGATCAGTGTGCATGATCCTCATCCGGCTGGTGGCGTCGGGGAGCTGGGCAAATTCCGGCGGGAGTTCTACGGCTGCTTGACCGCGCGGGCGGATGCGTTGTTCGAGCTGGCCGACGCGGTGTTGTGCGCTGATGGGCCGGTGCGGTCGTTGGTGGAGTTGTCGCTGGTGGGTGAGCACCGCCGCGGCCACGGCGCGTTGTACGACGCGCTCGCGTGTGGGCGGCTGGACATCGACCGGCTGCGTACTGCCCTGGCCGGGGTGCCGCTGCCACGAGCGGCTGACGGCCGGCTCGTGCTGGCGGTGGACATCACCTGCTGGTTACGGCCGGACGCGCACACCTCGCCGCAGCGGGTTCTGTGTCACACCTACGGTCGGGGCAAGGACCAGACCATCATGGTCCCGGGTTGGCCCTACTCGATGGTGGTGGCCCTGGAGTCGGGCCGTAGCTCGTGGACCGCGCCGCTGGACGCGGTGCGGTTGACGCCGGGTGATGACGCGGCGGCAGTCACGGCCAGGCAGGTGCGAGACATCGTGCAGCGGCTGATCGCGGCCGGCCAGTGGCGGCCCGGCGACCTGGACATCCTGGTCGTGGCCGACGCTGGCTACGACGCGCCCCGGCTGGCGTTCCTCCTGCGTGATCTGCCCGTGCAGGTCCTCGCGCGAATGCGCTCGGACCGGGTACTACGCCGCGCGGTGCCACCCCGGCAGCCGGGGACGATCGGCCGGCCACCCCGCCACGGCGACGAGTTCGCCTTCGGTGACCCGGCCACCTGGGGCGAGCCTGACGCGGCCACGATGACCGACACTCGCCTCTACGGCATCGCGAGAGCCCGAGCCTGGGACCGGTTGCACCCACGGTTGACCCACCGATCCGCCTGGGTCGACGCGGCAAAGGTGTTGCCGGTCATCGAGGGAACGGTCATCCGCCTGGAGGTCGAGCACCTGCCCAGCGGCGCGACCCCGAAGCCGGTATGGCTGTGGTGGTCCGGCGTCGACGCCACCGCCGACGATGTCGATCGGCTCTGGCAGACGTTCCTGCGCCGCTTCGACATCGAGCACACGTTCCGCCTGTTCAAGCAGACCCTCGGCTGGACCTGCCCGAAGATCCGCACCCCGCAGGCCGCCGACCGATGGACCTGGCTGATCCTGGCCGCCTACACGCAGCTGCGGCTGGCCCGCACCCTGGCCGTCGATCTGCGCCGGCCCTGGGAGAAACCAGCACCACCACAGCGTCTGTCACCCGCCCGCGTCCGCCGAGGATTTCGGCACCTCCGAGCCAAAGCCACCTGCCCGGCCAGCGCACCGAAAGCATCCCGACCAGGACCAGGACGACCAACCGGCCGCCGCAACAGCCACCCCACCCCACGCCACGACGTCCACACCGCTTCCGGCGCGACCAGCCCCTCGACAGGCAAGGCGAAAACGAAACCGAAGACGACCCGCAAACCACGCCCAAGCCCAACAGGTTAAAGATCAAGC
>NZ_JBVJHK010000061.1:0-1795 GCF_055586845.1 Micromonospora sp. NPDC049139 | reverse complement strand
CTCATGTAAAGGACTCCGGTGCTTGATCAGCCCGGTGGTCCTGGGGTTGCATGAGCATCCCGGCTGGTCCGGTGGGTGGCGTCGAGCACGGCTCTGAGGGTTTGGCCTCGTACGACTGATTGCCACTGCTGGCCTGGCCACGGATGCCCCGGATGAGGGAAGTGGGCCGACCCTGTCGAGGTCGGGCCCGGTTGCAGCACATGAGTGGGAGCCGTCGTCAGGACGCTCTGCCTCCTTGGGACCGTGGCTGGCAGGGACGTCTCCTTGCCTGGGCCGCCGGAGTGTGGTGACCGGTGAACGGGGAAGGGGCAGGGATGGTGCAGCGGCGGCTGGTGGGTATCGATCTGGGCATCGCGTCGGCGCACACGGTGCGGGTCCTTGACGAGGGCGGCCGGCAGGTGTGTCGCCGGCGGTGTGAGCCCAGCGTGGAGAGCCTGACTGCGGTCGAGCAGGCGGCGTTGGCCGGGGCCGTGGCGGGAACGCGGTTGGAGGTGGTGATCGAGCCGACCGGGCCGGCGTGGCTGCCGGTTGCGGTGTTCTTCACCGCCCGGGGCCACACGGTGTTCCGCGTGTCCTCGGCCAAGGCCGCGGACCTGCGCCGGTTCCTGTCCCGGCATGCGAAGTCCAACGGCATCGACGCCGACACGTTGGCCCGGTTACCGCTGGTCCACCCCGACGGGATCCGGCCGTTGCGGCTGCCGACAGCGGAGCAGGCAGCCCTGGATCGGCGGGTGCGGGCGTGTGACCGGCTCACGCAGGCCGCCTCAGAACACAAGGTGCGGATCAAGGACCTGGTCCGGCAGTTGATGCCCCTGACCCCACTGACCGGGGACCTGGGCAAGGCCGACCTGGCCGTGCTGGCCCGTTGGGCCGACCCGCGGACCCTACTCAAAGCCGGCCCCGCCCGGCTGACCGCCGCGATCACCAAGGCATCGAACAATCATCAGGGCGCCGCCCGCGCACAGGAGTGGATCACCGCGGCCCGCGCCGCGGTCGACCTCTACCGGGATCACACCGCGATCGCGTTCACCGACCTGGCCGCCGAAGTCGCCACCGAAGTACGCCTACTCGCCGCGATCGACGCCGAACTGGCCACCCACACCACCGTCAGGGAAGACGCCTACCGGTGGGCCGACCCCGGCCAGCTCGCCCGCAGCCTGCCCGGCCTGGCCACCGTCGGCGGACCGGTCCTGGCCATGGCCATCGGTGACGCCGCCCGATTCCCCACCGGCGCGCACTTCAAGTCCTACCTCGGCCTGTCACCCCGAGCGTCGGAGACCGGCAACACCGACCGCAAAGGCCAACCCATGTCCAAAGCCGGATCCCGGCTGGCCCGCGCGGCGTTGATCCGCGCCGCCGACCACGCCCGCAAACAAGACCCCCAACTAGCCAGGGTCTACTACACGCACATGGTCGAGCACGGCGCCGAACACCTCAAAGCCCTCTGCGTCGTCGCCGCCCGCCTCGCCGAACGCGCATGGACCGTCATGCGCCGCGGCATGCCCTACGTCATCTGCGACACCGACGCCACACCCGTCACCCCCGCCGAGGCGAAGAAGATCATCACCGAGCAGTGGACCGTCCCCGCCGACGTCCGCGCCCGCCGACGCAGCACCAAAACCACCAGCACGAAGGCGGGGAAGGCCCCTCAACGAGTCCTCACGGGACATGTCAGGTCAGACGCACGAAGCGCCGACAAACGAGGCGACCTCCCCCACCAGCGATCGTCCAACCAGCCGACCTACACCGTCAAGCCAGCCAGCACCTTGACAGCCGATCCCCGATAGGGAATCAG
>NZ_JBVJHK010000060.1:0-2944 GCF_055586845.1 Micromonospora sp. NPDC049139 | reverse complement strand
CCAACCCCAAGCCGTTTGTCTGGACCAGGACCGCCGACGACATCCTCAACAGCCTCGCCACATACTGCCGGCGAATTAACGACTCAGAACACTAGGACGGCGGCCACCGCCGGGTCCGTCGGGCGCGGCCCCTGCGGTTTTCCGCACCCGCCCGGTGCGGTCGCCCGGCGGAACCGGGCGGCCGGCCCCATGGTCGGCTCTCAGGATGAGTTCGTAGCGTGGGGGCCATGATTCGTACCGCGCACGCCCTGCTCGCCACCGGAACCGCCACGGGGGAGGCCGCACCACCGGAGGACGGCCTGGTCGGCTACGTCACCGGCCTGGTGGAACGGCTCGGTGGTCCCGGCGCGGGCCTGGCCGTCGCCCTGGAGAACCTCTTCCCGCCGATCCCCAGCGAGGTGATCCTGCCGCTCGCCGGCTTCGTCGCCGGTCAGGGGCGGATGAGTGTGGTCAGCGCGATCTTCTGGACCACCCTCGGTTCGCTGCTCGGCGCCCTCGCGCTGTACTACATCGGCGCCGCGCTCGGTCGGGAGCGGATCCGGGCGATCGCGGAGTGGCTGCCGCTGGTCAAGCTCAGCGACGTCGACCGCACCGAGGAGTGGTTCCTGCGACACGGGGTCAAGGCCGTCTTCTTCGGCCGGATGATCCCGATCTTCCGCAGCCTGATCTCCATCCCGGCCGGCGTGGAGCGCATGCCCGTGTGGACGTTCGCGGTCTACACGACCCTCGGCAGCCTGATCTGGAACACCACCTTCGTGATGGCCGGCTACCTGCTCGGCGACAACTGGCACCTGGTCGAGGGGTACGTCGGCGTGCTCCAGAACGTGGTCATCGTCGCCAGCGTGGCGGCCGTCGGCTGGTTCGTGGTCTCCCGGGTGATCCGCGCCCGGCGGAGTGCGGCAGCGGCCGTCGAGGCGGAGCCGACCCCCGGACCCGCCCCGCTGCACCACGGGCCCGACCCGGCCGGGCGGGGCACCATCTACCGCAGCGCCCACTCGGCGGGGCAGCCCGCCCCGTGGGACCGCGACGGGGTGCGCTGAGCCGGTGGAGGTGCCCCGGTCGGTGACGCCACGCCCGACCCGGATCCCCGTCGGGGTCGCCCTCGGGATCCTCACGGCCGTGGTCGAGGCGCTGTTCCTCCTCGGCGCGGCCGTCGCCGTGGCCGGCGCCGCGGCCGTGCCGCCGGCCCGTCGCCGCGTCCGCACCGCGATCCGCCGGTACGCCGCGACGCTGGCGCGGTACGAGCGGGACCGGCTGGCCCGGTTCCACGGCGTCGAGGTTCCGCCCGGGGCGGCGGGCCGGCGGGAGGTCGGTTACCTGGCCGCCCGCCTGCTGCCCGGGGCGCTCGGCCTGCTCGCGTACGGGGTGCTGGCCGTCGGCGTGGTGCTGGCGTCGATCGTGGTGCGGGCCGTGTTCCGCGGCGACCTCGGCGTGACCGACGCGCTGCTGCAGGCCGTCGTCGGCGCGGCGCTGCTCCTGGTCAACGTGCAGGCCGTGGTGAGCGTGGCCGCGCTGGACGTCCGGCTTGCCCGGCGCCTGCTCGGCCCGAACGCCCGCACCCTGCTGGAGAACCGGGTCCGGGAGTTGGCCGCCAGCCGCGCCGGCGTCATCGCCGCCGTGGACGCCGAACGGCAGCGCATCGAGCGGGACCTGCACGACGGTCTCCAGCAGCGCCTGGTCGCCCTCGGCATGCTGCTCGGCCGGGCCCGCCGCAGCCGCGACGCCGAGCGCACCGCCGCGCTGCTCGCCCAGGCCCACGCCGACGCGCAGCAGGCCGTCGCGGAGCTGCGCGAGGTGGCCTGGCGGGTGTACCCGTCCGCGCTCGACGACGCCGACCTCGGGCAGGTGCTGGAGATGGTCGCACAGCGCTCCGACGTTCCCGTCCGCGTCCACTGCGACCTGCCGGTACGCCCGCAGCGGCAGGTCGAGACCGTGCTGTACTTCGTCGCGTGCGAGGCGCTGACCAACGCGGCGAAGCACGCCGCCGCTACCCTGATCACCGTCGAGATCGGGGCCGGGGAGGAGTTCGTCCGGATGACGGTGCACGACGACGGCGTCGGCGGGGCCGACCCCGCCGGGCGCGGGCTGTCCGGCCTGGCGCGACGGGTCGCGGCGCAGGACGGACGGCTGCGGGTCGACAGCCCGGCCGGCGGGCCCACCACGGTGTCGGTGGAGCTGCCGTGCGGATAGTGCTCGCCGAGGACTCCACGCTGCTGCGTGAGGGCCTGGTCCGGCTGCTGACCGAGGAGGGCCACGAGGTCGCCGCCGCCGTCGCCACCGCCGACGACGTGGTCGCCGCCGTCGCCCGGCACCGGCCCGACGTCGTCGTCACCGACGTACGGATGCCGCCCACCCACACCGACGACGGGCTGCGGGCCGCCCTGGAGATCCGGCGGCGCTGGCCCGGCACCGGAGTCCTGGTCCTCTCCCAGTACGTCGAGAAGCGGTACGCCACCCGGCTGCTCGCCGACCGTCCCGAGGGCGTGGGCTACGTGCTCAAGGACCGGGTCGCCCAGGTGGACGACTTCCTCGACGCCCTGGACCGGGTGGCCGAGGGCGCGACGGCGTTGGACCCCGAGGTGGTGCGGCAGGTCCTGGCCGGCGCCGACCGCACCGACCCGCTGGCGCGGCTGACACCGCGCGAACGGGACGTGCTGCACCACATGGCGCAGGGCCACACCAACGCCACGATCGCCGGGCGGCTGCACGTGTCGCAGAGCGCGGTGGAGAAGCACATCAACACGATCTTCGACAAGCTGGAGCTGTCGCGGGCGGGGGGTTACAGCCGACGGGTGCTCGCGGTGCTTCGGTATCTCGGGGTTTGAGTTCTTCTTCCTTCCTGCCTTGTCTTGCGGTGCGTGGTGGTGGGGGGTGTGGGGGTGTGGGCCCCCCGGGCCCGGGGCGGGGGGGGGCGGGATGTAGCGGGGGCGCGGGAGGGGGGGGC
>NZ_JBVJHK010000059.1:0-2967 GCF_055586845.1 Micromonospora sp. NPDC049139 | reverse complement strand
GTCGCCCTCGACAACGACTGGCCCACAGTCGAAGCAACCCAACCGGTCGACCTACCGGTGGTGGACACCTCCGCGCCGGCGTTCGTCATCTACACCTCCGGCTCCACGGGCACCCCGAAGGGCGTCGTGCTGTCGCACGACAAGCTGACCAACTTCCTCGCCTGGATGGCCGACGAGTGTGCGGTGGACTCGGACAGCCGGATGCTGCACTGCTGCGCGCCGGTGTTCGACGTGGCGTTGGGCGAGATCTTCACTGCCCTCACCTCCGGCGCCCGCGTCGTGGTCTGCTCCCGCGACGACCTGCTCGACGCCCGCCGACTCACCGACCTGATCGCCAAGGAGCAGGTGACGCACGCCTTCTGCCCGCCCACCAACCTCGCTGCGGTCGACCCCGCCGACTGCCCGAGCCTGTCCTGCGTGACCCTCGCCGGGGAACCCATCCCGCCCCACATGGCCCAACGGTGGATGACCGCCGGCGCCCGCCTGGTCAACGCGTACGGGCCGGCCGAAGCCGCCGTGGCGTGCACGTGGTTCGACGCGTCGGCCGGGTGGGGCGGAGCGTACGTGCCCATCGGGCGACCCATGCCGAACCGGCAGATCCGCGTGGTCGACACCAACCTGAACCTCATGCCCATGGGCGTACCCGGGGAAATCCTCATCACCGGCTTCGGCGTCGCCGACGGCTACCTCAACCGCCCCGAGCTGACCGCACAACGCTTCGTCACCGACCCGCACGGCGGCGGCCTCGCCTACCGCACCGGCGACCTCGGCCGATGGAACACCACCGGCGCCCTGGAAATCCTCGGCCGCATGGACCACCAGGTCAAAGTCAACGGCATCCGCATCGAACTCGGCGAAATCGAAACCGTCCTCGCCCAACACCCCGACGTCGGCGCCGCCGTCGTCACCCGCCGCGAAGACCGCGGCGTCGCCCGCCTCATCGGCTACGTCACCGGCCGCGACGGCCGCACCCCCGTCACCGCGGAGCTACGGGACCATGCCGCCGCCGTCCTGCCCTCCTACATGGTGCCCGCCGTCATCATGGTCCTCGACCGCTTCCCCGTCGGCGGCACGGGGAAGATCGACCGACGGGCACTGCCCGAACCCGGCTCGCAGCGCCCCGACCTGGACGTGGCGTACGTGGAGCCGACGACGAACGAGGAACGGCTCGTCGCGGGGGTGTTCGCGGCGGTGCTCGGGCTGGACCGGGTGGGCGTACGGGACGGCTTCTTCCATCTCGGTGGCACGTCGTTGCAGTCGGCGGCGGTGGCCGCGGGCATCGACGAGGCCGCGGACGTCGTCGTGCCCGTGTCGCAGATCCACCGCACGCCCACCCCGCACGGGCTGGCCCGCTGGCTGGCCACCGCTCCCCGTCGTCCCAGGGTCGAGCCGGCGCCGGCCGTCACCGGCCGCTCCGGCCCCGCCAAGCCCGTTCCGCTGACCCTGTCGGTCGCCAAGTGCGTCTGGCTTCCCTTCGAACTGGTCTGCCCGACCACCTGGTGGATCGAGGGCGAGCTGGACCTGCGCGCGCTGATGGCCGCACTCGGCGACGTGCACCGCCGACACGAGGCACTGCACGCCCGCTACCGACGCGTCGACCCGCCCGTCGCACTCATCCCGCCAAACCCCGGCATGCCACAACTGCGACTGCTCACCGACGCCACCAGCGAACAGGAAGCCCTGGACCAACTCGCCGAAGCGGTGCAACAACCACTCGACTACACCCAGGGCCGCAACTGGCGAGCCGCCCTCATCCGCGAGAAATCCACCAACCGGACCCTGTTCGGCATCGGCATCCACCACATCGCCTTCGACGGCTGGTCACACTCGCTGCTGGTGCGCGACCTCGGCCACGCCTACGCCGCCCGGCTCGCCGGGGCGGCCCCGGTGTGGGCGGGGCCGGCGACCACACTGCGGCAGTCCTACGACGAATACACCCGGCTGCGTGACGCCGCCGACCTCGAAGCCCAGCGAGCGTACTGGCGCGAACAGCTCCGCGGCCTCCCCCGCCAGGGCCACGGCCAACCTCAGGCGCCCCTGGAACAGGCCCTCGCGTGGGGCCCGAAGGCCGGACACATCGTCACCGTCACCCCCGAGGTCATGCGCCGCTGGGACGACGCCGCCCGGCAACACCGGTTCAGCCGCTCCAGCTACTTCGTCGCCGCGTACGCCTCCGCGCTGCGCGCCATCCACCAGCAGGACGACATCGGCCTGCTGATGATCGTCGCCCGGCGCGGAAGTCGCATCCTCGACTCCGCCTTCACCACCCGGATCAACTCGAACTGCGTCCGGGTCCGGTTCGACGGGCCGGAGGCGGGTCTGCTCCAGCACGTCCAGCAGACCGTCGACGAGCTGATGGCCGCCCAGGACATCCCGTTCTCGGAGACCGCCGCCGACCCGGCCGTCGGCCTGCCCGGCGAGGTGGTCGCCAGCGTGCCCGGCTTCGCCTACCAGGACAACGTGGTGCTTCCGCTGGAACTGCCCGGCTGCCGCACCGAGGAGGTCGTCGAGCCGTACGCCCGGGAGGTGATGAGCGGCCTCACCGTCGAGGCGATCCCCCGGGACGACGACGCCCTCCTGCGCATCACCATCCGCACCGACCTGATCCCGTTCACCATCGCCGAGCAACTGGGCGCCCACATGCTGCGCTTCCTCGAAGCCGGCCCCACGGTGCCCCACACCACCGCCTGAAGGTTCGCCCGTACCCCTCATGCCGTGGACGCGGACGGCCGCGCCGACGGAGTTCCTGGTTCCTGACCCGGCCGTTTCCCGTGCGGGTGACGCCGGTCCTGATCGGAGGTTGGCCCATGTCTGTCGAGTTCCTTCCCGCGCGGGCACAGGCCGCGGATGTCGGCGGGACCGGAACCGACTTCGAGGTCCTCGACCTGGTGGGTGACCTGCGTCGGCCGGCGGTGTGGCCGGCTCGGGCGGCGTCGGTGTTCCGGGCGCTGTCCCCGTCGTTGCCTG
>NZ_JBVJHK010000058.1:0-3129 GCF_055586845.1 Micromonospora sp. NPDC049139 | reverse complement strand
CGCGACACCAACACCCCGAACCCCGGATCACCCGCCACGCCCACCCGCAACACACCACCCGACGACAGCCCCACCACCACCTCGCCCTGACCGGTGTACCGGGCGAGCACACCCACGACACCGGCCAGCACCACCGCGCCGGCGGACTCCGCACCCGCCAGGTCGGGCAGGTTCACCGTCCGGAACTCCGACGCGGCCGGGGCCGGCCACGTTGTCGGCCGACGCAGGTCGCCCACCAGGTCGAGGCCCTCGAAGTCGGTGCCGGTCCCGGCGCCCCCCGCGGCCTGGGCCTGACCACCAACGAACCCGACAGACATGAGTCAACCTCCGATCAGGGCCGGCGCCGCCTGCAACAGGCGCGCCGGGCGAAACACCAACTCCGTGGGCGCGGGGCTGCCGCGTCCACGGCATGACGAGCAGTCCGGTGTGGACGGGGCGAGTTCAGCCGGCGGTGGGGGCCACCGCGGGTCCGGCTTCGAGGAAGCGCAGCATGTGGCCGTTCAGTTCCTCCGCGAAGCTGTACGGCAGGTAGTCGGTGCGGATGGTGACCCGCAGGAGGGCATGGTCTGCGCGGGGGAGCACCTCGACGGTGAGTCCGTTGGGCACCTCCCGGGCGTACGGGTCGACGACCTCCTCGGCCCGGCAGCCGGGCAGTTCCAGCGGAAGCACCACGTTGTCCTGGAACACGAAGGTCGGCAGGCTGGCGACCACCTCGCCGGAGAGCCCGGCGGCGGGGTCGTCGGCGGTTTCCGCGAAGGGGACGTCCTGGGCCTGCATGAGGTCGGTGATCGTCTCGTTGACCCGCAGGACCAGCTTGTCGTCCTCCGGCCCGTCGAACCGGACCCGGACGCAGTTGAGGTTCAGCCGGGTGGTGAAGGCGGAGTCGAGGACGCGGCTGCCCCGCTTCGCCACGACCATCAGCAGGCCGATGTCGTCTTGGTGGTGGACGGCGCGCAGCGCGGAGGCGAATGCGGCGACGAAGTAGCTGGAGCGGCTGAACCGCTGTTCCCGTGCCGCGCGATCCCAGCGGCGCATGACCTCGGGGGTGACGGTGACGATGTGTCCGGCCTTCGGGCCCCACGCCAGTGCCTGTTCCAGCGACGCCGTGGGCTGGCCGTGGCCCTGGCGGGGCAGGCCCCGCAACTGTTCACGCCAGTACGCCCGCTGGGCCTCCAGGTCGGCGGCCTCGCGCAGCCGGGCGTATTCGTCGTACGACTGCCGCAGCGTCGGTGCCGGCCGTTCCCAGAACGGAGTCGCACCCGACAACCGGGCCGCGTACGCGTGGCCGAGGTCGCGCACCAGCAGCGCGTACGACCAGCCGTCGAAGGCGATGTGGTGGATGCCGATGCCGAACAGGGTCCGGTTGGTGGATTTCTCGCGGATGAGGGCGGCTCGCCAGTTGCGGCCCTGGGTGTAGTCGAGTGGTTGTTGCACCGCTTCGGCGAGTTGGTCCAGGGCTTCCTGTTCGCTGGTGGCGTCGGTGAGGAGCCGGAGCTGGGGCATGCCGGGGTTTGGCGGGATGAGTGCGACGGGCGGGTCGACGCGTCGGTAGCGGGCGTGCAGTGCCTCGTGCCGGCGGTGCACGTCGCCGAGCGCGGCCATCAGCGCGCGCAGGTCCAGCTCACCCTCGATCCACCAGGTGACCGGGACGACGACCTCCAGGGGCGACATCAGGCACTTCGCCACCTGCTGCGCGAGCGGAACCGGGCCCGGGCGCTGACGGGTCTGACCGGCGGCCGGGCCGGCCTCCGTACGGCGGGGTGCGGTGGTCAGCCAGCGGCCCAGCCCCTGCGGTGTCGGCTTGCGGTGGATCTGCGACACGGGCACGACGACGTCCGCGACCTCGTCGATGCGCGTGGCCACGGCGGCCGACTGCAACGACGTGCCACCCAGGTCGAAGAAGCTGTCGCGCGTGCCGACCCGGTCGATGCCGAGGACGGTGGCGAACACCCCGGCGACGAGCCGTTCCTCGTTCGTCGTCGGCTCGACGAACTCCACGTCCAGGTCGGGGCGCTGCGAGCCGGGTTCGGGCAGTGCCCGACGGTCGATCTTCCCGGTGCCGCCGACGGGGAAGCGGTCGAGGACCATCAGCACGGCCGGGACCATGTAGGCGGGCAGGACTGCCGCCGCGTGTTCACGCAACGCGCGGACTGCCGGGACCCGCCCGTCGCGGCCGGTGACGTAGCCGATGAGGCGGGCGACGCCGCGGTCTTCGCGGCGGGTGACGACGGCGGCGCCGACGTCGGGGTGTTGGGCGAGGACGGTTTCGATTTCGCCGAGTTCGATGCGGATGCCGTTGACTTTGACCTGGTGGTCCATGCGGCCGAGGATTTCCAGGGCGCCGGTGGTGTTCCATCGGCCGAGGTCGCCGGTGCGGTAGGCGAGGCCGCCGCCGTGCGGGTCGGTGACGAAGCGTTGTGCGGTCAGCTCGGGGCGGTTGAGGTAGCCGTCGGCGACGCCGAAGCCGGTGATGAGGATTTCCCCGGGTACGCCCATGGGCATGAGGTTCAGGTTGGTGTCGACCACGCGGATCTGCCGGTTCGGCATCGGCCAGCCGATGGGCACGTACGCTCCGCCCCACCCGGCCGACGCGTCGAACCACGTGCACGCCACGGCGATCTCCGCCGGCCCGTACGCGTTCAGCACCCGCGTGCCCGCGGTCAACCATCGCTGGGCCAACTGCGGTGGGACCGCCTCACCGCCGAAGATGATGCAGCGCAGGCCGGGACAGGCCGCCGGGTCGAGCGGGGCGATGTTGGTGGCCGGCCCGAACGTGTGCGTGACGTCGTGCCGGTTGATGAGGTCGGTGAGCCGGCGCGTGTCGAGCAGGTCGTCGCGGGAGCAGACCACGACGCGACCGCCACCTGTGAGCGTGGCGAAGACTTCCCCGAACGCGGCGTCGAAGACCGGTGCCGCCGAGTGCAGCATGCGGCTGTCGGGGCCGATCGCGCCCTCGTCGGTCATCCAGGCGAGGAAGTTGGTCAGCTTGTCGTGCGACAGCACGACGCCCTTCGGGGTGCCCGTGGAGCCGGACGTGTAGATGACGAACGCCGGCGCGGAGGTGTCCACCACCGGTAGGTCGACCGGTTGGGTTGCTTCGACTGTGGGCCAGTCGTTGTCGAGGGCGAC
>NZ_JBVJHK010000057.1:0-3305 GCF_055586845.1 Micromonospora sp. NPDC049139 | reverse complement strand
CAAGATCACCGAGGCCCTGGCGGTCTCGGGGCAGGCGGGGGTGCTGACAGGCCCGGGGTCGGGTGGGGCGCCGGCGGTCGGTGGGTCCGGCGGTGTAGCGCCGGACTCGTCGCGGACAGTGGCCTCGGCGATCAGACAGTTGTCGGCCGTGGGCAAACGCGACGAGCAGAATTTCGTGCGGTGGACGAGCGAGGTGCTCGGAATCGATCTCGCGGGGGTCGGACCGAAGTCAGACTTCTACTCGGTGTTGCGCACCTTCAGCCAGCAGTTGGCGGACTTGAAGCTCGACCGCATCCCGAACGGACTGCGCGGGTGGGCGGCCAGCAGCCTGGCCGCCGAGCTCCGCCTGGGTGACGCGTCGGAGTTCAGGGAGTTGTTTCCGTATCCGGAGGTCATGTCCGAGCAGCGGCGAGAGGACCTGCACCGGAACTGGATCGACAAGGTCGCGAACCACCAGAACGGCGATTACGACGTCGCGCCTGTGGTTGTCCGTATCCTGGCCCGGCAGTTGCCCCAGCTGCGCATCTACCAACCGTTCGGCGCCCCGGACGGCATCGGCCCGGAGTCCGATGCTGGTGCCATCCGGTATCCGTTCGTCCTCTACGATGGCGCCTTCTACCTCGGCCAGCTACCTGACCCAGCCGATGCCGCACTCGCTGGCCGCCTCGCCGAGGGCCCCGAGCGGACGTCAATATCGGACGACGAGAAGCAGCGACTGGATGGACTGTTCGACCAGGCACTCGGTCTGCTGCAGGCGCAAATCAACGAGGCGGAACAGGACCCTCGTCCGGCCAGCAGACACTGGCCCGCCCTGCGGGAAGCGTTCCAGCGTAAGCTCGCGGTCATCCGTCAACGCCCCGAATCGCCCCAACGCCAGGCCGACATCCTGACAGAACACCGCCGGTACCTCTATCACATCCGCCGGACCAGCGGCTGGAAAGACGAGAGCCGAAGGCCTCAAACGGGTTGGTTCACCCATTACGTCACCGTCCGGGTCCAAGGTAAACAGAATGCACAGTTGATGATGGAGGTGGGCGGCAAGGTTCTGCGTATCAGCTCGCTCCACTCCATCTCCATCCTGGGCGACACGATCCCTGTCGATTTCTGGATGGACGGCGAAGATGTCGTCGCTGAGGCCAGAGTCCCGTACACCGCGCCCGACGGAACCGAAACCTTCATGTACCAGGAGTTCGCCACCAGACTCACGGCGGCGGATCTGACCAGGCTGATGGAAAGGGCGGCGGAGGCCCGGCGGTCGAAAGTTGAGTCGGCGATCGGGCAGTTGTCGGCCGGGGAAACCCGCAGCGAGTTGGCGGCATTCGAGCAGTGGGCGCATTCGGTTTTCCACATCGATCGCGCGGAGGGCGACGCGGGGCCGCTCGACGTCTTCTACGGGACGGTGTTGAAAACCCATGGAGAGCTGTTGGCGCAGGCGGGCGTCACCACCGTGGCTGAACTGGGCGTGCTGGTGGCCCGCCACCTGGACGCCGACCTCCGCCGGGGCGAGCAGTCGATGTTCAGAGCATTTCTCCCTTATCCGGAGAATCCGGAGAACATGTCCGAGCAGCGACGGGAGACCCTGCACCGGCACCTGCTCAACAAACTCGTACACCGCCAGCCCGGCTATCCCGACGTTGTGCATGTGGTTCCCCACATCGTGGCCTGGGGGTTGGGTCTGCCGATGGAGGCCCACCACCCGTTCGGTGCCCCGCACGTCATCGGTCCGCCGTCCGATGACGGCGCCAAACCGCAACCAGTCGTCTTCTTGAACGGCGCCTACCACCTCGGCCAGCCTCGTGACCCACACGATGCCCGCATCGTCGAGGGTTTCCCGTCACCGACGGCCCTCACCGAACTGCGCCGACTGGATGCCGTGTTCGACGAGGCGCTCGATGTGCTGAAAGCCGAAGTCGACGCGGCGGAACAGAACACGACGAACCGCCACTGGTCGCTTCTGCGGGACACATTCGATCGGAACCTCGCGGCCGTCCGTCAACGCCCCAGCTCCCTTCGCCGGCACATCGAGGTGCTCGAAGAGCACCGCCGATACGTCGACGCCCTCCGCGAGGACAGCAAGTGGGAAGACGAGAACCGTTGGAACCTGCAAGACCCATTCACCGTCCCCGTCCCCGTCGAGGACATCGGGGGTCGCCCATATCTTCAGTTCCGGGTCGGCGACAACGACGTGTTCCTCGAATATGTCGGTCGGGTCGCCGTCGCGGGCGACAGGGTCGCTGTCGTTGTCGGAAAGGTTGATGGCGAAGGTCTCAGTATCGCTATCGCCAGAATCCCGTACACCGCGCCCGACGGCACCGAGAGGTTCGTCTACCAGGAGTTCGCCCGCAGGTTCACCGACAGCGAGCTGGCCGAACTGCGGAGCATGGCAGCCGGCCCGGTGTGGGAGACCGCCGATCGGTGGAAGTTCGGCAATCTCTACCACATCACGGTGCCGGTGAGCGAAAGCGGAGTATTTAATAACATCACCTTCGGCGGCCAGAGAGTCACGATTCCACCGGTCGAGGTGGCTGACGGGCTTCCGCCGGTCATCGCCGCGGAGTTGAAGGAGGGGCGTTTCCGGCTCGGGTACGGGATGGATGGTCAACCCCTGGCGGTCCTGGAAGCACCGGCCGGAAGGAACGGCACGGGAGCGCCCCTGTACCTGGAGCTGTCCTCGCCGCCGCCCACCGCTTACGACATCGAGTGGCTGCGCACGCTGGCGCTGTGGGAATCAATCGAGCCGCCGCCGCTTGTCGACGAAGTGTCCATCGATCTCGTGATGCAGGAGGACAAGCGGACGCCCCACCCGCTGCCGCTCGCGCTGGGTGGGGACAACTCGGGCAGGACGTTGGACGGGCGGGAGGTGGATCTCTCCCCTGGGACGGAGGTCGCCCTGCGGGTCGGCCGATTCTTCCGGCTGGAGGAGCCGAACGTCGTCACGAGTGTCTTCGCCGCGGTCAAGGCGCCGTTGGCCGACCGGTCCGGATACGCCCACCGGCTCATCGACACGAACATGTCGAACGAGTGGTTCGACGAGTTCAAGAAGCAGCGGGAGAAGACCGACAGCGGCAAACGCCCAGCTGTGCCGGAATGGCCGGCGGGGCCACTCGAAAAGCGCCCGCGCACCGGGCCCGGGGTGCCTGGCAGCAGCGGCGACCCGACCAGGCAGCGTCCGAGCGCCGGGGATGGGCCGGGCGCTGGGGGTGGGTCGTCGTTGCCTGGTGGTGCGGCGGCGTTTGAGTGGGGTCGTGTGGGGGGTGGTTCGTTCTCGGGTGGTGGGAAGGGTGTGTTGCCGTCGGGGTGGGCGG
>NZ_JBVJHK010000056.1:3452-3782 GCF_055586845.1 Micromonospora sp. NPDC049139 | reverse complement strand
GTCGGCCGGCGGCGATGGAATGGGGCCCGGCCGGCTCTGACGCAGACGGGCAGCCGTCCGATCCAGCGGAAACTGACCCGTTTGGTGTTGACCCGACGCTTTTTGCCCCGCCCCCCGAATACCAGCTGGCAGAGAACGATATGAGGACACCAACGGAACGGGATCTCCCAGATTGGGGGACGGAGACCGACGGAGCGGCGCCTGGCTCGGAGTCGCCGCCGTCGGAGTCGGGACCTGAGCCGAAGCGTCCGCGTACCGATGGTGAGCCGGCGGATGGCCTGAATATTTATGCGGATGACCTGTCGAGTTTGCTCGATATGCGGGCACCAT
>NZ_JBVJHK010000056.1:0-3356 GCF_055586845.1 Micromonospora sp. NPDC049139 | reverse complement strand
CCATTGGCTTTCCCGGATTGGGGGACGGAGACCGACGGAGCGGGCGGGTTCCCGGGCTCGCCGGCAGCGCGGACACCGGCGCCTGAATTTCCGACCGATGAGGCAGGGGTGCCACTGGAGCCTGGCTCGGAGTCGCCGCCGTCGGAGTCGGGACCTGAGCCGAAGCGTCCGCGTACCGATGGTGAGCCGGCGGATGGCCTGAATATTTATGCGGATGACCTGTCGAGTTTGCTCGATATGCGGGCACCATTGGCTTTCCCGGATTGGGGGACGGAGACCGACGGAGCGGGCGGGTTCCCGGGCTCGCCGGCAGCGCGGACACCGGCGCCTGAATTTCCGACCAATGAGGCAGGGGTGCCACTGGAGCCTGGCTCGGAGTCGCCGCCGCCGGTGGACGGTGCGCCGGCGGGCTCCGTGGACTTGCCGTCAGGGGTGGATCCGGCGGAATTGATGTTGGGGTTGCGGTCGGAGAACCCCGCGCTGGACGATGCGCCGGGCTCGCCGGCAGGGGTGCCGCCGGCGCATGGCTCGGCGTCGTCGGGGGGCGATGTCGCGTCGGGCTTGGAGCAGGAGGTGGCTAAGGCGATCACCACGTTGTCGGCCGTGGTGTCCAGTGACCAGGCGGAGCGCTTCGAGCGGTGGGCGCTCGAGGTGTTCGACTTCGATCCTCGGCGGTTTGACATGGGGGTGGCCGGGGTCTTTCAGCCGGTGTTGGACGCCTTTGGGAATCCGTTGGCGAAGTTGAAGGTCCGCAGCCTGGATGGACTGCGTGCGTGGGTGATTCGTGAGTTGGCCGACGACCTCGCCCGGGGTGCCGAGTCGAAATTTAGGGAGATTCTTCCGTATCCGGCGGACGTGTCGGAGCAGGAGCAGAAGGCGCTGCACCGGATCTGGTTCCGCAAGGTCGTCGGTGGCGGGGTTCACGAACTCACGCTTGTGCCTTTCCACGTGGCGGCCAAGGAGTTGTCCCGGCCGATGCTGGTCCATCATCCGTTCGGTGCCCCGGACCGCATCGGCCCGCCGCCGGATGACGGTGTCGTCCCGGAACAGGTCCTGTGGTGGAGGGGTGCTTACTTCCTCGTCAAACCTCGTGCCGAAGACGGCATCGCCGACCGGATCGCTGAGGGCTTCCCCCAGAAGATAAATCCCCACACGCGGCGGGAACTGGATGGGAAGTTCGAGAAGACGCGTGGTCTGCTGCAAGCGGCGATCGCCAAGGCGGAGAAGAATCCCGACAGCACCTACTCGCGTATCCTGGAAAACACCTTCCAGCGTGACCTCGCGGTCATCCGTCAACGCTCCTCCTTCCCGTACAGTCAGGTCCAGGAACTCGCCGCACACCTCCGATACTTGCGCAATCTCAAGGACCAGGGCAGCTGGGAAGACCAGCGCCCAACGGACCTCGATTTCCCATTCACCATCCGCGTCCCGGCCACCCCGGTGCGGCATGACCCGGAGATGTCGGGGTTCACTCGTCCGGTGCCCGGGTTGAGCATCTGGCTGGCCGGCCAGGAGATGCGTCTCGATGGGATCGATGGGATCGATGGGCTTGTTCGCCCGGGTGATGAGGTCTATGTCACTATCGGGAAGATTTCGAGAAGGCGGAGTGCCGGTTTTGTCGAAATCCGGTACACCCGGCCCGACGGCACCGAAAGCGCCATCTTCCAAGGGATCGACCGCAGGTTCACTCTCGGCGAGGTGGCAGCTCTGAAGACAATGGCACCCGGCCGGGCGTGGAAAACCGATCACCCATTGTTCGTCGATTCCTACCGCAGCACGACGTCGATATTCTCGGCCAGAAGGAATCTGGGCACACGGCTCGGCGGGTCAGGAGATCCCAGTATCTATCTCCCGGGAGGCATCCTGGCCGGCGGAGGTAAGTTCGACTACCCCACGACGCTGGACCGGATTGTTTTCAGAGCCGGGTTTGGCGTCACTGGTCAACCCCTGATGGTCGTGGAACTGACGGCCGCGATACGCGAGCGCCGGGTACATCCGGATCAAGAGAGTGGGGCCGGACAGGACCTGTACGTGGAAGTGGTCAACCCCGCCCTCACCGCGGACAGCATCGGCGGCATGTCGAGGTCCATAAATGTATATTGGGAGCTGGAGGATCTGTGGGATCTTTCCGGCGCAGTGACTTACCCAGGTGAAATTTTGGCGGATATCAAATTGCCCACCCCCCTGCGTACTGCCATTGGCAAGGGGAAGCACTTGACCCCCGGTGGGGGGGAGGTGCAGGTCACCAAGGGGACGAAGATTACCTACCGGGTAGGGAAGTGGCCGCGGCTGGCCGGATCGGAAAGCGGCGTTTTCGTCGTGGTCAGGGCGCCGTTGGTCGACGGAACCGGACACGCCTACCGGCTCATCGACACGGGCAAGAAGATCGATGAGCTCGATGGGATCATAAAGACTCTCAACAAACGGCAGGAACGGGATAATCGGCGTGTCCCGCTAGCCGGGTCGGCACCTGAGCGGCATCCCATCAGGGCCGGTGGGTCCGGCGGTGTCGCGCCGGACTTGCCGGAGGTGCCCGGCCAGGCGTGGAGACTCCCCCCATCGTTCGTCGGGTCCTACCACATCACGGCGTCGCTAGGCCGCCCCAAGTCGCTAGGCCGCCCCAAATCGAATTTTAGGAAGTTGGACGTAAAATTCGCCGGCCGCCCGGTCTATATCCCACAGGCCGTGGCGGTCGACGGAGATTCGTTCGTCTTTCCTGCGGACATCGAAGAGGTTCGTCTCGAACTCGGGTATGACAGCACTGGTCGATCCGCCGCGTTCGTGGAACTACCGGCCGAAAATAGTCCTACCGGGGAGACCCTGTACCTGAAGCTGGAGCCCGCCCCCACCGCAGACGACATCGAGTCGCTGCGCAGAAGGGCACTGTGGGTGCCGCAGAATCAGTGGGATCTTTCCGACGCAGAGGATTTCGAGGACGTAATGGGGGTAAAGAACCTATTGCCCCATTCCCTGCTTATTAGTGTTGGTACGGAGGGCGCGCTCGGTGGGGCGAAGGTGAAGGTCACCGCTGGGACGGATGTCACCTTCCGGGTAGGGAAGTGGTCGCGGCAGGTCGGACCGGAATTCGTTACCGGCGTTTTCGTCGTGGTCAAGGCGCCGTTGGTCGGCGGAACCGGACACGCCTACAAGATCATCAATACGAAGAAGACGCTCGATGAGTTCGAGGCGCTCATCAAAGATCTCCAAGACCGGCAGGAGAGGCGCAATATGCGCAGCCTGCGAGCCGAGTGGGCACCTGAGCCGACCAGGCAGCGTCCGAGCGCCGGGGATGGGCCGGGCGCTGGGGGTGGGTCGTCGTTGCCTGGTGGTGCGGCGGCGTTTGAGTGGGGTCGTGT
>NZ_JBVJHK010000055.1:0-3891 GCF_055586845.1 Micromonospora sp. NPDC049139 | reverse complement strand
AGGTGGTGGTGGCGGATGTGCGGTGGGATCGGTTTGTGTCGTCGTTCACGGCGTTGCGGCCGAGCCGGTTGTTCACCGAGATCCCCGAGGCACAGTCGGCCATCGAGGCGGCGGCCCGCACCGAGAACGGCCCCACCGACCAGGTTTCCGCCTTCCGGCAGCGGCTTGCGGCGCTGACGCCGTCGGAGGCCGAGGCGACCCTGCTCGACCTCGTACGCTCCCAGGTTGCCGCGGTGCTCGGCCACGCCACCGTGGAGTCCGTGCCGCCGGACCGGGCATTCCAGCGCCTCGGCTTCGACTCCCTCACCGCGGTCGAGTTGCGCAACCGGCTGACCGCCGAGACGGGCCTCGCGCTGCCCACCACCCTGGTCTTCGACCACCCGACGCCAGCCGCCCTGGTCGCCTTCGTCCGGGAGACCGTGCTCGGCGCCTCCGGCGACGCGCCGGCCGGGCGTACGGTCACCGCCGTCGACGACGATCCGATCGTGATCGTGGGAATGGGCTGCCGCCTCCCGGGCGGCGTCGGATCGCCGGACGAGTTCTGGCAGTTGCTCTCCACGGGACGCGACGGCATCTCCGACTTCCCCCTCGACCGGGGCTGGGACACCTTCCTCGGCAGCGGCCTGTCCGACACGTCCTTCGTCCGCAGCGGCGGCTTCGTCTACGACGCCACCGAGTTCGACGCCGAGTTCTTCGGGATCTCGCCCCGCGAGGCCCTCGCCATGGACCCCCAGCAGCGGCTGCTGCTGGAGACGTCCTGGGAGGCGGTCGAATCCGCCGGTATCGACCCGACCAGCCTGAAGGGAAGCGCGGTCGGCGTCTTCGCCGGCGCCAGCTTCCAGGGGTACGCCAGCGGATCGGTGGGTCGCGCCCAGGAGGTCGGCGGCCACCTGCTCACCGGCAACGCGACGAGTGTGCTGTCGGGTCGGGTGGCGTACTCGTTCGGGTTCGAGGGGCCGGCGATGACGGTGGACACCGCGTGTTCGTCGTCGCTGGTGGCGCTGCACCTGGCGGCGCAGGCGCTGCGGTCCGGGGAGTGCGACCTCGCCCTCGCCGGCGGCGTCTGCGTCATGGCGTCCCCGGCCACCTTCGCCGAGTTCTCGATCCAGGGCGGGCTGTCGGCCGACGGCCGGTGCAAGTCGTTCTCCGAAGCCGCTGACGGCACCGGCTGGTCCGAGGGCGTGGGCATGCTGCTGGTGCAGCGGCTGTCCGACGCGCGGCGGGATGGTCGGCGGATCCTGGCCGTGGTCCGGGCCACGGCGGTGAACCAGGACGGTGCCTCCAACGGCCTGACCGCGCCCAACGGTCCGTCGCAGCAGCGGGTGATCCGGCAGGCCCTCGCGTCGGCGGGGCTGTCGGCCGGGGACGTGGACGTCGTCGAGGCGCACGGCACCGGCACCAGGCTCGGCGACCCGATCGAGGCACAGGCGTTGCTGGCGACGTACGGGCAGGGCCGCGATGAGGCTGCGCCGCTGCTCCTCGGTTCGGTGAAGTCGAACATCGGCCACACCCAGGCGGCTGCCGGCGTGGCGGGGATCATCAAGATGATCTTGGCGATGCGGGCCGGGGTGGTGCCGGCGTCGTTGCACGTGGATGCGCCGTCGTCGCATGTGGACTGGTCGTCGGGTGCGGTGGAGTTGGTGACCGAGGCGCGTGAGTGGCCGGTGGTGGGGCGTCCGCGTCGGGCGGGTGTGTCGTCGTTCGGTATCTCCGGCACGAACGCGCACGTGATCCTGGAGCAGCCGGACTCCGTGTCGGAGTTCGATCCGGTGTCGGCGGTGCAGCCGGCGTCTGCGGCGGGGGAGTCCTCGGCCGTGGCGGTGGAGTCCGTGGCGGGGGAGGATTCCGTCTCGGCGTCCGTCGTGCCGGTCGGGGTGCCGGTGCCGTGGGTGGTGTCGGCGCGGTCGGAGCGTGGTCTGTCGGGTCAGGCGGCGCGGTTGGTGTCGTTCGCTCGGTCCCGCACGGATGTCGCGGTGTCGGATGTGTCGTGGTCGTTGGCGGTGTCGCGGGCGGCGTTGGAGCACCGCGCGGTGGTGTGGGGCTCGGACGCGGACGAGTTGGTGGCGGGGCTGTCGGCTGTCGCCGAGGGCCGGTCGTCGGTGGCCTCGGGTGTGGTGTCGGCGGGTCGTCGGGCGGTGTTGTTCACCGGTCAGGGTTCGCAGCGCGTCGGCATGGGCCGTGAGTTGTATGAGGCGTTCCCGGTGTTCGCGGCGTCCTTCGACGCGGTGTGCCAGGAGATCGATCCGCACCTGCCGCGTCCTCTGCGGGAGATCATGTTCGCCGAACCGGGCAGTGCGGACGCCGCTCTGGTGGATCAGACGGTGTTCGCGCAGGCGGGGTTGTTCGCGGTTGAGGTGGCGTTGTGGGAGTTGCTGTCGTCGTGGGGTGTGCGGGCGGATTTCCTGGCGGGTCATTCGATCGGTGAGGTGACGGCCGCGTATGTGGCGGGGATGTTGTCGCTGACCGATGCGTGTGTGTTGGTGGCGGCGCGGGGCCGGTTGATGCAGGCGTTGCCGGCCGGTGGGGTGATGGCGGCGGTCGGCGCGTCGGAGGAGTCGGTCGTCGAGCTGATCGATCTCACGGGTGCGGCGGCGGACGTCGCGGCGGTGAACGGTCCGGCGGCGGTGGTGGTGTCGGGTGCCGCCGACGAGGTGGCTGTGGTGGTGGCGGCGTCTCGTGAGCGGGGGTGGCGGACGAAGGAGTTGTCGGTCAGTCACGCGTTCCATTCGCGCCTGATGGATCCGATGCTGGACGAGTTCGCGTCGGTGGTGGCGGGGCTGGGCTGGCAGCCGCCGAGGATTCCGATCGTGTCGAACGTGACCGGGGCCGTGGCGGACACGGCGGAGATCACCGACCCGGGCTACTGGGTGCGGCACGTGCGGCAGGCGGTGCGGTTCGCCGACGGGGTGGCGGCGCTGCGGGAGCAGGGCGTCGACACGTTCCTGGAGGTCGGCCCGGACGCCGTCCTCACCGCCATGGCGGTCGAGGCAACGGCGACCGGCGACGACGTGCGGTACGTCGCCGCGCTGCGCCGCAAGCAGCCGGAACTCACCGCCCTCACCGCCGCCGTCGGGCAGCTCTGGGTCGCCGGTGTCGCGGTGGACTGGGCGGCGTACCACGGCCAGGCCGGTGCCCGGCCGCGCGTGGTCGACCTGCCCACGTACGCCTTCGACCGGCAGCGGTACTGGCTGGACGACCCGCAGCCCGGCGCGACCCCGGCGGCCGTCGACGCCCCGTCCGACGAGCGGTTCTGGGCGGCGGTCGAGTCCGGGGATCTCGGCGCGCTGGGCGAGGAACTGGCGGTGGGCGCGGACGAGCCGTCCACGGCGCTGCTGCCGAAGCTCGCCCGGTGGCGGCGGACGACGCAGCAGCGCGCCGCCGTCGACTCCTGGCGGTACCGGGCGACGTGGCGTACGGCGGTCGTGCCGGAATCCGCGACCCTGGCCGGGACCTGGCTGGTGCTGACGGCGCCGGGGCAGGAGAACCACCCGGCGGCCGAGGGGCTGGCCGCCCGTGCCGCCCGGGTGATCCCGGTGCCGATCCCGACCGACGCGGACCGGGACCGGGTGGCCCGGCTGCTGCGGGACGCGATGGGGTCCGCGGACCGGGACGCGAACGTGCTGTCCCTGCTGTCGCTCACCGACCCCAGGGAGCCGGCCGCGGTTCCGGGCGCCGCTGAGGCGTCGAGGGCGCTGACGGTGGTGCAGGCCCTGGCCGAGCTCGGCGGGACGGGCCGGCTGTGGTGGCTGACCCGTGGGGCGGTGTCGGTCGGCAGCTCCGACCCGCTCACCGACGTCGCGGGTGCGGCGGTGTGGGGTTTGGGTCGGGTGGTGGGTTTGGAGTTGCCGTTGCGGTGGGGTGGGTTGGTGGATGTGTCGGGTGTGTGGGATG
>NZ_JBVJHK010000054.1:0-4500 GCF_055586845.1 Micromonospora sp. NPDC049139 | reverse complement strand
TATCGACCCCGAAACCCTCGACTGGCCACCCGCCATCCCCGACGAACAGGATCAGCGAGAGAAAAGCTGGACGGTGCCAGCCACGGCCGCGCCGCGCATCTGGTGTTGACGTACGGAGGGTTGATCGAGGGCTACCCGATGCGGCGACTGAACGACATGATCATGGGCGGCTTGGCGAAGCGAGCGGCGCGTGTCCTGCCCGGCGCACCGGTCCACGTTATCGACCCTCCACGCACCCAGGAGTCAGACCAGGGTGGTGGTTCGCTGCCGTTCGGGCCGGTTGAGTCGCTCCCATCAGTGATCGTGATGGGACGGTTCTCGTCAGGGCCCGTCAATGACGGCAAGGATCCTGTACTCCATCGCTCGCAGCTGGTAATCGTGTGGTTGCAAGACGATGCCACGCTGCCGTCCTCTCAAGGAGCGCCGGCTGGCCTCAGCAATGTCGAATGGGAGCGGTGGGCAGAGGACTTCGAGATCTGAAGCAGCCCCGACATCGATCGTCACGATGCTGGAGAGCGACCGTCCACGCGCCCACCTCGCGGCAGATCCGGTAAACGACAGAGATCGAGAACGGTTCGGGAGGCGAACATGCTGTAGTCCGTCCGCGAGGCTCGTCGCCGCGGTCCAGCAAGGTCCCCGGGCATCTTGGTCATCAGCAGGACAGGGACGTGGCAAATGTCCTTCACCCGTTGGGGTAGGTGACAACCAGCTCCGCTTCCGGATCGGAATACGCCCAATGGGCGCCCGGCTGAGCCTGACGGGTGAGGACCGCAACTGACGGCTCCGACAGCGGCCGGTAGGGCAACTCATGAAGCAACCGGCTTGCTTCTTCGACGGGGAACCAGCGGGCCTCCTGAACCAGACCATCTGGGTCGCGGACGTGCAGGGTCGGATCCACCACGTCGACGGTGAAGTTCCACACCCGGCTGACGGTGACTGCTCCGGTCACCGCCGCCGTGCCATGAAGAACGAGGTCCGCGGTTGCGACGACCAGACCTGTCTCCTCGGCCAACTCTCGGCAGGCGCCCTCAAACGGCGTCTCGTGGTCCTCGATCCGCCCGCTCGGGATGTTCCAGTAGGGGCCGCCCCACCGTGGGTACTCCTCGTACACGAGAACGACTTTGTCGTCGTGATGTGCGAGAACGCCGGCGTACCGGGACCGACTCATGCTTGGCACGGGGGCCATTCAACCTCACCTCAGCACCGCGCACGGGCACGGGCACGGGCACGGGCACGTCACAGCTTTCACTATCTGCGGCAGATCCGGATGCGCTTGTTGGGGTGCAAGCCCGGGTCTGACACGCGGGTGGACGTGCCGGGGGGGGTTGTCGGTCGCCGGCACCGAGCGCACGTCGTGCACGATGGCCGATGTGACCGGTGACAACGATCGAATCTGGGCGGCTCTACCTGAGCAGGTCCGTGCGGGGGTCGATGACTTGATCTGTCGACGCAGCAAGGTCAGCGCGGCCGCACTGGTGCGGGAGGGAGCCGGTCCCGCCGGCCCGGTTTCGATCCCTGATGCGTTGCGCGTCGTGGAGGAACGTGGCTGCGAGCTCATGGCGCTGGGCCGGGTGGACCCTCCGTCACCGCCCGTGCCGGCGTCGCGGCTCATCGAGCAGGCCAGAACCATCACCGACCCGGTCGTGGCGATCGAGGCACTGTGGGACGGTGATACGGCGAGGTGGGGCGTACTCCTCCTTGCCATCGTGCACCGGCCCAGCGCGCGCCACCCGCAGTTCGACGAGCAGGAGCTGACGTTTGTTGACGGTCGCGACGCGCCGGCGTTCACCGGTACTGTTCCACACATGCCGGCAGCCGCCGAAGCGACGCACAAGGGCTCGGCGGTGGCGCACGATCTCGCTGTCCCCTTCAGCTTCCTCGATCCGGAAGCTTCGCTCGTCGATCCGCCGCGATGGTGGGACTCCCAGCCCGCCTGATAGGGCTGCAACCACTCTGCTGCTGACGACTCACCGACAGCCCTTTGCGCACGATCGGCGGCAGATCCGGACACCTGCGAGGTTCACTGCTTAAAGACGAACAGCGGTGGGTAGCGTCCACCTGCCGAAGCACCTGGCCCAGCTGCGCATGCTGCGCGCGTTGCCGCGCGTGCCCTGTCTGCCAGGGTGAGTTGAGGCCAGCGGCTCGTAGCAAGTCCCGCTGACAGGGCGAGATCAGGATTGAGAAGCGTTGAGCGTTTCTGTTGGTGCCGCGTCGGCCCAGGATGATGGGGTCATGAGTCGTAAGCGAGGTCCGCGTTCGGATGGGCCGCGGGCACGTCGGTCGTTTACGCCGGCGCAGAAGCTGGACCTGTTGACCCGTTACGAGCAGGCCGTGGCTGCTGGTGAGGGCGGGGCGTTCCTGCGTGAGCAGGGGTTGTACTCGTCGTTGATGAGTGAGTGGCGTCGGGCCCGTGATGCGGGTCTGCTGCAGGGCAGGGCGCCTGGGGAGTCGGTGGGCCGGCCGAGTGCGGAGCAGGCCGAGATTGCGGCGTTGAAGCGGGAGCTGGAGGTGACCCGCGCCAGGCTCGTCCGGACCGAGACGGCTCTGCAGATCATGGGAAAAGCACGCGAGCTCTTGGAGGACATCTCCAGGAGCGAGCCGGACGTGCCGGACGTGTTCAGGCGCGGACGGTGATGATGGACGCGTATCGGGCGTTGACCGCCGCCGGCGCTTCGACACGTGCTGCGGCGCGGGTGACCGGGATCGCCCGCGCGAGCGCTGACCGGAACCGGAGACGGCCGACTCCGCTGCGTCCGGTGCGGCGGGCGCCGGCCAACGCCTTGTCCGGGTCCGAACGGACGGTGGTGTTGGAGGTGCTGGACAGTCCCGAGTTCGTCGATGCCGCCCCGGCGCAGGTGTACGCGGCGTTGTTGGACCAGGGCGTGTACCTGGCCTCGATCGCCACGATGTACCGGGTCCTGCGTGAGCACCGTCAGGTCCGTGAGCGTCGCCGGCAGGCCCGCCACCGGCGGCGTACCCGCCCGGAGTTGGTGGCCACCGGACCGGGGCAGGTGTACTCGTGGGACATCACCAAACTCGCGGGGCCGGCCCGGGGTGTGTACTACGACGCCTACGTGATGATCGACGTGTACTCGCGTTACATCGTCGGGGCGTGCGTGCACTCCCGCGAGTCCGGGCCCCTGGCCGAGGACATGATGCGGCGGGTGTTCGACACCCACGGCGTGCCGCACGTGGTCCACGCCGACCGGGGCACGTCGATGACCTCGAAATCGGTGGCGGACCTCCTGGAAGACCTGGGTGTGACCCGGTCACATTCCCGGCCGAAGGTGAGCAACGATAATCCCTTTAGCGAGGCGTGGTTCAAGACGCTGAAGTACGCCCCGGTCTTCCCGCAGCGGTTCGCGCGTCCCTGGCCCACGCTCGGGTGTTCATGACCGACTTCGTGGCCTGGTACAACGAGGCACATCGACATGCTGGGATCGGGCTGCACACCCCGGCCGAGGTCCACCACGGCCGTCACCACGCGGTCCGCGCGAGGCGGGAACAGACCCTGGCCACCGCCCGCGTGGCGCATCCCGAACGGTTCAGCACCACCAGACTCGTACCCAAGATCCTCGACCTGCCCGACCAGGTCTGGATCAACAAGCCCGACCAGCAAACGGAGCCGCAACCGCTGATCGCTTAACTCCCACTGGCCTCAAACCCTTGACACGTTCCGGTGGGTGACCAGCCTGGGCCGCCCAGAGCGTCAGGCAGCGCGAACCAGCGACCTTCAACCACCTCGCGTAACTGACCCTCGCTGGCAAGGTGGGTGCAGGCCGCGACGATGTCCTCATGGCTGTAGCCGTCATCGGCGGCTTCGTTGGGGAACCAGCGAATTCGCCAGGCGTCGAATGCTTCAACCTCGCGCCCGAGCACGGGATCGGTGACCAGGTCGACGTCGATCTCCCTGCCATCGGAGCTGATTATCCGGCACCCCGCGCCGTGGACGGTGTACTCGATCCCGCTGCTGGTAAGGCCCTCCCGCGGCAACTCCCGCCGCGAGCGGACCGCTGCCAGAAGACCCGCGATGTCTGCGACGGGAAACAAGTCGGCGAGTAGTCGACCACGCGTCTCGTGTAGGGCGGCGGCGAAGCGCCGAACGGCGTCAACCGACGAAGCATCCCGTGCCATGCGCCCCAGTATGAGGATCCTGCCTCCGCACATCGGCGCGACTCCGCGTCTGCCCGGGGGCGGACGAGCGGGTTGATCTTGCCGGTTCCGTGCGCTGTTCCACCATCGGGTGTGGCATGGTGACCGGGTGATCGACAGCCGTGGGGCCTTGGAAGCCGTGGTCCGGCACGCCGTGGAGCTTGAGGACGATTACGACGCCATCGCACCGACTCTCAGAGAGTTGGAGGCTTGCGGGGACATCACGTTGGTGCCCCGGCTACAGAGACTGAATGGTCAGGGTTAGGGCGAGGTCGATGCGGCGTGTCGACGTGACCGTGTTCGATGGATGGCGTATCTGGTTCGGGTGCGCTATCCCGATGGTGGTGG
>NZ_JBVJHK010000053.1:0-4708 GCF_055586845.1 Micromonospora sp. NPDC049139 | reverse complement strand
GACTGGGAGATCAGCGAGTTTCTGGCGGTGAAGGAGCCGTTCGTGGCTCCCACGTTGGCGCGGCCGGTTGAGTCGTCCGGGTCAGAGCCGTCCGGGTCAGAGTCTGAGTCTGGGTCAGAGTCGTCCGGGTCAGAGTCGGAGTCTGAGTCTGAGTCTTTGGACCTGTCGCCCGGTTCGTTGCCTGGTCGGCCGGCGGCGATGGAATGGGGCCCGGCCGGCTCTGACGCAGACGGGCAGCCGTCCGATCCAGCGGAAACTGACCCGTTTGGTGTTGACCCGGATATTTCTGCCCTGTGGGATAACCCGCCGGGGGAGGCAGACTTTTTCAATATGAGGACACCGGAGCCCGGCTTGGGGTGGTTGCCGCCGGGCTGGCAATCGGAAATGATCGAACAGTTGTCAGCCGTTGCGGCCGCTGACGAGGCGGCATTCCGGCAGTGGGCGGACGAGGTGTTCGACATCGATCCTGCGCTGTTCGGCCAGGGAAAGTCGCCGCACCTCGCCTTCTACAAGTCGGTGTTGAACGCCTACCCGGAACTGCTTGCGCAGGAGGGCGTTACCGACCTGCGTGGAGCGCGCGCGTGGGCGACCCACCGACTGGCCGTCGACCTCGCCAGGGGTGATGAGTCGAAGTTCAGAGAGCTTCTGCCGTATCCGGAGAGCGTGTCCCCGCAGCGCCGGAAGGCCCTGCACCGGCTCTGGCTCGGCAAGGTCGGGAACGCCCACGCCGACGGTCACGACATCTCGCATGTGATTCCCCATATCTTCGCCGGGGAGTTGGGCGCGCCGATGCGGGTCCACCATGCGTTCGGTGCCCCGTACGACATCGGCCCGCCGCCGGTTGCCGGTGTCACCCGGCAACCAGTCGTCTGGTTGAACGGCGCCTACATCATCGTCCAACCTCGTGACCCACACGATGACCGCATCGCCGCCCGCATCGCTGAGGGCTTCTCGCGGCCATCGGTGACCGACCAGGTCCAACAGGCCACCTTTGAGGAGGCACTCCGTCAGCTGCGGGAGGAAATCGACGAGGCGGAATCGAATCTGAATCCGACCGAGATCTACGGGCTCATCCAGCAAGACACATTCCACCGCAAGCTTGCGCTCATCCGTCAACACCCCATCTCCCCCCGCAGCCAGGTCCGGGAACTCGCAGAAAACCGCCGATACCTCCGTAGGCTCTACCTCCGCAGCCGCAACGTAGACGGCGGCTGGAAAGACCAGAACTCATGGCAACTCGAGGACCCATTCACCATCAGCTTCACCGCTTCCGTCGGCGGTGACTACCTACCAAGTTTGATGGCCACGCTGGGCGGCAAGCCGGAACGTCTCGCCGTTGTAGACGACGTGGCCATCGCGGGCGATGTGGTCTATATGAGTTTCGGGAAGCTCAACGGAGTAGGCGTCGGTATCGTCAAAATCCGGTACACCGTGGACGGCGCTATCTACCGAAAGGTCCCCCGCGAGTTCACTGACGACGAGCTGCGCGCCCTGAGGAAAAAGGTGCCCGGCCGGGAGTGGGAACTCGAAGACCGATGGTTCTCCGAGGACTTTTACCACATGGAGTTCCGTGTGGACAAAAAAAGGAGGCTGTCCCGTCGCTTCGGACATGGTCAATTCACTATCCCGAATAGCAAGATGGTCGACGGAAGTCCGTTCACCTTTCCGGCCGACCTGAAGGAGGTCATTCTCCGGCTCGGGTATGGCATGGATGATCAACCCTTCGGCGTCGTGATTATCCCGGCCGACAAGAACATGACCGGACGGACTCTGTACCTGGAAATGGACCCTGCCCCCACCGCGGACGACATCAAGGGAATGCGCAGTTATGCGCTGTGGGAACGAGATGACCGTCGTTGGTTCCTTTTCGATGAAATATCTGCCAGTTCCGAAATGTGGTCGCACAAAGCGTTGCCCGGCCTGGACATAAGAATCAATGGTTTGGCCAAGACGTTCGATGGGAGGGAGGTGGATCTCTCTCGGGGCACGGAAATCAAACTGCGGGTAGGACGGATGGAGGCGTCCGGACCGGATGCCGGCGCAAGGGTTCTCTCCGAAAACCTTTTCGCCGTGGTCGGGGCGCCGTTGGTCCCAAGACCGGATTCGCCGGCGCCCGAACCCGAATACGTCTACCGGCTCATCGAAACAACCGTGCAAGGCAAAGAGGAATTCGAGGCTCTCGCCGAAACGCTCAAGCATCGAGAGGAGCTGGCGCTGGGGCGGCGGGGTCTGCAGCCCGCACCAGACCCCCAGCCCTCGGAGCCAGCCCCCGATGCGCTGTCCGACCTGCCAGCGGCGATGGAATGGTCCGGCCCGGCCGTTGACTCGGCGTCGCGGCTGGAGGGCTCCGCGCCGGTCGGGCCCTCGGACCTGCAGGGAGGCGTCACCTCCGCCGGCTTGGTCGACGTGGCCTCGGGTGGACTGCTGTCCGGTCCTGCGGGAGATTACGACCTGTCCGGTTTTGACCCGGGGATTCTTGACGCGGGGGAGGGGTCGAATTCGGGGGCGGGGGCGTATCTGTCGACGTCGGCGCTTGGTTCGGGGTTGTCGCTGGAGGGCTCCGCACCGGTCGCGTCGGGCCCGCTGGCAGGGGTGTCATGGGTGGGCGGGGCGGACCCGGGGCCGAGCGGGGCGATGACGGCCGGTGGGTCCGGTGGTGTCGCGCCGGACTTGCAGCGGAGCGTGGACGCGGCGATCACCCAGTTGTCGGCCGGGGTAACCCGTGACCAGGCGACAGAATTCGAGCAGTGGGCGGACAAGGTCTTCAACATCGATTCTGCGCTGTTCCGCGGGGGGGCGCACCTCGCCTTCTACAGGTCGGTGTTGAACACCTACCCGCAGCTGTTGGCGCAGTGGGGCGTCACCAGCGTGGAAGGACTGCGCGCATGGGTGGTCCGTCAACTGGCCGACGACCTTGCCCGGGGTGAAGAGTCGACGTTTAGAAAGATTCTTCCGTATTCGGGGGACGTGTCCGAGCAGCGGCGGAAAGCCCTGGAACGGATCTGGCTCAGCACGATCGGAAACAACCAAACCTTGGATTACGACGTCGCGCTTGTGCCTCTCCATGTGCTGGCCAAGGAGTTGGACCAGCCGATGCAGGTCCACCATCCGTTCGGGGCCCCGCACGACATCGGCCCGCCGTTGGTTCCCGGTGTCACCCCGCAACAGGTCCTTCGGTTGAAGGGCGCCTACGTCCTCGCCCAACCTCGTGGCCCACAGGATGACCGTATCGCCGCGGGCTTCTTCCGGCCCGACCCTGGCGAGCAGCGCCAACAGGCTGGGGTGTTTGAGGAGACACGTGGTCTGCTGCGAGCGGCAATCGCCAAGGCGGAGAAGAATCCCGACAGCACCTACTCGCGCATCCGGCGAGACTCATTCCACCGCAACCTCGCGGCCATCCGTCAACCCCCCATCTCCCCCCGCAACCAGGTCCAGGAACTCGCCGAACACCTCGAATACCTCCGCGACCTCAACAACCAACGCAGCGGCTGGAAAGACCAGCTCCCAGGGAACCTCGAAGACCCATTCACCATCCGCCTCCCCACCACCCCCGCGCGGCATGACAAGGACATAAGAGAGCTAACCCGCCCGGCCCCAGGGCTGCGCATCAAACTGAGCGGCAAGGACATAGTTCTCGGACATGTCGGTGGACTCTTCGGCCTGGGTGATGTGGTCAATATCAGTTTCGGGAAGGTCGGCGAAAAGGGCGTCGGGTTTATCGAAATCCCGTACACCGCGGACAACGGCGCTGGAAGCGTCATCTACCAACCGATCAACCGCGAGTTCACTGAGGGCGAGCTGCACAGTCTGAAGCAAAAGGTGCGTGCGTCTTGGGAACTCTACCCCCCATGGGAGTTCAGCGCTTCCTATTACATCAAGACGCGTCTGTTGCAACCCCGGAGAGAATTGGGCATAACCCTCGGCGGGGAGGGCGGGGCAGGTCAGGCCCATGCCACCGCCCGTCAGGGCCGTATCCCACAGGTCGAGGTGGCCGACGGAAGGAGGTTTGTCTTTCCTGCGGACATGAGGGAGGTTCGTCTCGAACTCGGGTATGACATCTTTGGTCGACCCATCGCGGTCGTGATACTCGAAGAGAACCCTATCAAGCAAACCCTGTACCTGGAGCTGGTCAAGCCCGCCCCCACCGTGCCCGATATCGGTCGGCTGCTGCAGACCGGAAACGTGCTGTGGGAGCGAGAGGATCGGTGGGATCTTTACGACGCAATATCTATCAAAGACATAATGTTGGCGGATGGCCGAATGCCTAGACCCCTGCGTCTTAGACTGGGCAATTCAGTCGACGTGTTGGGTGGCGGGAAGGTGAATCTCGATAAGGGAACGCCGATTACCCTGAAGGTAGGGCAATTGCCGCGGCCGGTCGGATTGGATGTCGCCATCGACATTTTCGCCGTGGTCGGGGTGCCGTTGGTCCCAAGAGCGGATTCGCCGGTGCCCGAACCCGAATACGCCTTCCGGCTCGTGCTCGTGGGTCTGGACAAGAGCATCGGCGAGTTCGAGGCTATTAAAGCCCAGATCCAGGCGCGGCAGGAGCGCAAAGAGCGAGCCGAGACGGGAACTGGGCGGGCCCCGAAACGTCGGCGCACCCAGGGTGGGTTGCCTGGTGGTGCGGCGGCGTTTGAGTGGGGTCGTGTGGGGGGTGGTTCGTTCTCGGGTGGTGGGAAGGGTGTGTTGCCGTCGGGGTGGGCGG
>NZ_JBVJHK010000052.1:1666-3287 GCF_055586845.1 Micromonospora sp. NPDC049139 | reverse complement strand
CGGGTTGTGGGTTGGTCGTTTGTTGAGAATTGCACAGTGGACGCGAGCATCTTTGTGGTCAAGTTGTCAAGGGCGAACGGTGGATGCCTTGGCACCAGGAGCCGATGAAGGACGTGGGAGGCCGCGATAGGCCTGGGGGAGCTGTCAACCGAGCTGTGATCCCAGGGTGTCCGAATGGGGGAACCCGGCATCAGTCATGTGATGTCACCTGCACCTGAACACATAGGGTGTATGGAGGGAACGCGGGGAAGTGAAACATCTCAGTACCCGTAGGAAGAGAAAACAAATTAGTGATTCCGTGAGTAGTGGCGAGCGAAAGCGGATTGAGGCTAAACCGGCTGCGTGTGATACCTGTCAGGGGTTGCGTGGTCGGGGTTGTGGGACCCTGCTGAGTGTACTGACATGCGCTCAAGGAGTTATAAAGCCAGTTGCTAGCCGAACAGTCTGGAATGGCTGACCGTAGGCGGTGATAGTCCGGTAGGTGAAAGTGGCTGGTCTCCTGTGGGTGTTCCCGAGTAGCGGCGGACCCCTGAAATCTGCCGTGAATCTGCCAGGACCACCTGGTAAGCCTAAATACTTCCTGGTGACCGATAGCGGACGAGTACCGTGAGGGAATGGTGAAAAGTACCCCGGGAGGGGAGTGAAATAGTACCTGAAACCGTTCGCCTACAATCCGTCGGAGCCTTGCGGGGTGACGGCGTGCCTTTTGAAGAATGAGCCTGCGAGTTAGTGGCATGTGGCGAGGTTAACCCGTGTGGGGGAGCCGTAGCGAAAGCGAGTCTGAATAGGGCGATTCAGTCGCGTGTCCTAGACCCGAAGCGGAGTGATCTAGCCATGGGCAGGCTGAAGCGCGGGTAAGACCGCGTGGAGGGCCGAACCCACCAACGTTGAAAAGTTGGGGGATGACCTGTGGTTAGGGGTGAAAGGCCAATCAAACTCCGTGATAGCTGGTTCTCCCCGAAATGCATTTAGGTGCAGCGTCGCGTGTTTCTTGCCGGAGGTAGAGCACTGGATGGTCTAGGGGGCCCACAAGCTTACCGAAATCAGCCAAACTCCGAATGCCGGTAAGTGAGAGCGCGGCAGTGAGACTGCGGGGGATAAGCTTCGTAGTCGAGAGGGAAACAGCCCAGATCACCAGCTAAGGCCCCTAAGCGTGTGCTAAGTGGAAAAGGATGTGGGGTCGCATAGACAACCAGGAGGTTGGCTTAGAAGCAGCCACCCTTTAAAGAGTGCGTAATAGCTCACTGGTCAAGTGGTTCCGCGCCGACAATGTAGCGGGGCTCAAGCACACCGCCGAAGCTGTGGCATTCACATTTTTACCTTGCTTGGACGTGATTCCTTGTGCAGGTGTGTGGATGGGTAGGGGAGCGTCGTGCCGCGAGTGAAGCATCCGAGTGATCGAGGTGTGGACGCGGCACGAGTGAGAATGCAGGCATGAGTAGCGAAAGAAGGGTGAGAAACCCTTCCGCCGGATGACCAAGGGTTCCAGGGCCAGGCTAATCCGCCCTGGGTGAGTCGGGACCTAAGGCGAGGCCGAGAGGCGTAGTCGATGGACAACGGGTTGATATTCCCGTACCCGCGAAAGAGCGTCCCTGATGAACCTCGTTGTGCTAACCACCCG
>NZ_JBVJHK010000052.1:0-1569 GCF_055586845.1 Micromonospora sp. NPDC049139 | reverse complement strand
CATGGGGAGCGTGGGAACCTGGCGGGTAGTAGTCAAGCGATGGGGTGACGCAGGAAGGTAGCTGAGCCCGGCCGGTGGTTGTGCCGGGGTAAGCGTGTAGGCCGTACCATAGGCAAATCCGTGGTGCATATAGGCTGAGACGTGATGCCGAGCCGATTCAGGTGAAGTCAGTGATCCTATGCTGCCGAGAAAAGCCTCTAGCGAGTTCTGAGCGGCCCGTACCCCAAACCGACACAGGTGGTCAGGTAGAGAATACCGAGGCGATCGGGCGAACTGTGGTTAAGGAACTCGGCAAATTGCCCCCGTAACTTAGGGAGAAGGGGGGCCGGAGACGTGAAGCCCCGCGCGGGTGGAGCGTTGTATGGCCGCAGAGAGCAGGGGGAAGCGACTGTTTACTAAAAACACAGGTCCATGCGAAGAAGTAATTCGATGTATATGGACTGACGCCTGCCCGGTGCTGGAACGTTAAGGGGACCTGTTAGCTCTTCGGGGCGAAGCGGAGAACTTAAGCGCCAGTAAACGGCGGTGGTAACTATAACCATCCTAAGGTAGCGAAATTCCTTGTCGGGTAAGTTCCGACCTGCACGAATGGCGTAACGACTTCCCCACTGTCTCAACCACAGGCCCGGCGAAATTGCATTACGAGTAAAGATGCTCGTTACGCGCGGCAGGACGGAAAGACCCCGGGACCTTTACTATAGCTTGACATTGGTATCCGAATTAGCTTGTGTAGGATAGGTGGGAGCCGGTGAAGCTCATACGCCAGTATGGGTGGAGGCAATCTTGAAATACCACTCTGGTTGATTTGGGTATCTAACTTCGGACCGTTATCCGGTTCAGGGACAGTGTCTGGTGGGTAGTTTAACTGGGGCGGTTGCCTCCTAAAGGGTAACGGAGGCGCCCAAAGGTTCCCTCAGCCTGGTTGGCAATCAGGTGTTGAGTGCAAGTACACAAGGGAGCTTGACTGTGAGACTGACAGGTCGAGCAGGGACGAAAGTCGGGACTAGTGATCCGGCACTTGCGAGTGGAAGCGGTGTCGCTCAACGGATAAAAGGTACCCCGGGGATAACAGGCTGATCTTCCCCAAGAGTCCATATCGACGGGATGGTTTGGCACCTCGATGTCGGCTCGTCGCATCCTGGGGCTGTAGCAGGTCCCAAGGGTTGGGCTGTTCGCCCATTAAAGCGGTACGCGAGCTGGGTTTAGAACGTCGTGAGACAGTTCGGTCCCTATCCGCCGTGCGCGTAGGATACTTGAGAAGGGCTGTCCCTAGTACGAGAGGACCGGGACGGACGAACCTCTGGTGTGCCAGTTGTCCCGCCAGGGGCACGGCTGGTTAGCTACGTTCGGAAGGGATAACCGCTGAAAGCATCTAAGCGGGAAGCTCGCTTCAAGATGAGGTATCCCACCCACTTTGTGGGGTAAGGCCCCCAGCTAGACGACTGGGTTGATAGGCCGGAAATGTAAGCCCGGTAACGGGTTCAGTTGACCGGTACTAATAGGCCGAGGACTTGACTACTAAGCTGCTACGCGTCCACTGTGCAACTCTCGATGAACGAACAACAGACC
>NZ_JBVJHK010000051.1:0-5219 GCF_055586845.1 Micromonospora sp. NPDC049139 | reverse complement strand
GACCTCCCCCACCAGCGATCGTCCAACCAGCCGACCTACACCGTCAAGCCAGCCAGCACCTTGACAGCCGATCCCCGATAGGGAATCAGGCGTCGAGGACCCGTTCCATCGCCGCGCGGGAACGGCGGCCGGTGCGCAGGTACTCGTCGAGGAACTCGCCGGGATCGTCCCGGCCGAGTAGCCGGACCACCCCGGCCAGCTCGACGCCGTGCCGGGGCAGCTGGTCACCGGCCCGGCCGCGCACCAGCATCAGCGCGTTGCGGACCTGCGCGGCCAGGGTCCAGCCGGCCGCCATCTCGGTGGCGTCCGTCGGGTCGACCAGGCCCGCGTCCCGGGCCGCCGCGAGGGCGTCGAGCGTACGCGTGCCGCGCAGCTCCGGGACCGTCCCGGCGTGCCGGAGCTGGAGCAGCTGCACCGCCCACTCGACGTCGGCGAGGCCGCCCCGCCCGAGCTTGGTGTGGGTGGCCGGGTCGGCGCCCCGGGGCAGCCGCTCGTGCTCCACCCGCGCCTTGATCCGCCGGATCTCCACCACCTGCTCGCGGGTCAGCCCGTCGGCCGGGTAGCGGACCGGGTCGACCATCGCCTCGAACTCCGCGCCGAGGTCGGCGTCGCCGCAGACGAACCGGGCGCGCAGCAGCGCCTGCGCCTCCCACACCTTCGACCAGCGGGCGTAGTACTGCGCGTACGCGGCGAGGCTGCGCACCAGCGGGCCCTGCCGGCCCTCCGGACGCAGGTCGGCGTCCACGCCCAATGGCGGGTCGGGCGCGGGCATGCCGAGCAGCCGGCGCAGTTCCTCGGCGATCGCGTGGGCGGCGGCGCTCGCCGCGCCGGCCGCGTTCCCGCCGGCCGGGGGATCGTAGACGAAGAGCACGTCGGCGTCGGAGAGGTAGTTCGACTCGTACCCGCCCAGGCGGCCCATGCCGATCACGGCGAAACGCAGCCCCGGCATGGGCGGCTGGGCCGCCCGGGCGGCCCGCAGCGCCGCGGCCAGGGTGGCGTCGGTGACGTCGGCGAGCGCGGTACCCACGGCGGTGACGTCGGCGAGGCCGAGCGCGGCCCGCCCGCCGTCGGGCCGGGGCGGCGACGGGGCCAACGAGCCGGCCCGGCTCAACAGGTCGGCGCAAGCGACGCGGACCAGCTCCCGGCGGCGCAGCGCGCGGATGGCCCGGGTGGCCTCGACGGGGTCGGCGTGCCGGGCCGCCGCGGCGGCGAAGCCCTCGCAGAGCACCCCCCTCGGCCGGGGGGTCAGCTCGCTCTCCTCGGCCAGCATCCGCAGCGCCTCCGGCTCGCGGGCCAGCAGGTCGGCGGCGTACCGGGAGGAGGAGAGCACCCGGGCCAGCCGGCGGGCCACCGGCCCGGAGTCGCGCAGCAGGCGCAGGTACCAGGGCGTGCTGCCGAGCTTGTCGGAGACCTGCCGGTAGTTGAGCAGGCCGCGGTCCGGCTCGGGGGCGTCAGCGAACTCGCTGAGCAGCACCGGCAGCAGGGTGCGCTGGATGGCCGCCGTGCGGCTCACCCCGCCGGTGAGCGCCTGGAGGTGCCGCAGCGCCCCGGCCGGGTCGGCGAAGCCGAGGATCTCCAGCCGGTGCCGGGCAGCCTCCGGGGTCAGCCGCAGCCCGTCGGCCGGCACCCGGGCCACCGACTCCAGCAGCGGCCGGTAGAGCAGCTTGGCGTGCAGCCGGCGTACCTCGGTGGCGTGGGTGACCCACTCGGCGCGGAACTCCTCGACGGCGCTGCGGCCCGGCGTGGCCGCGTAGCCCAGCGCGGCGGCCAGCCAGCGCAGCGCGGCCGGCTCCGTCGGCACGGTGTGGGTGCGGCGCAGCCCCTGGAGCTGAAGGCGGTGCTCGACGCCGCGCAGGAAGCGGTAGCCGCCCAGCAGCGCCTCCCCGTCGGCCCGGCCGACGTAGCCGCCGGCGACGAGCGCGCGCAGCGCCGGGACGGTGCCGGGCACCCGCAGCGACTCGTCGCCCCGGCCGTGCACCAGTTGCAGCAACTGGACGGCGAACTCGATGTCGCGCAGCCCGCCGGGGCCGCGCTTGATCTCGCGCTCCAGTTCCTTCGGCGGGATGTTGTCGATGATCTTCCGCCGCATGGCGCGGACGTCCTCGACCGCCTCGGGGCGCTCGGCGGCGCGCCACACCAGCGGGGCGAGCTGGTCGATCCACTCCCGGCCCAGCGTCAGGTCGCCGGCCGCCGGCCGGGCCTTGAGCAGCGCCTGGAACTCCCACGTCCGCGCCCAGCGCCGGTAGTAGGCGAGGTGGCTGGCCAGGGTCCGCACGAGCGGGCCACGGTTGCCCTCCGGCCGCAGGGCGGCGTCGACCGGCCAGGCGACCAGCCCGCAGACGTGGATCAGCCGGGTGGCGACCGTGGTGGCCGCGGCGAGGTCGTCGTCCTGCGCGGCCACGAAGATCACGTCGACGTCGGAGACGTAGTTCAGCTCGTCGCCGCCGCACTTGCCCATCGCCACGACGGCGAGCCGGGGCCGGGGGGTGCCCTCCGGCAGCTCGCCGACGGCGATCTCGTACGCCGCCGCGAGGGTCGCGTCGGCCAGCGCGGAGAGCGCGGCCATGGTCTGCTCCAGGCCCCGGCCGTCGGTCAGGTCGGCCGCCGCGATCCGCAGCAGCGCCAGCCGGTACGCCCTGCGCAGCACCGCGACCGGCTGCCCGGCGCCGGACAGGTCGAGCCGGCCCTCGGCGGTCGGCGCGAGCCCGTCCGGGGCGGTGCGCAGGGCCGCCCACTGGTCGGGGTTGGCGACCAGGTGGTCGCCCAGCGCCGAGGAGGCACCGAGGACGGCGATCAGCCGGTGGCGCAGCCCCGGGTCGTGCGCGAGCGCCTCCAGCAGCGCCGAACCGGCGGCTGCCGGACCGGCGGCCCGGCGCTCGGCCTCGACGATGCGGTGCAGCTGGCGCAGCGCCAGGTCCGGGTCGGCGGCCCGGGAGAGCGCGGCGAGCAACTCCGCCGCGCGGTCGTCGGTCGGCTCCTGCACGTCCGGCCGCCACAGGCCCAGCCCGTCGGGGCCGAGCAGGTCGGCGGCGCGGGTGGCGCCGTCGCCGCCGACGATGCCGAATCCGTAGCGGGCGAGCCGTCCCGCGGCGCTGGTCGGCCGGCTCATCACTGCCCGAGCAGCGGCAGGCTGCGGCGGGACGGGTCGTCGCCCAGCTCGCCGAGGGCCAGCGCGGCGAACCGGGCGGCGAACGGCTGCCAGACCTCCTCGACGTCGACCATCACCGCGTGGCAGGCCGCCACCACCAGGTCCGGGTCGTAGCCCAGCTCGGCCAGCAGCGTCGAGTCGGCGGCCCAGTCGGCGATCATCGCGGTGTCGCACTCGATGTGGAACTGCAACCCCCAGGCCCGGTCACCGAGGCGGAACGCCTGGTGCGGGTAGCGGGTGGAGGCGGCCAGCAGGGTGGCGCCCCGGGGCAGCTCGGTGATCTCGTCGGAGTGCCACTGGAGCACGTCGGGGATCAGCGGGACGTAGCGGAACAGCGGGTCGGCGTCGGCGGCGTCCCGCTTGCCGACCACGCCGGGCCCGACCTCCGGCCCGGACGCGCTGCGCGCGACCTCGCCGGCGTGGGCGGTGGCCAGCAGCTGCGCGCCCAGGCAGATACCGAGGGTGGGCACCCGGTGCCGGACGGCCTTGCGGAGCAGCCCCTCGACGGCGGGGAACCAGGGCGCGCCGGGTGCGCCGTCGGGCAGCGGATACGCCTGCTGCTCGCCGCCCAGCACCACCAGCGCGGAGTATCCCTCCAGGTCGGCGGGGAGCTGGTCGCCGGCGTGCGCGCGTACCACCCACAGGTCGAGACCCGCCTCGGTCAGCCACTCACCGAGCCGGCGGACGTCGTCGGTCGGGTCGTTCTCGATCACCAAAGCGGTAGCCACGACGTCGAGGCTATCCGGTGACTCGGGCGGGCCCCGAACGCCTCCGCCGGCGCGGCGGCGGCCCCGACGGCCGACCGGACCAGCCGTCCCACGCTCGGCGGAGTGAGCCGACCCGTACGTGGACCGTGCCCCGCCGCGACTAGGCTCTGCCGCTGTGGCCGACCATGCCAGCACGACTCCCACCGCCGTACGACCGCCGGTGCTGCGCCCCGGCGACACGGTGATGCTGGTGTCGCCGTCGGGGCCGACCCGGCCCGAGCGGGTGGCCCGGGGCATCGAGCTGCTCACCGGCTGGGGGCTGCGGCCGGTGCTGGCGCCGAACGCGTACGCCCGGCAGGGTTACCTGGCCGGCGCGGACGAGCTGCGCGCCGCCGACCTGAACGCGGCGTTCGCCGACCCCGAGGTGCGCGGGGTGATCTGCACGCGGGGCGGGTACGGCGCGCAGCGGATCGTCGACGCGATCGACATGGCCGCCGTACGTCGGGACCCGAAGGTGGTCGCCGGGTTCTCGGACATCACCGCGCTGCAGCTGGCGCTGTGGCGGGGCGCCCGGCTGGCCGGGGTGCACGGCCCCGGGGCGGCCTGGCTGGACGAGCGCACCCCGCTGCGTTCGGCCGAGTCGCTGCACGCCGCCCTGATGACCACCGAGCCGGTGACGGTGCCGGCCGTCGCCGAGGAGGAGACGTTCCCGGTGCGGGTGCCCGGGCGGGCCACCGGCCCGCTGCTGGGCGGCAACCTCTGCCTGATTGTGGCGTCGCTGGGCACCCCGGACATGCCGGACCTGACCGGGGCGGTCCTGTTGGTCGAGGACGTGCAGGAACCGCCGTACAAGGTGGACCGGATGCTCACCCAGCTCCGCCGGGCCGGCGCGCTGGACGGGCTGGCCGGGGTGGCGGTCGGTCAGTTCACCGGCTGCGCGGACGGCTGGTCGACCAGCGTCGCCGACGTGCTCTCCGAGCGCCTCGGCGACCTCGGCGTCCCGGTCCTCGGCGGCCTGCCCGTCGGCCACGGCGTCGGCCAGCTCACCGTCCCGGTCGGCACCGACGCCACCCTCGACACGACGACGGCCACCCTCACAATCACCCCCGCCGTCCACTAACCCCCCACCCTCACCCCCACCCCCGGCCCCCACCCCCCCGGCCCAGCGTGGTTGATCATGAAGTTATTGGTGCGAAATGCCGGAATCGGCGCCAATAACTTCATGATCAACGGGGAGATTCCCGGGGGTGGGCGGGAGGGTGGGAGGGAGGGGGGTGTCCCTATGGGTTTCGTCAAGCGGTGATCGGCGGTGTGGGGCGGGGCTGGTAGGGGATCTTGTCGCGGAGCATGGCGAACAGGACGTC
>NZ_JBVJHK010000050.1:0-5840 GCF_055586845.1 Micromonospora sp. NPDC049139 | reverse complement strand
GTGGGTCGTCGGGTCGGTGGGGTGCTCGCTTCCGGTGGCGTGGGGTTGGCTGATGTGGCGTACACGTTGCAGGTGGGTCGTCGGCATTTCGAGCGTCGGCGGGCGGTGGTCTGCCGCGACGCCACCCAAGCCGCGGCGGCCCTCACCGGAGCGGACCCCGAGCGGCTGCTGACCGGCCGGGCCGGCGACCTCCCACCCGCCCTGGTGTTCCTCTTCCCCGGCGGCGGCAGCCAGTACGTCGGCATGGGCCGCCAGCTCTACGCCACCGAGCCGGTCTTCGCCGAGCACCTGGACCGCTGCGCCGACCTGGCCGCCCCCCGGCTCGGCTACGACCTGCGCGCGGCGGTGCTCGCCCCCGACGGCGACCGCCGCGCGGCGGAGATCCTCGACACCACGGCGGGCCGGCTGACCGCGCTGTTCGCCGTCGAGTACGCGCTGGCCAAGCTGTGGGAATCCTGGGGCGTGCGCCCGGAGGCCATGCTCGGGCACAGCAGCGGCGAGTACGTGGCCGCCTGCCTGGCCGGCGTCTTCGACCTCGCCGACGTCATCGACACCGTGGCCCTGCGCGGCCAGCTCATCGACCGGCTGCCCGACGGCGCCATGCTCGCCGTCAACCTCCCCGAGCACGACGCCGCCCGGTACGCCGGCGACGACCTCGACGTCGCGGCCGTCAACGGACCCGAGCAGACGGTGCTCTCCGGGCCGGCCACCGCCGTCGAGGCGGCCCGGGCGGCGCTGGACGCCGACGGGGTCCGCGCCAAACTGGTCCGGGTACGCCAGGCGGCGCACACCCGGATGCTGGACCCGCTGCTCGCCGAGTTCGCGGCGCACATGGCCACGGTCACGTTGCGGCCCCCGCAGGCGCGGGTCGGGTCCAACGTCACCGGCACCTGGCTCACCGCCGTCGAGGCCACCGACCCCGGCTACTGGGTGCGCCACCTGCGGGCCACCGTCCGCTTCGGCGACAACCTGCGCGCCGCCGCCGCCCTGCCGGACGCCGCGTTCCTGGAGGTAGGGCCGGGGCACGCGCTCGGCACGATGGCCCTGGCGATGAGCCGGGCGGCCGGCGCCGAGACCACCACCTCCATCGTGGCCTCCCTGCCCGCCGCCCCCGAGCAGGACGAGAACGAGACGCTGCTGAGCGCGCTGGCCCGGCTCTGGCTGGCCGGGGCGGCGATCGACTGGACCGCCTTCTCCGCGGGCGAGCAGCGGCGCCGGGTGCCCCTGCCGACCTACCCGTTCGAGCGTCGCCGCTACAGCCTGCTCAACGGGTCGACGCCCGCCGCCCCCGAGGCGCCGGCGACGGCCGGGCCGAAGCACGACCGGCCCGACCTGCCCACCGAGTACGAACCACCGCGCACCGAGATCGAGGAGACCGTGGCGCAGGCGTGGCGGGAACTGCTGGGCTACCGGGAGATCGGCGTCTTCGACGACTTCCTGCTGCTGGGCGGGGACTCGCTGCTCACCGGCCGGCTGGTCGCCCGCCTCCAGGACACCTTCCAGGTCCCGATCACCGTCGCGGAGGCCTTCGCCCGGCGCACCGTCGCCCAGCAGGCCGACCTGCTCCAGGACCGGCTCCTCGCCGAGCTCGAAGGGCTCTCCGACGCCGACGCCGAACGGCTGATGAGCGAGGCGGACCCGTCGGAGGCGGGGCGATGACGGCGACCCGCGGCACCACCGCCACCTCGATCCCGCTCCGGCCCCCCGGGCGGCCCGCCCCACTGTCGTTCCAGCAGCGCCGGCTGTGGTTCCTGGACCGGCTGGTGGGCCGGGACGCCGGCGTGCACAACATGGCGATCACGCTGCGCCTGTCCGGCCCGCTCGACGTCGCGGCGCTGGACCACGCGCTGCGCCTGATCCGCACCCGGCACGAGGCGCTGCGCACGACCATCCACGACGACGGCGACGAGCCGGTCCAGGTGGTCGAACCGGTCGACGACACCCCGATCGAGACGCTGGACCTGACGGCGGTGCCCGACGACCGGCGTCCGGCGCGACTCGACGAGACCGTCGCCGCCCGCGCCCGGGAGCCGTTCGACCTGCGCCGCCCGCTGATCCGTACGCTGCTGGTCCGCCTCGCCGCCGACGAGCACGTGCTGCTGGTGACGATGCACCACATCATCGCCGACGGCTGGTCCGGCGGCGTGCTGGCGCAGGAGCTGGCGGAGGGCTACGCGGCCCGGCTGGCGGGCCGGCAGCCGCGGCTGCCCCACCTGCCGTTGCAGTACCCCGACTTCGCGGCCTGGCAGCGCGCGTACCTGACCGGGCCGGTCCTGGAGCGGCAGCTCGGGTACTGGTGGGACCGGCTGGCCGGCGCGCCGCTGGTGCTGGACCTGCCCACCGACCGGCCCCGTCCCGCCGTGCAGAGCCACCGCGGCGCCACCCTGCGGCTGGACCTGCCCGCCGACCTGGCCGCCGCCCTGCAACGGTTCAGCCGCGCCGAGCAGGTCAGCCCGTTCATGCTCGGCCTGGCCGTCTTCGCGGTGGTGCTGTCCCGCTGGTCCGGCCAGCAGGACCTGGTCATCGGCACGCCGGTGGCGAACCGCACCCGACCCGAGCTGGAGCACCTGTTCGGCTTCTTCGCCAACACCCTGGCCCTGCGTACGCGGCTCGACGGGGAGCTGACCCTCCGGCAACTGCTCGACCGGGTGCGCGGCGACCTGTCGGCCGACTTCGCCCACCAGGACGTGCCGTTCGAGATGCTGGTCGACGCGCTGCACCCGGTGCGTGACCTCAGCCGGCACCCCGTCTTCCAGACCCTGTTCAGCTGGCAGGACGAGCCGATGCGGCCGTTCCGGACCGGCGAGCTGGTCGTCACGCCGATCCCGCAGCACAGCGGCAACTCCCAGTTCGACCTGTCCTTCTACGCCCACCGCACCGGCGACGACGCGGTCTTCTGCATCGTCGAGTACGCCACCGACCTGTTCGACGCCGACACGGTGCGGGGGCTGGCCGACCAGTTCGTCGTCGCGCTGCGACACGCCGTGGCCGACCCCGACCGGCCGGTGGCCCGGCTGCCGCTGCTGGACGACGCGCAGCACCACCGGGTCACCGTCGCCTGGAACGACACCGCCGTGCCGGTGCCCACCGCCTGCGTGCACGACCTCGTGACGGCGCAGGCCGCCCGCACCCCGGACGCGGTCGCGCTGACCTGCGGCGGGCGGGCGCACAGCTACCGCGAGCTGGACGAGCGGGCGGAACGGCTGGCCCACCGGCTGCGCGCGGCCGGCGCCGGCCCGGGCCGGCTGGTCGGGGTCTGTCTGCCCCGTGGCGCCGACCTGGTGGTGGCCCTGCTGGCGGTGCTGCGCTGCGGGGCGGCGTACCTGCCCCTCGACCCGGCGCACCCGGCCGGGCGGCACGCCGACCTGCTGGACGACGCCGCCGCCGAGCTGGTGGTCACTGCTGACGAGTGGGCCGAGCGCTTCCCCGGCCGGCGGACGTGCCCGCCGCACGCCCCGGCCGACGACCCGGCGCCCACCGCCCCGCTGCCCCCGGTCGACCCCGACGCGCCGGCCTACCTGCTGCACACCTCCGGCTCGACCGGGCGGCCGAAGGGCGTGCTGGTGCCGCACCGGGCCGTCGTCGACTTCCTGGTCGGCGTCCGGACCTGCCCGGGCCTGCTGCCGACCGACGTGGTCCTCGCGGTCAGCACCATCTGCTTCGACATCGCGCTCTACGAGGTGCTCGCCCCCCTCACCGTCGGCGCGCACGTCGTCCTCGCCACGGAGGACGACGTCCGCCAGGGCGACAGCCTGCGCCGGCTCGTCCGGGAGCACCGGGTGACCGTGCTCGACGGCACGCCCTCCACCTGGCGGCTGCTCGTCGGCGCCGGCTGGGCGGGCGGCGACCTGCGGCTGGCGGTCTCCACGGCGGAGGCCCTCACCCCGGAACTCGCCGAGCAGCTGCTCGACCGGTGCCCCGAGGTCTGGAACATGTACGGCCCCACCGAGACGACGGTGTGGGCCGCCGGCCACCGCGTCCGGCGCGGCGAGCGACCCGTCCCGATCGGCCGCCCCACCCCGAACACCCGGCTGTACGTGCTGGATGCCGCCGGCGAGCCGGTGCCGCCCGGCGTGCCGGGGGAGCTGTACGTGGGCGGCGCCGGGGTGGCGCACGGATACCTCGGCGCGCCGGCCACCACCGCCGCCCGCTTCGTGCCCGACCCGTTCGGCCCGCCCGGCACCCGGTTGTACCGGACCGGGGACGTGGTGCGGCTGCTCCCCGACGGCGTCGTCCAGTACCTCGGCCGCACCGACAACCAGGTCAAGCTGCGCGGCTACCGCATCGAGCTGGGCGAGATCGAGGCGACGCTGCGCCGGCACCGGTCGGTCGCCGACGTGGCGGTCCTGCTGGAGGGCGCCGACCCGGTGCGCCGGCACCTGGTGGCCTATCTGGTGGGTCGGGGAGACGACGCCCCGGACGCCGCGGAACTGCGGTCGTGGTGCGCGGCCACGCTGCCCGCGTACATGGTCCCCGCCCGGTTCGTCGCGCTGCCGGCACTGCCGCTGAACAGCAACGGCAAGGTGGACCGGCGGGCCCTGGCGCAGACGCCCGGCACGGACCTGACCGCCGGCGCCGCCGGGCCGGGCGCGCCGCTGGGGGCCACCGCCCGGCGGGTCGCCGAGGTGTGGCGCGACCTGCTGGGCCGCGACTGCGGCCCGCACGAGAACTTCTTCGACGCGGGCGGCCACTCGCTGCTCGCGGTCGAACTCCAGCGCACCCTCGCCGACCGGTTCGGCGTGGACGTGGCGCTGCTGACCATCTTCGAGGTCCCGACCATCGTCGGCCTGGCCACGTACCTCGACGCGGCGGCCGGTCCGGCCGCCGCCGCGCCGGCCGGTGCCGTACCGGCCATCGACGCGGAGTACGGCCGCCGACGGCGGTCCGCTCACCGGCTCCGGCCACGAACCGGCCCGGCCATCCACCAGCCACCGAGAGGGGAAGCCCATGACGCCGGCCCGAACCGCTGAGACCAACCCGGGCACCACCACCGCGGACCTGCCCGAGGAACTGGAGAACGCCCTGGCGGTGGTCGGCCTGGCGGGCCGTTTCCCCGGGGCGTCGAACGTGGCGGAGTTCTGGCGGAACGTGTGCGCCGGGGTGGAGTCGGTGACGTTCTTCTCGCCGGAGGAGTTGGCGGCGGCGGGGGTGCCGGAGTCGGTGTACTCGCATCCGTCCTATGTGCCGGCGAAGGCGCGGTTGGACGGCGTGGAGTTGTTCGACGCGGAGTTCTTCGGCTTCAACGCGCACGAGGCGGAGATGACGGATCCGCAGCACCGGTTGTTCCTGGAGTGTGCGTGGGAGGCGTTGGAGGACGCGGCGTACGACCCGGCGCGTTTCCCGGGCCGCATCGGCGTCTACGCCGGCCAGTCCATGAACACGTACTCGCTCTACAACATGATGCGCAATCCCGCGCTGGCGCAGGCGTTCTACCTCGACTACCTGCCCATGATGATCAGCTCCAACGACGACTTCCTGGCCACCCGGGTCGCGTACAAGCTGGACCTGCACGGCCCCGCGATGACGATCCAGACGGCGTGCTCGACGGGGTTGGTGGCGATCCACCAGGCGTGCCAGTCGCTGCTGGCGGGGGAGTGCGACATGGCGTTGGCCGGCGGCGTCGGGGTGAAGATCCCGGAGAACGTCGGCCACGTCTACCGCGAGGGCACCGGGCTGTCCCCGGACGGGCACTGCCGGGCCTTCGACCGCAACGCGAGCGGGATCGTCGGCGGCAGCGGCGTGGGTGTCGTGGTGTTGCGGCGGTTGGTGGATGCGGTGGCGGCGGGGGATGTGGTGCATGCGGTGGTGCGGGGTTCGGCGGTGAACAACGACGGTGGTGG
>NZ_JBVJHK010000049.1:0-7519 GCF_055586845.1 Micromonospora sp. NPDC049139 | reverse complement strand
CGGCATCGCCAACCTCCACAACATCATCCTCGCCGGCTGACCGCCGACCCCGTCCCAGGCAACGCCTTCACCCGGTTACGAGACGTCCCTTAGCCTGCCCAGCCAAGAGGCGAACGACGATCGCGCACTGACGCTCGTGGCAGCCGACCGGGAATACACCCACACCGTCGAACGCGGCGACACCCTGTCCGAAATCGCCGAGCAGTGGCTCGGCGACGCCAACCGCTGGCGCGACATCTTCGCCCTCAACCGCGGCACCCGCTTTCCCGACGTTGGCGGCACCCTGCGCAACCCGAACGTCATCCACCCCGGCTGGACCCTCGACCTGCCCGCCGACGCCACCCCACCGCCCGGTCACCGGCCCCGCCCCAAACCCTCAACGCCCAAACCCCCAGAGGCGGAAACACCAAAAGCCCCACCGCCCCGCGACATCACGCCCTCCCCGGGGCCGGCCACGCCAAGCCAGCCACACACCCCCGCACCCAGCCACACGACGACGGCGGCACCCGACGGCGGCAGCACCGCCGCACCGACACCCAGCAACCCTGCCGACGACGTGACCACAAGCCACAGCCCGACCAGCCAGCCCAGCACCGGCCGCAAGCGTGGGATCTCCCTGCCCAGCGGCAGCTGGGTCGACGTCGGCCTCGCTCTGGCCATCGCCGCCGCCGTCGCACTGGTCTGGCTACACCGGCAACGCCGCTACGTACCCCGCACCCCATCGCCGCGGCCCCGCCACGAGGATCCGGACCTGACGCCCATGCCCCGCGTGGTCGGGCAGATCCGCCGCAGCCTGCGCCACGCCACCGCCCAGCCACACACGCCAGACCACGACACTCCGCACGCCACCGACGACGACCTCACTGACCAAAGCCACACACACCCTGGCGGCGGCCTCGACGACCCCAACGCTCCGGGCGTTACCAACACCAGCGCCGACGACGACCGGCACCACAACAGCCCCGACGGCCCTGCCAGTCGCTCACTGCCGGTGGCACCAGCACTGACGCACCCGCTGTCAGCGGTGTGGCCACCAGCCGGGCTGGGCCTGACCGGACCCGGCGCGCAAGCCGCCGCCCGCGGCTTCCTGGTCGCCGCCCTAGCCGCAGGCCACACCGACCACCCCGACGAGCGCACCCAGGTGGTGATGCCATCGGCGACCGCAGCAACCCTGCTAGGCGCCGACACCATCACCCTGCCCTCCACCCCGAGGCTGACCATCACCGGCAACCTCGACGACGCCCTGCAACTCCTCGAAGCGCAGGCGATGCGCCGCACCCGACTGCTCTACCAGCACGAAGCCGACACCATCACCGACCTTCGCGTCGCCGACCCCGGCGAAAAACCCCTCGCACCGATCATGCTGCTCGCCGACGCCACCGAACGCCACCAGCGCGCCCGCATCGCCGCCGCGCTCACCCAAGGCCAACGCCTGGACATCCACGGCGTGCTCCTCGGAGCGTGGCCCGAAGGCAACACCATCGACATCGCCACCGACGGCGCGACCACCCCCGCCGACAGCGACCCCCGGCACGGCCACCACCCCGCCGACCTCGGCCGCCTCACCGTGCTCAACCCCACCGAGACCATCGACCTCCTGGCGACCCTGTCCGAATCCCACACCGGCCAGCAGCCCGCGCCAGCCCCCACCGAAGCCGACCCCACCCACGCGCCCCCACCACTCCAGAGCGCCAACCCGCCCGCACCCCAGGACCACCCGCGGACGACGCCGCGAACGACCAGCGAACCCACCGAGGACACCCCCTGCGACACCGCCACCCGAGACGAGACAAGCCGCGACAGACCAGGCGCGCAGGCGGGGACCGGCACCACGACCGACACCGCCGGCCCCGACGCTGACAGCGCCACCGCGGACACCCCCACCGCCGCCGACACGACCACCCAGGCAACGGACAACGTCCCGGCTAGTGGCGACGCCGCCTCGACAAACCCCGACACCTCCCACGCCACCGGCCAACCCTCCGCCGCTACGGACCCGGCATGCTCCGGCTCAGCCCGCCGCGACGGCGAGCAGGCGCCACCGCCAGCGCCGCAGCAAGGCCGGGTCGAAGTGGCCGTGCTCGGACCACCCGCCATCGCCGGCGCCGACCCGCAGCGCAAGCCGCGCGCGAAGTCGCTGGAACTGCTGGTTTACCTGGCAGTGCGCGACGGCAGCGCCTCAGCCGAGGCGATCCTCGACGACCTGCTGCCCGACGCCCCCGCCAGCAAAGCCCTGCACCGGCTGCACACCTACGTCTCAGACCTGCGGGCCGTACTGCGACACAACGCCGGCCCCGGCACCTACCTCACCCACCCCCACCACCGCTACCAACTCAACCACGACCGCTTCGACATCGACCTGTGGCGCATGCGCGCCGCCATCCGCGCCGCGGACGCCGCCACCACCCCAGCAGACCGAATCGAGGCGCTGCGCCGCGCCGTTGCCAGCTACCGCCCCCTCGCCGAAGGCTGCGACTACGAATGGCTGGAACCCCACCGCCAGGCCGTGCAGCGCGAAGCCCTCGACGCCGCCGCCGCCCTCGTCGAGGAACTCGCCTCCCACCCCGACCAGCAGATCGCCGTCCTCGACACCGCCATCAACCAGCACCCCTACGCCGAAACGCTGTACCAGACAGCGATGCGCGCCCACGCCCGCCTCGGTCACCTCGACACCATCCGCGCGCTGCGCCGCACCCTGACCCGACGCCTCGCCGAGATCGACGCCGAACCCGCCGACGACACCCTCGCCCTAGCCGACCGTCTCATCGCCGACCTGCGCCAGCCCCGACGCGGTCCCCGCAGCCCACGGCCCTCCGACAACGGAACGTCCGCATGAACCCGAACCCCCACACCTCACCGGCCAGCAAGGCCACACCCGCCACCGACACCGCCATGACAGGGGAACAGCTGCGCCGACTGCGGTGGGCCGTGCGCGCCACCCTCACCCTCGGCGTCGCCGCCTCCGTCGCCGCCAACGTCCTGCACGCCCGACCCAACCCCATCAGCCAAATCATCGCCGCATGGCCACCCCTGGCCCTGCTGCTCACCGTCGAGCTGATCTCCCGCGTCCCCCACCACCGCCGCTCCCTCGGCGTCATCCGCATCACCGCGACCGCCGTCATCGCCGCCATCGCCACCTGGGTCTCCTACTGGCACCTGGTCGGGGTTGCCGCCCGCTACGGCGAAACCGACGCCGGTGCCGCCTACCTGCTGCCCATATCTGTAGACGGCCTCGTCATCGTCGCCAGCGTCAGCCTCGTCGAGATCACCGGCAGAATTCGCGCCATCGCACCTACGCCTGTCGCTCTGCCCGACACCACACTGGCCGCTGCATCCACGACCCTGCCAGCCGCAGCGACAGTCGCCGACGACTCGACTGCGGCGCAGCGGCCGCACTCAGAGACGCCGACCGCCGCTGCGGCGCCCACCACCGCACGCCCAGATGCCCCTGCCCCAATAACCCACCACGTCCAAGACCGCGCCGGGGCCACGGAGCTCACAGCCGCAGGCGCACATCCCCAGCCCGTTATCACCGCCGGGCTCCACCGACGCGCACGTCTAGCCGACCCGGTCTCAACGAGAGAAGCACCTGATAAGGCCGTTGCCGTCCAGGCATCACCATCCGTTGCACCGGCGGAAGAACGATGCTGGCAAGGTCACGCAGCACACGACCTTTCCGGCCAGGAAACCCCCGCACCCCACCCGGACGTCGAACCAACGCGCCTGCGCTGGCGTGGCAGCCCGCACGACGGCCCGACCCCCGACATCGCACCCACGTCGCCAGCCGTCGCCTTGCGGACACCACCCGACGACAACGACGGCGCCGACGGACAGCCCCCGGTGGCCTCAGATAGGGCGCTGGAAGACCACGACGTGCCTTCGGGCACTGCCGCCGCAGTGGCGTACTGGCACCGCCGAGACCCCGCCCTCCGCCCCGCCCAGATCGCGGTGCGGATCGGCCGGTCCGAGCGCACCGTCCGTCGGCACTGGCCGCCACCGCCACGGCAGCACGCCGCACGTCAACGGTCACCTGTAGGCGTAAGGGCCCCAGGTGCAGCTGAGCGTGCACAGCGTCGTGCAGATTGACGATGAGACGAGCCGGGGCCCGTTCACGCCTTCAACCGTCCGCGAGCCGGCCGGCGGATTCAACGAGACCCACAGGAACGCGCGGCCAGCAGTCGTGACGATCCGTTACCAGTGAGCCGGCCTCGACCGCATGGCGTATCCGCTTCTGTCGATGCCAGTGCGTTGGATTAGCTATCGCTATGCGGCATCTGGAAGATCGGGTCGGGTCCAGCCGCGGGCGCCGAGTCCGGGATTCGCCCGTCTACCCTGTGCGGATGCCTTCAGCGAAGCCGCTCCTGCTGCTCCTCGGGGCGGCGCTGCTCGCGGTCGTAGGCGCACTGTTCGGATCCCCCTGGACGGCCGGTGTCGGCGGTGTCGTGGTGCTGGGCGTTCTCGCCGTCGACCCCGCGGTGACCAGTTCCGCCGTGCCCCGGTCGACGCGCCTGCTACTGCAGGGCGGCCTGCTCCTACTCACCCTCGCGGGCGTCGTGGAGTTGTGGGGATGGGCGGCCTCGCCATTCGCCGAGGCCCCACCGAGCGCAAGCGAGCTGATCGGGCTGGTGACCGACCCGGGGTGGCAGCGGACGCAGTTCCTGCGGCAGCTAGCCGTGGCTAGCTGTCTGATCCTGGTCTGCGTCTGCCTCGGCGCCGCTATTGCGCGGCTGCCACGGGAGCGACTGCGCCGGATCGGCCGTGCCGTGCCGGTGGTGGGTGTGTTCACGCTGGTCACCCTGGTGTTTCTCGCCCTCGTTCCGTCGGGGCTGACCGCCCTGCTCGGCTCCGTCACCAATGTGGCCGTGACGGCGTTGCTCGTGCTCGGCGGGTATGCCTGGGTCATGGGCCGTGCGGTCCGCCGCCATGGGACCGCGCCCTCAATCGCGGCGGTGGGCGCCACGGTGCTGGCTACGGCGGCCTGGCTCGCGGCGGACAATGCCTGGCGGAGTCGGCCGGAGCCGCGCGACAGCGACGCGTTCTACCAGGCGGGCATCAGTGTGTCCGTGGCCGTCGAGACCGGGCCCGACGTCGAGACCGCGTTCGCCGTCGCGGCGCTGCTACTCGGAGCGGCCCTGACCGTGCTGGCCTGCGCGAGGCTCAGCACGGCCGGCAGCGAGACGCGCTGAACCCTGATCGATGGGCGTCGAGCAGTGCCATTTGCTTCGGGCTCAGCCACAGCTCTCGAAGGGCCGTCGTCTCACCGCGCTGCGATCGAGGTGCCAACCATCGGGTGATGAAGCGCTGCGTTCACATCGGCGGGTCGCAGGAGCCATGGTGCTGGGTAGGTCGAATCTGCCGAAACCATCGGAACGCTCGGTCTTGCCGATGAGCGTGCATGCTGCACGATGTCCCGGGTGCACGCAGAACTCGATGACACGGGCAAGGTCAGCTTCTCCATGACCTATGCCGAGGCCATCGCGATCCGAGAGGTCATCTCGTTCGCGGACTTCGATGGTGTTCTCCCGGCGCGCGATCCTGCGGAGACCGAGGTGGTATCTCGCCTGCTCGCGTCGCTCGATGGCCTGATCCCCGAGCTTGGGTTTGACGCATATAGCTCGGTTGTCGATGCTGCATGGAGAGAGATCAACGCGTTCGAGTGATACACGGACATGCCGCAGATAGTGAAAGCTGTGACGTGCCCGTGCCCGTGCCCGTGCCCGTGCGCGGTGCTGAGGTGAGGTTGAATGGCCCCGTGCCAAGCATGAGTCGGTCCCGGTACGCCGGCGTTCTCGCACGTCACGACGACAAAGTCGTTCTCGTGTACGAGGAGTACCCACGGTGGGGCGGCCCCTACTGGAACATCCCGAGCGGGCGGATCGAGGACCACGAGACGCCGTTTGAGGGCGCCTGCCGAGAGTTGGCAGAGGAGGCAGGTCTGGTGGTCGCAACCGCGGACCTCGTTCTTCATGGCACGGCGGCGGTGACCGGAGCAGTCACCGTCAGCCGGGTGTGGAACTTCACCGTCGACGTGGTGGATCCGACCCTGCACGTCCGCGACCCAGATGGTCTGGTTCAGGAGGCCCGCTGGTTCCCCGTCGAAGAAGCAAGCCGCTTGCTTCATGAGTTGCCCTACCGGCCGCTGTCGGAGCCGTCAGTTGCGGTCCTCACCCGTCAGGCTCAGCCGGGCGCCCATTGGGCGTATTCCGATCCGGAAGCGGAGCCGGTTGTCACCTACCCCAACGGGTGAAGGACATTTGCCACGTCCCTGTCCTGCTGATGACCAAGATGCCCCGAGACCTTGCTGGACCGCGGCGACGAGCCCCGCGGACGGACTACAGCGTGTTCGCCTCCCGAACCGTTCTCGATCTCTGTCGTTTACCGGATCTGCTGCGAAGCGCTCGTCACGCAAGGTAATCGGCTCACGGGTGCATGCATCCGGACGTGCCGATGGGCGTACGGCTCATCGGGCCTGGCAGCCAGGATCGCCTGATCTCACGCTTCGTGCCCTGCGCACGTTGCGCCAGCTGGTCCCGCGGACCGGCGTCCGGGTACGGCAACTCGGTCGACGAGCTCGCAGGTGCCGCCGTCGTCGTTCTCGGTGAGGCATCGCCGTATGTGATCGAGGCGAGAGGCGGGGTACCGTGCGGCGAGATCGTCGAGCATGAACCGGCAAGCCCATGCACGGGCCGACGGGGGCAGCCGCGCGAAGTTAGCGGTGTGAGTCCAGCCCTCAAGCAGCGCCGCGCAGCGTGGCTCGTCGTGAAGCGGCATGATCGCAGGGTCGAGGGTGAGGATCGACCAGGTGCGGGCCCGGTCCAGCACCTCCGGCCCCGCTGCCGCGTTGGTCCAGTCCAGGACGCCGCTGACGTCCCCTGCCTCGTTGACGAGCACGTTGAGCGGGTGCAGGTCCAGGTGGAGCAGGCACGGCGCCATGCCCGCCTGCGACACCGGAACGGCCGGTGCGGCGCGTAGCCCCGGTGGCGGCGACACCTTGGCCAGGGCGGCATGCACGCGCCCGCAAACCTCGCCCCACCGGCGGACCCGGGCTGGCGACAGACCAGCGAAGTCACCGGCGGGACGCCCCGGTAGCAGCGTCAGGAGCAGAGCTGCTGCTGGCTGTTCCTGGTCGTCAACGAACTCTTTCATTGCCAACACTTCGGGTACGGGCACGGCGTGGGCGGCGGCCTGCATGACCAACATCTCGCGGCGCAGGTCCTCTGCATCACCGATGCGCAGCACTCCCTCGCCACAGGCCCAGGTGGACCCGGTGGCGCCGCCGAACGCAGCGAGCGGTTCCTCTGCCAACCCCAGCGCGACCGCGGCCAGCCTGACCCCAGTCGGCACGACAGATGACGAGGAACGAGTGTCGTCCCAGGAAGTCGGCCCCATGGTCGAATGGTCGCAGGAAATGCTGCGGATCTTCGCCCCGTTACCTTTTTGATCGTCCCCAGCCGGGGACTGCTCGGTCGCCCGGCCTGGTATGACTTACTGCCCCTGTCGTACGCATGATCCGGGGGGT
>NZ_JBVJHK010000048.1:0-9488 GCF_055586845.1 Micromonospora sp. NPDC049139 | reverse complement strand
CGCCTGCGGCCGTTTGCTCGGGGTGTTGGTTTCGGGCGTTGCGCTGGGCGCCTGCGTCCGGTCGCTCGGGGCGTTGGTTTCGGGCGTTGCGCTGGGCGCCTGCGTCCGGTCGCTCGGGGCGTTGGTTTCGGATGTTGCGCTGGACACCTGTGGCCGGTGGCTCGGGGCGTCGGTACCGGACACGAGTGCTATGCCCAGCAGGCCGAAGACCGCGACCAGCGCGACGACGACGCGCGCGTTCGCGAGCCGTGACCATCGCGGTCGCGCCGGGGGCGGCACGTCTGCCGGGCCGGTGTCTCCGGTAGGGCCGCTGACCGGCTGTGTCGGCTTGGCCGGCGGTTGCGCCCGGTGCTTCGCGCCGCGCATCGCCTTGCGGGCCGGCGCGTCCGCGGACGCGGCTGCGGGCGCGGGCGTGACCGAACCGGCTACGTGCCGACTGACAACGCGGTGCTCGCCGTTGTCGTGTTTGGTCGCCGTGGGAGGAGCGCTGGTTCGGGCCGCTGTGGTGGTCGGTGTGGTGGGCGCGGGTCGTCGGGGTGTCGGGATGCCGCGCGGTGTGTGGGTGTCGGAGGTGAGCATGGCGGCGCCGAGGGCGACCGCGTGTTTCGGGTGGGTGTTGATCATGATTGGTCGGCGTAGTGTGTCTCGCAGCAGCTGGGTGACCAGGGGGATCTGGGACGATCCGCCGACCAGCAGCACGGCGGTGAGGTCCTGCAGGGTGATACCGGCGGCGGTCAGGCTCCGCCGGAACGTTTCCATGGTGGTCTCCACGGACGGCGTGATCATCTGCTCGAACGCTTTGCGAGTCACGGTTACGTGCCGGACCGAGCCGGGTAGCGCCACTGTGATGTCTGCCTGCTCGCGGGTGGACAGTGCCTCTTTCGCGAGCATGCAGTCGCGTTGCACGGTGGCCAGGATCGCAGCGGTGCCGGGATCGGTCGGGTCCAGCGCGGTGATGGCACCGTCCAGCTCGCGGTCGACGTGGTCCACGATCGCCTGGTCGAAGTCGGCGCCGCCGAGCCATTCGATGCCCTCGGGGGTGCCGATGATCTCCAGTCCGTCGCGGCCGTTGCGGACCACCGCGCTGTCGAATGTGCCCCCGCCCAGGTCGTAGACCGCCAGCAGGCCGTCGGGGGGCAGTGGCTGGGTGGAGCAGTAGTACGTGGCCGCGGCCACCGGCTCCGTGGTGGTGATGACGGTCGGGCCGTCCGACCCCGGCTCGGCCTGCGGGCGGGGCAGGCCGGCCAGGTGCGGGATGGCGGCGAACTGTTCGCGCCGGTACGGGCCCCACACCGCCGGGTGGGTCAGCACGATCCGGTCGGGCGGGCCGCCCTGGGCCTGGCTGACGGTGTCCACCACGGAACGGAGCAGGGCGGCCATCAGGGCGGTGGGGGAGTACGGCGCTCCGTCCAGGATCACCGGGGTGGGATCACCGAGGCGGCGCTTGAACTCCCGCGCCGCCCGGCTGGGATCCTGCAGGCCGAGGCGGTCGGCCGCCTCACCGGTCAGCAGCGCGCCCTTCTCGTCAAGGTAGGCGACCGACGGGGTGACGACCGCCTGCCCAGCCAGTGGCACCATGTCCAGGGCCCAGGCGGAGGCGGTCGCTGCGGCGGTGAAGCTGGTGCCCAGGTCGATACCCAACCCGTACATACTCTAGAGTCCCCTCGCTGAACCCACCGCCGCTACGATGCTTGATGTCATACGTAGGCGACCTCGAAGCAGTTCACATCGCGCCGTCACGATACGCCGCCGATTTCGGCGTAACAATTCGTCGGTGTTGACATCGGGAGGCGAGCTGTGGACGTTGCGGTGGCCGACGACGGCGCGCTGTTCCGGGAGGGGTTGCAACTGCTGCTGTCCGCCGCGGGGCACCAGGTGGTCGGCTGCGTGGAGGACGGCGACCGACTGCTGGAGCTACTGGCCCGTACCCCCGTCGACGTGGCCATTCTGGACATTCGGATGCCGCCAGGCGCCGACGGCGGACTGCAAACCGCCCAGCGCGTACGGGCGGAATGCCCGGATGTCGGGCTGCTGGTGACCGGCCCGGTGGCGTCGGTTGGCCGTTCGACGATCAGCCAAGATCCGCGATGCGGACAGGGCTTACCGAAGGCCCGAGGCTAATCGAGCTTGCCGCGGCAGCGTTGCGACCGGCCCGGGATCAAGTTTCAGAACCGCAGCAAGCTGTCGGAGGTCGGTCACACCGTCTCCACCGGCGCCGAACCTGTTGACCCAGACACCAAGGAGACCGGCTGCGTCGGCGGCTGCTGCGTCTCCAAGCTTGTTGTCGCCTACGTACGCGGTTACAGCGGGTGGGTATCCCAATGCCGCGCAGCCCGCGTGGAAGATACGGGGATGCGGTTTCGACACCCCCGCTGCGTCGACGCCGACAACACAATGGAACCGCGAGAGCAGGCCCACCCGGCGAAGCTTGACCCGCGAGAAGGCGGTGTCGCTGTTGGTCACGATTCCCAGGGGCACGTTGCCTAACGAGGCGAGCCCATCGAGGACATCGGGAAAAAGCCGCAGCGACGCCTCATAACGCTCACGATAGCCCAAGAACCAGCGGTATGGATCGTGCACCGAGGGTGCTTTCATCCAGGCGATCATGTCCACTGCGAGCGCGCGAGCCTGTCCCACATAGTCGGTCCGGCCAGCGAGGAAGCGGTCGAAGTGGAACGCTTGTAGCTCCCCAAACCTGGCCGCCGCCGCATCGAGCTCACCCTCCACGCCAAGAGCGCGGAGGTAGTTGACGATGCCGTTGTACTCCGCACTGGCGTAGTCGATGAGCGTGTCGTCGACATCGAACAGCACTGCTTGAACCGGGCGCCGCACCTGCCCTCCTCGTAGCACGATGGCGTTGCTCCACAGAGCGGACTTCAGGCCCGCGAAAAGGTCTTCGTCGGCGTTACGCGTACGGTGACTCGCGTTTCGTCCGGCTGGGGGACCCAGTGTGTGCTGCGGTAAGCGAGCGACAGTTCATCGATGAGCTCCATCGCACCCTCAGACGAGATCGACGCAGTGCCGCGTACTTCGATGTAGCTGCCCGGGATATCTGGATCCCACGCCAGAACGCTGACCCGGGGGTTGATCAGCATGTAGCGGACTTTCAGCCGGTTCGCCGCGGTGGAGAACAGAACCTGGCCATCGTCGAATTTGGCCCACATCGGACTGGACTGCGGTTGCCCGAGTGGACTCACTGCAGACAGCGACGCGATGACAGGTGCCCGGAAAAGCCGCGCCATCTTCTCCAGGTGTGCTGGACATATCACAAAGCTGCTAGTTTCGAGGCTGCTACCCATGAAGACTCCCATGTCCCTGGGCGCACAAAGTACCGACGTGCCTGGTGATCGTCAAGCAACGTCGGGCATCGGTAGTGGCCCGATTATCTGTTTCTGTCCGGTTTGGTGAGGGCTTGCCAGCCTAGCCACCTAAAGGTGAGCAGAAGTCTGGCTTGTTTGCCATTCAGCCCTCAACGCCGGCAATTCCATGACGTAACCGGAGAATTCGACATGGCGCCGGATCCGGGGCGTCGATGTATACCCGTTTGGGCACCTGCCTTATTGTGTCTGGGCGTACTGACCACACCCGCGCCTTCCGTGACCGTCGTTGCGACCCCGAGCGTTGCCGTCGGCGGCAACGCGATGGGCCTGTGCAATGGCGAAACCGCGAACGCGTACGCGGACCGACAAGGGGCCGTTTATGGTGCATGTCCCGAGCGACTCCTTCGACGCACAGCGCGCGTGGCTGATTCTGCGCGAGGCATGTTCGACGAATCACGTGAATCTTTCCGACGGAGAACTGATCCGACTCGGTGAGAATGCGGTGTTCTGGCTTGCCTCGCGAACTGTCGTGGCGCGAGTCGGGCGGGGGGACGTTCGCGCCGCTGAGGCCGAGCGAGAGATCAAGGTTGCCAGGTGGCTGGCAGGATCCGCAATTCCTGCGGTTCGGCCGCTCGAGATGGCTCAGCCACTGCGCGTCGGCGATCATTTCGTGACGCTGTGGGAATCGGTGGGAGACGAGGTCAGCTACGGCACCCCGGCAGAGTTGGCGTCCCTGCTCCGCCAGTTGCACGCCCTGGAGCCGCCTGCCGACATCGCGTTGCCGCGTGCGGACCCGTTTCGCCGAGCGCGGTCCTGTTTCGCGAACGCCACGGCCCTGACCGACGAGGACAAGCTGTTCATCAGTGGTCTGCTGGGCCGACTGGCGACCAGGTACGAACGGCTGGCGTTCTCACTCCGGCCGGGCGTCGTCCATGGCGACGCAAATGTGTGCAACGTCTTCCGGGACCGCCGTGGCAGGCCGGTGCTAGGCGACCTGGACACCGTGGCGGTGGGACCGCGCGAGTTGGACCTCGTGCCCGCTGCGGTGTACTACGACCGGCTCGGATGGCACTCGGCCGGCGAGTATCGGGAATTCGCGGAAAGCTACGGCTTCGATGTGCTCGACTGGCCTGGTTACGGCCTACTGGCGGATGCACTCGAGGTCGAGCTGGTCACTTGGCTTGCGCAAAATGCGGATCAGGACGACAAAGCGGGACAGGAGCTTGCCAAAAGAATCAGAACATTGCGCACGGGGACCTCGCGAGCGGTGTGGTCACCGTTCCTTTGGCACCAGCGTGATTGACGGTCCGCAAGACCGCGCTGCTGCCTGCGTTACGCGAAGGCACCGACGAGGTCCAAGCTTGGTCGTGACATTCCGGTGCGGGCGCGGGCTTCGGTGCAGCGGATCTTCGAGACCGGCGTCCCAGGAGACGGCGAGTGAGCGGTGCGTCCCATGCGGGACGACAAGAATTGGCAGTCGAGCCAGACCGCGCGACTCAGCCCGTCAGGACAGCCGGTACGCTTCACGGGGCGGCTCGAGGGAGCCGGCGCGATGACTGAAGTGGACGGCGGAGTTCATGCCAAGGCCTGACCCTGATGCGCTGTTGCCGGTCGCGCACGACGTTATCGACAAGGCCGTCGACTATGTGCTGAGAAATCCCGCCACCGCCGTCCGGCAGAAGGACGCCCACGAGATCGTCACGGATGCCGATGTCGCCATCGAGTGCCTCGTCCGCGCCGCATTGCTCCAAGTCGACACAACGATCGGCTTCCTCGGTGAGGAGACCGGCGCGGTGGGTAACCCCAATACTTACTGGGTACTCGACCCCATCGACGGCACCACCAACTTCAGCCATGGCTTACCGCTGAGCTCGATCTCGCTTGGCCTGGTGCACGACGGCTACCCGATTCTCGGCGTCATCGCAGTCCCGTTCCTCGGGCGCCGGTACTGGGCCACACGCGCTGGCGGCGCCTATCGCGATGGTGCTCGCATACAAGTTTCCAAAACGGCCGACCTGTCCAAAGCATTGGTCGCTCTCACCGATTACGGCGGGCCCCAACCGGGAATCGATGATCTGCTGTGCCGGGAACTGGATCGCGAGTTGACCACCCGCGCCCAGGGGCTGCGCCGGTTAGGCTCCACAGCCATCGAGCTGGCCTTCGTCGCAGAGGGTTCCCTCGACGCCAGCATCAGCATCTGGAACGGAACATGGGACACCGCCGCCGGCGCCGTCATCGCGCACGAGGCAGGCGCGGTCGTTATGGATGCCGACGGGAGTCCACATTCAACACAATCACGGTGTGCTGTCGCGGTCGCCCCGGCGCTGCGTGACCCCATCCTGTCGATTCTCGAGATCGCGCGCGGCACCCGTTACTGGCCTGCCGATGCCGGGAACACTCCGGTTTGGAACTCCACTCCAAGGTCATAACAGCTCATATTGGGCCATTTTCCATCCTGCGTGGCCGTTCGCTTCGACGCGGTGCAGGACGAAGATGGCCTCCACGATTGCGGTGGTGCGGCGCGGGCCCGCCGGTGAGGCCCACACGAGTCGACCGGCGTCGGCGACGACCTGCATGCTCAGGCCATGCCTCTTGTGTTTGCCGGAGTAGCACGGCTCCTGGTCTGCCACGTGGTCCATCGGAAATCAGCGTGCCGTCCAGGATCGCGTACGCCAGTTGCCGGATGGGGCCGCCTCACCGGCGGTGAGGCGGCCCTCGCCCTCATCGATCTCCGGGCCTGCCGGGCCCGTACTGAGCTGCAAGATCAGCCTGAAAAGCGCCCGGTCGGCTGGTCGTGGTTCAGCCTGGCTAGCACCCGCTGTTGCAGGTCAGCCGGAAAGTTGACGGAAAAGGCGGTGCTGCGGGGCGCGTTCTGTCCGATGGGCAGCAGGCAGTCCAACACTTCGACCGGACCGCGTGCCGCACTACGTTCTGCCTCCGAGTAGAAAACGACGCCGGCCGGGATCCGCTGGTCCATGACGGTCTCCCGGCCGGTGACCGGATGGCACCGGGTTGACCAGGCCCAAAGCAGGTCGCGCATATCGGTGGGGTCGATGTCGTGGTTGACGACCATCAGCCTGTTGATCCACCAGCCAGCGTGAGCGGCGTCTGGAGCTTTACAGACATCAAGGATGCGCCGCGCGAGGTCGGCCGAGGTCAACCCCGTAAGCTGCGCCCAGTCCGGAGAGACGCAGACGGCCAGCAGGGTGCAGGCGCTTTCTGGGACGACCCAGGCCGAAATGACTGGCAGGTCGGCGCGACGCAACTCCTCCAGCAGGACAGCTGCGATCCCAGGGCCGCAGATCGTATGGTCCTCGTCAACCGGTTTGCCCGCGCAGACGACCGGGATGATCGGCTCTGTTCGATGAGTGATCGCGGTAACGTGGTACACGGGGCGGTGTTTGCGGACAGTGGGTATATAGCCGTGGTACTCGCCGGTGGGCCCCTCGAGCCACGTCTCGTCATTGGCCAGGTAGCCCTCGATGACCAGCTCGGCGGATGCCGGGACCTCAAGGTCCACGGTCTTGCAGCGCACGGTTTCAATCGGCTCGCCGAACAGTCCACCGAGGAAGCCCGCTTCGTCTATTCCGTCAGGCAGCGGCATGCCGCCGACGAACAATGCGCTTGGCTCGGGGCCTTGAACAAGCGCGAACGGCATCGGTTCACCGCGTTGTTGCCACATCTGGCGGATCACGTTGTTGTGCTGGCTGGCACTGACGATACCGGTCATCCGTTTGCCGTCGATCAGCATCGCTCGGGCGATCGACCAGTTCGTCCATTTTCGGTCCGGGCTGGCGACTACGAAGATACCGATCGTGTTGATATAGCGGCCGCCGTCTCCGACATGTAGCAGCGGACTCGGCAGACTCATCAGATCCGCCGCGTCGCCGACCAACACTTTTTCATGGCACGGCGCGTCCTCCACGACAACCGGGGCGATGGGCTCGCGGTGCATCGCCGCGGCGAGTTCTTCGACGATCCGTCCGCCAGGGGTGGTCGGAGCCAGCCCCAGTGCGAGAGCTACCCGGGCCATCCGGGCTTCGGCAGAGGAACTGTAAGCGAGGGGCGCCCCGGCCACGCGATACCCACTGTGTCCACGAATGTTGGTGAACAGTGGAACCGGTGCGCACACCTCACTGCTGTGGCGTGTGATTGCGCCGATTTCGAACGCGGTGTCTACCTCCCAATCGATCCGCCGAAGGTCTCCGAACTCGTCCAGCCGGCTCAGGTACTCACGAAAGCTCCTGGGACGGCCTCGCTGGGAAGATCTGGCTTGCATGGCGAGTTCTCCGATCGCGTGATGAGATCCTGGCCGCACACTCGGCGGCCCGTTACTTGGTGGCCGGCATAACCCTGGTTGCCCGGGCTCACCTCGGTCGCGGTGATGCTCTCCGAAACCGGGCCCGGCCTTACCGCCACAGAGTCCAGACCGCCTGCGGCGTACTTCCACCGGACATCGACGGTGAGTCGGTCCACCGCCGCACGGTCCGACAGCCCTTTCCACCGCCGCAGGACAATCACCACCGGCATGATCATCGGCGGTATCGACATCGGGCCGTCCTCAGCGAACAGGTCCGCAGACATCGGATCCGGGAACCACTCCGGGCACTCATGACGTAGCACGGTGTACACCGAGTCTGGTACCAGGCGATCCTCAAAGAAACTCGCTGTTGAGGGGAGCAACCCCCGCCTGCGTCGGGTCAGAGCCACCGCCATCGCAGGCCCGCTCCTCGCTCCGATGGCCAACTCGAGTCAGCCTGACACACGCAACACCACAACGGAAGATCACATCCTTACGGATGGGGGGCCGCCACATTCAATACCGATCCGTTCGGTATGGTTTTGGAGCAGCGGGCGCCAGCGTGAGTGGAACCGCATTGCCCCGGATAGACGCGGATCGGCACGATGCGGTCGTGGGGTGGGACTGCATCTGCGGGTACCGGCGGCGCCCGGGGTCGGCTCGTCGCCAGTTCTACGCACTGGCAGCCGAGCCTATCCCACGTCCACAGTCCCCAGACGGGTTGGTCAACCTACTCACCCAGCCTTCGCCGCAGTGAGTTCGCCTCGGGGTGTCCGCCCAGCCCAAACAGGTCGCTGTGGACGCCCACGACCGCTCCGTCGGCCTGGTTTGGACGACATCAGCGTGAACGGCTGCATCACCCAGGCCCCCGGCGGCGGTGACTGCGCGGCGGGCGTTGTGTTCTTGGCCCTCGGCTCGGGTGCGGTCATCGTAGGCACTGCTGATGGGGGCGGCCGGTCATCGCGCACCGTCGGGACTGGCCGGCACCTACCCCGGTGCCGGTCAGTCCCGACGTGGCCTCCGCCGCCCACCAGGGGTGGCTCAAGGAACAGTTGGTCCGCGCCAGGCTCACCTCACCAGTTATCGGTGGGGGCGCTCGTTCCCAAGGCGATGATCCACAACCACCACCGGCTACCCGGCGACGTGGTGGACACGCGCTGACTAGAGCTCGTCCGCCGATGTCCTTCTGCGACGCACGAAGACGATCAGGGCCGCGCCGACGGAGATCATCAGGATTCCGATGAGGCTGATCCGGGCGGTCATCGCACCTGTCGTCGCCAGCTTTTCGCAGGTGCCTGGGTCCTCGTACGCACCGATCAGCTTGTAGTCGTAGCCGGGAAACACCACATTGACGGCGCGCTCTCGTCCGGAGGCGAAGACGACCGTCTCCTCTCCGCCGTCGGAGGCCGTGAGCTTCTTCTCCTGCGTTCCGTAGGTCGCGACCGCCTCGATCGGTGGCATCCCCTGGCCGGGATGGGTGACGGTCACCTTCAGTTCGGTGCAGGTCGACTCGGTGGACATCGTGGGCAGCCCGCAGGTCGAGGGCCGCGACCAGAGATAACGAGCGATTTCCTTGCCCCGCTCGGCGACGACGATCTGGCCGGCGCCCGCTGGCATCGGCAGTTCCACCGACTTTCCTGCGGGCACGTGGACGGTGCGGTTCACACCGGTCGCGGTGACTCGGAACGTCACGGGATAGCGGCCGCCGCTGAGATGGACGGTGACGGACCCGTCGCAGGCCGGCGCGAAGGTGGCCTTCGGTTGTGCGCAGGACGCGGCACCGCCGTTGTAGGCGCCGAGTGGGCCGGCGGAGCGGTTGCCGGGCTTGCCCTTGCTGCCCAGTTTCTTGTCGCCGTAGCGCTTGCCCT
>NZ_JBVJHK010000047.1:0-11501 GCF_055586845.1 Micromonospora sp. NPDC049139 | reverse complement strand
CCTGACGTGCGACATCGTCTACGACAACGCTGGCAAGGCCGCCGACATCCGATGCGGAGACGAGTGAGTCGCCCCTGCACAGCACTGCTGGTGCGCGGACGCGGCGCCGCCTGACGGTGCGGACGGTTCACCGATTGCCCGGGGCGGGCGGATCGCTGCGGTCGACGTCTCGGGTCGAGAGCGCGAAGCGGTGCGCGAATTCGACGGCGTCATCCAGGTGCAGGGTGATCATCGGTGCCTCGACCAGGGGTGGCGTGTCGACGCGGACCGAATAGCGCGTGCGCACCACCGTGTCGTCCGGACCCTCCTCGTCGACCTCGACCAGGGTGGGCGGTGCGCCCGGTGACCAGTCGCCGGACGCGGTCCAGGTGTAGCGGAGCTCGATTTCGCCCTCCGCCGGACAGGACCAGGTGAGGTGACTAACCGACCCGCCGCCGACGTTGGCCCACGCGCTCCAGCCGGTCCCGTCCGGGTGGAGGCAGAGCCAACTCGACTCCATCACCCCGTAGTCGTACGGGCCGGTGTCCCACCGTCCCGCGAGGTTCTCGTCCCGCATGCCCCGCATGATCGCAGCAGCGACCGTCCCACCACCGTCCGCGCCGTCCGCCCGCGCCCCGCCCACCGCAGGGCGCGGGTGTCAGGGCGCCTTTCAAAAGGTGGGTGCGCTGGCGGGGCAGGCTGTGGCGTGTCGTTGATCGGTAAGTGAAGAGGTCTCCGGTAGGCAGTTCATCGACGGGATTCGGTGGCGCACGAGGGTCGGCGCGCCGTGGCGGGACGTGCCGGACTGCTATGTGCCCTGGCAGACGGTGTACGGGGTGCTTCGGCGTTGGCAGCGTGGCGGCACGTGGGAGCGGGCTCAACCGTCACCGCGGGGTAGCCACTCGGTACGACAAGCTCGCCGTCCGCTACGAAGCCACCGTGCACATCACGGCGATCAACGAATGGCTACCCCGCTTCTGGAACGCGGCCTAGGTGAACGGCCCTCGCGGGCCGGTGGAGGACAGGTCAGACTGCGGGCGTCTCGTCCCCGCGGACCATCGCGACCGCGCGGCGGCGCCGGGCGAGGAGCAACATGATGCCGCCACCCGCCACCATGGCGAGACCGGCTCCGGCGATCAGCCCGGACTGCGGCCCGGTGATCGGCAGATCACCCCCGCCGCCACCGCTGCCGCCGTCATCGCCGCCGTCCCCGCCACTGCCGCTCGCGGCGACCACGACGGCGAACCCGTCCTCGTTGTCGCTGCCGTCCACATCGGCTGCCCGTACGGCGACGGCGTTCGCCGGAAGTTCGGCATGCTCCGGGCCGGAACGGGCATCCGTTCGCTCGGTCAAGCCCTCGACCTGCACGGTCCCGCCCGCCAACGTGACGGGTGCCGTGATGGAGGCCGACGCCGTCACCAGATTGTGCAACTCGACGGCGGAGTAGATGCTGTCATTCGGGTCGGTGTCCTGGCCGGCCGGTACGAGCGCGAGCGTGTCGTAGGTGCAGACCGCTGACCGCCCGTCGTCGCCGACCGCACACTCCTTCGGCGGGCGGGTGAACGTCACGCCCTTGGGCAGGTGCAGCGTGGCCTTGACGCCGCTGACTGCCTTCCGGCCCTGGTTGACGACCCGATACCGCACCGCGCCCGTCTCGCCCGGGTTCAACGTCCCGGTGGATTCGAGCCGGCCGTCCGCGCCGACCCGCACCGACTGCTTCACGTCCGGCGCCACCACCGACAGGTCGGCTTCGGGATCGTCGACCAACGTGAGCGTGAACCACTTGCTGGCACTGAGTTGCATCTTGTCGTCGCCCCAGGCCATGCCAGCCTCGACGTGGAACCTGCCTTCGTAGGGCTTCTTTTTTTCGTAGACCTGAATATCGATGGGCAGATCAACCGTCCCACCGGGTGCCGGCATCAACTCCGGAAACAGGCTCGATTCGATACGGCAGTACCAGCCCGAGTGGTCGCCGTCACACTCACCAGAGCCACCGCCCTCCGACCATATGAGCGCGGCCTTGTACGACCAGTCCAACTCGGAGGGGCGGACGTAGAAAATGATCTCTCTCGGGGTCTGGTCGGTCAGATTGGTGAGTCGCAGGTGGACCCGTTTCTTCTCGACCCCCAGCGGAATCGTCGTACCGGGCAGATCGAGCGTGAACTTCGCGCCCGGGTCCGCCGCCGAGGCGGGACCGGCGGGGGTAGCCATCCCGGCAAGCAGGAGCAGCGCGGCGGCGGCAGTTCGCACCAGCCATCGATGACCAAAGGCCATAGCAGAACCCTTCAGGCGAGCGGACAGTACGGCCGAGGACACTATCCGCAATGGACTCGCATCGGTATCCTCCGCTCACCCCCTACCTGGGCGAGGGCCGGATCGGTCAACCACCAGCCGGCCCTGCCAGTGGCCAGCCGGTCCCGGCCGATCTTGCGCCGCAGGCGTGAGATGACGCTGCCCACCGCCAGGGCGTTCTTCGGGCGCGCCCTGACGCTCATCCCGTCCCGGACCTGTGCGCCGCTACGAGGCTCGCCCTGCGCATCGATCAGCACCTGCAACGCCTCGGCCTGCTGGGGGCTCAGCTTGACGGGCGCGTTCTGCCCGGCCAGCCAGGTTTCGCTGGTCGTGCGTTCCAATCGCACGCCTGCCCACTCCGCCGCGCGCGGCGGGGCCTCCGCCGGGCCGGCCAGCCGCCAGCCGCCCCCGCCTGTGATGATCCGGTCCGGCCCGAGGCGTTCCCGGAGGTGGTGGATGAGCACGCCCACCGCGGCGATCGTGGCCGGCCGGTCGTGCGGCGGCAACGACGACCAGATCCCACTCCTGCTGCGCGGCACTCCCCGCGCCTCGACGAGCACCCGCAGCACGGCGAACTCCTGCGGGCCGAGCCGGACGAACCGAGCCGGCCCGTCGAACACGTACCGATGCTCGACATCGAGTCGCAGGCTGCCGAACGACAGCACGTCGGTGCCGTCGACCGACTCCGGCGCGATCGGATCCCGCACCCACCAGCCGTCCGCCCCGGTGAGAATACGTGCGGCACCGATCTTCCTACGGATGTTGGCGATCACCACGCCGATCTGGGCAGCTGTCGGCGGCCGATACCCGCGCGGCATGGCGGCCCAGATCGCCTCCCGGCTGAGGGGCGTCCCCCGCGCCGTGATCAGGACGGCCAGCACGGCGACCTGCTGGCCACTGAGCATGACCGCGCTCGACTCAGCGTGCAGTCGGACCAGGCCGGTGGACGTCTGCAACTCCAGCCCGGCGTAGCACAGCGGGACATCCAGCACGGGTATGGACAGCTGACGGCGACCGGTGCTGGTCCGCGGACGCCGTCCTTGACGGCATCGAGAGGTCGCCGACAGCGCAGAGCCTGCCGCCGGAGAAGCGTCCTCAGCCGGAAGGCAGCAGGCCGACCGGCCGACCATGGACTGATCAACCACCATGAAGGGCCTCACCATCTGGCTGGCCGGCCGCCACTACCCCACCGACCAGCCTGAACCTCGCTCCGTACTCGCGGATGCCGGACGCCGGCGGTCAGGCCGACGGCCCGACCAGTTGGTACGCCGCTCGGACGGCGGCCACGGCCCAGCGCATGCGACTGACCGCCTCGACCGGATGGTCGCCGTACTCCTGCGCGACGAGTGCCGCGCAACCGGCCGCCCGGTGCCGGCTGACGCTGTACAACACCGCCTGCCGGATCTGTTCGGGCGTCGGATCCTTCGACGGTTGGAGCGTGGAGGCGAAGAGTGCCTCCGCCCTGGTACTGAGCAGTTCCGACGGGCTCATCACCGGCTCCTTTCCGGTAGGTGGCGGCCATGCCCGCGAGGCAGATCCGGCACCAGGCGCACCACCACCGAGGTCGCACGCACGAGATGCGGGCTGGTCGATCGCCTCGGGCGACCGACGTGCCTCGGGCAGCCGACGAATTCGCCGAACGGCGGTGCCCGGGGTGGGGTCAGCGGAGTCCGGCCCCACCCCGGTTCCGGGTTCCGGGTCCCGGGTGCTGGGGTGCGCGCCCCTGCGTCGTGCTCGGCGCGCACCCCGTGATTCACCTTTCGCTACTTACCTGACCCGGCGAGGACGCCCTGCACGAAGTAGCGCTGGAAGGCGAAGAAGACCGCCAGCGGCACGAGCATGGACAGGAACGCGCCGGGACCGATCGTGTCGAGGTTGGACGAGAACGACCGCATCTGCTCCCGCAGGGCGTAGGTGATCGGGGCATTGTCGGAGGTGGCGAAGACGAGCGCGACCAGCAGGTCGTTCCAGACCCACAGGAACTGGAAGATCGCCAGCGAGGCGATGGCCGGCCAGCCGATCGGCAGCACCACGCGGGCGAAGATGAGCATTTCCCGGGCGCCGTCGATGCGGGCCGCCTCCAGCAGGTCGCGCGGGATGTTCAGGAAGAAGTTCCGCAGCAGGAAGATCGCGAACGGCAACCCGAAGGCCACGTGGAAGGCAACCACCGCTGGGATCTCGCCGTAGATGCCGAGGGTCCGGAAGATCCGTGCGTCCGGCACGATCGCCACCTGGATCGGCACGACGATCAACGCGACGACCAGCGCGAACAGCCAGTCTCGGCCGGGGAAGTCCATCCAGGCCAGGGCGTACGCGCCGAGTGCACCGAGCAGCACCACGAGCAGGGTCGACGGCACGGTGATCAGCACCGTGTTCCACAGCGATTCGACGATCCGCTCGTTCTGCAGCACCTGGGCGTAGTTGTCGAGGGTCAGTTGGGCCGGTGCGGTGAAGACCGTCCACCAGCCGGTGGCGCTGTTGTCGGCGCTGCTACGCAGGCTCGCCACGGCCAGACCGAAGGTCGGCAGCAGCCAGAAGACGCCGATCAGGACCACCAGCAGTCGCAGCAGTGCCTTGCCGAACCGCATCATGAACCGGGTCCACGGTCCCGGTCGCGGCCGGCCGCCCCGCGCGGTACCGGCGGGTATCAGTTCCGGTACGGCGTCGATGGTGGCGTGGCTCATCAGCTATCCCTCCTCAGGCGCCGGATGTTGAACAGCATCGCGGGGAGCACCAGGGCGAACAGCAGGACCGCGAGGGCGCTGCCGAGCCCGTAGTCGAGGCCGCCGCCGAAGGACACCCGGTACATCTCCAGGGCGACCACGGTCGCGTCGTCCTGGGACGACTCGGGTGCGAGCACGTAGACGAGGTCGAAGATCTTCAGGACGTTGATTGTCAGGGTGACCAGGACCACGACGAGCACCGGCCGGACCAGCGGCACGGTCACGTGCCGGAATGTCTGCCACTCGCTCGCGCCGTCCATCCGGGCCGCTTCGAGTGCTTCCCGAGGCAGGGCGGCCAGCCCGGCCGACACCAGCACCATGGCGAAGCCGGCCCAGATCCAGATGTACGCCCCGATGACGGCGGGAGTGATGAGTGAAGGCCCGAGCCAGGTGACGCCGTTGAACGGCTCGGTGAAGTTGTCGGCGGGCAGCCGGATGACGTATGGGCCGGAGGTGAGTTCGGGGAAGGCGAACCGCCCGGCGGCGTCGGTCCGGGTGGTGGCGACCACCCTGCCCCCGTCGGCCACCGCCTCGACGGTCATCTGGGGCAGCCCCACCTCGCCGGCGTCGACAATCCCCGCCTGGCCGCCGCCGCCGCGGGTGAAGTCGAGCCACACCACCCCCTGCAGTCCGGGGCCGCCGGTGGGTGCCGTGGCCGGCTTGGCGTCGGTCGGGATCCGGTCCGGCGGCAGGCCCACGAGGGCGAGGTGGACGGGTTCACCCGGGGTCGCCGGCCCTCTGGACTCGAAGCCGCCGTTGATCGGCGCCAGCTCGCCCTGCTCTCGGGCATCCACGCCGTGGTAGCGCGACGGGGACTCGAAGGCGTCGTGCACCGACACCGCGACCGCGTTGAGCACGCCGCGGTCCGGGTTCTCGTCGTAGACCAGCCGGAAGGTGACGCCGGCGGCCAGGAACGAGATGGCCATCGGCATGAACAGGACTGCCTTGAGCACGGCCGACCGGCGCAGCCGCTCGGTCAACACCGCGAAGATCAGCCCGAGGGTGGTGGCCACGGCCGGCGCCACGATCACCCAGACGAGGTTGTTCAGGATGGCTCGCCGGGTGTTCGGCGAGGTGAACATGGTGACGTAGTTGTCGAGGCCGACGAACCTCGATCCGTCACCGCTGCGAAAGCTGAGCCACAGCGTGTAGACGATGGGATAGCAGACCAGCACCAGCAGCAGCACCAGGGCGGGGCCGAGGAAGAGCGCGACCATCAGGCGGGTCTCCCGCGACCGTCGGCGGGCCGCGGTCCCGGCGGTGGTCCGTGGGCCGCCGGGGGCGTCCCGGTGGCCCGGGCCGCCGGCGGCGTGCCGTGAGCCGCCGGGGCCATCGGCCACGCTCGCCCGGCCGATCGTTGTTCGGGCAGGGGACGGACGGATGCCCTGGGCCGGGTCGGGCGTGATCGTCATCAGTTGCCTCCGAAGTCCTTCTTCGCGGCGGCCTCGAGCTGCTGGGCCAACGCCTCAGGGGCGATCGGCTTGGCCAGGAAGTCCTGCAGCAGCACCCACAGGTGGGCGCTGGTCCCACCGCCGAACGTCTGCGGCGTGAGGTCCGACAGGTCGAAGCGCAGCGATTCGGCCTTCACCACCGCTTCGGCGAGTTCCCGGGTGGTGTCGTCCGCGTACGTCGCGACGTCCAGTCCCGAGTTCGCCGAGATGAACCCGCCCTTGGCCGCCATGATCTTCGCTGCCTCGGGCGAGGCGAGGAAGGCCATCAGTGCGTTCGCCTCCGGCGTGTCCTTGAAGGCGACCGCCTGGTCGCCCGCCGTCACCACCGCCGGCTTCGAGCCGTCGACCGACGGCCAGTTGAAGAACTTCGCCGACTCGCCGACCTTCAATTCACCCAGCTTGTTGATCTCTGAGGCGACGAAGTCACCCTCGAACAGCATCGCTCCCTTCGGCGACTTGCCGAACACGTCGGCGATCGCCTGCGTGAAGGTGGTCTGCGTCGGGTTGCCGGCCAGGAAGCGCGGCGTACGCCAGTAGTCGGCCAGCAGGGTCAGCGTCTTGACCACGCTGGGATCGGTCCAGGGGATCTCGTGCTTGGCCAGCTTGTCGTACATTTCCGGGCCGGCGACCCGGAGGTAGGTGTTCTCGAACCAGTCGGTCAGCACCCACCCGTCGCCACCGGCGGCCACCATGGGCGTCACCCCGGAGTCGGCGAGCGCGGCGGAGACCGTCTTGAGCTCGTCCCAGGTCTTCGGCGGCTGCACCCCGGCGTCGGTGAAGCTGTCGACCCGGTACCAGATCACCGACTTGTTGGCCACCTTGAAGTAGACGCCGTAGAGCTGCCCGTTCACGGTGCCCAGTTCCTGCCAGGCAGAGCTGTAGTTGGCCTTGATCGCGGCGGCCGCGTCACCGGTCAGCGGCTTGATCGCGCCCCGCTTCACGAACTCGGCCACGACCCCGGGCTGCGAGATCAGCGCCACATCCGGCGGCGAACCCCCGGCGATCCGGCTGTTGAGCAGCACCGGCAGATCGTTGCCGCCGGAGGTGTACTTCACCGTCGCGCCGGTCTTCGCGGCGAAGGCGTCCAGCACCGCCTGGAAGTTCGCCTGCTCGGCACCGGACCACGTGGCCGCCACCTCGACCGTCTTGCCGGCAAGGTTCGCGTCCGGCGCGCCGGACGTCGGGCCGGCATCGCCACCGCACCCTGCGGCGGTGGCAAGGACCGCCGTCGCCACGGCGAGCGGTACCCATCGTCGTATCATGGACCCTCCTGAATCTGGTCTGCGGATCGGGACTGGACCGGAGCGGGCGACGACCCGCCGCCCGCCCCGCGTTCGGAGTCGACCGCGGTTGAGTGGCAGCTCAACCGCGGTCGACGGGCGACGGTCGCCGACCCAGGTTCCGGATTGGCGGTCGGCCCGCCTCATCCGTCCCCATCCGGGTCGGCCTTATCGATCGCACCCGATCAACCGATCGGTGATTGCGCCGAGTCTTCATCACCACCGCGTTTCCCGGAAGTCAACTGGGTGCTACGTGACGGGACCGACGAACACCTCACAAGATCAACTTGTCGGATCCGGCCCCGACTCGCCGGTAACTCTTCGCCGATCCACTCTGAGCTGGTGAAACACCGTCCGGATCGGCGCGCCGTCCCAAATTCCGGTAGCACCGGGTCGGTGAACGAACCGTCACGGTGTTGAGATTGGCCACCACTGCTATGTCTGCCCTGTTAACGCGACACTTCTTCCCGACGAAAGAGTCGCACCGAAGTGATCCAACCGCCGTCCGGAACCGTGCACCTGTTTGAGGTTGAGCGGCGTGACAGGAGGACAGTGTGGAGGACCTGGCGGGGTACACGGTCGCCGTCCTGTCGGAGCGTCGTCGACACGACCTCGCCACCCTGCTGGAGGCCACCTCGGCACGGACGATCAACGTCCAGGCGGTCCGCTCGGTGGCCCAACCGGTGGCGGAGGCCGTTGCCGTCGCCACCCGCTCCTGCGTCACAGGACCGGTGCACGAGGTCATCGTGTCGTCGGGCCTGGGCCTGCGGGCCTGGCTGCGCGTGGTCCAGCAGACCGGCCACCTCGACGCGCTCATCGACCGGCTGACGCACGCCCGCCTGCTGGCCCGCGACGGACACGCCGCCGACACGCTGCGGGATCTCGGCCTGAGCCAGATATGGGCAACCGCCTCCACGACCACCGAAGACCTGTTCCGCTATCTCCTCGCCCAGCCGATGATCGGCCGCCGGGTGGTGGCGCAGATCGAGTCGGAGCCACACCGGGAGTACTGCGAGGCCCTACGCCGCAACGGGGCGACCGTGGTCGAGGTCGTCACCAACCGGTTTCTCCCGCCGCTGCGGATCGACATCCTGCGCCGGCTGTGCGGAGTCATCATCCGGCGGCAGGTCGACGCCGTCGCGCTGACCGGGGCGACCGCCACCGAGAACCTGCTGCGCCAGGCCGAGGCCGACGGCGTACTCGGCGAGGTGCTCAACGCGCTGACCGCCGACATCGTGCCCGCCTGTCTGGGTCACCTGGCGGCGGAGCCACTGCGGGCGTTCGGCCTCAGCGCGTACGTGGCGAACAGTCCCGCCCTGCCGGACCTGGTCAAGGTCCTGGCGAACCAACTCCCGGGACGGTCGCTCCAGCTCGACGTGCAGGGCCACCGGGTGGAGATCCGCAGCCAGGCGATGGTGATCGGCCACCAGGTGATTCCGGTCCAGCCCGGCCCGATCTCGGTGCTACGGGCGCTGGCCCGCCGTCCCGGCCGGGTGCTGTCCCCGGCCGAGATCCGGGCGGCCGCGCCGAGCTGGGCCGACGTCGACGACCACGCCGTCGAGATGGCGGTGTCGCGGCTGCGGCGAGCCTTCGACCACACCCCGCTGGACGGCGTCGACCTGATCCAGACCGTGATGAAGCGTGGCTACCGGCTGGGGGCCTGAGCGCTCACCGGCACACAGAGACGCTTCTATAACTGCCAAGTGGTGCTGGTGGCTGGGCGTGTGCCGGCCAGGGTTTTGGAGAGTTGCGGGCAGATGTAGCGCTTGAGGTTGCGCATGACCGCGCGTTTGGTGCGTCCTTCGACGGTGCGGCGGGTGACGTAGGCGCGGGTGCGGGGGTCGTGGCCCATGCGGACCAGGGCGACGGTGTAGAGGGCACGGTTGAGGCGTCGGTCGCCGCCGCGGTCGAGTCGGTGTCGGGTGGTGTTGCCTGATGAGGCCGGTAGCGGTGATGCGCCGGCAAGGGCGGCGAGTTCGGCGTCGAGAGCGCGGATGCGTCGGGCCGTGGCGGACGCCTTCCAGATCGCCTTCGAGGGCCGGCTCACCCCGGCCAACCACTGACCACCAGTTGAATCCGCCCTCGCTGCCACGGTCGCTGTGGAAGATCACTCCGTCGGCGTTGCCGCCTCGGGCGATGGCGGCCATGTTCAGCGCTGCGACGACCAGACCGGCGTGTGGTGGGCGCCCATCGCATAGCCGAGGATCCGACGGGAGTACCTGCGCGAGCGGCCCATGTACCAGCCGACATATCGGTTGGGCTACCACCGTAGGCGGGTGACCGCGGATGGGGGCGGTTGGTCATCGCGCACCGTCGGGACTGGCCGGCACCGGGGTAGGTGCCGGCCAGTCCCGACGTGGCCTCCGCCGCCCACCAGGGGTGGCTCAAGGAACAGTTGGTCCGCGCCAGGCTCACCTCACCAGTTATCGGTGGGGGCGCTCGTTCCCAAGGCGATGGTCCACAACCATCACCGGCTACCCGGCGACGTGGTGGACACGTACTGACTAGAGCTCGTCCGCCGATGTCCTTCTGCGACGCACGAAGACGATCAGGGCCGCGCCGACGGAGATCATCAGGATTCCGATGAGGCTGATCCGGGCGGTCATCGCACCTGTCGTCGCCAGCTTTTCGCAGGTGCCTGGGTCCTCGTACTCGCCGATCAGCTTGTAGTCGTAGCCGGGAAACTGCACATTGACGGCGCGTTCTCGTCCGGAGGCGAAGACGATCGTCTGCGATCCTCCGTCGGAGGCCGTGAGCTTCTTTTCCTGCGTTCCGTAGGTTGCGACCGCCTCGATCGGTGGCATCCCCTGGCCGGGATGGGTGATGGTCACCTTCAGTTCGGTGCAGGTCGACTCGGTGGACATCGTGGGCAGCCCGCAGGTCGAGGGCCGCGGCCAGAGATAACGAGCGATTTCCTTGCCCCGCTCGGCGACGACGATCTGGCCGGTGCCCGCTGGCATCGGCAGTTCCACCGATTTTCCTGCGGGCACGTGGACGGTGCGGTTCACACCGGTCGCGGTGACTCGGAACGTCACGGGATAGTGGCCGCCGCTGAGGTGGACGGTGACGGACCCGTCGCAGGCCGGCGCGAAGGTGGCCTTCGGTTGTGCGCAGGGCGCGGCACCGCCGTTGTAGGCGCCGAGTGGGCCGGCGGAGCGGTTGCCGGGCTTGCCCTTGCTGCCCAGTTTCTTGTCGCCGTAGCGCTTGCCCTTCTCCACCATCGGCGTGATCAGCTCGCTCTTGCCACCCCAGACGAGGTCGACTTGGGTGTAGCACTTCGGCACGTCGACCTTCAGCTCAACCTTGCGGTGTTTGGCGTCGATCACCGCGACGTCGTGGTCGTGCGCGTATTGCGGCCAACTCGGCTTGGCGCTCGGCGCGAAGTAGGAGACCAGGAGGAACTCCTGCTTCTGGTCCTGGCACAGGGGCAGGTCACCGGCGAGCTCGACCGTTGCGCGGCCCTTCGCACCGTCGAACGTGTGCGTGTACGTGGCCTGTGCCATGTCGACGCATTGCGGTGTCTTTCTGCATGTCCCCTTGAGGCCGGCGGCGCGGCCGGAGTCGGTGCTGGAGATGCCGGTCCGGTCGCCGTTGCGCTCGAACCAGGTTGCCGACACCGTCAGGGTGGCACTCGTCGTCGTGCCCGGCACCCGCTGCACACCGGTCCTGACGCCTTTCGGGCCGTTGCCGTCGGTGTCGGCGCTGATCGCGTTGCCCACCTTGATCCCGGCGATTGGTGTCTGCGGTCGCGCGACGAGCTTGGTGATCTTGGCGTA
>NZ_JBVJHK010000046.1:0-12542 GCF_055586845.1 Micromonospora sp. NPDC049139 | reverse complement strand
GACTGGGAGATCAGCGAGTTTCTGGCGGTGAAGGAGCCGTTCGTGGCTCCCACGTTGGCGCGGCCGGTTGAGTCGTCCGGGTCAGAGCCGTCCGGCTCGGAGTCGGAGTTTGAGTCTGAGTCTTTGGACCTGTCGCCCGGTTCGTTGCCTGGTCGGCCGGCGGCGATGGAATGGGGCCCCCAAGCCGGCTCCGTGGATGGCCCGGTCGACGCCGTGGATCTGGCCGGTGTGGACGGGGGTAGCGGCCCCGCGTCACCCGCGACGGGCAGCAGCATTGACGGCAAGGGCGGCGACGTGGAGGCGACGCCGGTCGGGAACCCGCCGGAGGTCGAACGGCTGACCCGGGAACTGGCCAGCATCCGGGACACGACCGCTGCCGTCGAGAGTGACCTCGCCGCAGCGCGGAGCGAGCTGTCCACCGCTCGGGAGGCCCTGGCGCGCCAGGTCGACGCCCGCGCGGCCGTGCCACCGGCGCGCGTGACGCAGACCCCGACCAGCGCCGATGAGACCCCGACCAACGGCGGTGAGACGCCTGCCAGCGGTAATGCCGCGCAAGCGGTGGAGCGTGCGGCGTGGGAGCGGCTCACCAGGGCCCAGGACCGGGTCGCTGAGCTGGAACGGCAGCGCGGAACAGTGGAACGGCGCGGGCACCAGTTGCTGGGGCGGGCCGTGCGGGTGGCTGACCGGAGGCGACAGGCGCTGGAGCAGGACGCCGCCACCCGGGAGGCGGACTGGCGGACGGCGGTACAGCAGTGGACGGACGGCCTACAGGGGTTGCGGGCCGGCGGGGCAGCGGCGGCGGACCGCGCGGCGGAGCGGATCCGGCAGCGGGACGCGGCGCGGGAGGCTGCCGAGCAGCTCGCGGCCCAGCGGGCCGATGAGCGGGAGGTGGCCCGGCAGGAGGCAGCTACCCGGGCGGCGCAGCGCCTGGTGGCGAGCCAGGAGGTACGCGAGCGGGCGGCGGCACGCGAACAGGCCCGGAGAGACGAGCAGGAGCGGTGGGACACGTGGCAGGGCGTACAGCGGGCGCTGGCGGTCCGGAAGGCAGTACGCGATGCCGCGCAGGCAGAGGCCGACCGGCAGGAGCAACGGCGCCAGGAGCAGGAGGCGCAGGCCGCGGCGGATGAGGCGCAGCGACAGCTGGCGGACCAGGACCCCGGGCAGCAGCACCTGGCGGCGGAGCGGGAGCAGCAACGGCGCGCGGCCGCCGCGGCAGCGCAATGGCGCGCCCGGGAGCGCGAGCTGGCCGCGGAGGCGGCGAAGGTCCGGCAGGACGAGCAGCGCGCCGACGACCAGTTGGCCGAGCAGGCGCAGCGGCGGTGGGAGGAGGGCCGGCAGGAAGCCGAACTGGCGGAGGCCGAACGGGTACGGGCGGACGAGGACGCGCGGCGGCAGGAGGACGAGCGGCAGCGGGCCGACCTGCGGGCGGTCGAGGAGGAACGCGAGCGCGTCGAGGCGGAGCGGCGGGACGCCGACAACGCGGAGCGGCAGGCGGAGACGTGGCGTCAGGCCGAGCTGGCGGACGCGGTCGACGCGGCGGCGCGTACGGCGGAACGGACCCGGTTGGAGCGGAACGTCGCACGCTCCCAGGGGCGGCTCGACCGCGCCCGGAATGCGGCGTCCGATGCGCGTACGGTCTGGGAGCGTGCGGTCGAGGAGCGGGATCAGGCCAACGCAACTGGGGCGGCGGCCAAGGGGAAGGCCAGGGAGCCCGAGCCGGCAACGCCGTGGTACTTCGCCGACGGTGCCCTCGGTGAGCTGACCGTCTCGGCGGTGCGGCACCTGACGCCGCAGCAGGTGACGGAGACCGTTGCACAGTTGATGGACGACCTGCCGTCAGGGTGGTCGACCGGGGCAGCCGACGACATCGAGATGGGCACGACCGACCGGCTGGACCTGGGCACCGCCACCCAGGAGGCGGCCATCCGCGCGCGGGTGTCGGCGGCGCTGCACACGCTGCTGACGGCACCGGACCAGCGGGACCCCCGTGCCGTCGAGGAACACCGTGAGCGCTGGGAGCAGGCGTTGTTCTCCGGAGAGACGCTCAGTGCGGGCGGCCGGCTGGTGTGGATCCGTCCCGTGCCGCACGATCCGCGACCGGCACCCGCCGGGAATGCCAGGGGCCCGCGGGTGTTCGGAGTCTCCTTCGGTTCGACCAAGGTCGGCAACGGCACGTCCGTGTCCAGCGGACGGAAGTCCGACGGTGGACTGGAGGAAACCTTCGACATCTCGACCGGGCGAGCGTCCAGGTTGATCGCGGGCATCCCCACGCTGTCGATCAAGGGCGATCGCCAACACGCGATGTCCCAGGAGACCCGGGTCATCTGGGGCCGGAAGATGTTCGTGACCGCCTCGACGTCGTTCACCAGCGGGGTGTCGTTCCAGGTCTTCGTGAACGGCGTCGAGTGGGGACGGCCGTCGGTGCCGGCCGAGAACGGCCTCCTCGACATCTCCCTGCCGACCCTGTACGCCAACGGCAGCGCCGCGCCGAACCGGGCAGCCCAGCTCGCGCCGTCGCCACCCGAGCCGCCGACGCGGTCGACGCCGCAGGCCCGCGACGTGCTCAACGCGATCGACCTGACCCCACTCGTGACCGGCTGGCACCAGGTATTGGCGGCCGCCCTGCCGGCCGACACCGCGGCTGGCGTCGCCGCGAAGGTCACCCGCCAACTGCTCAACGAGCGGACGACCCGCAACCGTAGCCGGTGGATGCTGTCGAACGGGGACATGACGGACACGATCGACGAGCGGCTCACGGTCGGCAGGTTCCGCGGCTACGTCGCCACGAGGGCGGTCATGCGGGAGTTGCAGCTGGTGGAGATCACCGAGGGCGTCACGGTACGGGACGACCTCGGGGTGATCGCGACCTCCGGGGAGGAGGTGTCGGGTACGAGCGGCACCGGCCTCGCGGCGGACGCGGCGCTTCTCGGACTGACCCACGCGGCGACCGACCCGAGTGGCCGGGAGGAGGCCGCCGACAGGGTGACCGGCGCCTTCTCGTTCGGCTTCGGCGGCGAGTCCGAACGCGAGTCCGCGCTGGAGGTGGGCGGCAAGGTCCTGAACCACACGGTGCTGAACCGTAAGGAAGACCAGGCTCGTTACCGGGTGGTGTTCGACGTCACGTTGACCACGTATGGCGATTCTTCGGTGGTACCGGTGACCCGGCAGGTGGCCGGGGAGCTGGGCGTGCCGTTGAGCGAGGCGCAGCAGTTCGAGCGCAGCGTCTTCGGGGCGGTCTTCACCCCTGAATTCGGTGGGCCGGGCACCGGACGACCGCGGGCGCTGATCACGCCGGCCGTCGCGGCCCCCCCACCGGCTCCGGCGCCGGCAGGCGACATCGGCAACTGGTTGTCGCCGCCGCTGCCCTGGGCGCCGCAGGCGCGGCATTCCTACGTGCCTCCCGCTGGCCCGGCCCCCCGGGAGCCGCTGGCGCTGGCCATGCGGCGCGGCCAGGGGCTGGGGATCGCGGCGAACATGCCCGGGGCAGAACAGGTCGCCGACCTGGTGCAGTCGGTGCTGCGACAGAAGTCGGGGCGCGCCGATATCGGCGCCGTGGCGCGCCGCACCATCCTGGCGAAGGTGGGTCGGGCCGCGATGGAGGCCGATCCGACGCGGACGCAGGCCGGAAAGAAGTTCACCGTGCGGGTCGGCCGCGAGCGGTACCAGGTCATGGTGACCGAGCACCGGAGGGAACTGCTGGACAGTCCGGAATACCCGATGACGGTCAATGCCCGCGCGTTGACCGGAGCCACCACGTCGGGTTCCCGGTCGACCGAGGGCAGCCTCAGCGGCCGGTGGGGTGGCCGGGTGTCGGGCAGCAGCCAGCAGTCCGACCAGAACGAGCAGGCGCCGGAGAACGGGACGGAACACCAGGGGAGGGTGTTCTTCCCGCGGCTCGGCGTCACGGCGGAGCACGCACGAGCAAGCGAGCACGAGCTCAGCCAGGTGGTACAGGAGTACCGCCGGACCGAGACCGTCGGAGACGTCGTCGACCATCGCTACCGCACGGTGTTCGAGGTCATGATCCGCGAGCAGACGGACAGCGGCTGGGGACCCCGCGAGACCTGGTTGATCGGTGCTGGAAGTGGCGGCGAGGTGGCGACCCACATCGCGGTACCGGTCGAGCATGTGCCGCGTGATCCGCGCACCGGCGAGGAGCGGGCCATTACGCCGGCGCAGCTCGACGGCGCGGGCGTGACCCGCCCGAACCCGCGACCCGAGGCCGCGTGGGCACCGGTTGACCGACCGCCGCACCTGCCGTTGGACGTCCAGGGCAGCGCCGGGTTGTATGCGGCCTTCCGGCACGTACCCGAGCTGCCGGCCACCGCGGCGCGGCTGTACCAGCAGTTGAACGGTCTCTCCGACGAGTGGTTCAACGAGCCGATGAACTGGCCCGACGCGATCTTCGATCTCGGTGCCAGCACGGAACTGGCCGGTGGGTTCCCGGAGGCGGTCGAGGAGCACGGGTGGGAGCTGCAACTGCCCGGCCACGACGGGTACCAGCAGGTCATCCGGGTCCGGGAGCGGTTCTTCGCGGCGGGTCTGGAATACCAGTACAGCAGCGACGGCATCGACAGCGCGAACGGTGTCGAACTCGAGCAGTACCGGCAGTCGGCGATCAGTCACGCCGCCGGGACGAGCAACGAGCTCAGCTTCGGCGGCAAGGCCGGTGTCGGGGGTCAGTATCTCAACCACGCAACGACCGCGAAGAAGGGCGATTCGGACAGCGGCGACTCGGACAAGGCCCACGAGCGCGGCCGTGTCGGCGGCGGCCTGTACGTCGAGGGTGGGGTTTCGTTCGGCGGCTCGGACGGCAAGGACTACGGCGCCATCGACATCACCCGGGCCACCTACAACGACGTCGTCCACGCCTATCACGGCCGGGTGGTCTTCGAGGTCACCGCCCTGCGCACCAAGGACGGCGAGACCACGGCCACCGCTCCCCTCTATCTGGACGTCGACGACGCGGTGGATCTCCTGGCGACCGATCGTGCGGCCGAGGATCTGGGGCTGGACCGTCCCCGGACACCGGCGCCGGACTCGGCGTCATCGCGCGAGATCATCGACCCTGAGCTGTTGCCCGCCGTGGGGCACCCCGAGCGGTTGCGGGCCAACGCCGTGCTGGACACGATCCTGCAGCGGTTGCGACAGCGTGGCCTGTTCGCCTCCGGCGAGGGCATCCCCGACCACCTGCGGCGCGCGCTGGTGAAACGGTTCTCCTCCCGCAACCTGGAGCCGCAGTACCTTCCGCTGTCCGGCCAGGGCGTGTACGGCTGGTTCCCGGTGCCCACGCCCTACCACACCACGCAATACCTGTGGGTGCGGGTCAGCGCCACCCCGTCCGCCGCGCCGTCGAGCGACCGCCCGCGGGAGCAGGTCAGCCTCACCCTGCGTGGCGAGACGCACGACGCCCAGTCCAACACGGACACCTCCGGATGGTCGTGGGGTGGGGAGGTCACCTTCTCCGGCCGTGGCGCGTGGAACGATCAGGGCAGGGTCCTCGGCGGGCATGGTGACTACGGGCATGAGACCTCGGAGTCCAGTGAACGCGGCATGCAGTCCGAGTCCAAGGACATCTTCCGGACCGGACCCAAGAAGTCGCACGAGTTCGAGTACCCGTTGGACTTCACCATCGAGATGACGCTGACGACGGAGCTGCCCCAAGCGGTCACGATCATGCTTGATTCAGCGCGCAACGTGCTGTTCGGTGGCGCCTGGCTCGCCGGCCTGTGGCAGCCGAACCTGGAACGGTCGGTCCGCGACCTCTGGCACAACCTCCCCGGGATCGGCTGGCAGGAGCAGATTCAGGTCGCTGGGGACGTCCGGCTCATCGTGCCGCGGTACCTGACCCGGCCGACGGCCGAACAGCCGGGGAGTTGGCAGGGGCTGGGTCCGGCTCCGGCCCCGGCCCTGACCGGCGCCGGCCGGCCGGTACCTCGATGGGTGGAGTCCGGCCCCACCCCGCCTCGGTTGCACAACGACCTGAACAACGACCTGATCAATGACCGCAACGTCCATCCGTGGCGGCTGAACCGGGCGGCCCGGGAATTCGAACGCTGGGCGGCGCTGACCACCCAACCGCCACGGCTGCGTCAGGGCCTGGACCTGAGCACCGACGGCGCCTGGAGAGTGCCTGGCGTGCACGATGGCAGCGATTTCGACCGCTTGATGGCGCACCACGCGTCCGAGATGATGCTGCGATCTCGCATCGAGCCGCTGCTCGAACACCGCTACCAGGTTCCGGGCGCCGGCATCACTCTCGGGCTGAACATCCGGCGGGCAGAGATCTATGTCGACAAGGATGGCCGACCGCTGGCCTTCGAGCAGAAGGCCCGGCGATACCAGCAGAACGAGGCGGGCCCGATCAACAAGGGCGACTCGTCCTCGGGCTGGGAGTTCTCGTTCGGCCCGCAGGGTGGCGCTCCCGCCGGCATCAAGAAGCTCGGCTGGAACGGCGACGGCCTCGGTGTCGATCGCGAGGACGGCGAAGCCCACGCGGCCGAGATGAGCGAGGTCAACGAGCGCAACGTGGAGGCGAAGCGGACGTTCCATCAGTACCGCTATGACGTCACGGCTGTCATCTACGGTCCACACGGCATCCTGCTCGTGGACGTGGAGCGGGGCCTCTACGTCATGCGCGAGCAGGCGCCGACGTACCGGTGACCACCACCCGTCGCCCCGGCCGGTCGGGTGGATCCTTTAGAGGGCCTCTTTGATCGCGGCGTGGACGTGCAGCGGCGTGGATATCGGTCGGACTTGTCGGATGAGCGGTGGGCGTTGATCGAGCCGGTGCTGACCGCGTGGCGGGCGGCCCACGGCGCCCGCGTGGGTGTCGATGTGGAGGTGGTGCCCCGCCGCAGCCGCACCGGGTTTCACGTGCTGCATATCTTCCCTATGCAGGATCAGATGCCCTCTTGGGATCTCGTTCGCCCGCCGCAGCTCGGCGACTTCCTTGCGCAGCCGCCGGTTCTCCTCGGCCATCTCGCTGGTGGGCCGGTCGTGACGCTCACCGGCGTCGGGCTCGGCCTGACGGATCCAGCTCCGCAACGCCTCGTGATGCACGCCCAGCTGCTCGGCCAGGCGCCGGATGACCGGCTTCGGGTCCGAATCGAGGTACAAGCGCACAACGCGCTGGCGTAGCTCATCGGGGTACTTCTTTGGTTGGCTCGGACGACTTCCTCCCCACGGCCATCAGATGATCAAAAAGCTCCATGAAGCGGGGGTGGCTCAGGTTCGGGTACGAACGGTGGCATGTTCGTGTCCGGCCGGATACCGCCTGCAACTGCAATGGTTGCGAACGGCCGCCCATAGCCGCTCTGCGTACGATGCCGTAATGAGTGGCGATGAGGTCATCGGGCGCGGGGCGGAGCTCGATGTTCTGCGCGGTGTTGTCCGTGACGCTGCCGAGGGTCGCGGCGGAGGGGTTTGGATCGAAGGCGAGCCCGGGATCGGCAAATCCGCGGTGCTCAACGCCGGGCTTGCGCATGCACGTTTCCTAGGCATGCGCGTCTTCCACGGGACGGCCGACAGCCTGACCCAGTTGTTTGCGCTGCAGGTGATAGCAGAGTGTCTTGACCTCGGTGGGCACACGGTTGACGAATATCGGTCGGAGATCGCGGAGCTGTTGGCAGGGCGCGGCTCCGGGACAGACGCGGTGCTGGCAGCGAGCGAGCGAGTGCTCGCGTTGATCGACCGTGAGGCCACTCACGCACCGGTGGTGCTGGCCATCGACGATCTCCAGTGGGCTGATGTCGCCAGCCTCGGGGTGTGGCGCAGATTGACGAGCATCGCTAGTCAGGCGCCCCTCGTGCTCATCAGCGCGTGCCGCCCCGTTCCCTGGCGTGAGGAGGTAGACCGCCTACGTGATGTCGTGATCGATCGGCTGGCCGCGCCGTTGATCCGACTCGACGAGCTGGCACCACCTGACGTGACCACGATGGTCACCGCGCTGCTGTCCGCGTCGCCGGGGCCGGAATTGACCGAGGCGCTGGCCAAGGCTGGGGGGAACCCGTTGTACGTGCGGGAGATGCTCAATGCCCTCGTTCGGGACGGGCAGGTGCATGTATCCCGCGATGTCGCTGAGCTCGACTCTCCGAAGGGCGAGCCGCCGGCGTCGGTGGCGGCCGCCATCAGCCGGAGACTGGACTTCCTTCCTCGGCCGACGCGAGCAATCTTGCGCAGCTGTGCCCTACTCGGAACCCATTTCTCGATGAACGACCTCGCGTTGGTGTCGAACCGCTCCGTCCCCGCCCTGGTCGATGCGGTGAGCGAAGCCGTGGAGGCTGGCGTGCTCGCCGACTCCAACGCCGGGCTGTCGTTTCGTCATCCGCTCATAGCCGAGGTGCTGAAGAAGGAAACGCCAGCGGCGGTTCGCGACGGTATGCACGGCCATGCGGCCAAGGTCCTCGCGGAAGCGGGCGCCCCATGGGATCGGGTCGCGAGACACCTCCTGGCCACGTCGGAAAGGCCCGAAGGATGGATGCTGGATTGGCTGGCCGACCTGCCCGCGGCCGCGTTGTACGCGGCACCCCTGATCGCCGCGGATCTCCTCCGGCGAGCGCTGACGGCTGTCCACCCTGGTGACCCGCGGCGTGATGTCTACCTCGCCCGGCTTACCACCGTGCTCCGGTTGCAGCATCGTCTGGACGACCTCGTGGCTCTGGGCACGGAGGCCCTTCGAACCGTGTCGGACCCAGCCCTTGTCGGGGAAGTGGCGTGGAACCTGGCGCGGGGATTCGGTATGTCCGGTCAATCTGAGCGGGACTGGTCCCTCATCTCGGAGGTGCTAGATCGACCTGACCTGGTGCCGCCGTGGCGCAGCCGACTGCGTGCCCTGCTCGCCTCCGATCTTCTCTTCAGCGACAAACGGGAGGACGGGAGGGTCCATGCCCAGTTGGCGATCAGCGAGGGGGAGGCCTGCGACGACCCAGTCTCGGTCGGGTGGGCGTTGGTGGCCCTGATGGTTGACGCGCCTGGCTACAGCGAGGCGCTGGAGCTCGCCGAGCGCGGTCTTTCCGTGGTTGTCGGGGGCGACATGGAGTCGATGGATGTTCGGCTTCTCCTCATGGTCAACCGGGTGGCGCTGCTCACCAACCTCTACCGGTACGGGGAGTTCGCCACGGCGCTGTCGGCCACGTCGGCGCTCGCCGAGAGCGCTGGTGCGACCACACGTCTCCTTCAAACGCAGCTTGTCGCGGCCGAGCAGTTTCTGCACACGGGTGATTGGGACCAGTCGCTCCTGTATGTGGACGCGATGGGCGACGTCGGGCACATTCAGAATCTGCTGCGGGTGCGTGGGGCGGCGGCATTGATCCATGCGCGGCGGGGGCAGCGAGAGGAGGCCGAGGCCTATCTGGCCTCGGTGGCGCACGTCCAGTACACGAGCGGAGTGCTGCGCCTGAACGCCCAGTCGTTGATCGAGGCGCAGGCACTGCTGGTTGAGGCCGACGGTGATCTCCCTGCGGCGGTGGCGCTGATGGCCCCGTGGCTGGAGGAGCAGTACTCCCAGCGCACCCAATACAGTCGTTGGGAGACACTGATGGAGTTCGTGCGGCTGGCCCTGGCCGCCGACCGCACCGATCTCGCCGCAGCGGCTGCCCGGGCCGCCGACCTGGATGCCAAAAGCAGCGAGGCGCCACAGGTTGTGGCGGCAGCAAACGTCTGCCAGGCACTTGTGTCGAATGATCCGCAGCCACTGCTGGCGGCGGCGGAGTATTTCGACAGCATCCATGCGCTGCCACGGGTGGCGTTCGCGCTGCAGGAGGCCGCCGTCCGGTTGGGGCACCGAGGCGACCTGTCGGAAGCCAGGTCCGCGTTCGCTCGGGCCGTGACGATCTACCAGGAGTTGGGCGCCTGGCCGGACCTACGTCGGCTGGAGTCCAGGCTGCGCCAGTTTGGCGTACGCCGGGGATCTCGATCGACTCACCGCAAGGTCACCACGGGTTGGGAGGCGCTGACGCCGGCCGAGCGCGAGGTGGCCCGCCGGCTGGTGCAGGGGTTGTCCAATCCGGAGATCGCCCAGCGGCTGGTGCTGTCGCGGCGCACCGTGGAGACGCACGTCGCCCACATCTTGAGGAAGCTCAACGTCCGCAACCGAGTGGAGATCGCACGCGAGGCCCAAAAGCAGCTCGCTCAGATCTAGTCGATGTTGGCTGTTCCAGACGCCGACAAGATGCAAACCCCAGCACGGCGAGCAACTTGACTCAGACCAGTCCGGATGAGAGGTGTCCGGCCCCAGCGCTGCACCGGTGACCAGCAGGCCACCAGCGCCGACCGGATGAGTGGATGGGCACCCGTGCGGTGGTAATGACGGCACCGATCGATTCGCGGCGCCGCAGCCTTCGGGGACTGAACCAGTCCACGGTCAGCACCGCTCCGATGCCAATACGAATTAGCATGGCGGGTTCGGCGGACTTCGACCGGTGTCTTGGCCGGCGGTGCCGGATGCCGGTGGTCAGCTGGCGTTGGGTGCGGGACGATGACAACGACCAGGCGCAGGCAGGCGCGAATCGGGGCATTTGTTCTCGGCGAATTCGAGGTCGCGGCGTGGGACGGAAGGGCCGCGAGGGAGGAAGGTTGTGCCGGTTGCCTCCGGCACAACCCGCCCGTTCCACCCGCCGCCGCAGCCCCTCTGGCAGTACGTCAACGAGGTTCACGACGTAGCTACGGATGCACCTGACTCCTGGTTCACAACGGGCGCGACGTGCCCTCGACGCGCCATCTCCTGGCCGCTACCACCAGGGATCGCCAATCAGCCGTCGTCGGCCGCCTCGAAGGCCAGGTCGAACAGGTCGTCGACGGGCGGCGGGTTCGTGAGATGTGCAGGCCGATCAGGGGTACGCCTCGGACAAACGCCCTGTCAAGCCGTCCCTGCCCAGGTCTTTCGTCGTCACTCGGTATTACGAGCGGCGATCTTGCGTCAAACACCGCGACCGGGCCGAACCGACTCTGGGTCGCCGATGCCACCGCATCCCGTGCGGTGAAGGCGTGTTCTGGTTGGCCGCGGTCCGCGACGCCTTCTCCCGCCGGATCGTCGGGTGGAAGACCTCCGACCGCTGCGACACCGACCTCATCCTCGCCGCCCTCGAATACGGGATCTGGTCCCGCGATGTCCGCGACGGCCAGTTCATCCACCACAGCGACCGCGGGTCGAACGGATTCAACGGGCCCGTGTGAGTGCGCTTCTGCGCGTCGATGTAGCCCCCGCGCGATGATCACCGCCTCCGTCGAACCCGGGGCGCTTCAAGGATCGATCTGAACTGACCCCCGGGCTGGTCCTGCCCGTATTGGGGAGTATGACGGCACTACAAATCACGAAGCCCCACCAGTCGTGGTGGGAGCAAGCCGAATGCAGGGGGCTGGACCCGTCGTGGTTCGAGTCCCGCCTGATGTGGCAGAAAGCCGTGCAACGCTGCATCGTCTGCCCCGTACGCGATCAATGCCTCGATGACGCCATTCACTTTGGTGACGTCGGCGTGGTCCGTGGCGCGTCCTGGTTCACCGGCAGCAGGCGTGACCGGCAGGTCCTGTCGCTGGTCTGTGAGGCGTGCGGCAGCCGCCCGGTGGCCTTCACCCGGTCGACGGTCAGCCGCCACTGCCCGACCTGTCGGAGGTACCGGTGCCAGATGCGATGAGGGACGTCCTGGTCATGTGGACGCCTGAGCAGTTCGCCATCCGGGCGGACGAGGCCGTCGATGTTCTTGCCGAGGCGATGGGCTATGGCCCGGCGATGCGGGAAGGCAGCCGTCGGCAGTTGATCGAACACCTGACGATGCCCGGGTTCCGGGCGGTGGCCGTTCTGGGGCCGCTGGCCGACATCGTCGGGTTCGGCTACGGCTATCGGTGTCGGCCCGGCCAGTGGTGGCGGGACTGGGTGGCCGATGCGATGCCGGTCGTCGCCGATCGCAGGCGGTGGCTCGACGACGCCTTCGTCGTGTCGGAGCTTCAGGTCCGCCCGGCCTGCCAGGGCAGAGGGCTGGGTGAGGCAATGCTGCGGGGCATGCTGTCATCGGCCGGGTCGCGGACGGTGGTGCTGTCGACGGCGGAGACGACCGAGGGGCGGTCGCGGGCGTGGCGGCTGTATCGGCGGATGGGATTCCGTGACCTGCGCCGCGGGCTGCGCTATCCCGGCGACCCGCTACCGTACGCCGTCCTCGGCCGCGATCTGCCGTGGCGGGACGGTTCGGTGGGGGCGCACGGGGGATCGCGGTGCGTGGCCGGCAGTGAGGAGGTGACGCAATGCTGAGGTACCGGACCGTGCTGCTCGCCGAAGCTCTGTTCGCGTCGGCGCTACAGCCGTCGCGGCATCCCGATCGCCAGCAGGTGCGCCGGGCAATCGCTGGCGAGCTCGTGCGCCGCCGGGTCGCCGGCTGCGTAGCCGAGGTCGCGTACGAGTTCGGTGAGCATCCGGAAGAAGCCGCAGAGCGCATGCGGTGGGCGCTGCGGACAGTTGCCGACTGCGGTGATTGGGGTTACGCGCGGCTGGCGGTGCTCCGCGGCCGTGTACCGCGCGGTCGATCATCGACAGAAACCCTTCGTATCAA
>NZ_JBVJHK010000045.1:0-12978 GCF_055586845.1 Micromonospora sp. NPDC049139 | reverse complement strand
TCGGCAAGCCTGTACTGCGCATTCGTGACCCTCGCCGCAGCCCTCACCTGCCACAAGCGCTACCTCAAACTCACCACCTGAGACACGCTCTAAGCCTGCTCCTGTCTGCCCTTGGGCGGCAGTTCACTCCTTATCTGATATTTGACCCGGCGGCGTGACCCGGCAGATGCGCCGGTACGGGGCTTCGCGGTAGAACCGGAACGTGACACTCAACTTCTGTCGGGAACTGTCGGCCGCCGACTGGATCGCCCACAGCGACCTGCCGTGGCAGCAGCTTGTGGGCCTCGGCCCTGCGGGCTTCGACGCCTACGCGCGGCTTCGGTTCCTGCCCGATCCGGCACGTCCCGGCCAAAGCGAGAACGACGTCGACGCGGACTGGCTCGCCGAGCAGCTGCCCACCCTTTTCGAGGTGCTGGCCACCCACACCACGACCCCGGAAGACTGCTACTTCTGCGTCTGGGAAGGCTTCGGCGACGCCGACGACGCTGCCGACGACGACGCCGTGTACAGCGATGAAGAGAACACCGGCGCGCCGCTCGAGCGGTCCGGCGGCCAGCCGGGACTGGCGCCCACACCCGCTGCCCCGCCCTCGACACCGCGTGTGCCCAAGGTTGTGGTGCCCCACCGTGCGTACTGGTTGTTTCGAGGGCCGTTAGCCGACGTCGGCACATGGGACACCGCTGCGGGGTGGCCGGGCCAGCGTCGTCTCAGCAACGCCGAGCCAGCATTCGCCTGGCCCGCTGATCACGCCTGGTGCGTGGCCAAGGACGTCGATCCGCACTGGGCCGGGATCGGCGGGACTCGGGCGCTGATCACCCAACTCACCACCGACATGCGCCTCGACGTGGTTCCCACGGACCCCACCCAGGACCAGCCGCTCTACCGATAAGCAGCCCGTGCCCCGTTGACGATACTTTGCGGACCGCTGACAGGGCCTGCCGCGCTCAGGTCGGAACGCGCCGGATCTGCCGCAGCCGTGCGCGCCGGTTGATCATCGGCCACGGCTGCCGAGGGCGCGCCCGCGGCAAGACTCGATAATAACGACGTGAGTTCGATCATCAAGTTCTTCGTTGCGTGCGACAACACGATCGCGCGGGGTGTTGTCGGGAACGGGCCCGGTGAGGATTTCGAGTCGGCGACTTACGGCAACTTCGACGTCTGGTCGACGCTTGAGGAGTGGGAGAGCCTTCTGACGGGCCGGGCCCCTTGAACAACCCATCGCTGCGGGAGGCCCGGAGGTGGTCGCCGGCAACGACAGCCCTCTGGTCCTGCTCATCTCTCGCGAGCTCACGGAGGCGTTGGCTGATGCTGACGCCGAGGTGCTTGACGGAATGGCAGAGCGATGGAGCGGGCCGCGGGTCCAGGAGGGTGAAGCCATCGATGACGAGCTTCCCCATGAGCTCATCAGAGAGGTGGCGGCACTGGCGGCCAACGCAGTGGCGAACAGGAACTCCCTCTACTGCTGGGTCTGCTGAAGCGGCACGCACATCTGCCGTCGAGCGAATGCGCTGGCACCTAGGCGTCCTCCTCGTCAAACGGCTCGTCACTCCACCGCCACCACGCCTCGTTGCCATCGATGTGGAGAAGGAACTCTGGAACCTCCTGGCCCTCTGGGTACTGAAGCGTCACGGCGTTTCGGACTGCCTCGTACGCGCGCTCCCAGGACTCGACATCCTCATCGATACCATCGAGCAGCCGCAGTTCCTCGGCGAAGAGCGGCCGGACCTCCGCGAGCCCCTCCCTCGGGTCGACACGAGCGTTCAGCCACGGGAAGTCGCCACCGGTCACCACGAGATCAGCAAGTACCCTGCCGTCGTCGCGCCGGTGCAGCGTCCAAGCGCCGCCGTGATGATCGCTCACGATGACGACATTAGCGACTGCAGGGGATTCCCTGCCGACCCGTACCCGGCTTCGGCTTCGCCACTGGTCGCACCTCGGCCATGGTCAGATGCACGCTTCTGCCGCGATCAGGGTGGGGGAGCGTGGAGTCAGTGTGTCGTCGGTGCCGGCCTGCGGCGAACCCGCCACCACACCTCGACGAGGATCGGTGGCAGCGCGATCGCGGCGCCGGCGAACGCAAGTGCCCGGGTGCACCGTTGCTGGATCTCGTCACGTAGTTCTTCGCAGGTGGCCTGGTGTTCGATGACGTCGCCGCGGGACCGTACGCATTCGTCACCGGGCCCGATCAGAACATCGTGGTTGGCCGGGTTGGCCTCGAAGCAGGCGATTCTGGTCGGCTTCAGTTTCCAGTTGACGCGGTTCGAGGACCAGGCGCACTCATCTGCCGCTGGCTGCGCGCCGACCGATCCTAGCGGTGACGGCTGCCTCCGGCGGGCCTGATCGTGCCGCCGTAGAGATGCACGCGGTTGTCGGCGTCATGGTCCGGTTCGCGTTGGATGAACCTTTCGGGCTCCACTGGGCCATTGGCGACGTGCACTGCCCAGTCCTCGTAGAACCAGCTGGGATTGCAGGCGCATTGGGTGAACGTGAACCGGAAGTTGGCCCGGTAGCGGCCCACCTGCCCCGATGCGAGTGGGAACAGGCGGGCTGTACCACGGTCGCGGGGAAATGCCGCCCGGCCTGGCAGCCGTTCCACGATCACCGCGGAACCCTCAAGGGTGAGCCACAAGCCCACGTCGCGGGCTCGCTCCACGCCCCCACTGAGAACCTCGTCATGGCGCACGTAGCCGGTCGCCTCGTCATACAGCACCTCGTGCACGGCCACGTCGCACATTGGTAGTGAGGCAGGAAGGGGCACCGGGCAGCTCAGGCCACGACGGAGGTCGGCCTGCTGAGCGCCGCGTGCCGCAGCGCTCCACCGCACCCGCACTCGTTGGATGGTGATCATCGCGCAACAATGACGCGTAGCTGTCCGCCTCGCCAGCTGTCATCCGGATCTGCCGCTGTCAAGGCGCGCGTCGCTGGCGGGCTCGTCACCGTCCGTGTCGGCGAAAGGGTGCTGGTCTCCGATCCGCGGCGCACCAACATGCCGATGAGCGCGCTCCAGGCCGTCGAACACATGGGGTGTCCTATCCTGCGCGTGTGGGGGCAGCATCGGATGGCCAGGGGCGCGGGTTCGCCGACGAACGGCGCGCGTATCGCGAAGCGCGTGGGTGGCTGCTATACGCCATGTACGAGCTTCCAGCTGGCGTGCTGTGGGGTCCGAACGCCGCGACGGCGGCTGAATGCGCCGAGATGCTCCATGGCCTGGACGATTTCGCTTCCCTGTGCAGTCGGCTTCAACTGACTGATCACGAGGAGTTCATCGAACAATGTCGGTGGCACTTCGATCACTATCCCCACTACCTCGGTCGTCGACGCCACTTCGTCGATTACGCCACCTACGTGGCGGATCGGGCAGGGCCGATGACCGTGTCAGCGCCGCCGATGCCGCGACAGTTCGGGAGCTGATGGAACACATCTGCGTAGGCACCCACGCACTCTCATGCCGCGACTCGCGCGCCACCCACCGTTACGGCGGACGTCGACACATGGACATGGCGCAGCCAGAAACCGCGATCGTGTGACCGCCACAGAGCCGTGGTTCGGAACGCGGGCGTACAGGGCATGGCGGCGGGCGCAGCGGTGAGATCCTGGGCGGCATGACGGACCTCGACGCCAAGGCGAATCTCTATCGGTACCTGCGGGAGGCGCGCGAGGCGCTGCTCGGGAAGCTCGACGGGCTGTCGGAGTACGACGTACGGCGCCCGCTCGTGCCGACGGGGACGAACCTGCTCGGGCTGGTCAAGCACGTGGCCTTGGTGACCGTCGGGTATTTCGGCGAGGTGTTCGACCGCCCCTTTCCCGAGCCGGTCGCGGGCTTGGACGAGGACGCCGAGCCGAACACGGACATGTGGGCCGCAGCCGACGAGTCCCGGGACGACATCATCGGCCTGTGGCACCGAGTCTGGGCACACGCGGACGCCGCGATCGAGGCGCTCCCGATCGACGCGCCCGGCTCGGTGCGGTGGTGGCAAGACACGCCGGTGACGCTGCACCTCATCCTCGTGCACGTGCTCGCCGAGCTGAACCGGCACGCTGGGCACGCCGACATCGTGCGCGAACTGGTCGACGGCCAGGTCGGCTGGCGGCGGCCCGGCGACAACGTGGTCGAGGGAGACGAGGCGTGGTGGGCCGCCTACCGCGAGAGGTTGGAATCCACCGCGCGCGAGTTCGCCTGAGGACGCGGTCTTCGCGTAACCCGCGGATGCCGGCCAATTCGTCCGAGAAGACGTTTTCCGCAGGTCAGAGCGGTAAGGGATGCCGGCCCACCGGGCCTTACAGGTGGACTGCAGAATGTGTGCAGCATGGCGAAGTGGTCACCGCGTTCGAAGTGCTCACCGAGGTCGGACGTAGAAAGCGCTGTGACCTGCGACGATGTCGGCGAGCAAGTCGGCGAGCAAGTCGGCGTGACCTCCCTGAGAAGACCGAAGTAGTCAGTATTCGTTGCTCCTCGCCCTTATGGTGCCGGCAGTCGTCGAGGGTTGGTTGACGCGGGCCAAGAGGGGTGCTGCGCATCGATGTACGGCTCTGGCTCTGGCCCGGGTTGGCGTCGGTAGGGTTCCCGGAAAACGGGATCCGGATCCCACCAGGCAATGCCGATCAGGTGTCGACGCGGCGTGTCTCGTAGGCCCACACGACGATCTCGACGCGGTTGCGGGCGTTGAGCTTGCGCATCAGGGCGGCGATGTGGGTCTTGACGGTGCTGAGGCTGATGGACAGCTCATCGCCGATCTCGCTGTTGGTCCGCCCGCGAGCGGCAGCCAGCAGGACCTGTTCCTCACGAGCGGTCAGCGGCTCGACAGGCTCAGGCGGCACCGAGCGCGAGCGGCTGTTCGCGAAGGAGGACAGGAGCCTCGCGGTGATGTTCGGTGCGATCAGGGCGTCGCCGCGGGCGGCGGCATGGATGGCCTGGGTGAGCATCTCGGCGCCGGCGTCCTTGAGGAGGAAGCCTCGGGCGCCTGCCTTCAGCGCGCCGTAGACGTACTCGTCGAGGTCGAAAGTGGTGATGACGACGACGGCCAGAGGATCGGCGACGTCGGCCCCGGCGAGCTGGCGGGTGGCTTCGATCCCGTCGACCTCGGGCATGCGGATGTCCAGCAGGCACACGTCGGGACGCAGCGAACGGGCCATGGCGATCGCCCGGCGGCCGTCGGCGGCCTCGCCGACGACGGCGATGCCCGGTTGGGCGTCCAAGATCATGCAGAGCCCTGCCCTGACGATGTCCTGGTCGTCAGCGACCAGCACGCGGATGGTCATGACGCGCGCGCTGTCCGAGGCAGCGAGGCGTCGACGCTCCAGCCGCCGTCCGGGTCAGGTCCCGCCCGGAGGGTGCCGCCGAGCAGGCTCGCCCGCTCGGCCATGCCGCGCAGCCCGTAGCCGGCGTGCGGGGAGCTGGTCGTACTCGCCTCGCCGTCATCGCGCACTCGCAGGTGCACCTGGCTGCGGGATGCGGTGACGTCGACGGTGACGTGGGTGGCGCCGGAGGCGTGGCGGGTCGCGTTGGTGACCGCCTCGGCGGCGATCAGGTAGAGGGCGGTGCCGACTGCTGGCTCAACGGCCTCGACGTCACCGGAGACCTGCACGCGGACGCCCAGCACCTCGCCGCCGGGACGAGCGAGTCGTTCGACGTCCACCACCCCTCGCCGGGGGGCGAGATCGGCGTCCGTTCCGTCGCGCAGCACGCCCACGAGGGCTCGCATCTCCTTGAGCGTCCGGGACGCCTCTTCCTCAATGGTGACCAGGGTGGCCAGCGCGCGTTTCGGATCTGCGGCGGACAGCGCGCGACCTGCCTGTGCCTGGACGGCGATGGCCAAGACGCGGTGGCCGACCGTGTCGTGCAGCTCGCGGGCGAGTTCGTTGCGCTGGTGAAGCCGCACCTGCTCGATGTCGCGGTCGTGGCTTTTGGTGCGGTAGCGCACTGCCGCGCCGAGCGCGGCCGAGAACAGGAAGAAGCCGTAACCGGCGACCTTCTCCGCGGGTGAGGTCGGGTCCGCGATGAGGGTGACGGGTAGCCAGATGAGGATGATGCCGAGTCCGAGGGCAGCCTCGCGACCTGCTCCCCAGCGCAGCAGGGCGTAGGGCAACACAAGCAGCCCTGCGATGCCCAGCAGACCGGTGGCATCAATGACCGCGATCCTCGCGATGTCGAACGCGAGAACGGCTCCGAAGGCAACGGTGACTGCGGCCAGCGGCCGCGTGCGTCGCCACAGTAGGCACGCCGCGACCACGACGCTGACACCGACCAGCAGCGGCGCCCATGCCCTGTCGTCGCGCAGCAGTACCTCGACGAGCGAGATCGCGACAAGAGCCGAGGACAGCGCCCAGTCCCGCCAGACCCGCACCGGCGGGCGTGCGGGGCGAGGCTCAGCCCAGATCCCAGCACGCATGCTTCCCCCTCCCGGACAACGTAAGGGGGCCGCCGCTCGGGCGGATCAGTCGAAAGTACTGCGGATGTCCCGTGCCTGCGGCCAGGACAGCTCGAGCCCGCAAGCGGAGGTGGTGCCCGTCAACGCTGGTCATGGTTAAGACATCGAGTGAGCCGAACTGGCTGACGCCAGCACACAGGAGACGTGATGACCAGAACCGACAGACCAGCCGGTGCGCTCCAGGAAGCGCACATCCCGGTCCAGGCGAAGCTCGCCGCGGCCTGGGCCAGCTTCATGTTCCTCTACATCTACGTCGACTACCTTGCCCTGTACAAGCCCGGCTTCATCGACGACATCCTGGTCGGCGTCGTTCATGAGTTCGACACCGGCCCAACCTTTGTCGCCCTTGCGCTCACGCTCGTGGCCATCCCGATCCTCATGATCTTGCTCTCCACGACACTCCCCGCCCGTGTCAACCGCGCCACCAACCTCGTCGTGGCAACGCTCTACATTCCCGTCTCGGTGTACAACGCGGAGGGCGAGTCCTGGACCTACTTCTACTTCTACGGCCTCTCCATCGGACTCGAGCTGCTGCTCTTGGCCTTCATCCTGCGCGCCGCATGGACCTGGCGCCGGACCATTCGAGCCACCGCCGGCCGCGACCTCGCCCAGGCCGGGGTGTGACGCTCGAGGCAGACCCGGTGTGCGGGGTCGGTGACAGCGGCTCCGGCAACAGCGACCGCGAGCAGCAGCACGATCCAGAGCGGGACGGCGCCGACGTCGCGCAGCACCACCGAGTCGCCCGCCCCGTCGGTGAGCAGCAGCGTGAGCACGAACAGCACGGCGGCGAGGACGGCCTCGGCCGCCCTCGGCCAGCGCGTGAACGGGCCTCGGTGCACTGGATCAACGTAGGCGCGTCCGGGGCTGCCGTCGCCGTCCCGCACTTGGACGTCGGTCCCCCGTTACCTAATGAGTCTCGGACGGCCCGCCGTAGTCCATGGGATGCCTGCCCGTTACCTGGCCTCTGAAGGTCTCCAAAAAGATCGGCAGCGTGGGCTCGGCGAGCCGTTCAGGTGGTGGTCCGGCTCACCGAGGACATGCCTGCACACCTCTGGACCGCGGCAGGTCTCGTGCAAGACGGGCGGATCTCGGTGGTGCCGGACCACCTCGCGACCTTGGGCAAGATGTTGATCGTGGTTGCAGCCCGCCCGCACGGCGAACACCTCGCATACCGGGAGCCGACGAGCTCTGACTGCGAAGACCGGGACCGTGCGGGTCGCTGGGATCGCGAACGGCTCATCGGAGGGTAGGCCACAGAGCCTCGTCATTAGGGCGCCGCGCGTTTCCGCCAGGGTTGCGCACCTGTACTGACAGATGAGGAGGAGTTGGAGTTGGCGGTGTACTGCGGCATCGACTGGGCGGAACGGCATCACGACATCGCTCTGGTCGACGAGCACGGTCACCTGGTCGCCAAGGGCCGTATCGGCGATGACCTGGACGGATTCACCACGCTGGTGGAGATGCTGGCCGCCGCCGGTGACAGCGCCGACCATCCGATCCCGGTGGCGATCGAGACGCCGCGCGGGCTGCTGGTCGCGGCGCTACGCGCGAGCGGACGGCGGGTGTACTCGATCAACCCGATGGCGGTGGCCCGCTACCGGGAGCGGTACTCGGTGTCACGCAAGAAATCCGACCACGCCGACGCGGTGGTGCTGGCCAACATCCTGCGTACTGACGCCCATGCCCACCGGTCGCTGCCGCACGACAGCGAACTGGTCCAGGCCGTTGCCGTGCTGGCCCGGGCCCACCAGGACGCCGTCTGGCGGCGAACCCGGGCCTCGAACGAGCTGCGGTCGCTGCTGCGGGAGTACTTCCCCACGTTCCTTGCCGCGTTCAACGGCAGGAAGGGCAACCTGACCAGTGCGGACGCCCGGGCTGTGCTGGCCATCGCACCCACACCGGCAGCTGCTGCAAAGCTGTCCACGCCGCGGATCGCTGCCGCGCTGCGTCGCGGCGGCCGCCGACGCGGCGTCGAGGACCTGGCCGCCGAACTGCAGCAGGCGCTACGCCGTCCGCAACTGCGCCAGCCGGCCGTCGTGGAGGCAGCGATGGGCACCCAGACGCTGGCACTGCTGGCGACACTGAACGTCGAGTGCGCCAGTGTCGACCAGCTTGCCGAGGCCGCCAGCGAAGCGTTCCGCCAGCACCCAGACCACGCGATCGTGACCAGCTTTCCCGGCCTGGCCGACGTGACCGGCGCCCGCGTCCTGGCCGAGATCGGCGACGATCGCGCCCGGTTCGCCGATGCCCGCGCGTTGAAGGCCTACGCCGGCGCGGCCCCGGTCACCCGCGCGTCCGGGCGCAGCATCTCCATCACCCACCGCAAGGTCAAAAACGATCGGCTCGCCGCTGCCGGCTACCTGTGGGCCTTCGTCGCCGCCACCCACGCCGAACCCGCCAAGCAGCACTACCAACGCCGCCGCGACCATGGCGACCGGCACCCCGCGGCGCTACGAAACCTGTTCAACCGGCTCCTGGGCTGCCTCCACCACTGCCTGGCAACCGGTCAGCGATACGACCCTGCCAAGGCATTCGGGGCGCGGCAAGACACCGCTACCGCGTGAATCACGACCAGCTCTGTGCCTTTCGCCAGGTCACGTACTCATCGAAGATCTTAGCCAGACCGCCATGCTCTGTTCGTCGCTGCAGATACTCGTCAAGCAGCCGAAACAGCGCTTCGACAGCCACCCGGTTGAGCTCAGCCTCCGCCTCAAGCTGCTCGCGTTGCGGCGGCCCATCCGGGAACGCCTGGTGCAGCACCAGCGCCTCCCAGATCAGATTGTCTCCGCGCCCACAGCGGGCCACCAGCCACTCCCGGAAGCCTGCAAGCAGCTGCCAGTCGTTGCCGGCCTCGCAGCCTCGGATGAAGACCGTGAAGTCGTGAAACGAGCCGTCCAGCGTGAACATCCCCGGGCGTCGATGCACGTCCGCGAAGAGCTTTCGGTAGTCCATTCCGCCATCCAACCAACCCCGCCACTTGACCCTTGAGGAGATCGGAGGTCTTTTTGATCGTCCCCAGCCGGGGACTGCTCGGTCGCCCGGCCTGGTATGACTTACTGCCCCTGTCGTGCGGATGATCCGGGGGGTGTTGTCGCCGGGCCGGGTGGCGTCGATGGACCGCTGATTGGGACACGACCACTCGCAGGGTTGGGGTAGGTCTCTTCGTAACGTGGCTGCCGGCAGTCGACGCCTGATCGGCGACCGGGTCAGTGGATGTGTCGGGGAGGCGACGCGGTGCACGGCGACGACTATCAGGTGTTTCTCGGTCTCGATGTCGGCAAGGACGGCCACCACGCTGTCGCGTTGAACCGGGACGGCAAGCGGCTGCACGACGCGGCGTTGGTCAACACCGAGGCCAAGCTGCGGCAGGTGTTCGACAAACTCGCCCGCCACGGCCGGGTTCTCGTGGTGGTCGACCAGCCGGCTTCCATCGGTGCGCTGCCGGTCGCGGTCGCCCGTGCCTGCGGTCATCAGGTGGCCTACCTGCCCGGTCTGGCGATGCGGCGGATCGCCGACCTGCACCCGGGCGCCGCCAAAACCGACGCCCGCGACGCCTACGTGATCGCCGACGCGGCCCGCACGCTGCCGCACACGCTGCGCCGCGTCGACGTCGGCGACGAGGCCCTGGCCGAGCTGGAAGTCCTCGTCGGCTTCGACGACGACCTGGCCGGCGAGGCCACCCGGCTGACCAACCGCATCCGCGGCCTGCTCACCCAGATCCACCCCGCACTGGAACGAGCGTTCGGCAAGAACATCCAGCACAAGGCCGTCCTCGAACTGCTGTCGCGGTGCGGCGGCCCAGCCGGGCTGCGCAAGGCCGGCCGCCGCAAACTGGTGTCGATCGCCGGCAAGAACGCACCCCGCATGGGCGAACGCCTGGTCGAACGCATCATGACCGCCCTCGACGAGCAGACCGTCGTTGTTCCCGGCACCGCAGCGGCCGAGACGATCCTGCCCCGGCTAGCCGACAGCCTGCGTGACGTCCTGCAACAGCGTGACCAGGTCGCCACCGAGGTGGACAGGATGCTCGATGCGCACCCTCTTGCCCCGGTCCTGACCTAATGACTGTCGAACGGCGAGGCTCGGGATGCCGGATCTCGCTGCTCGTGATGGCCCGAGCCGGGATATCGGGAACGCCTTGTCCTGACCATGGACCACAGAGTCCTTCATTGAGACCGGCACCTGACCCCCGGCCGGGCCATCACCATCTCTGCTGATCGAGGATGTCGCTCGTGGTTCGAGCCCGTCCGCATGGCCCATACCTGGCTGTTGGAGAGCCTTTGAGCTCTGGCATGAAGACCGGAGCCATGCGGATCGCTGGGATCGTGAACGGCTCAATCGGAGGGCAGGCCACAGAGCCTCGTTATTAGGGCGCCGCACGGTCTCATCAGGGCATCTGGCCAGGCGAAACAGTGAGAAGGGACGTGAGTTGGCGAAGGTATTCTGCGGCATCGACTGGGGCGTGCCATGCGGCAGGCGCCGCTTTGCGTCAGGCTCTGGAGGGCCGCTGTCTCGGGGAGCTGTCGGCCGCGAGCGGGAGACTGCGCAGCGACAGAGTGCTCGGCGGAGGTAGGGCCCCGCGAGTCGCCTCAGCGCGGAACGACTGGAGCAGGTACGCCACCAGGCGCCGGGACGCAGCACTGTCACGCGGCAGCGCGGTGACCAGACCGCAGTGGGACAACAGGGCCACGGCGAGGTCAGAAGGGTGGAAGTCGGCCCGCAACGCGCCCGCTGCCTGGGCTCTGCGGACCAGGGTCAGGAGGTCCCGCTCGGCCCGTTCTCGGGCCTGCGCGTGTTCCACCGTGCTGTCCGGGAAGGCCGCGACGAACGCGGCCGGAAACCCCTGTTCCTCCCGCTGAAGCTCGCAGGCCGTCTCGACCAGGCGCTGGAAGCCCCGCCAGGGGTCGGGGTCGGCCAGCGCCTCGGTGAGCGCTCGGGCGCAGGTCTCCATCTGCTGCGCGAACGCGGCCCGCACCAGGGCATCCCGGGTCGGAAAACGCCGGTACAGCGTCGCTACGCCGACCCCGGCCCGTCGGGCCACGGTCGCCATGGGCGCGTCGATCCCGTGCTCGGCGAAGACCGCGCGGGCGGAGACGAGGATGCGCTCCTGGTTGCGCCGGGCGTCGGCCCGCAGCCTGGCCGGGCCCGCGATCCGAGAGGATTCCTCCACCACTGTTTCTCACCTCCGGTCCAACCGGACGATGTCGTCCATTTATTAGCCTACGCTCGGGGCCAGGTCCCCCGCACGGCCACTGGTGGCGAAGGTGAGAACGATGGACGACCGCATGATGAGAGCAGTACTTTTCGACCGCTTCGGCGGCCCCGAGGTGCTGTACGTGGGCCGGGTACCACGCCCCGAACCGGCGCCCGGCGAGGTACTCGTGCGGGTGCGCGCGTTCAGCATCAACGGCAGCGAACTGGCGGCCCGTTCCGGCAGCCTCCGTCTCTTCACCGGACGGAAGTTCCCGCAGCGCGTCGGGTTGGACCTCACCGGCGAGGTCGCCGCACTCGGCGCCGGCGTGACGGACTTCGCGGTCGGCGACCGTGTGTGGGGCATCGTGGGCCGTACCGGATTCGGCAGCGCCGCCGAGTACGTGACAGTCCGCGCCGAGCGGCTCGGCCGGGTCCCGGACGGACTGGATCTGGCGGCAGCCGCCGCACTGCCGGTGGCAACCACGGCCATCACAGCGCTGCGCGACAAGGCCAGGCTGCGCCCCGGCGAACGACTGCTCGTACGCGGCGCTGCGGGCGGCGTCGGCAACGCCGCCGTCCAGCTCGGACAGGCATATGGTGCCGAGGTGACGGCCCTGGCCCGCGCCGCCAACCTTGACTTCGTCCGCACGCTCGGCGCCCACCACGCCATCGACCACCGGACCGTCCCGCCGAGGGAACTTGGCCTGTTCGACGTGGTCCTCGACACCGCGGGCACCGACCTGCGGGCCTTCCGGCGCCTGCTGACACCCGGCGGACGCATGGTCACTATCGCCTTCGACCCGGCACGGCCCGCCGCCTCACTCGGCTACATCGCCGCCAGCGCCGTACACGGAGGCGGCCGGGTGCGCTTCTTCAGCGGCAACCCCACGCGGGCACTCTTCGACGACCTCGCCCGCCAGGTGGCGGAGGGTGGACTGCGCCCTGTGGTGGACAGGTGCTTCTCGTTGGAGGAGACAGCGGCGGCACACCGGGCGCTGGAGGCGGGCGGGGTGCGGGGCAAGTACGTGGTCAGGGTCGACTAAGGTCCGTTGCACTGTGCTGGTTACAGCCACTCGTTGATGGCGGCGGCGACCCTTCAGAAAGGCCCAACAGTGCTGGCAGCGCATCACCCGCCAGTACCCAAGGCTCTTCGCCCACTGGGCATGGACACCGCGTTTCTGGTGATCAGGATGACAAGAGCCGTGTAACGGGAGACTGTTACGCACGGTTCTGTGGGAGCCCGGGGGTGAAATCCCCCCCCCCCCGTTACCTTTTTGATCGTCCCCAGCCGGGGACTGCTCGGTCGCCCGGCCTGGTATGACTTACTGCCCCTGTCGTACGCATGATCCGGGGGGTG
>NZ_JBVJHK010000044.1:0-17012 GCF_055586845.1 Micromonospora sp. NPDC049139 | reverse complement strand
CGCATCCAGTACCGCCCCGACCTCCTGACCAGCTTCCTCACCCACACCGGCCTGCCCCTCGACCCAGAACCGCCGTAACCCTGACCTTTCAACCTCTGTAGCCGAGGCACTCGACCGGTTCCTCGACGAAGGGAACTTCTACGGTCGCGACCTGATTGCTGGCGTCTTGGCCGGCATCCAGGGCGTGGCGGCGGTCCCGGCGCTGCTGCGCGCCTCGGCCCGCGAACTCGGGGACGACCAGGACAGCTTACAGACCGAAATCATCGACCTGCTGCACGGGGACCGGCCGGCCGCCCGGCGCGCAGTGCTTGAGTTGGTCACCGGTGACGCGCTCGAGTTGCGCCGCGAGGGGCTGTGGGCACTCGGGTTCGTGGCCGAAGCGCAGGACGTCGAACTGCTGGCCGGTGCGGCGACCGATGCCGACCCGAAAATCAGATCCGTGGCGATCGGCTCGATTCCTGACTCAGCCGCTGACGATCGAGCCTTCGAAGTGCTCGTCGAGGCGCTGCGCGACCTGGACGAGCAGGTACGAGTGTCGGCGATTAGCAGACTTGGCTACAGCGGCAGGGCTGACGCGGTGATGCCGCTCGCTGCCCTCGCCGCTGACCTGGCGCCGCGGGTACGGTCCATGGTCGCGTACGCACTCGGGCGCCTCGGCAACCGCGAGGCGACCCCGGCCCTGCTGCGGCTACTCAACGACCCCGATTCGCACGTCCGCGAGAACGCCCGCAACGCCCTCGGCTCGGTCGGCGGGCCGGCCGCAGTCGACGCCCTGCTCGCGCTCGCAGCTGACGAAGACCTGGAGCTGCGGGTCGAGGCCGCCGAAGCGCTCGCGAAGGCGGTCGATTCCGATCCCCGCGTGGCACCGCAGCTCACGGCGCTGGCGCGAGACGACCAGGCAGCGGTACGGGCGGCCACCATCCATGGATTAGTCGGCGCCGGTGGCAGGCCAACGCACTGGCGGAAACTCCTGGTTGAGCTCGCAACCGACCCGGCCCCCGACGTCCGTCAGCGGGTCGCGGTTGCGGCGCGACATCTCGCGCCTGACGCAGCCCCGGACATCCTCCACCGGTATGCCAGCGACCCCGACCCGATGGTACGCCGGCTCGCCGGCACCGAACTAGACCGACTGACCGACCCCACCGCCCACTGTCTGGCAACCAACAATCGGTGATTCCACGGCGCGGCGCCTGATAGACGAGCCGAAACACGTCCACTCATCGGCCAGTCCGGGCGCCGCCTGCCCTTCCCCGCATGACGATGCGTAGCGCACGGGTCGCGGCAGATGCGCGCTGATGTTCGGCCGGTGCCAGGACATGGCGATGACAGATTCCCGTGGCGAGTTCGTCGCTCTCGACGGTGAGCCGACCAGGGCCGCTACGCCGACCGCGAGCGGCCTCCGGGCTATGAACCCGGCAACGAGCCTGCCCGGAGCCCCGCCGATGGCCTAGATGCGGGCGCTCACCGTCTCGACGCCGTCGCCGGTGACGTCCGCAAGGTAGGCACGCCGGCCCGCGAGAACCATCACCAAAGCTTCCGTCGTTCCCCGGACGATCGGACCGTCACCGCTGTGGAACGGCCCGTCGATCGCCTCCCATCGCAGGCCTATGGCCACGTTGCGGCTGTTGACGGCGAAGTTCTTGGACACGAAGAACCGGGCGACCATGGTGGCCGCCTCGACCGATGGCCCGCCATGTAGTCCGAGCGGGCGGCGGATGTCCTGGCCATGCACGACGATCTCGCCCAGCCATGCGGCGGGGTGTCCCAAGGGCGCGGTGGTGGCCGAGATGGCTGCCCGGAACTTTGCAAGCGTTTCAGCGGGCGTCACACCGAGCTGCTCGTTCAAGCGGCGCCGGTTGTGCACGTCCGGGCGGAACCCGGCTGCGACCATGCTGCGGATCCAGCGGAACGGAGTCATGCGCGCGGCCGAGGTCAGGTGCGCCAGCGTCTCCTCTACGGTCCAGGATTCGCAGAGCGACGGGGCGGCCCACTGGGCCTCGGTCAGGTCGGCGAGATCGTCGGCCAGCTCCTTACGGGCGGCGATGATCTGGTCGGTCATGTGAGTCGGACCGACGGAATCGGCGGAGTTCATCGCTCAGTAGTTTAGTAACGGCAGAACCAACCGTGACAGCCATGATCGATTGCACTCTTCTCGGCAAAGCCGCGAGCGCTGGCTATGTCCCGGAGGCCATGTACGCGGCGAGGATGTAGTTGGGGTGGCGGTCGAGGTTCTTGCGGGCCCGGTCGTAGCGCATGGTGGTCCGCGGGTCGGCGTGGCGGGCGGCGATCTGTACTTCGCGGAGGCTGACGCCGGCGTCGAGCATGGTGGTCACGAATGTGTGGCGCAGCATGTGGGGGTGCATCCTCGGCATACGGACCCCCGCGGCAACGGCGAGGTGCTTGAGTCGGCGGGTGGCGGCGTGCCGGTCCATCCGCCGTCCGTGGGTGTTGCGCAGGATCGGCCCGTTGGTGCGCTCGTCGACGGCCCGCTCGATGGCCCTGGCGACCTCGGGTGGCAGCGGGACGAGGGCGACCTTGCCTCCTTTGCCGCGCACGCGCAGGACCCGGTGGCCGTGTTCCTCGCCCAGGTCGGCGATGTTCGACCCGCAGGCTTCGAAGATCCGCAAACCGAGCAGACCCAAGAGCGCGACCAGTGCGAAGTCGTTCAGGTTCGGGGACTTCCGGGCGGTGGTGATCAGGGCTTCGAACTGCAGGTGACCTAGCCCGAGGGTCGGCGACTCGGCCGGCACCGTGGGCCGACGGACGTAGTCGGCCGGCGAGTGCTCCAGGATGGCGTCGATGACGCAGACCCGATAGAACCCGACCACCACCGACAGTCGCCGCGAGACCGTCGAGGGCTGGTAGCGACGCACGTCTTGCAGCCAGCGCACGTACCGCTCGATGTCCACCCGCGCCGCAGCCAACGGGTCAAGGCCGTGGTCGGTGCACCAGCGCAGGAAGATCCGCAGGCCGGACTCGGTATGGACGCGGGTTTGGCCACGGTAGCGACCCAGGAAGGCCGACACTGCGGCGCGCACAACGAGTTGATCGGCAGGTACGACACTGGAAGCCGAAACAGGAGAGATAGCCATACGTCACCGTGCGTCACCACCGGTGACGAACGCCAGTCCACCTGGAGCGGCATGAGCGCGCACGGGATCATGCCGGGCAGTACCCGTTCCTTCGGGGGTCGTGCTCACCGGCTGCCTTCCCGGCTGCGGATGTAAGCCTCGATCTCCTCGTCGGTCGGCCCATCGAAATAGTGGTAGGGCGCGACCGAGACACCTTCGCAAATCCTGCGCGGGTGATCCTCGGATGCATCTGGGTCCAGATCGCGCGCCCCGCGTGACCCCATCGAGAAGATGGCGAAGCCGGGCTCGAAGCGGTAGCCGATGTCGATCGGCTCGTACTGATGACCCCTCGCCTCCAAGTCCGCGACCACGTCGTCCAAGAACCGGAACGTCAGCTGAACGCCGTCGTAGAACACCTCCTCGCCACCGTCACCGGCGTAGGCGATCTCTACGATCTCAACTGTGTCCTCGTCGGTGTAGGTCAGCACCAGCATCGGGCTCGTCTCGTACACCGCCCTACTGTGCCGTCCGGGATGGACGGGCGGGCCGAGTCGGCTCTCAACCATGTCGCGGCTTTCGCCGACCTTCGCCAATGCCACACCCTCGCCCGGCAAAATCTCCATGCGGCGCATGTTGCCACGACCTCGTCGCGGGCGAGCCCTGCGGCGCTGCTGATCCAGCCAACATGGTCGGCGGGCTTGCGTAGAGTCCGGTCATCGGCAGCATGATCGAACGCACTGGCATCGGCACGACCGGACGGCAACTCGCCAGCTTGTCGACGCCGCGTAGCACGCGGATCGCGGCAGATCCGGATGGCCGCCGAGTTGACAATTACCCGAATTTCGTCCATTGCCCTTCAGAAATCACTTCGACGGAGCCGTCGACGACCTTGATGGCCGTCTGTTCGTCGATGGCGTAGGCCGGGACGCCGATGTCGGCCGCCCACCGCTCGGCGTCGGCCAGGGTGTTCGTGGGGAAGAGGTTCAGGTGCGGGAAGATCGAGAAGTCGACGACTCCCAAAGCTCGGTCGTCCGGCGCCGACGGCCATTCGACGAAGTACGACCCGATCCGGGGTGTCATCACCATGCTTCCCGCGCTCACCCCCACCCAGACGGTGTCGGGCAGCGAGGGCAGCAGATCGGCCAGCCCGGACTCTCGCATCCAGTGACACAGGTATGTCGCGTCGCCACCGTCGACCAGCAGCACATCGGTCTCCCGGACCCAGGGAATCCATCGCTCTGCGTCGATGCTGGGCAGCGCCGTGAGCTCGAGGACACCGAGCGAAGCCCAGCCCAGGCCGGACAGGTACCGCCAATCGGAAGCGAGGTCGGCGGCCACGAAGCCCTGCACCGATGCCGGTCCGCACATCGGGTGACCCCACTGTGCTGTCGGGACGCAGAGGGCCCGGCACTCGGAGACCGGCTTACCGAGAAGCTGCACGAGCGCCGAGTGGATGCTTGGGTTCGTTACACCGCCGGACGTAAGCAAAAGCTTCAAGATACCTCCAAGATCGTGAGCGGAGTTGAACGCGCTCGATGGTCAGGCGGACCGAGCCGGGACACATCGTAGGCCGAACGTCTGCCTCCGGACGTCCGGGAGATTGCTGCGGCGAATACCGCATCCGGTCCTATCTCGCACAGTGCATGCGCCTGACCGAGACGCGTCGGATGGTCCTGTCGCGACGACCGCTCATCGGCTACTTATCTACTGGTGGTACGACCGCAGCCCGGCCAGGCGTGGTCGAGGTGACCGGCGGGGTCGCTCTCTCATCGGCTGCCCACCGCGTTCTGGTATGGCTCACTCATGGCATGCGTCCTGCCGGTCACCGTGGCGCGGAGAGGCTCAAGTCAGGGGTCTGCCCAGCTCGAAGTAGCGCTGCCCTCCTCGCCGGATTCAGCCCCGGTCTGATCGAGGAGGACGAGCGTGGGACAGGTCATCATCGGTGTGGATCCGCACAAGCGGTCCGCGACGATCGAGATCATCAACGGCCGCGAGAAGATCCTCGCGCAGGGTCGGTTCGGCACCGACCGCGACGGCTACCAGACGATGCTCAAGTTCGGCCGTCAGCACAAGGACCGGATTTGGGCGGTGGAGGGGTGCAACGGCATCGGCCGGCACATCGCCCAACGCCTCGTCGCTGACGGCGAAACGGTGGTGGACGTGCCGGCGAAACTGTCCGCGCGGGCCCGGGTGTTCGACACCGGCCAGGGCCGCAAGACCGACCCGGTCGACCCACAGCGTCGCCGTCGCAGCCCTGCGCGCCAAGGGTTTACGGCAGGTCACCGTCGACGACCTGACCGTTGCGTTGAGGCTGCTGGCCGACCGCCGCGACGGCCTCGGCCACGCCCGCACCGACCTGCTCAACCCCATCCACCAACTGCTGCTGGAACTGCTGCCCGGCGGGGCGAAGAAGTTCCTGTCCGCTCCGCAGGCCCGCGCCCTGCTCAATACCGTCCGGCCGCGCGATCTGGTCGGGCGCACCCGCCGCCGGCTCGCGTCCGAGCTGATCACCGAACTGGTCCAGGTCGACAAGAAGATCAAGGCCGCGGACAAGGAACTGACCGAGCTCGTCGCAACCACCGGCAGCAGCCTGCAGGACCTCCACGGCATCGGCCCGTCCGGCGCCGCCCGCCTGATCGGTGACGTCGCGGACATCAGCCGCTTCGCCACCCGCGGGCACTTCGCGTCCTGGAACGGCACCGCACCCCTGGACGCCTCATCCGGTGACCAACAACGCCACCGCCTGTCCCGGGCCGGGAACCGGCGCATCAACCGAGCCCTCCACATCATGGCCGTCGTCCAGCTACGCCATGACACCGAAGGCCGCGCCTACTACCGGCGCAAACTCGCCGCCGGCAAAACACCGATGGAGGCCATGCGCGCACTCAAGCGCCGGCTGTCCGACATCGTCTACAAGCAAATGATCAAGGACGCCAAGAACGCCGGGACGGGCCCGGGAGGACACGTGGGGGCGACTCTTCAATCCAGCGCGGTCGACCCGAGCCCCATGATCGACACTTCGGAACAGTCACTTCCCGGACCCGCCGAACCCCAGCCTAGAACACCGCTCTTTGCCGCCTCTTGATGACACAGAGGGGTGCCATGTCCGAACGGTGTCGCGCCTGTACGTGCATGGGTCGACGGATACCGGTCGTGACGGACGCGCCAGCGCCGTCGCGCGCTGCCTGCGGCATGACAGGACAGAGTCGGACGTCGAGGCCGTGCACACGTACGTGGAGGCGGCTTTGTTACGCCGGGCGCCAGCTGGCGCGGTAGCCAGGGCCGTTGGTGTGGTATCGCGGTCGCGTCGGTGGGTCCCAGCGCCACTCGACCTTCATCCGACGGGCGTCCGTCGGCATCATGCGGTGTGGCTGGAGCAGCCTGGTCAGTTCGTCGTAGCGGATGTTCACACCGCCGTGGCCAGGGTGGCTGTCTGGCGTGGCGGTGTCAGCCTCGTAGCGCCCGTTCCACTCGACGAAGATGGCCCACTGTTCACGTTCCCAGGCCAGCGCGGTTTGGCCGGCTGGCCAGACGAAGTGCTCGTCGTCGGGATCGCCGGGGCGTGCGTAGTCGTTAAGCGCCCGGAAGTAGTGCGGCACTCCGCCGATGTCAGCCAGGCCGCCTCGCGGCCCGTCGTACCAATCCAGCTCGACGTAGACGGGTTCGAACCCTTCGTCCTTCGAGGCATCGTCGCGGGAGTCGACCACTGAAGAAGTCTAGCCAGCCTCGGCCCGATGAATCGCAGCGCGCAGGCGGCCCACTACGCTCCTCGAGAGCGCGCGTCCGATCGTTGTCGGCAGCAGATCCGTGTGCGCGATCATGGTCTGCATACAGGACGGTCACGACGGTTTCATTCGCGCGGACCGATGGTCGCATTGCCCAGGACAACGCCACCGCGCGAGTCGGGCTAGCGTGCTCCGCATGCGCGTTCCCGGTTGGCTCGACGACACACGGACTTCCTACGACACCGTGGCGGTCAGCTACGCCGACCTGCTGCGGAACGCCCTTGCCGGTGAGCCGTTCCAGCGGGGCATCCTGGCGCTCTTCGCCGAGCTGGTGCGCGCCCAGGGGAACGGGCCGGTCGCCGACGTCGGCTGCGGTCCGGGCCGGATCACCGCCTACCTGCACGGCATCGGCCTGGACACGTTCGGCGTTGACCTATCGCCCGCGATGATCGACGTGGCCCGGCGGGACCATCCCGGCCTGCGGTTCGAGGTCGGCTCCATGACGGGTCTCGAACTGGCTGATGGTTCCCTGACCGGCCTGCTCGCGTGGTTCTCCCTGATCCACGTCCCCGACGACGAGATCCCCATGGTCCTCGCCGAGTTCTTTCGGGTGCTGCGGCCTGGCGGGGCCCTGCTGCTGGGCTTCCATGCCGGGGACGGCAGCAAGCTCAAGACGGAGGGCTACGGCGGCCACCCAATGAATGTCTACGTGCGCCGGCGGCCACCGGCTCGGGTCGCGACTTGGCTGGACGCTGCCGGCTTCACTGTCGAGGCAGAGATGTCGCATCGCCCAGCCCCGAACGTCGAGGGTGGCTTCGTCTTCGCCCATCGGTGAGGTAGGCGGGGCGGCAACGGTGATCGAGGTTGCCGATAGGCCACACGGCCTGCTCACCACCTTCGACGTTCTGGCTCGGTTCGACGCCTGCGTCAATATCAGAGGGCCTGCGCGGCACCCCATCCCCACTTTGTCCGGTGCCCGCTCCTCGATAGAGCCGTGAGCGGCTGATCATGTACCGGAGGCCATGTAGGCAGCGAGGATGTAGTTGGGGTGCCGGTCGAGGTTCTTCCGGGCTCGGTCGTAGCGCATGGTGGTGCGCGGATCGACGTGGCGGGCGACGATCTGCACGTCGCGCAGGCTGACGCCGGCGTCGAGCATGGTGGTCACGAAGGTGTGGCGCAGCATGTGGGGGTGCATCCTTGGCATCCGGATCCCCGCCGCGTAAGCGAGGTGCTTGAGCCGGCGGGTGGCGGCGTGCCGGTCCATCCGCACACCGAGCGTGTTGCGCAGGATCGGCCCGCTGGTGCGCTCGTCGACAGCCCTGTCGATGGCTCGGGCCACCGCGGGTGGCAGCGGGACAAGCACGACCTTGCCGCCCTTGCCATGCACCCGTAAGACCCGGTGGCCGTGCTCCTCGCCTAGGTCGGCGATGTTCGACCCGCAAGCTTCGAAGATCCGCAGCCCGAGCAGGCCCAAGAGCGCGACCAGGGCGAAGTCGTTCGGGTTCGAGGACTTGCGGGCGGTGGTGATCAGGGCCTCGAACTGCAGGTGCCCCAGCCCGAGGGTCGGCGACTCGGCCGGCACCGTGGGCCGGCGGACATAGTCGGCAGGCGAGTGCTCCAGGATGGCGTCGATCACGCAGACCCGATAGAACCCGACCACCACCGACAGGCGCCGCGACACCGTCGAGGGCTGGTACCGGCGAACGTCTTGCAGCCAGCGCACGTACCGCTCGACGTCCACCCGCGCCGCCACCAGCGGACGGAGGCCTTGGTCGGTGCACCGGCGCAGGAACACACGTAGGTCGGACTCAGTATGGACGCGAGTCTGGCCACGGTAGCGGCCCAGGAAGGCGGACACCGCAGCGCGCACAACGAGTTGATCGGCAGGTACGACACTGGGAGCCGAAGCAGGAGAGGTAGTCATACATCACCGTGCGCCACCATCGGCGATGAACACCAGCCCACGCGAAGCGGCAGAAGCGGACACGTCCGATCTCCACGGGCTGTCGGACGCTGGTGGTAGCTTCGCCCTCGTTGATGGATGCCGGCCAGGTTTGGAGACGCTTGTGGCTGAGGTGGCGCTGCGACCGGTCGACGACTCCGATCTCGACGCCTTGTTCGAGCAGATGCGGGACCCCGAGTCGGTCCGGATGGCGGCCTTCACCGCCAAGGATCCCGACGATCGCGCCGCTTTTGATGCCCACATGGCGAAGGTCAGGACGTCCCCTGATGTCACCACCCGCGTCATCACACTCGATGGGCGGGTCGTCGGCAGCATCAGCAGCTTCGTCATCGACGGCGACACCGAGGTCACCTATTGGATCGACAGGTCGTTCTGGGGGCAGGGAATCGCTTCCCGGGCGCTGGCCCTCCTCCTGGTATTGGTTCATGTCCGGCCCTTGTTCGGCCGTGCCACGAGCGACAACGTGGGATCGCTGAAGGTGCTGCAGCGGGCAGGATTCGCGATCACCGGTACCGAGATCTCCTTCGCCAACGGGCGCAACGAAGAGACTGAGGAAACGATCCTGCGCCTCGATGAGCCCTCGGCGAGCGCGCCGTTCGATACGGCGAACGCGGAGAAGCGGACGCACTGATCTCGGCACGACCGGGCGTTCGCACGGGCTCCCAGACCTCAGACGACGTGTACGCGACGTGACCGGCGCTCGGGCAGCCAGCGCGCTTACTCCGCGGCAAATGAGGACACGTTCAGGAGCAGGTCGAGGTTGATGCTATATCTACCGGCGATCATCGCTGTCGACCCGCCATCACCCGACCAGCGCTGTCACGATTGGCTGCGGGCCGGGTGCTGGGGCTATCTGCTATGGTCGCCGCCATGGCTGCCGTATGGCGGATCGCGAACTATCACCAAGCCAAGGCACCGGTGACCGAGCCGGTCACCAAGTTCGGCGGTCAGCCCGTCTGGCTTACCGGACCGCAGTGGCCGGTCAGCCAAGGCTGGGACACCCCGATGCGGTTCGTCTGCCAGATCGCATTGGAGCCCGAGCTCGCCGGTGCCGGCCCGGGGCGGCTGGCCTACGTGTTCGTCACCCATGGCGACCACGGCAGCGACGTGGAGCACTTCGACCCGGACGTCATCTTCCCCGACAGCGGCGAGAACGCCGTCATCATCCAGCCCGGCGGCGTCTTCGACGGGGCGACCAGCCCACTGACCAGCGGCCCAACCCTCTACCACGGCGACGGGTCGCCGGCGGAGTACACCGTCGAGCTGATTCGCGGCGAGGACCCCGAGCACCTGCCGTACGACGCCTACATGGCGCTGCCGCCAGACGAACGGGACCGCTACTTCCAGGCACTGGACCAGGACAAGATCGGCGGGACGGCGCTGATGCTCAACGAGCACGACTGGCCCAAGAGCGGGCCGTGGCGGCCCCTACTGCGCCTCGATGCGAACTGGAAACCGTTCTACCTCAACCTCGGCGCCGCACCGGTGGCGTTCGCGTTCATCTCCACCGACGGCCGGCACGGGTGTTTCCTCGTCCAAGACTCGTAGTCAATCCTGCCCGTACGCCAGTCGCCAGCGGCGAGCACAACGCGCCCTGTCGGCGCGCGCCTCGCGGCAGATCCGGAAGGCGGTGCCGGCGACGCGAGGGGCCGCGAGGTGAAGGACAATGCACCGGTGGACGATTACCGGCGCTGCCGTCTCTCCGTCAGCGACGGCGAGCTGGAGCTTGCCGGCCCGCCGGCTGCCCTCCGCGCCCTCGGCCGGCTGCTACGCGAACATGCTGAGCCCTTTGACGTGGCGATCACCGGCGGGGCCGTCGGCCAAGAGGTGACCGCCGGCCCGCTGCTTGTCAGTCTGCAAGGCGGAACCACGCTACATTTCTCCGGTGGTCGCGAGTATCTCGACATCATCTGGGACGCGCTCGATGGTGTGGCCGAGCAAGCCGAGACCGCCGATGACCGGACAGTCAACCGGCATCAGCACATCGAGTACCTTTCTGGTGACGACTACCGGTCGCCGGACTCAGTTCCATTGATCATCGTGGCCGACTGGCCGGATGCGCCGTAGCGGATAGCGCACAGATCTCGGCACGACTGGACGCCGGCGACCGGCGCTGACATCCCCCTCGGTGACGAGCGCTTCGCGGCAGATCCGTGCATGTGACCTTGGCTTCGGGCTGCGACGGCCGCTGGCCGAATGCAAACGGTTTCTCGGACGAATTGGACGGCATCCGCGGGTTACGCGAAGACCGCGTCCTCAGGCGAACTCGCGCGCGGTGGATTCCAGCCTCTCGCGGTAGGCGGCCCACCACGCCTCGTCTCCCTCGACCACGTTGTCGCCGGGCCGCCGCCAGCCGACCTGGCCGCCGACCAGTTCGCGCACGATGTCGGCGTGCCCAGCGTGCCGGTTCAGCTGATCAGGATGACAAGAGCCGTGTAACGGGAGACTGTTACGCACGGTTCTGTGGGAGCCCGGGGGTGAAATCCCCCCGGGCCACCCGACCTAGCCCGTGTTTCATAAGGCTCGGAGCCACTGGTTGATGATGGCGATGGTGACGGTGGCTTCGTAGCGGACGGCGAGTTTGTCGTAGCGGGTGGCCATGGCCCGGTGCTGCTTGAGCTGGTTGATGCCGCACTCCACGGCGTGCCGCATTCGGTAGTCGGCGGGGTTGAAGGCGGGCGGCCGGCCGCCTTTGGATCCCTTGGCCTTGCGGTGGGCGTCCTGGTCGGCCTTGCTCGGGATGCAGACTCGGATCTTTCGGCGGCGGGCATACCCGCGGTTGCTGCGGCTGGTGTAGGCCTCGTCGGCCAGGACCAGGTCGGGACGGGTGCGGGGTCGGCCGCCGCCGACCCGGTACACCTTGATCCGCTCCAGGACGGTGATGAACTGCGGGCTGTCTCCGCGCTGCCCAGCGGTGATCACCACGGCGAGGGTCTTGCGGCCCTGCTCACAGGCCAGGTGCGTCTTGGTGGTGAATCCGCCCCTCGATCGGCCCAGCCCGTGATCGTCGGGCTCGGCGGCAACGCCACCCGGGGGTTCCTTCTGCAGGTGGCCGTCGCGTCGGGCGCCCGCGGCGTGCTGGTGGGCGCGGCTGATCGTGGAGTCGACGCTCACCGTCCAGGCGATCTTGCCGGCGGCGTCCGCTGCGGCCTGCAACCCTGCCAGGACCTTCGCCCAGGTGCCGTCACGCTGCCATCGCCGGAACCAGCGATACAAGGTCTGCCATGGGGCGTACACCTCGGGCACATCCCGCCACGGCGTTCCGGTCCGGACCCGCCACCGGATCCCGTTGATGATCTGTCGTTTCGTCCACCGCGGCGGACGTCCCCGGCTCGGCTCCGCAGGCAGGACGGGCCGCAGCCCCGCCCACTGAGCGTCGGTGAGATCGTGCCGCCTCGCTGCCGCTACCCTGGGCACGAGGTCTCCGGTCGGTCTTCGGTTTGCTTGGTCGCTAACCGATCTACCGGAGACCTCAACTTTTATCGATCACCGCCACGCCGGGCCTACCTCACCACCCACCAGGCCCTTACGAAACACGCGCTAGCCGCCGGCCGGGCTTGCGGCCGGCGACGACGCCGCGGCAGATCCATCCCGGGTGGCTTTGCCAGGAAACCCGATGAGCATGGACGAGGACCAGCCGTTCTCGCCAGACGGGTGAGTCGGGCTCTCAGATCGGTGGGCGGTGCGGGCGGGGGCGGGTCGCCCATACCTGTGCCACGAGGACAGCGCTCGCGCCGAACAGCGCCACGCCGAGAGGGACGTGGACGGCAAGCTTTCCGCTCCCACCGACCACGAACTGGATGCCGATCAGCACGAGAAGGACCGCACTGGCGGCCAGGTATCGCAGCGACCCGTGACCCGCCCGCCACACCAGGAGCGCGGCGATGATCTGCAGGACCATCGCGACCGTGACGAAGGGGCCGGTGGCATCATGCAACTGGCTGTCGCCCTCGCTGGACAGGAGCTGTCCAGCGGTGATCCCCTGCACCAGCAGCGCGGCGGCCAGCAACACCGTGCTCGCCTTCATCAGGCCGAAGAATCGGGGATGCGCGGGCCGCTCCGCATGAGCGGAGGAGGGCAGCTTGCTTGGCGTTGACACAGGATCGCTCCTCGGTGGGTGGTCGGGTGCCGGTGGGTTGAGGTGTCGGCTCTCGGCGGATGTGCCCTCAGGCGGGTACGAGCAGCGGCTCGGCGCTCCCGGCGCCCTCGGCAGCGCCCTGGTGCCCGGGGCGTGGGGCGTTCATCAACACGGCGACGATCAGCGCGCCAACCGCGATGATCCCCGCGGCCCAGGCGCTGGCCGCCCCGAAGCCCTCCACCATGGCCTGCCTGGCGACGGCCGGGCCCGAACCGTGCGAGGCCAGGTAGTCCACGGTCGCGCCGGTGGCAATGGTGTTGAGCAGCGCGGTGCCGATCGAACTGCCGATCTGCTGCGCGGTGTTGAAGCTGGCCGAGGCCACGCCCGAGTCGCCCTGGTCGACGCCGTGGGTGGCGTAGTTGAGGGCCACCGGCATGATCATGCCCGCGCCGAAGCCAAGCAGCAGCTGCGCGACCAATACGCCGCCGGCATATCCGGTGCCGGCGTCGAGGGTGAGCATCCACAGCATGCCGCCGCAGCTGACGAGCATGCCGGGCACGATCAGCGCCCGCGGCGGGAGCTTGGGCAGCAGCCGGGTGGCGAGGCCACCGGCCGATATCAGGACCGCCACGGTCATCGGGAGGAAGGCCACGCCCGTCCTGATCGGCGAGTATCCCTTGACGACCTGCATGTAGTAGGTCATGAAGAGGAACGCCCCGAACATTCCGATGATCGCCATGCCGACGGACAGGTAGGCACCGGCGCGGGTGCGGTCGGCGATCACCCGCAGCGGCAGCAGCGGCTGCCGCACCCGGCCCTCCACGAGGGCGAAGGCAGCGAGCAGCACTGCGCCGGCGGCCAGCAGGCCGATGACTCTCGTCGAGCCCCAGCCGGCGGACTCGGCCTGGCTGGTGGCGTACACGATCGCGACCAGCCCGCCGGTCACCAGCAGCACGCCGGGTATGTCGAAGCGGGCCTTATCCGCGCGCCGCGACTCGGCGAGCACCGCGTACCCGCCGATCGCCGCGATCAGCGCCAGCGGGATGTTGACGTAGAGGCACCAGCGCCAGTCCAGGTAGTCGGTCAGTGCCCCGCCGGCCAGCAGCCCGACCGCGCCGCCAGCGGCGGAGATGGCGCCCCAGATCCCGAAGGCCTTGGCGCGGTCCCTCGGCTGGGTGAACGTCACCGTCAGCAGGGACAGCGCGGACGGCCCGAGCAGTGCGCCGAACGCGCCCTGCAGGACGCGTGCGGTCAACAGCATCTCGAAGTTGGTCGCCGCGCCGCCGAGCGCCGACGCCGCGGTGAAGCCGAGCAGCGCGACCAGGAAGGCCCGCTTACGGCCGGTGTAGTCGGCGATCCGGCCGCCGAGCAACAGCAGGCTGCCGAACGCCAGCGTGTACCCGGTCAGGATCCACTGCCGGTCGCCGTCGGAGATCCCCAGGTCGCGCTGGAGCGACGGCAGCGCAATGTTCACGACGGTCGCGTCCAGGATGATCATGAGCTGACCCAGCCCGATGAAGAACAGCGCGGCCCAGCGGCGGGACGTAGCCGCCGGAGCCTGCGCCTTTGTGTGTGCCATGACTTTCGTCCTCGCTAGTTGGTGGTGTCGCGCGCCGCGGGATCGTTCAGCAGCGCCTCGGTACCGAGACCGGTGAGCCGGCCGCGCACGGCCGGCTCACGCAGGGTCAGGGTTGGGTGTCGAGCCACTCCTGGAAGGTGGGGCCGGCGAGCTTGGCGTGCGGGCTGGGCAGGAACCCGCCGTTGGCGGCGATCTCGGCATCGGGCATGCCGGAGCCGTCGACCCCGACGACCTTGATGCCTCGGCGGGCGCCGAGAAGTTGGGCTGCCGCCGCCATGGTCTCCTTGCAAGGTCCGGCGATCTCGGGGATCTGTGCTCGTAAGGCGGGCATGCCGGGGTCGGTGGCGAGGTCGACGAGTTCCTCGGCCACGGTGCGGCAGGCCACGAGCTGGGTGGGCAGGGCCGGGATGTAGGCAACGTCGCCCTGCCGCCAGTCCAGGAGCTGACCGACGAACTCGTGGAACTGCGCGGCCCGCAGGATGCGGACGGGGAGCGGACCGGACAGGAGGAGTTCCTCGTGTACCTTCTTGGCGGCGACGAAACCGGCGGTGGCCTTGTCGACGCCGATGATGGACGCCATGGCGATCTGGGCGACCCCCGCCTTCTGGCCCGCCTCATGCAGATTGCGGGCCGACGTGCGGAAGAACTGCGTCGCCGCCTCCTGGTCGGAGGAGTGCCACGAGGCGACGTCGATGATGGCTTCGACCCCGGTGAGGGCCTCGGCGAGACCCTCACCGGTGATGATGTCCACGCCGGTGGCTCGGGACATCGGCACGACCCGGTGCCCCTGCTCGGTGAGGACGTCGACGACGTGACGGCCCAGCCGGCCGGTTGCTCCCGCCACCGCGAACTTGGTGATGCTCATGCTGGTGCCTTTCTTACTCGCTGTAGTTCTGGCCGGGGGGCATGCCGGGGATCGGCTTGGCGATGAGAGCGGCGGGGGTGAAGAACCCGATGTGGGCGATCGCCATGATGAGCGACCACATCGCCTTGTCGTCGTAGTGCACGGACGCCTTGGCGTACAGCTCATCGGGGACGCGCTCCCCTGCCGGGTTCGGGGTGAGGACCGCCTCCACGAGCTCCAGCGCAACCCGTTCGGCGTCGGTGAAGTAGGTGGCGTCGTGCCAGGTGGCCACGGCGGTGATCCGCTCCTCTGATTCCCCAATCCTGCGGAGGTTGCTGGTTTCCCGGATGGTGAAGTACGTGCTGCCGAGGATCTGCCCGGCGCGCAGGTGCAGCAGGCTGATGGTGGTCGGGGGAACCGGACCGTTCCTGAGGGCCTTGTGCAGACCCTCGCCAACTTCCGCCATCTCGGGGATGAAGGGGAGCGGATTGGGCATGCGCGACCGGAGGCCGGTCGTCGTGGGTGCAGACATGCTGAGACTTCCTCACTCGTAGCGTTGCGTCATTACGAGCAAGAGATCCCGGCGGCCCGCTCCCTGTGACACCGGGACCCATGTGACATAGACCACCGATCGTCGGTGTCACAGAGCGGCGGGGCCGGGATCGTATGGATATGGCGCGGTCGCGAGCGAACAGGCAGGAACAGCGATGACCGAACGAAACGAGCAGCCGACAGGCACAGCCGAGTCCCTCGCTCGTGACAACCCCATGGACTCGGCCACCGAGGCGTTCGTCGCCCACCGAAACCTGCTGTTCACCATTGCCTACGAGATGCTCGGTTCCGCCGCCGACGCCGAGGACGTCCTGCAGGAGACCTGGCTGCGGTGGGTGGGCGTCGACCTGAGCGTGGTGCTGGACCAGCGCGCGTTCCTGATCCGGATCGCCAGCAGACAGGCGCTGAAACGGCTGCGGACGCTGGGCCGGCGCAAGGAGTCCTACGTCGGGCCGTGGCTACCCGAGCCGCTGCTGACCGCGCCCGATGTGGCCGAGGACGTCGAGTTGGCCGACAGCGTCTCGATGGCGATGCTGCTGGTGATGGAGACGCTCGGGCCGACCGAGCGGGCGGTGTTCGTGCTGCGCGAGGTGTTCGACCTGGACTACGACGAGATCGCCGAAGCCGTCGACAAGACCCCGGACGCAGTCCGCCAGATCGCCCACCGGGCACGGGCACACGTCGCCGCGCGCCGACCGCGCGGCACCGGCTCCCCTGCCGAGCACCGAGCCGCGCTCCAGGCCTTCCAGCGAGCTGTCGCAACCGGCGACCTGCAGAGCCTGCTCGACATCCTCGCACCGGACGTCGTCGCCCTGAGCGACGGCGGCGGAGTCAAGCACGCCCTGCTGCGGCCCGTCGTGGGGATCGACAACGTGGCTCGCTTGCTGGCCGTCGGCTGGTGGAAACGCGATGCAGAGAGGTCGGTCGAGCTGGTGCAGGTCAATGGCGGCCCTGGCCTGCTCGTGCGAATCGACGGAGAGATCGACGGCGTGGTGGCGGTACGAGTGGAGAACGGCTACGTCACCGGCGCCTACCACGTGCGCAATCCGGAAAAGCTGTCGCGTATGGAGCGGGAGACCGCAGTGACCCGCTAGGTCGGGTGGCCCGGGGGGGTGTCCCTATGGGTTTCGTCAAGCGGTGATCGGCGGTGTGGGGCGGGGCTGGTAGGGGATCTTGTCGCGGAGCATGGCGAACAGGACG
>NZ_JBVJHK010000043.1:0-20702 GCF_055586845.1 Micromonospora sp. NPDC049139 | reverse complement strand
TCCTCAAGTTCCTGAAGGTCATCGACGCCAACACGCCCACCGGTATGGATCTACACCTGGTCCTGGACAACTACGCCACCCACAAGACCCCGGCGTTGCAGCGGTGGCTGGCCGCGCATCCCCGCTTCCACCTGCACTTCACACCGACCTCGGCATCCTGGCTCAACCTCGTCGAGCGGTGGTTCGCCGAACTGACCAACCGCAAGCTCCGCCGATCCAGCCACCGCAGCCTCGCCGAACTCGAAGCCGACGTCCGCACCTGGATCGACGCATGGAACGCCAACCCCAAGCCGTTTGTCTGGACCAGGACCGCCGACGACATCCTCAACAGCCTCGCCACATACTGCCGGCGAATTAACGACTCAGAACACTAGTACTTCAGCCGCACTCGCCTGATCTGGAGTTTCGGCAGCTCGCCACGAGCCGTGGCCGTCGGTTGCTCAGCCCGATGCGACAACGATTGAGGTCCGGCGCGCGGTACTTGCCGGACACAGACTGCGCATCCACTACGCGGCTGTGGACCAGACCCCGAGGTGGCGCACCGTGGACCCGATCGGCCTGGTCACCGTACGGGACCAGGGCTACTTGCTGGCCACAAGATCAGACGCGGACCGCACCTACCGGCTGTCCCGGATCTCGGCTGCCAGGCAACTCGCCGAACCCCGCACAGCGACCAGCCTGCGTCCAGAACCGGCCGGCGCCACTCGCTGCGCTGGTGGTGTCAGCGCGGGCTCCGCGCCCATCGTCGCACCGTTGCGATCCTCGCCCGGCCGGGGACCGGGCGCAGCCCACAGAGGCTCGGGCGGCACCTGCTGGTAGCTGGCCCGGTTGCGATCCTCGCCCGGTGCGGGGGCCGGGCGCAGCGCAGCCCCCGCCGCGCCCCCAGCGAGGTTGGTGGAAGAAGTCGATAGAGCACGCTCATGGGATCACGATGCTGGCATCGAGTGCTTCCACGATCAGGGGTTCGTCGTCGTTTGGTACTCCGACAGACCACACACGTGCTTTAGAGCCGATTGCGGGTATCTGGGTCTGGAGGAGAGTTGCGTCTGCGTTTTCCGGGTTGCTGCGGTACCAGCGTGCGCGGATGCGCGATGCCCCTTCGATGTCGACGGTGAGGGTAAAAGATGACACGCTCCCGTGCTCCATAAGGCTCACCGTGCGGTCGATGACGCGTCCCGCTGATGGTCGTGCGTGGTTCCGTGTCGCGTGCCACCGCTCGGCGAGCTGCGCCTCGCGGCGTGAGAGCTTTCTCGATTCCGTCAATGCCATTCCACACCCGGCCAAAAAGAAGGCCGGCAGGAGGGTGAAGATCAGATTGAACCACCACCCCGGCGAGTCGCTTATCCAGAGGAACAGGACTAGGAGGCTTGTGCTGAGCGTGCCGGCGACCAGCAGGACCCAGAGAATGGCGAGAGCGGAAGGGCGCAGTCGTCTGCCGAACTGGATCTCCCTCGGTGCGGTCGCGTCGTCTCCAAAGGATCTGACCAGGTGCACGATGTGACTGATCGGTGTGTCGTCCGTCATTGCGCACCCGTCGGTGGCTTCCGAGGCGTTCCGAGGTTGTGGCGGGGCTTCACTTGCCTAGCTTGGCATATGTAGATGTGTCTGTCACGGAGCTGACTTGCGGTCGAGGGACTCCGGGTTGTCTCGATGCCGTCCCTATTTCCGCAGCGCGATGGCGAGCCCCGTGAGGAGGAGGCCACGCCGAGGATGGCGAGGCTGGTAGCCAGGATCGCGAGATCTGCCAGGCCGGATATGAAGAAGAGGAGCGCGGCGTTGAGACATGGTGGCCACGCCTTCGATCAGCCATTGAGCTGGCCTAGGAGTTGGCCGGTGCTTGGGACCCCGATGACGAGCAGTGGTTTGCTGACTGTCCAGTGGTGCTTGACTTCGCCGGGGAACACCTGGAAAGCAATCACCAGAAGCTCGACGACCTGTCGATCACGTGAAACTCGGTAGACCTGCCCTGGACGCCGACGTGGCCTACATCGGACGGATTCCGGCTGGTCTGGCGCGACGAGGTTCCCGCCGTGTTGGCGGCCCGGTGCGGGCAGCGGCTTGAGGCGGCGGAGCTTCTTGAATGGGCTGGCCGTCCGTCGAGACGGATCAACCTCAGTTCTGCTCTCTCGTCCCAGTTGTTCTGCTCGGTCGAGGGCCGTTTAGGCCCGCCCGTAGCTTCAGCGACAATCTTGCGGGTTGCGGTCGCAACAAGTGTGGTGGTCGGGGGCACAGGTCTTGCCTCGCCGGCAGGCGCGGAGGACCGGGTCCAGCCAGGTCAAGTTGTCACCTACGTGGATGCGGTTCCGGGTCTCGCGCCGTCTGATATCGGAGACCGCGCCCGGTACGTCGACGAGCAGGGCCGAGTGATCAATCCGGCGACGAACGGGCACCAGACGGCGGGATCGCGACGTTGGCGATCGGGTGTACGCCCATCAGCCTGCCTGATGATCCTCACTACTCAGCGCCGGATGTCTCTGGGCGCGGGCAGTGGGAAAAGGGTGACTGCACGGCGGACACGGCTCGTGTCCGTAACTGTCTCTACGAGCTTTCCACGGACGGCGCATGGCGCCGCAAGGCTTGATCGGCGACGGTTGCAACTCAAGCCCAAGTCGGTAAGCAACAACCGAACGACGGCGCGTCGACCCTGCGAATCGACAGGTCAACTGATCTCCTGGCGTAATCATGTCGACGTCGATGTCGACGGCCAGATTGATCCGTCGGACACTGCCTATCACCAGGCGAGTGTGCACTGCGTCGTCACCGCACCAGACCAGTAACGCACAGCTCATTCCCGCCTCGGACGGGCACCGGCGCGCCGGCAGAACCCACAGCAATGTCAGCTCGGCGAGCTGGCACCCCCAGTGATACCGGTTACTACTCCAACAGCAGCCTCACCTCCGGCAGCGGCCAGTACCACGACGACCACTACGGAGCATGAGTTCTGATTACCGCTAGTGACGGGTCCGGGGGATGGGCGCCCTCATCGTGGCTGGATGAGCGCACCTGATCTTGCCGGCTCCTGTGCCCATACCCCCGTCGCTGCCCGACCTGACCGCTCAACGTCGTGCACCGTCAGTTGCCGGCTTGGGGGCGCGGGGCTTGGCGCGTACGTGCATGCGCTCGCCTTGTCGGCCGAGGATGCTGAGGATCTCGACGGGGTGTTCCCCGGTGCTGCCGAACCAGTGCGGCAGCCGGGTGTCGAACTCGGCCGCCTCGCCGGCGCGGAGCACGAAGTCGTGCTCGGCCAGGACGAGGCGGAGCCGTCCGGAGAGCACATAGAGCCATTCGTAGCCCTCGTGGACGCGTAAGTCGGGCTCGGTCTGGTCTACGGGGATGATCACCTTCCAGGCCTGCAGCGAACCGGCTTGCCGGGTCAGCGGTAGCACCGTGCGGCCGTTCGCCCGGCGGGGGACCAGGCGCACCCGCGGGTCGCCGACCTCGGGTGCGCCGACGAATTCCTCCAGTGGCACCTGATGGGCATGGGCGATCGGCAGCAGGAGTTCCAGGCTGGGTCGGCGTTGGCCGCCCTCCAACCGGGACAGGGTGCTCTTGGAGATGCCGGTGGCCTCGGCCAGCGCGGTCAGGGTGACGCCGCGCTGGGTGCGCAGGCGTTTGAGGCGGGGGCCGACCTCGGTCAGGGCGGCGGCGATCGCGGGCGGGTGATTCATGGCCCCATTCCACCTCGCTCTTCCCGGAAATGGCAACAATAGTTGCCGCCTACGGACTCTCGGAGCAGCCTGGGCGCCATGAACGAGTATGACGTCGTGGTGGTGGGCGGCGGGCCCGCCGGATTGAACGCCGCCCTGGTGCTGGCCCGAGCCAGGCGCCGGGTCGCGGTCGTGGACGCCGGCCTGCCCCGCAACGCGCCTGCCACCCACCTGCACGGATTCCTGTCCCGCGACGGCATACCGCCGCACGATCTGCTTACCGCCGGTCGGGCCGAGGTCGCCGGGTACGGCGGTCGTTTCATCGACGACACCGTGGTCGGCATCGAACGCGGCTTCCGGGTCCACCTGGCCACCGCAGCAGCGCTGAGCGCCCGGCGCGTCCTCGTGGCCACCGGCCTGCGCGACGACCTGCCCGCGATCCCGGGCCTGGCCGAGCGGTGGGGCCGGGACGTGCTGCACTGCCCGTACTGCCATGGCTACGAGGTCCGTGACCGGCCGCTTGGTGTGCTGGGCGGCACGGTGGACGCGGTGCAGCACGCGCTGCTGGTGCGGCAGTGGTCGCCCGACGTCGCCTTCTTCGCGCACACCCACGACCTAAGCCCGGACGAGCGGAAGCGGCTGACCGCCCGCGGTATCCGCATCGTCGAAGGCACGGTGGCGCGGCTCGTGATCGACCGTGACCGGCTCGCCGGCGTCGAACTGGACCGGGGAAGCGTTGTCGCCCCGGCGGCGATCTTCGTCCGGCCCCGGTTCGTGCCGAGCAACGGCCTGCTAACCGGCCTGGGCTGCCAGGTGGACGGCAACGGCTGGGTGGTCGTCGACGAGAGGGGCCGCACCAGCGTGCCCGGTGTCTGGGCTGCGGGCAACGCCGTCGACCCGCGCGCCCAGGTCATCACCGCTGCCGGCGCCGGATCGGCCGCCGCCATCGCCCTGCACGCCGACCTGGTCGAGCAGGACGTCCAGCGCGCCATCGCGGACGCCCGCCCGTTCTCGGCCGCACTGGAACGGCAAGTCACCGAGGCCGTCCTCGCCGACCGCCGTCACGGTCTCTGAACCCACAACCATCAAATACTGGAGGAGCACTCACCATGTCTGAGGACCCGATCGCCCGCCCGCCGATGCGCGCCGGGCCGCCGCCCCGCCATCACATGGCCCTGATGATCTGGCTGGCCGTCTTCCCCACGCTCACCGTCCTGCAACTGCTACTCGGCGACCTGCTCCGGGACACACCGACGGTGCTGCGCACCCTCGTCCTGGCCACCCTCGCGGTGCCGATCGTCATCTACGGCCTCCTGCCGCCACTGCAACGCCTGCGCATGTACGTGATCGGCCGGCGAGCCTGATCGAGTGGCCGTCCCGTCGTCACGAGCCCGACGCAACGCTCGGATCGCTGCTTGGTTCACCTACTCGGTGAATTACTGATCCGGCGTTCCCTCTGCGACGATCCGTCGCGCCGGTTCAGAACCGGTCCGCCTCTTCTCGCCAGGCGCCCGCAGGCCCCACCTCCTTACCACCTGCACCTGGCGAACGGTTGCTCTCGCGACGATTGACCCGGCCAGCCGAGGCGGCCGCCAACGACCGTGCACGTTCGGCGGCCGCCAATGGGCAGGAGGTAAAGCACGTAGCCCTACTCAGCGGCCTCGGCGCGGCGCTGCTCAGGCCGCTGCACACCGGTAGCAACGCCGGGTGCCGATCAACCTGTGGGAAGCCCGCCGCGCGGAGCGCGGACCTGTGACCTGTCGACGACCCGGACCGGCGATTGCGTGGCAGTTCGCGGGCTGACCTTGCGACCTGCTCGATCGGGGAGGCCGTCACCACGTATCGCGGGCCGAGCCGGGATCGCGCTGCGGAACTCGACCACCTGATCGAACAGGCCTGACCGACCTTCGGGGAGTACAAGACCCGATTGGTGCGGTTCCACGCTGGACTGGGCATCGCCGGTTGACGAGGTCAGGCGAGGGCGGTGGGGCTGGTCTCTGCCCGCTCGACTTGACGGCGGAGCCGGTCGGCCTGCTCTTTACGGCCGGAGGCCGCTTCCGGTTAACCCGGCCCGCCAGGGCCGGGCGCTGCGGTGAGCGGGAGTGGGGTGATCGGTCGGGGTCGACCGCAGTCCTACGCCGAGGGCCAGCTGAGCAGATCAGGGGTGAGGTGGTGTGCTGCCCTGCTCGTCCAGGATGGCCCACAGCGCTTCGCGCCTCTACTTGCGGCGGTAGCGCCCCTTTGGGCCTGTTGACTGCTCATCGGCGCGCTCCAGCATCCGACTGGGTAGGGCGTTGGCGGTGCTGTAGCCGAGCACTCTGGCGGCTTCCGCTTTGCCCACCAGTTCGTCCGGGGCCCCGGAGCGGTCGACGCTGTCACGCGCGCTGCGCCTGGCCTGTTCGCGTGGCAGTTCGTATTTGGCGATGTCCTGGCGGCGCCATGTGCGGCCGTCGGCCGCGCGCTCGGGGAAGCCGTTGCTGTCGCGCTCGCGGTAGAGCCGGTCGAGGTGGCTGACGGAGATGCTGAGCATCGCGGCTGCTTCAAGCTCCTCGCCGCCAACGGTGCCTGTGGCGGGCGCGCCATCGGCTGGGGCAGCAGGCGACACGGCTATTGCCTGCTGGCCCGCGACGGCAGGTGTGACCGCCTTCGGTCGCAGATCCAGGTCGACTGCGGAAATCTGGCCGCAGTCAGCCTGTCCCCCTCACCCGGGGATCGGAAGGTTGGGCGTTCGATTCGAGTCCCTTCGGGCGCGCAAGATCATGAAGGGTCTGACCTGCCGAAGTGCCGTCATCATCCGAATTGGACCGGATCGCGGGGCGGGCGGACGTCATCTAGGCTACGCACGTCCATCCCGGCTCTTTGAGGGAGTCGACCGTGACGCGTTCCGCCGGAAGCCGAACTGAGGATGTCCCGCCCACCGGTGTGGACGTCTCCGTACCGCATTCGGCTCGGGTCTACGACTGGTGGCTCGGTGGAAAGGACAATTTCGCTGTCGACCGGGCGGTGGGCGCCGCGTTGATCGAGGCGATCCCCACCCTGCGGATGATGGCCGCCGAGAACCGGCGGTTCGTCCACCGGGTGGCCCGCTACCTGGTGGCCGAGGCCGGAATCCGCCAGTTTCTCGACATCGGCACCGGCATCCCCACCCGGCCGAACCTGCATGAGGTCGCCCAGGCGCTGGCGCCCGAGACCCGGGTGGTGTACGTGGACAACGATCCCATCGTGTTGGCGCACGCCCGGGCGCTGATGATTAGCAGCGAGGAGGGGCGCAGTGAGTACATCCACGCCGACCTGCGCCGGCCGGAGACGATCCTCGCCGACCGCCTCACTGGCACGCTAGACCTGAGCCGGCCCGTGGCGCTTACGCTCATCGCGGTGCTCATGCTGTTGCGCGACGAGGACGAGCCGGGGGAGAGGCTGCGTACCATAACGCGGGCCTTGCCCTCTGGCAGCTACCTGGCCATCACCCATCCGACGCAGGACTTCAACCCCTCAGAGATGGGCGCGGCGGTGGCCGCCGCCAATCAGGGCCACATGACGCTGGTGCCGCGCACGCGCGCCGAGGTGGAGCGGTTCTTCGACGGGTGGGAGTTGATCGAGCCGGGCATCGTGCCCGTCATGGCGTGGCGGCCCGATGACGCCGGACCGGACGACCCGCATGCGGCCTACTATTGGGCCGGCGTCGCCCGCAAGCCCTGACCCTCAGTGTCGGTGGACCCGTTCCGACCACCGTCCCTATCGGATCAGAAGGTTAGGGGTTCGAGTCCCTTCGGGCGCACAAGATCGTAAGGGGCCTGACCGACACCGTTGCGTTGTGGGATTGGCGGACGTATTGAACCCCGGTGTGGAGGTCTGCGGTCAGATCGCCCAAGCGAGTTCGGTGAATGCGGTAGCGACCCGCAGAGCGGGCGGGGCGTCGACGGCGAGTTCGTAGTGTCCGCGTCGGAGGTTCTGCATGAAGGCGTGGCCGGCGATGATGACCTGTGCTGTCTTGTCCGTTCGCAGCCCTCGCATCGGTCTCAACCGGTACCACCTGCCCGGTACTCCAGCAGGGCGATGAGCTCGGACTGCGTGAGGGCGTGGATCCTGCTCCACAGCCCGACATAGGCCCAGTTGGGCTCCTGTGCCTGCAGCGCAACCAGTCGCCCGATCACCTCCAGCGGGGTGCGATCGTTGCGCCCCAGCAGGAACTGGCGGTCCATCAGCGCCCTTCAGGGCCCGGAGGGAGAGTGTGGTCACGGCAGCCGCACCGAGACATTGCCCTGGTAGGAACCCTGCAGCAGGGAGAGGAACGCCTGCGGCACGTCCTCGATCCCGCCCTCGACGACTGTCTGCGGGTAGACGAAGCGGCCCTCGCCCAGCCAGCTGCTGAAGTGCTCGCGCCAGGCCGCGATCTGATCGGGCGTGTGGTAGCAGGAGAACGGCAGCAGCTCGACGCCCTTGGCCTCGGCCGCCGCGCGGTCGGGCTGCGGAAAGCGCTGCGCCGCGTCGCCGAGCTGGCTGGACAGTGAGCCGCAGAGGGCGAAGCGTGCTCCGGGCCGGGCCGCCTGGAGCGCGCCCTGGTACTGCTCGCCGCCCACGACGTCGAAGAAGACCGAGATGCCTTCGGGCGCGACTTCCTTGAGCCGGTCGGCCGTCGAGCCGTCGTGGTAGTCGAAGGCGGCGTCATAGCCAAGCTCGTTCACCAAGTAGTCGGCCTTCGCCGGGCTGCCGGCGCTGCCGATCACCCGCGCCGCGCCAAGGCACTTGGCGATCTGCCCGGCCAGCGAGCCGACCCCGCCCGCCGCGCCGGAGACGAAGACCACGTCGCCGTCGCCGACGGCCGCTACCTCGGCCATCCCGTAGTAGGCGGTCGGTCCCTGGCCGAGGTAGTAGCCGGGATCGGCGAAGAGCTCGCGGCTGAGCTTGAGGTACGAGCCGGCCGGGCCGGCCGAGTACTCGCTCCAGCCGGTCATCGACTGGACCAGGTCGCCGGCCTCGAGTTCGGGGCTGTCGGATCGGACCACGGTGCCGATGGCGGCCACCCCTACCCGCTGCCCCGGCTGCCAGGCCGGGACCGGAATGGTGCAGTCTGCCCGCATCAGCTCCAGGTAGGTCGCGGCGAGCCCGATCTGGTCGGTGCGTACCAGGACCTCGCCGTCCACCTCGGTCTTGGCGACGGTGAAATGTTCGAGCGTGGGGGTGCCGGTGATCTGGGCAGTCAGCTGGATCTCACGTGTGATCATCTTCTGTCCTTACCTCGGGTGTGACCGTCGAGATCGACTCTAGGGATAGTTCCGGCCAGTTTCTGACCGGAAGTCGAGGCAGGATGTCGCCATGGCGAACACCAGCTCACGGACCCTGAGACTGCTCTCGCTGCTGCAGACCCACCGGCACTGGTCCGGCCTGGAACTGGCCGACCGGCTCGGGGTCTCCGAGCGGACGCTGCGCCGCGATGTCGAGCGGCTGCGCGAGCTCGGCTACCCGGTCAGCGCGGCCCGCGGCACCGACGGTGGCTACCAGCTCGCGCCCGGCGCCGTCCTGCCGCCGCTGCTGCTGGACGACGAGGAGGCGGTGGCCCTCGCGGTGGGCATCGGCGACGCGGCGCAGAGCGGGATCGCGGGGATGGAGGAGGCATCTCTGCGCGCACTCACCAAGGTGGTGCGGGTCCTGCCGCCCCGGCTGCGGGCCAGGGTGGACGCCCTGCGGGCGATGACCCTCTCCGCTGTCGTGCCCGGGCCGGTCGTCGCGGCGGGGGTGCTCACCGCAGTCGCCCAGGCTTGCCGGGACGAGGAGCGGCTGCGGTTCGGCTACACGGCCAGGGGCTCCGCACCCACTGAGCGCGAGGTCGAGCCGCACCGCGTCGTCGCACTCGGCGGACGCTGGTACCTGGTGGCCTACGACCTGGGTCGGCACGACTGGCGCAGTTTCCGCCTCGACCGGCTGACCGAGCCGACGGCTACCGGCACGCGCTTCCGGCCGCGCCTGCTCCCGGCCGAGGACGCCGTGGCCCTCGTCCAGGCAGCGAGCGGGGCCCCGGCTCCGTACACGGTCGAGGTCCTTGTGCACGCGCCCTCCTCGCGGGTGCGGCAGGTGGTCGGCCGCTGGGGCACGATCGAGCCACTCGATCAGGACAGCTGCCAGCTCACCATGACCTCGACCTCCCTCGACTGGCCAACCCAGGCACTGGGCAACGTGGGCGCCGAGTTCGAGGTCCTGGGGCCGCCGGAGTTCGCCGCGCACGTCCAGGAGTGGGGCGCCCGCTTCATCCGGGCCACCCGCGCACCCGCATGACCTTCCTCGCCGTGGCGCCGCGACGGTAGCGCGACGTTCGTGGCAGCCGGCGAGGCAGTGGAAAGGCGTTCTGCCAGGCGTAGGAGGGCTTGAAAACCGGGTCCCACAGCGGTTCGGGCAGCCATGAAGTGCGGGCAGGGATAGACCTTCCCGAGCTCGAAATGACCGCCCGAACGCTGAATGGAATACCCTTCAGCGTAACTGTACACAATGCGCCCGGAAGCCATGTGACCTGTTGAGTTTGCGAGAACTGGAAGAAGCTCTCCCGGCGCTGTCGACTATCCGGACAGAGTTTTGCATCAGGTCCCTCCCCACACACAACGTTGCTGCCATCGGCATCGATATAGAGGGATAGTGATGCAGTGGTTCATGGGATTCGGCCACTCGCAACATCTGTTACCTCAGCCGTGCGGGCGGGCTCGGCGGGTCGGGTGTTGCCGTTGCTGTATCTGCACGGGCTGTCGGCCGGCGACTTCGTACCCGTGCTGGAGTCGTTCCTGGGCTCGGCCGCCGGGCTGTCGTTGCCGGCAACTTGCTGTTCAGGAGTCGAAGGAGCGACGAGTGACCCAGCCGCGTTCAGACGCCTCCCAGCCGAGCTGCATGCGCGACGTCGAGCCGGTGAAGTCCATGAGCGCCCTGAGGCGGCGCTGGACGCTACGGCCGCTCATCCCCAACTGCTTGCCGACCACTTCGTCGGTGAGACCACTGAGCATGAGCGAGAGGAGCGCGAGGTCGTCTGGGTCCGGGCCAGCAGCGGGGCCGTCCACGAGACCCTTTTCCGGGTCGAGGACTATGGGGATGCCCGCCGCCCAGACGGACTCGAACAGGGTCACCAGCGAGTGGACGAGGCTCGGGGCCCTGATGACCACGGCGGCCGCTGCGTAGCCCCGGACCGAGAGCGGGGCCATGGCCACGACCCCGTCGGTCACGAGCAACTTGGTGGGCACCTTGGGGACGGCGCGGATCAGGGCATTCGCACCGAGTGCCTCCCGTGCCTCAGCAACCGTCGTGTCATCCTCGAAGGCCGCGCGTTCGATGACGACGCGAAACGTCACGCCGCGGTCGAGCGCCTGCGCTTCCGCCGTGTTCTCCTCGGGACTCACCGCGACAGGGCGGGCGTCGACGAAGGTGCAGACCTCCTCGCGAGCGCCGAGCTCGAGCTGGAGGAACCGCCGACGGACCGCGTCAGCTCCCAGCACGACCTCGACCAGGTCGCCGACGTCGGCATGGTTGAGATCGCGGCGGAACATCTCGGTTAGCGCCACCACCGACGTCTCCGCCACCGACAAGGCGTGCCGACGCGAGTTGAGCAACCCCTGCAACGCGACATCCGGGGCCGTCGGAAACCATCTGCGCACGTCGCCCTCGAACGTCGCCACCTCGACGAGCCCGAGGTCGCGCAGCGAGCCGAGGACCCCGAGCACCTCGTCGACGGGGCGTTGCCACCGTGCCGCGAGCATGTCCACGGTGCCACCCCCGTCGACGACGAGGGATTGGTACTCCCGCTCCTGTGCAGCTGTCAGGCCAAGAGCGCTGAGATCGAGCTCCAGGGTCACCGACCACTCCCTTCAGACCTCCGCTCGGGTGCGACCATCGCGCATGCCGGCTGTCGAGAACACGACATGTCGATTCTTCGCCTGCCCGCCCAGGTTCCCCGAGGCGGGCCTCGGTCGGCACTCTGCTCCTTGGCGCCGGCCCCACCACCACCCAGGGGTCGGCAGCGGCGTGGACGTCCTACCGGTGCTGCGTCGTCCCACATCCGGGTTTCGTGCCCGCCTCGTTCCCACGGAGGCCCCATGCGCCGCACTTGGCGTCGTCGTACCCTAGCTTCCGCTGGCGTTCTCGCCATCGCGGCCGCACTCTCCCCATCAGTCCCCGCAGCATCGGCCGCAGGCGAGCCCCGGCCCATCGTCGGGTCGGCCGAGCACGCTCAGGCCCAGCAGTCGGCGACGGTGACGCTCATCTCCGGCGACCGGGTCCGGCTCACCCGCGCGGCGGACGGCCAGCCGATCGCCCAGATGCTGCCCGGAGACGACGGTACGGTCCCCGACCACGAGACGCTCCGCGACGGTGACAACCTCTACGTCTTCCCCGCCACCGCGGCGCAGGCTCTCGCGGCAGACCTCGTCGACCGCGAGCTCTTCAACGTGACCGGCCTCGTCGACCAGGGCTTCGACGACGCCCACGCCGACGCGATCCGGGTCATCGCCGAGTATGACGACGGCAGCCGGACGGTCACCGACTCGACGCCCACGCCGACCGGGGCCAGCGACAGCAGCGCTCTGACCTCGGTCAACTCGCTGTCGTACGCCGTTGACAAGTCGGACGTCCAGGCGGCCTGGGCGGAGTTGACCGACGCGAGCTCGGGCGCTGGCAACGGTCTGGCCAAGCTCTGGCTCGACCGCGCGTTGCGTGCGACACTCGCCGACTCGACCGCGCAGGTCGGCGCGCCCGTCGCCTGGCAGGCCGGACTCGACGGTGCCGGCAGCACCGTGGCCGTCCTCGACACCGGGGTCGACGCGGGTCACTCCGACCTCATCGGCCGCATCAAGGCGAGCAAGGACTTCACCGGGTCCGCGACTGGCACCGACGACCGCGTCGGGCACGGCACGCATGTCGCGTCCACGGTCGCCGGCACCGGAGCTGCGAGCGGTGGCAAGGAGCGTGGTGTCGCCCCGGGTGCGGACCTGCTCATCGGCAAGGTCCTCGACGACTCGGGCGCCGGCTTCGAGTCCCAGATCATCGCTGGCATGCAGTGGGCCGTGGCGAACAACGCCGACGTCGTCTCCATGAGCCTGGGTAGCGTCCAGCCGACCAGGACCTGTGACGACCCAATTTCCCAGGCCGTCAACGAGCTCTCCGGCTCCAGCCGCAGCCTGTTCGTCATCGCGGCCGGCAACATCGGCTCGTCCCAGAACACGGTCTCGAGCCCGGGCTGCGCCACGTCCGCGCTCACCGTCGGCGCCGTGGACTCCACCAACGCGACCGCGCAGTTCTCCAGCCGCGGCCCGGTGGGCGGCACCCACGTCCTGAAGCCGGAGATCGCCGCACCCGGCGTGGGGATCCTGGCAGCCGCCGCCGGCGGTCGCGGCCTGTACGCCTACCAGACGATGTCCGGCACGTCGATGGCCACGCCGCACGTCGCCGGCGCCGCCGCCATCGCCAAGGAGACGAACCCCACCTTCACCGGTGCGCAGCTGAAGGACCTGCTCACCTCCTCGGCGGACCCGACCGTCGCCGGAGCCGCACAGGAGGTCGGCGCGGGTCGTCTCGACATCGCGCGGATGCTCTCCCAGACGGTCACCGGGCAGTCCAGCGTCTACGGGGGGGCCTTCGCCTACCCGCAGACCAAGGCCTACGAGGCGAAGAGCCTGACGTACACCAACCGTGGGAACGCTCCTGTCGACCTGCGCCTCTCCGTCGAGCGGGTCACCGGTAACGACGGCCGACCGGTCAACACGCCCCTGCTCAAGCTGCCGCAGCACGTGGTCGTCCCGGCGCGGGCGAGCGTCGTGGTCCCGGTGACGGTCCAGCTTGGCGCGAACATCCCCGACAGCTCGCTCGGCGACATCACCGCCCGCATCGTCGCGACCGACGGCAGCCAGCGGGTCTCGACCGCCTTCAACCTCTACGCCACCGCCCCGTCGGTGACGGTCACGGTGTCCGTCATCGACCGCAAGGGGAACCTTGCCGCCGGTGTGTCGTCGGTCGACTTCGTCAACACCGACACGTCCAAGGGGGAGCGGCGCTTCGTCAGCGGAAAGGTGCAGACCTACACGGTCCGCCCGGGTCGTTACTTCCTCACGTCGTTCGCGGTAACGCCTACTCCTGGGGCGGTGAACCCGTCGGCTCCGGCGTCGGTGGCGTACCTTGCCCGTCCAGAGGTGACGATCGACAAGGACACGTCGTTCGTCCTCGACGCCCGCCAGGCGCACCCGCTCACGGTCTCGACGGAGCAGCCCAGCGAGCTTCGCTCGACGACACTCACCTTCGAGCGGCAGTGGCCGAACAACTGGCTGCACGCGGGGACGCTGAACATCGGTCCTGGGACGCGCGAGATCTACGCTCAGATCACCGGCAAGGTGGCCAACGGTGACGGATCGTTCGAGTTCGGGCACTGGAGCCGGAGGATCACCCCGCTCGTCTCGTCCATGACGACGTCCGGCGGGCTGGCCCTGCACCCGCTCTCGCCGCGCCCTGGGGTCGGCAACCTCGACGGGCAGGGTACTGCGGAGGCCGTCTCGGTCGGAGCAGGCACCGCTGCCGACTTCGCGGCCGTGAGCGTCGCGGGCAAGGTGGCCGTGGCTCACATCCCGGGCGGCAGCGACTTCCCAATCCAGACGAGGGCCGCGGCCGCAGGCGCCAAGGCACTGCTCGTCTACCGCGACGACCCCGGCACGTGGCTCCCGGCCGCCGGCTTCAACGCCACGCCACTGCCCGTCTACAGCCTGTCCACCAGCGAGGGCGCCGCGCTCGGCGCTGAGCTCGCGGCAGGTCCGGTGACCATCACATGGTCGGCGCAGGCGAAAAGCCGGTACGCCTACACGCTGGGCTTCTTCTCCGACGGCCAGCTCGTCACGGCCCAGAAGCACGTCGTGGCCGACTCCTCCCTGGGTCGGATCAACACGACGTACTCGAGCATGGGTGCCGCGACCGACTTCGGTGACATGACGGCGGCCAGACGTCCGAGCACCGTCACCTTCGGCATCGGTGGAGTCGACCCCCTCGCCGTGCCGAACACCCGGATGGAGTATCTCAACGCCGATGGCACCCAGTGGTACAAGTCCGTCATCTCGAGCCTCCCGTTCGGCGAGGTCATGAGCGACCGTTTCCGGACCTTCAGGCCCGGCCGGGAGGTCACCGACTCGTGGCACGGCGGGATCCTCGCACCGGGTGTCCGGAACAACAACGACGGCGTGCCGCAGATGATCGGTGAGCGGCAGGGTGAGCTCATCGGTGTCGCTCCGACGATCTGGGCCGACAGCGCAGGGCACTGGGCCGACGCCGGCGGCTTCGGCGACCTGGGCAAGCTCGAGCTCAAGCGCAACGGTGTCACCGTGGGTAAGAGCATCTACCCCTACGACGTCTTCAAGGTCCCGTCAGAGGACTCGACCTACGAGCTGACGTTGACCACGGAGAAGATCGGGGCGCCGGCGAAGTTCTGGAAGCGCTCGACGTTGATCCAGACGTCGTGGACGTTCGACTCGCACGAGGAGCCCGACGTCTACAGCCGCCCGCTGCCGATGCTCCTTCCGCGTCTCGACCTGCCCGGCGACGGGCTCAAGATGGTCGCCGCTGGGTCGGTGACGATCCCGGCCAGGGTCCAGGCGAACCCGGGCTACCCGGCGAGTGCCATCGAGTCCGCCAGGGTGTGGACCTCGACGGACGGCGGCATCACCTGGGTCCAGGGCACGACGCGCCTGACGTCCTCCGGGGCGGACCTCGTTGTGGACCACTCCGGTGACTCCGGCAAGCAGGTCAGCCTGCGCGTCGAGCTCACCGATGCGAAGGGAGCCAAGGTCTCCCAGACCATCACGCGCGCGTACGACGTGCGCTGACACGTCGAGTGATCGGGAGCCGCTGACCACCACGAGTCCGTCAGCGGCCCCGATCACCCGCGAACGTGGCAGGCGGTCGTGGCTGACGCTGACGTCATGTCGGGGCGCTGGCGTGTGGCGGACGCCGAGGAGTTGTTGGAGGTGGTACCGAGGGCGTTCCGACGCGTCCACCGTCCCCGCAAGGGCGAGCGGCGCAGCTTCGCCGAGACCGACTACTCGCCCTGCTCGATGCCGCTCACCAGTACCTCAAGGCGCCGATCGTGCTGATCTGGGACAACCTCAACACCCACGTCAGCGCCGCGATGCGCGAACTGGCCGCGGCCCGGGACTGGCTCCACGCGATCCAGCTGCCTGCCTATGCCCCTGACCTCAACCCGACCGAAGACGTCTGGTCACACGTCAAACGCAGCCTCGCAACCTCGCCGTGACCGGCGTGGACCAGCTCGCCGCTGTGGTGCAGAACCGGCTCAAGCGCATCCAGTACCGCCCCGACCTCCTGACCAGCTTTCTCGCTCACACCGGCCTGCCCCTCGACCCCGAACCGCCGTAACCCTGATCTTTCAACCTTCTGTAGGGACTGTAAAACGAACGGTGTAACTCCTGATCAAGGAGCAGCACTTGATGACGGATGTCGTGATCACCGAGGTCGATACTGACCAGGTGGCGAAGCGTGGACCGGCGCGGCCGGTGGGAGACGGGGTCGACGATCAGCTCGTCGCCCAGGTGGTGGAACAGGCTCGTGCGGCGGGTCTGCAGCTCACCGGTGAGGGCGGGCTGCTGCAGCAGCTGACCAAGCGGGTTCTGGAAGCCGCTCTGGACGGTGAGATCACCGATCACCTGGGCTATGACAAGGGCGACCCGGCAGGGAAGAACGGTGGAAACTCTCGCAACGGGTGCGGGGCAAGACGGTGCTGACCGAGGTCGGCCCGGTGCAGATCGAGGTGCCCCGCGACCGCGACGGCACGTTCGAACCGCAGATCGTGCGGAAGCGTCAGCGCCGGTTGTCCGGGGTCGAGGACATGGTGATTGCCTTGTCGGCAAAGGGATTGACGACCGGGGAGATCCAGGCCCACCTGTCCGAGGTGTATGGCACGGACGTGTCCCGGCAGACGATCTCCACGATCACCGACAAGGTCGTCGACGGGATGACCGAGTGGCAGAAACGGCCCCTCGACCCGGTCTACCCGGTGATCTTCCTCGACGCGGTGCACGTCAAGATCCGCGACGGCAAGGTCGCGAACAGGTCGATCTATGTGGCCTTGGCCGTCACGGTCGACGGCAACCGGGACATCCTCGGACTGTGGGCCGGCGACGGCGGTGAGGGCGCGAAGTTCTGGCTCAGCGTGCTCACCGAGTTGAAGAACCGGGGTGTCACCGACGCGTGCATGGTGGTCTGCGACGGGCTCAAGGGTCTGCCGGACGCGATCGGGCAGACCTGGCCCGAGGCGGTCGTGCAGACCTGCATCATCCACCTGCTGCGGGCGTCGTTCCGCTATGCCAGCCGGCAGCACTGGGACGCCATCGCCAAGGCGTTGAAACCGGTCTACACGGCAGCGACCGAGGCCGCCGCCCGGGAACGCTTCGCCGAGTTCGCGCAGGCGTGGGGCACAAAGTACCCGGCGATCATTCGACTGTGGGAGCAGGCGTGGGCGGAGTTCGTCCCGTTCCTGGCCTTCGACGCCGAGATCCGCACCGTCATCTGCTCCACCAACGCCATCGAGTCCGTCAACGCCCGCATCCGCCGAGCCGTCCGGGCCCGCGGCCACTTCCCGAACGAGGGCGCCGCCCTCAAATGCGTCTACCTCGCGGTGATGAGCCTCGACCCGACCGGGCAGGGCCGCCGGCGGTGGACCATGCGCTGGAAACCCGCCCTGAACGCCTTCGAGATGACGTTCGAAGGCCGCCTGACCGCAGGCCGCAAGTAACTCTCAATAACCCGAGTTACACCGTTCGTTTGACAGACCCGGTTGCGTCACCCAAGGCGATGACCAGGCGGGTGTTCGCGTCGATCGCGACTTGCAGGTTGGTCGAGTATCGGTAGTTCTTGCTCTGTGCGGCCAGTCGGTGGTCGCGGGTCGGGATCAGGGTGCCGTCCACGATCGCGATCTGGTCTTTCGGCCGGCGGCGTACCGGTGCCAGCGCGAGCAAGGGTCCGGCCGTGTCGATGACCTGGTGGGCGGCGGAGTGCGAGACTCCGAACAATGGGCCGAGTTGACGCATGGTCAGGTTCGTGCGCCAGTACACGGCGACCAGCAGAACCCGGTCCGGCAGCGTCAGGGCCCAGGGGTGTACCGGGCGCCCGTCGGCTATCGCGTCCCCGCCACGGCGAGCGACCAGGCGCACCAGCCGGTGGATCTGCGCCGGGTGCAGCCCGGTTGAACGGATGAATCAACTCCGGGCGGGAAGCCGAGAACACCTGCATTCATCGATGATCCCGAAGTGCGGCTCAGGATGTCTCAGCAACGCCCGAGCCGGTGCCGGATTCTGGCGGCCACGTCAGCGCACAGGTCGCCGAGCCCGTAGACCTAGGGGTGTTGGTAAGGATCTTGCGACCAGGGGCCAAATAGTTGATCTTCGGTTGAGGGCTGTGTTGCAAGGTCGCTACCGCGATGATTGACCGTTGTGAGTCGATCTCCCCTCAACATCGGCGAGCTGGTTGAGCACTGGACGCTCGTGCCCGCCGAGCTGGATCTCGTGGTGGGCAAGCACGCCGAGACGCGCCTCGGGTTCGCGTTGCTGCTGCGGTTCTACGGCCGGTTCGGCAGGTTCCCGCGTGGCCGAGCTGACCTGCATCCGGAGGCGGTGGAGTTCGTTGCCCGCCAGATCAGGACGGAAGCGACTGACCTGGCGTTCTACGAGTGGGATGGCCGCACGATCAAGCGCCACCGCAGGCGTACCTGGAGCGAGAGAAGACCCGGTTCGAGCACCAGTGGGAGATCTGCGAGGTGTACGGGTTCACCGGCTACGCCGACTCGGAGGCGGCGTTACTGGAGTGGGTGGATCAGCAGGCGTGGACGACGGGTGATCAACCGAAGGTGTTGTTCTACGCGGCGGTGGCATGGCTGCGGACCCGGCGGGTGCTGCTGCCGGGTGTGACGACGCTGCGGGACCAGGTGGCCAGCGTGCGCCGGGCGGCGCGGATGCGTATGCACGCGATGCTGCACGCGGCGGTGGCCGGCGAGCAGGCGCATCTGCTGGACAAGATGCCCGTCTAACCCCCGGGAGGCCGCCCGGTTGGAGGGCTCGACCCTTCGCTCCACAATAGACTGTGCGCACGGCTGGCGCGGGCGTACCCTATGATCACCCGCGTGGCGACGCCCGCGACCTACGTGTTCACGTCCTTCGACGATGCCGATACCCGCCTGGGCGGCGCGTTGTCCGCCGCGTTCGACGGCAACTACGGCGGCACGCTGTTCTTCGACGGCGACCTGACCCTCGACGGGGACTTCCTGGACGCCGTCCGCGAGATGTCCGCCGCGGACCGCGAGGACGCCGTCGAGCTGATCGTGGTCACCGGCGATCTGACGGTCACCGGGCGGATCGCGCTGTACGACGAGCACCCCGGGCTCTACGTCGCCGGTCGCACGGAGGCCGAGACCCTGGAGGGCGGCGGGTCGGAGATCTCCATCCACGACGGCGCCTTCACCCACTTCGTGTACGGCGAGCACAGCGAGGGTACCCTCCAGGCCGGTACCGTCGACACGCCGTGGGTGATCGAGCGTGACCACCCGGTCGTCGTGACCGCCCCGGGCGCGCGCCTGGTGGACAACTACGGCGACTCCGAGGACGCTGACTTCGCCGGGCAGGCCATCGTCGACGCCTTCGTGCCCGAGGTCGTGGACGCCGACGAGCAGGAGCTGATGCTCGACGTGTTCCTGGACCGGCTGCGGGCCGGGCTGCCGGTGCTGCGGCCCGGAGCCCGGATCGCGTCCGAACGGGCGCGCGACCACTTGTCCGGCGCGGTGGCCGACCGGGTCGAGCACCTCGACCTGACCGGGCGCGACCTGCGAAGGTTCCCCGCCGAGGTGCTGCGAATGCCGTGGCTGCGCACCCTGGTGCTGGACGGCAACCGGATCGGCGAACTGCCCGAGGCGATCGGCAAACTCATCCGGCTCGAGCACCTGTCGGTGTGCCACTGCGGGCTGACCGCCCTGCCCGACTCGATCGGCGATCTGGCTGCGCTCCGGGTGCTGCGGCTGGCCGGCAACAAGATCGGGGACGGGGACGCCCTCGCCCTGCCGGCGGCCGTCGGCCGGCTCGCCGGGCTGGAGGAGCTGGACATCTCCGCGATGTCGGGCGGCCCGGTGCGGTCGACCCCGTGGCGGAACGTGCCCGGGGTGGCGCCGCTGGTGCTGCCGGACTCCTTCGGTGGCCTGGTCGGGCTGCGGCGGCTGGTCGCCGACGGGACCAACCTCGTGTTCCCGGAGTCCGCGCACGGCCTGACCGGCATCGAGGAGGTGTCCATGGCGGCCGGCGGCGGCGGGTACCTGAAAATCTTCCCCGACGCCGTCACGACCTTCCCGAACCTGCGCCGCCTCGACCTGAGCCGCAACTACTTCGACGCGATCCCGGACAGGCTGCTCCGGCTGACCGGCCTCGAGGAGCTCGACCTCGGCGACAGCCTTGGCCTGGTCACGGTCCCGCTGCCGGACCTCGGCCAACTGCCCGCCCTGCGGGTGCTCGGCTTCAGCGGGCGGATCGGCCCGCACCCGGTGCAGCCGGCGCACTCCGTGCTGCGGCAGCTGTTCGGCATGACGCTGGGCGCGCTGGAGGAGCTGCGGATCGACCGGTGGGGCCCGGACAAGGACCGCGGCGAGCTGCGGGCCGAACACCTCGCCGGGATCGGGGCGTTCCGCCGGCTGCGCGTCGTGGACCTGTCCTTCAACAAGCTCGAGGACCTGCCAACGGAGTTCGACGAGCTGCCCGAGCTGGCGGCGGTCGACCTCGGATACAACCGGCTGCCCGAGGCGGTCCGGGACCGGATCACCGCCGCGCATCCGGCGGCCCGGTTCGACTTCCGCTCCTAGACCAGAGCCAACGCCGCCCTGATTCGGTCTCGCCTAGTACTCCAACGTCACTTTGCCTGTCTGCGCTGGTAGTGGGATCGTCGGGCTCGGGCTTGGGATTTCCGTCGCCAGGTTGACCAGTGCAGGGTGTGCGCTGGTGATAGCGGTGCGGTGAGGACGAAGGCGTTGAGGAGCCGGCGGATCTCAGCGACGGTCAG
>NZ_JBVJHK010000042.1:0-22136 GCF_055586845.1 Micromonospora sp. NPDC049139 | reverse complement strand
ACTCATCCGGCACCCACTGGTGAACCAACCGTTCATCCACAGTAGAGATGATCTACCACCAAGGTCAGCCAACCGCCACCTGAGACGCGCTCTTATGGGTGCTGCCTTTGTCGGTACGGATCACAGCCCGCCGGGGTGACGCCCCGAGACCACCGCAAGTTTCTAACGGCGACCGACGCAACCGCGATCATCAGCTGCGCGCGGATCGCGGCAGATCCGGATGGTGGCGCCGCGCTTCCGTCGTTCCCGCGTTAACCACTCGGACGGCTTCTTCCGTGGGTCGCCCCTCGGCCTCAGCGAAGGAATTCGCTGAGCACCGGGGCCAGGGTGCCCGCAGACACGCCGTGCCACTCGCCGGGCAGGCTGCGGTGAACGGCCTGGGGAAGCAACTCCGTTACGACCGTTGCCATGTGAGTCAGATCGGTGGTGCTGCCCGCGCTGTTCAGTACCAGCGTCGGTGCCGTGACGTGTCGAAGCAGGTCCGCGTCGATGGTTTCGCTGAACATGCTGTCGTACGCCAGCGTGGATGCGACGGTGACCATGGCGGACCAGTGCGGCGTGTCCCGCATGCCGGCAAGGGTCTCGGCGGGCACACCGATGCTGGTCAGGAAGAACTCCACCGCGTCCGCGCCGGTGAGGCGCCGCAGTTGAGCGGTGAACGCTCGTTGCTCTGGATTGTCGCTTGCGGGCTCGATCGGCGGCTCAAGCAAGGCCAGACGACGTACGGCCAGGCCGGCTGCAGCCGCGTGCAGCGCGACCAGGCAGCCGGACGAGTAACCGTAGAGCGTCGCCGGCCCGCCGACCGTGTCGATCAGCGCCGCTAGGTCTTCCACCTCGCGTGCGGGGGCGTATGGCGGGGTGTCGGTGCTGGCGCCACGGCCGCGGCGGTCATACCGGACGACGGTGAAGTCCTCGGCCAGCAGGGCGGCGAGTTCACCCAGTGGACTGTTGGCGCGGAAGTGTCCGGCGGCGTCGATGAGGATGAGCGTCGGGCCGGAGCCCTGCTGCTCGTATGCGATGCGGGTCCCGTCCCGGGACGTAATGACAGCCTCCATGAACTGAACGGTATAGTACAGTTGAGGGGTGCGGAAAGAGCAGAAGCGTCAGGCGATTCTCGATGCTGCCCTGGCGGAGTTCCTGGAACACGGCTACCGGGGTACAAGCATGGACCGGATCGCCGCTCGCGCAGCAGCCTCGAAAGTCACGCTCTACGCGCACTTCGCCGACAAGCAGGCGCTCTTCGAGGCCGTCTTCACCAACGCGATCGCTGAAGCGGAGCGCTCAGGTTTACCGCTGACCGAATCACTGGCCGAGTCCCGCGACCTGGCCCGCGACCTGCGTGCTTTCGCCCGCGAACATGTCAGCACCGTCACGCAACCCCACTTGATCCACCTGCGGCGCATGATCATCGGCGAGGCCGTCCGGTTCCCCGAACTGGCCCGCACCTGGCATCGGAGCGCACCCGAACGCGGCGCCGCGACCCTCGCCCGCGCCATCGCCCGGCTCGCCGAGCGCGGGCTGGTCCACGCACCGGACCCGCTGCTGGCGGCACAGCACCTGAACTACCTGATCCTGTCGATCCCACTCAACGAGGCGACGTTCGCGGTCCGTGAGCGCCACGACGAGGCCGATCTGCACCGCTGGGCCGACCAAGCCATACGGGTATGGCTCGCCGCGTACGGCGTTGCCGGGACGGCCTGATACTGCCGATCAACCAACCTTCCACTCCGCACTAACATCGGCAGATCCGGTCGTCTCCGACGCGCTGTCGGCGACAGATCGCGCCTGCAACTGGTCGAAGCGGCCCGGGGATCACGTAGGCGGCCTCCGAGACGCCCCTTGGGACTCGATGGTGCAGACCTTGGCGTCGATAGCGCCGACTCCTGGGGGCCGACCACCTCCTCCTGTGGCCGGCCCGCGTGACCGGAGGCTACGCCGCGCCGTTGAGCGAGGCGGCCAGGGACTCTGCGAACCCGGTGTCGGCGGGCGCGCCGCTCACGCCGATGCGCCAGGTCCCGCCCGCGAGGTCGCCGACCAGCAGTGACCGCCCGCCCGGCTGCCACAGGGGCTGCCAGGCGATCGAGCCGCTCGGCCGGTTGAACCACCGGTTGTCCTCGCTCCAGGCCGACCCGTCCCGGTACGCGACCGCCAGCGTGGTCGTGTCGTCCGTGGCGAGCGCCCACCGGGTGAAGCCCGCCGCGTCCCCGTCGCGATCGGCGCCGGCCGGGTCCGCGAGCCGGGGCAGGGTCGAGTCGACGTTCCAGGCGGCTTCCCAGACCGGCGCGCTGGTCGGACCGGTCACATGCCAGGCGAGGTCGACGTCCATCGTGGTCCGTGCGAACCGGAAGCGCCAGTCGACGGTCACCGGCTCGTCGCCGAGCGGGATGCCGGCCAGAAGAACGTCCGTGCCGTCGGCCGACACCGTCACGTTCCGGGCGGCGCCCGCCGTGTCGGTGGGCCCGAAGGTCCCGACCGCGAGGTAGGGCGCTGTGGAACGGAACGACGAGTCCGTCACGGGCCGGTACGCGCCTCGGCCGGTCGGGTCGGCCTCGTAGGAGACTAGCCGGGACTCGGGCACGGTCTGCACGACCGCCCGGTAGTAGGGCGTGCTGACGAGCCGCCCCTTCGTCACCACCGGTGTACGCCAGTTCAGCGGCGCCAGCCAGAGCCCGCCCTGACCCCAGCCGGCGCCCGTGACGTACCACCGGCCGGTGCCGGAGTCGTCCTTGACCACCTCGGCGGCGTGCGCCTCAATCCGGCCGGCGAGCTGGTCGACGGTGAAGTGGAACGGGTCCTCGCTACGGTACACGCGGGTGTCCTGGTAGCCGCTCTCACAGCAGACGAAGAGATACCACGAACCGCCGCGGTGCACCACAAACGGCGACTCGGTCGGCCCGCCGAAGGTGCCGGTGGCCGGGTGCTCGAAGGCCGTCCGCCGGTCGCTCCAGTGCACGAGGTCGTGGCTCGTGCGGTAGGCGACAATGTGGTGGCCACCGGCCGGAGTGCTGTTGGCGGTGTAGTACATGACCCACTGGTCGCCGACCCAGGTCACCATTGGGTCCCGACCGTCGAAGCCGTCGGTGAAGAGCGGGTTGCCCGGGTGCCGCGTCCAGGTCGTCAGGTCCTTCGACGTGGCGAGGTGCATCCGGTACGCCTCGTGGTCGGCGGTGCCGCCCGCGTAGAACATGTAGTAGGTGCCGCCGTGAAACAGCACATACGGCGCCCAGATGTGCGTCTCCCCCGCGCTCGGGTCGGCCTCAAGGGCGAACGGATGCTTCGTCCAGGGGCCACGGGGCGACGGCGCCGTGGCATGGCCGAAGAACTTCTCGTCCAACGGGTTGGCCGGCTCGGCGTGGGTGATCGCGAAGACGTGCCACAGACCCGTCGCGCGGTCACGCACCATTGTGTGGTCGTTGTAGTACCAGCGCTCGTTCTCGCCGACGCTGGGGTCGTACACGTTAACGAACTCGCCGGCGGTGACCTGGACGGACTGGTTCTCGTACGGCTGGTTGCTCAGCTCGGCGGTATCGGCGGCATGGGCCGGCGCCGGGGCCACGATCAGTCCCAGGGCGAGGGCGAGCAGCGCGGACAGCCGGCCGACGCGGGACGGTGGGCGGGGCATGCGTTCCTCCAGAGCTCTACGGTGGCGTGGTGGTGACCCGGACGTGCGCGCGGCCGGCGCGGGTCCGCCGCATGCCTGCGGCGGCGGACCCGGGCCAAAGCTCTACTGCTTGCCGCCGAGCGTGGTGTAGGCCTCCGCGGCGTTCTCCTTGGTGATCTGCATGGTGCCGAGCGTGGTCGTCTTCGGGACGTCCTTCGCGCAGTCGACGAGGATCTTCTTGGCCATGTCGATTGCCTCACGGCCACCGGTCGGGTACTGGAACGTCGCCTGGAGGCGGCCCTGCTCGACGGCCTTGATGCCGCCCGATGGGACGGGCAGCGCGTCGATCCCGGTGAACTTGATCGCGGTCTCCTTGCCGGCCGCCTTCGCCGCCAGGTAGGCACCCTCGGCCATCGGGTCGTTGTGCGCGTACACCGCGTCGATGTCGGGATTCGCCTTGAGCATCGCATCCATGACGCTCTGGCCCTTCTCCCGCAACCACTCGGCGGTCTGGCTCGCCACGATCTCGATCCTCGGGTTGCTGGCGATGCCCTGCCGGAAGCCCTGGGCGCGCTCGGCCGCCGGTGTGGAGCCCGGCAGGCCGGAGATCTCCACGACCTTGCCGCCCTGCGGCAGCAGCGTCTTCGCGTAGTACTCCCCCGCCGCCCGGCCGATCGCGACGTTGTCGCCACCGATGAAGGCCGTGTACACGTCACCCTCGACCTTGCGGTCCAGAACGATGACCGGGATCCCCTGGTCGTACGCCTTCTTGACCACCGCGGTCAGCGGCTTCGCCTCGTTCGGGGAGATGATCAGCAGGTTGATGCTCTGAGAGAGGAAGTTCTCCACGTCGGCCACCTGCTTGCTGTTGTCCTGAGCCGCGTCCGAGACGACCACCTTGAAACCGGGCACGGACTTCGCGGCGTTGGTGACGTCGTCGTTCATGACCTGCCGGTACGGCTCGGCGTTGTTGGCCTGGGACATGCCGATCAGGAATTCTTTGCCGCTGCCGCACTTCGCCGAGGCGTCGGAGCTGCTGCCCGGGTCGTCCTCGACGCTACACGCCGAGGTGGCGACGAGCGCGGCCAGTGCCAGGATCGTGGCGGCTCTTCGGGTGTAACGCATGGTTTCCTCCGTTTGGTGGTGGGTCAGGCGATGCGGGGACGCAGCTTCTGCAACGCGGCGGCAGCCACGATGACCAGGCCCTTGACGACCAGCTGCACGTTCGCGTCGATGTTGTTGAGAGCGAGGATGTTGTTGAGAATCCCGAGCAGCAGGGCGCCGGCGATGGTGCCGCCCATGGATCCACTGCCACCGGCGAGGCTCGTCCCGCCGATGACCACGGCCGCGATCGCGTCCAGCTCGTAGCCGGCGCCGTCGTTCGGGCTGCCCTGGTTGAGCTGCCCGGCGTGGATGATCCCGGCCAGGGCGGCGAGCAGGCCGGCGATCGCGAAGACGGTGATGCGGACGCGGCGCACCGGCACGCCGGAGAGCCGGGCGGCTTTCTCGTTGCCGCCGATGGCGTACACGTGGCGGGCGAAGGCCGTGGTGCGCAGCACCAACAGCGCGCCGACGCCGATGGCGAGGAACAGCAGCGCCGGCACCGGGAGGATCCCGTTGATCGACCCGCTCAGCATCGAGAACGCCTCTGGGGCCTCCTGCGGCCCGTCGCCGTAGGCGATGGGGATGCCCAGCCCGCCGGACCACATCCGGGCGATGCCCCGGGCCGCCTGGAGGCCGGCGAGGGTGACGATGAACGACTGGATGCCGAGCCGGGCGACGATCGCCCCCTGGGTTGCGCCGAACGCGGCGCCGATGAACAGCACGATCAGGACCGTCGGCAGGATGCCCATGCCGCTGTCGACCATCAGGGTGGCCGACCCGACCGCGGCGAGCCCGAGCACCGCCCCGACGGAGAGGTCGATCCCGCCGATCAGGATCACGAACGTCATCCCCACCGCGATGATGCCGATCTCCGAGACCGCCCGGACGATGTTGGCCAGGTTCCCGGAACTGAGGAAGACGTTCTCGCCGTTGCGAACGGGCGACACGGCGATCGCGATGACGAAGACGGCGACCAGGCCGAACAGGCTCTGGAACCGGAAGAAGCTGTCGAAGATCGCGTGCCGGTCCCGCGGCAGCCGGATCAGCCGGCGGCGGGGCGGTGTCTCGGGCGGCGCTTCGGCGACGGCGGTGGGGCTGGGCGGGTTCATCGGGCCTCCTTGGCATCGTCCCCGTTGGCCGCGGCGAGGATCGCTTGTTGGGTGGCGGACGCGCGGGGCAGCGCGGCCACGGTGCGACCGCGGTGCAGGACGACCACCCGGTCACAGAGGCTGAGCAGCTCCGGCAGCTCGGACGAGGCGAGCAGGATGGCCATGCCGGTGTCGGCGAGTTGGTGCAGCAGCCGGTAGATCTCGGCCTTGGCCCCGATGTCGACGCCTCTGGTCGGCTCGTCGAGCAGCAGCAACCGCGGTCGCGTCAGCAGTTGCTTGGCGAACACGACCTTCTGCTGGTTGCCGCCCGAGAGCGTGGCGGTGGCGACCGCGGGCGAGGCCGCCTTAACCGCCAGGGCCCTGAGCTGTCCGTTTACCGTCCGCTTCACCGCCTGCCGGCGTACGAGGCCGAGCGTCGTCAGCGACGACAACGCGGAGAGCACGACGTTGTCGGTCACCGAGTGTTCGAGCATCAGTCCGGCGCCACGCCGGTCCTCGGGGACGAACGCCACCCCGCGCGCCAGGGCCGACCGTGGGCCGTGCGGGCGGTACGGGCGGCCGTCGATCGTCATCTGGCCGTCGCGGGGGCCGGAGGCGCCGGCGCCGAAAAGCGTCTCGAGCAGTTCGGTACGGCCCGCGCCCATCAGACCGGCGAGGCCGACGATCTCGCCGGAGCGGACCGTGAGGTCCACCCCGGCCGGCTCGGTCCGCCCGGGTATCGGCCGGCGTGGCGTCACGGCGAGTCCGCGGACGTCGAGCAGTACGTCCCCGGGCTCGTTGCGCCCCTCCCCGTAGAGCGCGTCGACCGACCGGCCGACCATCAGCTGGATGATGTCGTCGCGGGAGGCGGTCTTCGGGTCGACGCTGCCCGCGACGCTGCCGTTGCGCAGCACGGTGACCCGGTCCGCCACGACCTCGATCTCCGCCATCCGGTGCGAGATGTAGACGATGCCGACGCCGGCCCGGCGCAGCTCCGCGATCGTCGCGAAGAGGCGTTCGACCTCGGCGTCCGCCAGCGCGGCGGTCGGCTCGTCCATGATCAGCACCCGCGCGTCCAGCGACAGCGCCCGGCCGATCTCGACCAGTTGCTGCTCGCCGACGCGCAACGACCCGACGAGCCGCCGCGGGTCGAGGTCGGCGCCGAGCGTGCGCAGATAGTCCGTGGCCTGACGGCGCATCCGCCGGATGTCGACGGTTCCCATCCGGGTGCGCGGCTCGCGGCCGAGAAACATGTTCTCCGCGATGGAGAGCCCGGCCACCAGGTCGAGCTCCTGGTGGATCGTGGCGATGCCGGCGCGTTGGGCGTCAGCCGGGCCGCCGAAGCGCACCCGCCGCCCCTCGACCTCGATGGCGCCGTCGTACTCGGTGATCACGCCGGAGAGAATGTTGATCAGGGTCGACTTGCCGGCGCCGTTCTCGCCGAGCAGCGCGTGCACCTCACCCGCTCGGACGGTGAGGTCGATGTCGCGGCAGGCGTGCACACCGCCGAACCGCTTGCCGATGCCGGTCATCCGGACCAGCGGGCTTTCTGTCATGCGGCACCTCGTGGGTCGTCTGCGGGTCTGCTGCGGGTGGGGCCGGAGCCGCCGGGTCCGATATGGACCCGGCGGCTCCGGTCGGTCACGAGACGAGCCGCGCCTCGACGTAGTCGAGCCCGGCCAGGTAGCCGACCGACGCGGCGGCCTTGCCGGTCACGGTGAGCGTGAGCGTGTGCCGGCCCGCCGTCAGCTCCCGCTGGCCGTAGTCGAGCGGGTCGCTCACCACCACCTCCGGCGAGTGGTAGGCGTCGAAGGCCTGCCCGACCTGGGCACCGTCGATCGCCACCGTGTTGGTGCCGTAGTCCCGGGCGAGCGTCTGCACGAGGCGCAGGTCGTAGGTCCCGGTGGTGGGCACGGTGAAGTTGACGGTGACGCTCTGGTTCGGTCCATTCGCGTGGAACCACAGCTGCGCGCTCTGCGACCAGTGGATGCCGCAGCAGTCGCCCTGCACGTCCGCCGGCGCGTCGGCGCTGAGCGCGGGCAGGAGCGATTCGCCCTCGATCCGCATCGTGTCGCCGGTGCTGGCCGAGACGGCCGGCGAGTACGGCCCCGCGTTGCCGGCCGCGTCCACCGCGCGCACCCGGTAGTACCAGGTCTCGCGCAGCCCCAGACCCGCGTGCTCGAAGCTCGGGCGGGTCGTGGTGCCGACCCGGTTGCCCGGCCCGGGCGTGAAGCCCGCCTCACGGGAGGCGAACACCTCGTACCCGGGGGCATAGACGTCGTCGCGGGCCGGCTGCCAGGCCACCGTCACGGCGTTGGTCGTGCCGCTGGTCGCGGTGAGCCCGCTGACCGCCTCCGGCCGCTGCTGGTCGGTGAACGGGGTGACCAGGCTGAGCGCCGCGTACCGGGCCGCGGACCAGGCCGGGGCGCCGGCGGTCGGCGTCAGGGTGACGGTCACCGCGTCCCTGCCCCGGGTGAGCGCGGCCGGGAGCCGGTACTCGTCCTCCAGCCACCGGTGCGACGCGTTGGCCAGCGGCTGCGACCAGGTGCCGGCGTCGCGCCCGTCGACCTGGACCGCCACGGACTGGTACCCGGCCGACTGGTCGCCGACCCGGCGCAGGACCGCGCCAGTGTTGTCATCGTCGAGGGCCACCCGGAACCGGATCGGGTCGGCGGAGGCTCGGACGTCGTCGGTCACCGGTCGGGGTGCGCCGTCGTCGCCCTCGAAGGTCGCCGTGAGCACCGTCCGGTCACCGCCCGAGGCGTACTGGTGGGCCGCCTCGCTGGCGGTGTCGCCCACGTCGACCGTGTCCGTCCAGCGCTGCCCGACGGTGTCCTGGCCGTACCAGTACGCGGTGGAGCCGTACCGGGCCGGGTCCTGGTCGCCCGGGCCGTGCTCGATGCCGAACCGCAGTCCGGTCGAGAACGCCACCGACTCCGCGAGCATGAGCCGGTACGCCCCTGTGCAGTCGTACTGGCAGCCGTAGTCGGCGACCTCATGGGCAGGGTTGCCGTTCATCGGCGCGGAGAACGTGCCGTGGTTGAAGTACCAGCCGCTCTCGTAGAAGTCCTCAGTGCCGGTGCCGTGGATGCTCGGGCTCTGCGCGCCGTCCACGTAGACGCGCTCGTCACCCTCCAGGTAGTTCCGCTGGTTGCCGGCGCGGATGTGCCCCTCCATGGTGTGGGTGACCCCCACCAACTTCCCCCGCGCCGCGACGTCGAGGAAGAGGTGGTCCGCTCCGGGCGTGGTGTCGGCGCTGGTCGCGGTCGCCTGGAAGTAGCCGGTGTCGCCGGTCGGCCGCAGGGCCGCCGCCCAGCGGGCGGATGGCGCCGTGGTCACCGTGGCCACCGACGGCTTGATCGCCACGTCGGCCCCGTTGTGCAACTCGATCGTCCAGCGCGACAGGTAGGGCATCGGCCACCAGGCCGAGAGCGTCGCGGTCGCCGGGTCGACGCCGAACATCAGGGACCGGACGGAGTGCAGCCCGAGGCCGGTGCCGAAGAACTCGCCGAGCGGGGCGTCCACTGTGGTTCTTCCGTCGAACGAGATGCGCAGGCGGGTGTCACGCAGCACCGCGTCGGACGCGGCGACGGCCGCCTTGCGCTCGTCGTCGGCCGGGTAGGAGAAGGTGTTGCTGCCCTGCCAGGTCTGCGCGGTGATCCGGTAGCCGTGTGCTGCCTCGGCGTCGGTGTGCGCCGCGCCCAGGTCGACCGTGTCGGTGCGCTTCGCGGTGCCGGAGACGAGGCTGTCGACCCAGTACGTGAACTCGTTGACGTCGAGGTCGGATGAGACGAACTCGTTGCGGATGGTCAGCTTCGTCTTGCCGGCCGTGGCGCTCACTGGCAGCTCGACGGTTTGGTCTAGCCAGGTGCCGAACGGCACTGGGTCGTTGGCGGGCCACTCGGCGACCGGTACGCCGTCGACCAGGATGCGCGCTCGCTGGTGCCCGACGTGCGGGTCGAGCCGGCGAGTGAGCCGTACGCCGGTGTTGGCCGGGTCGACGGCGGCGGTAAATTCGCTGCCGCCGCCAACGCCGAAGGCGCGACCGTCGTCGGCGATCGGCGCGGGCGCGCCGACGAGCTGCGGGATGGTCAGCTGGAGTGTGGTGATCGCGCCGGGGCCCACGCCACTGGCGAGGGTCGCCCGATCGCCCGCAGGGACGGCGAAGGTGCGCTTGGCCGTCGTGGCGCCCGGCTGGGCGGGCTTGGGGTCGCGGGTGCCGGCGGCCTTGAGCTGCGCGATGACGTCCGCGGCCCGGTCGGTGGGGTCGAAGGTGCGGACGCCGTCCGGCGTGGTGAACTTCCGGTAGGTGACGTGGTAGAAGATCGGGTTCTTCTCGGTGGTGACCCGCATCGAGCTGCGGTACGTCATGGGCGCCTTGATGTAGACGCCACCGGAGCTCTGCGCCGCGTTGGCGACCACCGGGTAGACGAAGGGAGCACCGAGCTTGCCGTCCACGACATCCTGGAGCTTGGCCTCGAGCACGGTCTTTCCATCGAGGACGACCTTGATGGTGCCCGTGGCGGAGACGTTACCCTCGTCGCGTGTGAACCAGATGGAGTCGATCTCGCCGGCGCCGGTCGCCTCGGCGATGACGCAGCCTTCGGCGCTGATGCGCAGGCACGAGTACCGGCCGGAGAAGCCGTCGTCGTTGCCGCCGCTGCGGTCGAAGCTGGAGAACTGGTAGGCCCGGGATCCGTCGGCGAGTTCCGGGAGCCGGTCGAGTCGGCGGTAGACGTCCCAGCCGACGGGGCCGTTTGTGGTCGGGCCGGTGGAGGCCGAGGCCGATGCGGTGAGACCGACGACAGCCAAGCCGGCGATGAGGGTCGCCGCGACGGCGGCACCGAGCAGCCGCCTGGGCGAGGTACGTGGTGCACGAGTGGTGGGTGGTGTCATGAGTCGCCTTCCACATCGGTGGGTGGGGCGGGCCTGCGGCAGACAAGGAATCGATTTCTCGCTGCAGTTGCGAACAGGTTAGGCAGCCGATGCGCGACGGTCAATCCTTCGGTGTGGACGAGGAGGTCGGCGGGGCTCCGCCGTTGACAGCCTCACCCGCCGCTTCTATGGTCCTCGATCAGAACCGAGCAAACGATTTCTCGTTCACGAGTGCGCACCGCGGCCCCCGCGGCACGCTGGGAGGGGGCAACCGTGCCCCGACTCGTTGTCCTCACCGGATTCCTCGGCGCCGGCAAGACCACCACCATGCTGGCCGCCGGACGGCTGCTCACCGCACGCGGCGGCCGGGTCGCGATCATCACCAACGATCAGGGCAGCGACCTGGTCGACACCCAACTGGCCCGGGACGCGGTGCCCGACGTCGGCGAGGTGACCGACGGCTGCTTCTGCTGCCGTTTCGAGTGCCTCGCCGACCTCCTGACGAACCTGCTCGACACCGGGCAGGCCGACACCATCCTGGCCGAGGCCGTCGGCAGCTGCACCGACCTGCAGGCAACGGTCGTCCGCCCCCTGCGGGCTCGCTACGGCGACCGCCTCACACTCGCTCCCCTCACCACGATCGTCGATCCGGCGCGCGTCGGCGTGCTCGACGGCGACCTCGGCTACCTGTTCGACCGCCAGCTCGCCGAGGCGAACCTCATCGCGGTCAACAAGTCCGACACCCTGCCCCGCGTCGAGTTCGACGCGCTCCTCGACCAGATCCGCCGCGTCCACCCCGACGCCGACGTCCTCGGCTACAGCGCGAGTCTCGGCGAGCACGTCGACGAGCTCGTCGCGCGGTGGATCAATGGGCCGCGGCGCGTCCCGGACGTGGACGTGGACGTCGACTACGACCGCTACGCCGCGGCGGAGGCGCGACTGAGCTGGCTCAACCAGGTATGGCAGGTCTCGGCCGACGGCGGGTTCTCCACGCGACGCTGGGCACACGTCGCCCTCGAATCGCTCTCCGCAGCCTGCGCCCGGCGGGGAGACGTCATCGGTCACGCCAAAATCGCGGTCGAGTCGCCCGCCGGGTTGATCCGCATGAGCGTCGTGGCCGCCGGTGAGCCGCCGCGGCAGGAGCCCACCGGGCGGGACGAGCCGCCGGTGGCCCGCGCCACCGTGCTGGTCAACGTCCGCGCCACCTGCACACCGGAGGACCTCGAATCCCTTGTACGGGCCGCCGCCTACGACGCCGACCTCGCGGCCGGCGCCGCCGCCCGCCCCGGCCCGGCGAACGCCTTCGCGCCGTCCTACCCCCGCCCCGTGCACCGTCTCCCGGCCGCACCGGCCTGACCGTCAGGAGCACCCATGACAGACCAGTCGTACGACCAGTGCTGTCCCGGCAACGCCTGCCGCCCGAACCGCCGACAACTCCTCACTCTCTCCCTCGGGGTCGCCGCCGGCACCGTGCTCGCCGGCTCCCGGGCCGAAGCCGCCACCGCCCTGGGCGTACCCGAGGACCGGCTGATCGCCGTACCGGTCGACAAGGCGCTGCCATCCGACTGGTCCACGGCGCTGCACGGCCGGGGCGAGCCGACCACCTACGAGGGCACCGACCTCCGCTGGCTCGGCATGCCGGTCGGCGGCGGCGCCACCGGCCAGCTGTACCTCGGCGGCGACGGGCGGCTGTGGAACTGGGACATCTTCAACCGGCCGGCGGCCGGCACCACGGACGTCGGGTACGCGAACCCGCGACAGCCCACCTCACCCGTCCGGCACGGCTTCGCGCTGCGGACCCGGTCGGCCGGACGGGTCCAGACCCGCGCCCTCGACGCGACCGGCTTCGACCAGGTGCGTTTCACGGGGCAGTACCCCATCGGCACGGTCCGGTACCGAGCCGCCGACACCCCGGTCGATGTGACCCTGGAGGCGTTCTCACCGTTCGTACCGCTGTCGGTCGCGGACTCGACGCTGCCGGCGACCGTGCTGGCGTACACGCTGCGCAACACGTCGCACCGAACGGTGGACGCCACCCTGCTCGGCTACGTCGAGAATCCCGCCTGCCTGGACACCAGGACGCAGCGCGGCATCACCCTGCGGTCGACGGCGTTCGGCGACCGGTCGCTGCGCGGTGTCCGGTTCTCGGCCGCGGAGCAGACCGAAACGCCCGACCGCCCCGACGTCGTCTTCGAGGACTGGGAGCGGGACACCTACGACGGCTGGACCGTCGAGGGCACCGCCTTCGGCACCGGCCCGGTGCTGGTCTCCGAGATCCCGGACTACATGAAGCGCGGCGGCCCGCTCAACGCGACCGGGCAACGGCTCGTGACGTCACACGACTTCCGTGGCGCCGCCGGCGACATCGGCCGAGCCGACGCGCCCACCGGCAGGCTCGTCAGCGACCCGTTCACCGTCACTCGCAAATCCATCCGGCTGTCCCTGGGTGGCGGCAACCACCCGGGACAGACCTGCGTCAACGTGGTGGTCGACGGGACGGTCGTCGCCACGGCCACCGGGCAGGACACCGAGGTGATGCGGCCCGTCTTCCTGGACGTGGCCGCGCACGAGGGGCGGTCCGCCGTCATCGAGATCGTCGACGACCACGGCGGGGCCTGGGGCCACCTCAACTGCGACCGGATCGTCTTCACCGACGCCGCGCCGCGGCCCGACATCGTGTTCGAGGACTGGGAGCGGGACACCTACGAGGGCTGGACCGTCGACGGCACCGCGTTCGGCAGCGGCCCGGTGCTGGTCTCCGAGGTGCCGGACTACATGAACTGGTTCGGCGATCTCGGCGCGTCGGGGCAGCGGTTCGCGACGTCGCACGACTTCCGCGGGTCCGGCGGGGACTCGGGCCGTGCCGATGCCGCCACCGGCAAGCTGACGAGCCGGCCGTTCACCGTCGAGCGGCGCTACGTCAACGTGGCCGTGGGCGGCGGGAGCCACCGCGGCAGCACCTGCGTGAACCTCCTGGTGGATGGCGCGCTGGAGGCCAGCGTCGCCGGCCGCGACGCGGAACCGGTCAGCGTGGCCACGATGAACGTGTCCGCGTACCAGGGCCGCACCGCGGTCATCGAGATCGTGGACTCGGACACCGGCGGGTGGGGGCACGTCAACGTCGACCGGATCGTGTTCAGCGACGTGACGACGGACGCGCGGCCGCTGGACCAGGTGCCCGACAACGGCACGCTCGTCCTCGCCGCGCTGGACGGCCGGGCGGTGGCGCGTCCGTCGCTGGCCTGGTGGGATACCCTCGACGACGTGTTCGTGGCGGAGGCCGGCCCCGCGGAGGTGGACGGCTCACTATCCGGGCAGACCGGGTCGGTTAGCGTCGCGGTCCGGCTCGCGCCCGGCCAGAGTCGCACGGTGCGATTCGTGCTCGGCTGGCACTTCCCCGTGCCGGACCGTGTCTCGCTCAGCTTCCTGCGCGGCTCGGACAGCCTGCGCCGGCACTACGCGACTCGGTTCGCCGATGCCCGGGCCGTGGTGGAACACGTCGCCCGGGACCTCGACCGGCTGGAGGCCGACACCCGCGCTTGGGTGAAAACCTGGTACGCCGACGCCACCCTGCCGCACTGGTTCCTGGAACGCACCCTGGCCCCCGCCTCGACCCTCGCCACCAACACCTGCTACCTGTTCGACGACGGACGGTTCTACGGGTGGGAGGGCGTGTACTGCTGCCCGGGCACCTGCGAACACGTGTGGAACTACGCCCAGTCGATCGCCCGGCTCTTCCCCCAACTGGAACGTGACACCCGCAGCAGGGTGGATCTCGGCATCGGCTTCCACCCGGACACGGGCCAGATCGGCAACCGCGCCGAGGCAGACATGGCCTGGGCCACCGACGGTCAGTGCGGGACGATCCTGCGCTGCTATCGGGAACACCTGACCGCGCCGGACGGCACCTACCTTCGGGCGAACTGGTCCCGGCTGCGGCGCGCGCTGGAATGGATCACGGAACACGACGCAGGCCCGGACGGCACGCTCGACGGTCCGCAGCCGAACACGCTCGACACCACCTGGTACGGCCACATCGCCTGGATCACGGGCATGTACGTCGCGGCCTTGCGAGCGGGCGCGGCGATGGCCGACGAGCTGGGCCAGGCCGAGTTCGCCGACCGGTGCCGGACCCTCGCCGATTCCGGCAGCCGGTACCTGTCCGCGGAACTCTTCAACGGCGAGTACTTCATCCAGGAGGTCGATCCGGCCCACGCCGACGTGATCAACAGCAATCGGGGGTGCCACATCGACCAACTCTTCGGGCAGAGCCTCGCCGGTCAGCTCGGGCTCCCCCGTGTCGTACCCGCGGAGCAAGCCGTCAGCGCCCTGAAGAGCCTCTACCGGTACAACTTCACCCCCGACCACGCCGCCTACCGGGATGGCAGCGTCATCCCGGGCGGCCGCTGGTTCGCGATGGACCACGAGTACGGCATGCTGATGACCACCTGGCCGCGCGGTGGCGCCGACAGCGCGGCCGGGACCCCGGCGAGTTGGGCCGCGATGTACTTCAACGAGGTGTGGACCGGCCAGGAGTACCAGGTCGCGGCGCACATGCTCCAGGAGGGCCTGGTCGAGGAAGGGCTCACGCTCACCCGGGCGTTGCACGAACGGTACGCCGCCGGCAAGCGCAACCCGTACAACGAGATCGAGTGCGGCGACCACTACGCCCGGGCCATGGCCAGCCACGGCGTCTACCTCGCGGCCTGCGGGTTCGAGTACCACGGCCCCCGCGGACACATCGGGTTCGCGCCCCGGATCAGCCCCGACAGGTTCGCCGCCGCGTTCACCGCGGCGGAAGGATGGGGCCTCTTCCGGCAGGAGCGCCACGGCGAGCACCTCACCGGTACGGTCGAGGTCCGGTACGGCCGCCTCCGGGTGTCCAGCGTCGCTCTGGCGGTGACGCGTTCCCCGGCACGGGTGACGGTACGCCTGCGCAATAGCACGCTGCCCGTGCGTGACTGGTCGTGCCGGGACGGGCGTTTCCTCGTTACCTTGGCCGCCGAGGTCGTGGTCGGTCGGGGCGATGCCCTCCAGGTGATGCTCAACGGCTGAACGTGTCGGCGCTCGTCACGGCGCGTGGTGAGCGCCGGCACGGAAAGCCCGTGACAATACCGTCATTTTTCGTCCGTAGGATGCCCAGTCCCCGCACCGGCGACGGTGCGGGAGCGCGCACTCGTTCTCGGGCTCGTCATCATAGGAATTCACCGGATGGAGGCGAATGGCGACGATCTACGACGTGGCACGGCAGGCTCAGGTCTCGCCCGCGACGGTCTCGCGGGTGCTGAATGGGCGTACCACCGTCGATCCAGCCATGGCCGCGCGCGTGCACCAGGCGATGCGGGACCTCGACTACCGTCCCAACGCCGTCGCCCGTAACCTGCGCCTGAGCCAAACCAGCCTCTGGGCGGTCATCATCTCCGACATCGGCAACCCCTTCTTCACCTCCATGGTGCGCGGGGTCGAGGACGTCGCGCAGAGCGCCGGCTACTCCGTGGTCCTGTGCAACACCGACGAGGATCCGGAGAAGGAGTCCCGGTACATCGCGGCGGCCCTCGGCGAGCGGATGGCCGGCGTCATCATCTCCACGTCGGGCCGCTCGACGGTGATCAACCGGCTCGTCGAGGCCCGTATCCCGGTCGTGGCGATCGACCGCCAGCTGCGCGGCGTCACCATCGACACGGTGCTCGTCGACAACGTGCACGGGGCGGAGCTGGCGACCACGCACCTGATCGACAACGGCTACAAGCGGGTCGCCTGCATCACCGGCCCCCGCCGAATCTCCACGGCGGCCCAGCGGCTCCGGGGCTACCAGCGCGCGCTGCGGGCGCGCGGGCGGGAGGTGACCGATGCCCTCGTGCGGTACGCGGACTTCCGCGAGGAGGGCGGCTACCGGGCGATGGCCTCGCTGCTCGACAGCGAGAACCCGCCCGACAGCGTCTTCGCCACGAACAACCTGATGACTGTGGGTGCCGTCGAATGTCTCGTCGACCGCGGCATCCGGGTGCCGCACGAGGTCGGGGTGGTCGGATTCGACGACATCCCGTGGGCACACCTGGTCCGGCCGTCGCTGAGCACCGTCTCCCAGCCGACGTACGATCTCGGACGCGCCGCCGCCGTGCTGCTCACCGAGCGGATCGCCAACCCGTCGCGGCCGCCGTCGACCGTCACGCTCAGCACCGGGCTTCAGATACGCGACAGTTCCACCCGCCGGAGCTGACCGTTCGCCGATACGCGGACGCGGGGAAACCGGGGAGCCTGCCCCAACCTCAGGCTCCCCCGACCCGTCATCACCACCCCGGCGCCTCGGCCGAAGGGTGGCCACACTCCGGCTCGGCGACCTGGCCGGGTCCCACGACCGGCCGGGTCGCCAAGCGGGTACTCAGAGGTTGACGTCGCCGCAGAGGTGCACCTGTACGCCGAGTTCGGCGAACATGGCGGCCTTCGCCCGCAGCGCCCGGTCAGCGGTCTCCGCGTCCGGCGCGTAGGCGACGTTGACGTGGTTGGCCTTGTGGCGGGCCATCAGCTGATCGCGGCCGACCCCGTGCAGCACGGCATGCATGATCGGCCACTGCGGGTTCGTGGCGTTCAGCCGGCGCCGGGTCTCCTCCTCCGGAAGTTCGACGACGGTCGCGCGGCCGAGGTCGACGTGCAGCCCGCCGTCCATGATGAACACCCGGGACCAGACGATCTCTCCCGGCTTGGAGACCCCGCTCAGCGTGCCGCCGCCGAGCGGGAAGTACATCGGCGGCTGCCGCATGCTGTACGACTTGTCGTACCCGCCGTTGTGGGACGCCGGCACCGAACCGGAGATCTCGAACACCCAGACGAAGTCGTCGCCGTACCGCTCCCCCCACCGGATGTCGTGCAGTGTGGTGGCCGGGTCGAGGCCCATGGCGGTCCAGATGCGGTTGGTGACGAGCGAGTCGACGGCGACGCCCTCGTCGACCTCGTTGAAGTGCGGCAGCGGCGCGCCCGCGTAGAGCTCCCGGCTGCCGTCGCGGCTGAGCACCGGTGGCCGCTGGACGTTGTTGAGCAGCCCTTCGGCGAGGTCGCTGGCCGGGACGGTGTCCTTCAGGCCCTGCTGGTACTGGATGCCGACGGCGTCCAGGCCGAAGTCGTCCGCGATGCGCAGGGCGGCGATGTACATCTTGAACTGGCTCGTCAGCTGGGCGTCGGTGAGTTCGGTCGCCTCGTCGGTGCCGGTGTGGAAGGTCATCCCGGCCTCGTCGAGCCACCGGCGGACCGCGTGGGCCTCCCCGTCGGGGACCCGTGACATCTCGGCGACCAGCGCGCTCTGCGACAACCGTTCCTTGTAGATGCCCAGCGGGTTGATCAGCTCGTCATCGAAGATCGCGTTGTACATCCCCATGCAACCCTCGTCGAACACGCCGATGATGGCCTTCTCCCGGACCAGCTGGGCAGCCAGGGCGCGGCCGAGCTCGACCTCGGGGTCGTCCGGCAGGGCGGGCAGATCGCGCACGTGGCTGGTGTCGTGGCGCAGCTCGCCGGTCTCCAGCCAGGTGCGCAGGCCGTGGGCCGCCCAGTCGTCGGTGAAGTCCCGGCTCCACAGCGCGGAGTGCCGCACGCCCGCCTTGGTGAGGCTCGCCGTGAGATTGAGCAGGCCGACCAGGCCCGGGAACTCGCCGCTCCAGTTGGCCACGATGAGGATCGGGCCTCGGTGGCTGCGCAGCCCGGCCAGGACGTGGTGGCTGTACTGCCAGACCGCCTCGACCACGATGAGCGGTGCGTTGACCGGGATGCGCTTGAAGACCTCGATGCCGGCCCGCTGGCTGTCGAGAAAACCGTGGCCCTTGTCCGGGTCGAACGCGTGGCCACGCTCGACCTTCCAGCCGAGCGCGTTGACCGCGGTCGTGAGGTCGGCCTCGAGCTGCTGCTGGGTGGGCCAGCATGTGATGTTCGCCCTGGGTCGGAGGTCGCCACTGGCCACGGTGTAGACGGTGCCGGGCGCCGCCGCGGGCGGGTCGGTCAGCACGGGCAGCGGGTAACTGGTCATGGGGCGACTCCTTCGGTGCGTGGGGTGGCGCTGGCCGCCGGCGGGCCGGCGGCCAGGAGACGGTCCTGACGTGCAGCGAGTGCGTGCGCGACCCGCTTGGAACTCGTGTACAGCTCCCGGTACAGCCCGTAGAGCTCGTCGTAGTCGGCGGCCAGCTCCGCCCGGGGCTGCCGGATCTCCTTGACGGGGTTCCACGCCTCAATCGAGACGGGCCACCCGGTCCGCGCGGCGAGGAACGCAGCTCCGTAGCTCGCGCCGATGGTCTGCGACGGGATGACCTGGGGACGTCCGGTGACGTCGGAGACGATCTGGGTCCACAGTCCGCCCTGGGTGCCGCCGCCGACCGCCACGACCCGCCGGATGGCACCACCGCTCTCCTCGATCGTCTCGATGTTGTGGCGTACGCCGAGAGCGGTCGCCTCGAGCGCGGCGCGGTACAGGTCACCGCGGGTGTGCGAGACGGTGAGGCCGGCGACGATGCCACGGGCCCGCGGATCCAGGATGGGGGTGCGCTCGCCCGCGAAGTACGGGAGCATGAGCAGCCCCTTCGCGCCCGGGCCGGAGACCTCGGCCAGCCGGAGCAGCTCGGGATAGCCGGTTGAGCCGAACAGCTCGCGCAGCCAGGCCGTGATCGCGCCCGAGGTGGCCAGGCCGCCGGCAAGGTTCCGCGTCCCGGGCAAGGCGCCAACCGTGCCCCACAGCGACGGGTTCGTGAGGCGGGCGGTGACCGTGTGGATGAGGAACATCGTGGTGCCGTACATCAGCATCAGGTCGCCAACACCCTGGGCACCCACGCTGATCGCCTCCGACCAGGCGTCGATGGTGCCCGTGACGACCTGGACGCCCGCCGGCAGGCCGGCCTCTGCCGCCGCGCGCGCCGTCACCGTCCCGGCCACCTCGCCGGGCCAGCGCAGCGGCGGCAGGACCAGATCGGGTGCGATCTCCGTGGCCCACGGCGTGTACCAGTCCTGGCCCTCTGTGTCGTAGAGCGGTGTGCACTGGCTCGCGGAGTGCTGATCGAGCACGTAGTGGTCGGTGAGCTTCCACGCGAGCCACGAACTGGGCATAAAGAGCCGCCGGGCTCGGGCGAAGAGCTCCGGTTCGTTGTCGGCCACCCAGGCCACCTTGGCGCCCGCCGCCTGGCTGGACAGTGCCGAGCCGCACCGCCGGAGGATCTCCGCTGCGCCATACCGCTCGGTCAGTCGCGCGATCTGCTGGGTCGAGCGGGTGTCGACGCCGTACAAGATGGCCGGGCGCAGCGGGGCGTTCGCGGCGTCCGTGAGCAGCACACACGGACCCATGCCGCTCACCCCCACCCCGACGACGTCGGCGTCGCCGGGTGCGAGGAGCTCACGGCTGAGCGCGACGAACTCCTGCCACCAGACGTCCGCGTCCATCTCCACCCAGCCCGGTCGCGGGCGGCTCACCTCGTGCGCGCGGGTCGCCGAGCGGAGAACCCGGCCGCCGGCGTCGACGAGGACACCCTTGCTGCTCGATGTGCCGATGTCTACGCCCAGGACGGCCGCAACCTTCATGGCGCCACTGTTCCAGCAATCGATTTCCGAATCAAGACCGATCCCTCGGCGTCTTTCCCTACCGGGCCCGAGCACGCGCGCTGGCATGTTGGCGTATCGCCTGATGAGTACGGGTGTCGGCCGCGCCAGAAGAAGTCGGCGCTCCCGGGAAATCGTTAACTCACTTCGGCTTCTGACGCGGCCGACCCGCCGATCCGTCGCGATGCCGGCCGGGATCTGATGTGTGCACCCGTGCGCCGACGGCCGCCGTACGGCCCTCAGCGGCGACCTCGGTCCCAAGCATCCAAGGTGATCTTGGACCCTCTTGAAGAGACCGTCGCATGCCCGGTCTCCATCGACGCGCATTCCGTGGCCTCACGGGCGCGGCCGGAGCAGATCGCGCGGCCGCCATCGCCGGCTCTCCTCGGCACCAGCCTGGGCCGACCCCCTTCGCGGACAACCCGTTCACCCAAGGCGTCGCCTCCGGCGCCCCTGGGAGTTGCCCCCTGGTCCTGGACACTTGAACCTTGGATCGTGATGGTCCGGGGAGATCAGGAGTCCCTGACAGATGGTGATGAAGCACTACCCCGCCGAGTTCAAGGCCGACGCGGTCGCGTTGTACCGGTCTCGGCCTGGGGCGACGATCGCGCAGATCGCTGACGATCTCGGGGTCAATCGGGAGACGTTGCGCAGTTGGGTCCGCGCCGATGATCGGCGTCGGGGTGCGACGGCCGGGCCGGCGGCGCCGCCGGCGGCCGGCTCCGTGGAGGACGAGAACGCGCCGTTGCGGCGGCGGGTCCGGGAGTTGGAGGAGGAACGGGACATTCTGCGGGAGGCGGCCCGGTATTTCGCCGGGGAGACGCGCTGGTGAACCGCTTCCAGTTCGTCGCCGACCATCAGCAGCGCTTCGGCGTGAAGCGGTTGTGTCAGATCATCGGGGTGTCCCGCTCGAGCTTCTACTACTGGCGCTCGGCCGCGGAAGCGCGGACCGCCCGTGATGCCGCGGACGTGGCCCTGGTGGGCCGGATCCGGGCGGTGCACACCGCTCACGACGGCACGTACGGAGCGCCACGGATCACCGCCGAACTCCCACTGGATGCCGGTGTGCAGCACGAACAGGATCCCGCAAAGTACCTGCCGGTCCGGGATCCGCTTGCGTCCCGGGTGCCGCGGGTTGCGCTCAGGTTTGGGCAGCAACGGCTCGATGCGCTGCCACAGCCCGTCCGGCACGATCCACGGCGGCTGCTCGCCACGCCTCACGGCCCGACATCGTAGATCACCCTCTACAAGGGACGAAAGACCCGAAGATCATTTTGTTAGGAACTCTTAGAGGGCATCTGATCTCGCTTGGTGAGGTTGGTCCGATTAGGTGGTTTCGTTTCGCCAGGTTGGGGTGGATTCTCCGGTGAGATAGCGGCTCATTGTGTTAGCCATTGCCCAATGGATCATCGCCCGGGTGCGTTGCGGGAGGGTCTCGTAGTCACGGACGAGTCGTCTGTGCTGCATCAGCCAACCGAAGGTCCGTTCCACGACCCACCGTCGGGGCTGGACGTGGAAGCCCTTCCCGGCAGGACGGGGCACCCGCTCGACGTCGATTCCCAGCCGGGCGCCGTGCGCCCGTACGGCGGTGTTGTAGCCACCGTCGACCCACGCCTTGACCACAGTCGGATGGTCCGCGGACACGCTGGTGAGCAGGTGCCGGCCGGCGGTGGAGTCCTGCACCGACGCGGCGGTGACGATCACAGTGAGGAGCAGTCCGAGGCGGTGGCGATGTGCCGCTTGCGTCCCTTGATCTTCTTCGCCGCGTCGATGCCCTGGCTGCCCTCGCCGACGTTGCTGGAGGTCTTCACGCTCTGCGAGTCCAGGACCACCGCCGACGGGCTCTCGCGGCGGCCGCGAGCGACCCGGACCCGCTCCCGCAGCAGATCGTGAATCCG
>NZ_JBVJHK010000041.1:0-26046 GCF_055586845.1 Micromonospora sp. NPDC049139 | reverse complement strand
GACGTCCTGTTCGCCATGCTCCGCGACAAGATCCCCTACCAGCCCCGCCCCACACCGCCGATCACCGCTTGACGAAACCCATAGGGACACCCCCCCGTCTCGCCCGCTCCGCCGTCCCGGTCCACCGTGCCCGGGGCAACCCAACAGCACAAGTGAAGGTTTCTGCCGAACTGTTAAGGTCTGCTACATGCTCGACGTACGGCGGATGCAGGTCCTGCGCGCCGTGGTGACCAGCGGATCGGTGACGGCCGCCGCGGCGCACCTGGGCTACACGCCGTCCGCCGTCAGCCAGCAGATCGCCGCGCTGGAGAAGCAGGCCGGCACGACGCTGCTGGAGCGGTCCGGTCGGGGCGTGCGCCCGACGGCCGCCGGGCGGCTGCTCACCGAGCACGCCGCCGTCATCGGCCGGCACCTCGCCGAGGCGGAGACCGCCCTCGCCGAGTTGCGGGCCGGACGCACGGGGCGGCTGGCGGTCCGCTACTTCGCCACCGCCGGAGCCGCCCTGGTCCCGCCGGCGTTGGCCCGGTTCCGCCGCGAGCACCCCGACGTCCGCGTCGACCTCCGGCTGGTCGACCCCGACGATCCGCTGCCCGAGGTGGAACGGGGCGAGGCCGACCTGGCCATCGTGGTCCGCCGCCGGGGGCAGGCCCGCGACGGCGTACGGCTCGTCCATCTGCTCGACGACCCCTACCTGGTCGTCCTGCCACGGGAGCACCGGCTCGCCGGCACGCGGGTGCTGGACCTGACCGACCTCGCCGACGAACCCTGGGTGGGCAGCGAGCCCGCCGGCCCGTGCCGGGAGGCCGTGCTGGACGCCTGCGGCGCGGCCGGCTTCAGCCCGGCCGTCGCCGTCGAGAGCGAGGACTACCCGACCACGCAGGCGTTCGTGGCCGCCGGGCTCGGGGTCGGGATGGTCCCGCGCACCGCGCTGGACAGCCCGCACCCCGACGTGGTGGTCCGCCCCCTGCGCCACCCGCGGCCGGTCCGGGCGATCCACGCGGCCGTCCGGGAGGCCGCGCTGGACCAGCCCGCCCTGCGCGGCCTGCTCGACGCGCTCCGGCACGCCGCCGCCGCGCGCCACTGACACCTCCGCGGCCGACGCCGCGCGCCGCTGACACCTCCGCGGCCGGCGCCGCCGCCACGCGCCGCGTCCGCCGGCGTCGATCTTCTCCGGCAGCAGCCCCCGACGGGGACTCCGGCGGGTCCGCAGGCCGCCGCGACCCGTGGCTTGTTCGCGGCAGACCCGCGGGTGGATCCTGTAGGGAATCGACAGAGACGGATCTATCGGAGGTTCGGATGCGTCGTCTCCCGCTCTCCCTGCTCCTGCTCGCCGCGCTGCTGCTCGGCCTGCCGGCGCCCGCCCACGCCGCCCCCGACCACGCCGACGCCGCCCGCGCCGCGGCCACGCTCGCGGCGGTCCGCACCCCCGGCACCGCCTGGGGACTCGACCCGGCCACCGGGCGGATGACGCTGACCGTCGACGACACCGTCTCGACCCGGGATCTGGCGGCGCTCAGGGCGACCGCCGCCCGCGCCGGGGCGCCGCTGCGCCGGGAGCCGGGCCACCTGCGCGTCCTCATCGCCGGCGGGCAGGCCGTCTACGGCGGCGGCGGACGGTGCTCGCTGGGCGTCAACGTCCGCAGCGGCACCACCGCCTACCTCGTCACCGCCGGCCACTGCACCGTCGCCGCCTCGACCTGGTACGCCGACAGCGCGCAGACCACCGTCCTCGGCACCCGGGCCGGCACCAGCTTCCCCGGCAACGACTACGGTCTGGTGCGCTACACCGGCGGGATCGCCCACCCCAGCGCGGTCTACACCCACCCCGGGCTGCTCACCGTCTACGGCGCCGGCAACGCCTACGTCGGCCAGGCGGTCTGCCGCAGCGGCGCCACCACGGGCGTACGCTGCGGCAGCGTCACCGGGCTCAACGCGACCGTCAACTACGCCCAGGGCACCGTGACCGGTCTGATCCGGACCAACATCTGCGCCGAGCCCGGCGACAGCGGCGGGCCCCTCTACGTGGCCGCGACCGGCACCATCCTCGGCATCCTCTCCGGAGGCAGCGGCAACTGCGCCACCGGCGGCACCACCTACTACCAGCCGATCACCGAGATCCTGGCCGCGTACGGCCTGACGATTCCCTGACCGACCGGGCCTTGCGCGCCGCCGGCCGTTCCGCCGCCAAGGCGCGGGTCGACCTCCGCGGGCCCGGACCGGCCCGGCCCGAACGGCGGGTCGGGCCGGTCCGGGCGTCAGCCCTTGCGGCCGGTGGTGGCGATGCCCTCGACGAAGTGGCGCTGGGCGAGGAAGAACAGCGCCAGCATCGGCACGGTCGCGACGACGCTGCCCGCGAGCACGATCTCCCACTGCTGCTCGCCGCCGTAGCCGAAGCGGTCCAGCACCACCTTCATCCCGCGCGGCAGGGTGTACAGCTCCTCGTTGCGCAGGTAGATCAGCGGCTTCATCAGGTCCGTCCAGCTCGCCTTGAACTCGAAGACGAAGGCCACCAGCAGGGCGGGACGGATCAGCGGGAAGGCCAGCTTCCAGAACAACTGCGGGTAGCTCGCCCCGTCGACCCGGGCCGCCTCGAAGTACTCGCGGGGCAGCGAGAGCAGGAACTGCCGCAGCAGGAAGATGTAGAACGCCGAGCCGAACAGGTTGCCCGCCCACAGCGGCACCTGGGTGCCGGTCAGCCGCAGCTCCGACCAGATCAGGTACGTCGGGATCATGGTGACCGCGAACGGCAGCATCATCGTCGCGAGCACCAGCCCGAACAGGATGTCCCGCCCGGGGAACCGGAAGTACGCTAACCCGAACGCCACCCACGCGCTGGACAGCGTCACCGCGACCGCCGCCGCGACGCCGACCACCAGGCTGTTGAGCAGCCAGGTGACCAGCGGCACGGCCTGCCACGCCTCGGCGTAGTTCCCCGGCGCGAACGGGGTGGGCAGGAACCCGGTGGAGAAGACGTACTCACGGGGCCGCAGCGAGGCGCTGATCAGCCAGACGAACGGCGCCGTGAACAGCACGGCGGCGCCGACGAGCGCGAGCACGAGCAGCACCCGCTGCCAGACCGGCCGCCCGGCGTCCTCGGCCGCCGGCCGGCGCTCGACGGCCGACGGCACGGCGGCGGCCACGGGGGCGGCGGCCGTCCGCTCGATCGCGGCCGTCACGACCGGCCTCCCTCGGTCCGGCGCGCGCGGGCCATACCGCGCCGCCCCCGGTGCCCCGTCACGGCCGGTCTCCCTCGTAGTACACGAAGCGGTTGCTCAGCTTCACCTGCACCAGCGTGATGATCAGGATGATCACGAAGAGCAGCCAGGCCATCGCGGAGGCGAAGCCCATGTGCAGGAACTGGAACGCCTCCTGGAACAGGTGGATGACGTAGAACGACGCGGCGTCGCTGTTGAACGAGCCCTGCGTCTGCCGGTTGCCGAAGTACATGGTGTAGACCTCGGTGAACATCTGCAGGGACGCGATGGTGTTGACGACCAGGGTGAAGAAGAGCGCACCGGAGATCATCGGCAGCGTCACGTGCCGGAACCGGGCCCAGCCGCCGGCGCCGTCGATGCTCGCCGCCTCGTACAGGTCGCGCGGCACGTTCTGCAGGGCGGCCAGGTAGATGATCACGGTGGAGCCGAGGCTCCACAGGCTCATCAGGACGATGCCGGGCATCACCCAGTCGGGGTCGGTGGTCCAGCTCGGACCCTCGATCCCGAGCAGGGCGAGGCCGCGGTTGATCAGGCCGTCCTGGGTGTTGAGCAGGAGCAGGAACAGGATGCCGACCGCCACCGCCGGGGTCATCACCGGCAGGTAGAAGACGGTACGGAAGAAGCCCTGCAACCGTCCCACCCGCTTGAGCAGCAGCGCCAGCCCCAGCGAGATGGCCATCACCAGCGGCACGTGCAGGGCCGTGTAGTAGACGGTGTTGCCCAGGCTGCGGGCCACCATCGGGTCGGCCATCAGCTCCCGGTAGTTGTCCAGGCCGGTGTACCGGGGCGCGTTGATCACGTCGTACTCGGTGAGGCTGAGCCAGGCGCTGGCGATCATCGGCCCGGCGTTGAAGACCAGGAACCCGACGATCCAGGGCGCCAGGAAGACGTACGCCCAACGCGCCTCCCGCCGGGCCAGCGGCGTACGCCCCCGCCGGCCGGCGGGGGCGGGGACGGTGGTGGTGGCCATCCCCGGGCCTACTTCGACGCCTTGTCCAGCGCGGCGGTCGCCTCCTGCTGGGCGCGGGCCAGCGCCTGCGCCGGCTGCGCCTGGCCGGAGAGCACCCGGTTGACGGCGTCCGTCCAGGCCTTGTCGAACTCGGCGCCGGCGGGCGAGGCGGGCATGGCGAACGCGCTGTCCTGCACCGAGCGGATGGTGGCCACCGCGTCGTCGAACCGCTTGTTGCCGGTGGGCTGGTACAGCTCGTCGAAGATCCGCTTGTCGGCGGCGACGTTGCCCGTGTAGACGCCGGTGAACGGCTGGCCCGCGGCCTTGCGCGCGTCGGCGCGGGCCTTGGCCGCGGCGACCCAGGTGTCGGTGGCGGTCACCGTCTTGGCGAAGGCGCACGCCGCATCCGGGTTCCTGGCTCCCTTGGGGACCACCCAGGCCTGCCCGGAGGACAGGGTGACGGGCTTGCCCTGCCGATCGACGAAGGGCTTGACCACCAGCTCGGCCTTCGGGCTGTTCTTGGCGGCCTGGTTGAGGAACCACTCCTCCATCGGCCACGCGACGATCTGGTTCTTGGCGAGGGGGTTCTGCGCGCCGAAGAAGTCGAAGGTGTCCCGGAAGGACTTGAACTTCCCCCAGCCACCCTGGTCCTGGATCAGCCTGACGCCGGTGTTGAGCGCCTCGACCACCCTGGGGTCGTCGAGGTTCGCCTTCGTCCCGTCGGCGGAGAGCAGGTCGGCCCCGTTGGCCTTGGCCCACATGGGCAGGAACTCGGGGATCTTCGGGTCGAGGCCGATGCGGGAGAGCCGGCCCCCGGAGACGGTGGCCAGCTTGGCGTTGAGCGCCGACAGCCCCGCCCAGTTCGCGAGATCGACGTCGTCGGCGGTCAGGCCCGCCTGCCTGAGCAGCGCCTCGTTGAGGTAGACCACCCGGACGCTGGAGAACTCAGGGATGCCGTAGACGGTGCCGTCGAGGGTGACCTGTTCCCTGGCGGCGGGCCGGTACTGCCCCATGTCGATGTCCTGCTTCTCGACGCAGTCCGTCAGCGACTGGATGGAGCCGCGCTCGGCGTAGGTGCCGATCAGCTTGCGGTCCATGTAGACCAGGTCCGGCGGGTTGCCGGAGGCGACCGCGGAGAGGAACTGCTGCTCGTCGAAGGCTCCCTCGGTGATCTTCAGGTCGACGTCCGGGTGGTCGCGCGTGAACGCGTCCACGCGCGTCTTGGCGATCTCGTCGGACAGGCCGAAGCCCATCGTGCTCAGGGCACCCTTGGTGGCCGTGCCGCCGCCATCGCCCCCGTCGCCACCGCCGACGCCTCCGCAGCCGCTGAGCGCCAGGGCGAACACCCCGACGAGCGCAGCCGCCCGCACCATCCGTGTCATGACAGTTCCTCCCGAGAGCCGGCGGGCGGCAGTGCCCGCGCCAGCGCACCTTCTCCGATCCTCGGGATCTTCAAACGTCACCGGAGGAACTGGCGTCCGGGGGAGGGCCGGCGCCAGCCGCCGGTGTGGTCAGGAGGACTGCGGGGTGAGCAGGTAGTCGTCGGCCTCCTGGCTCCACCGCAGGTCGACGATGCCGCTGGTGGCTGCCGCCTTGCAGAACTGGAGGAAGCTGCGGTAGCCGAGCTTCTTCTCGCTGAAGTCGGGCCGCGCCCGGCGGAGCTGGTTCTTCAGGCCGGACAGCGCCACCGCCCCCTCGTCGCCGGCCAGGTCGGACACCACCGAGCGGAGCAGCCCGAACGCCACCTCCCGGTCGCCGTGCTCGGGCAGGGACACCTCGGGGTCGCCCTTGGCGGGGCCCTCCCCCAGCTCGACGACGTTGTGCTGGGCGAGGTGTCGCAGCAGCTCGCCGAAGGTGCGGAAGCCGTAGTCGGACTCGCTGAACGTCGGGTCCTTCCTGAGCAGGGTCCGCTTCAGCGTCGAGGCGGTCACCTCGCCGCTGGAGCTGCCCTGCAGGCCGGCCACGGTCTGCGCCACCAGCACGGCGAGCGTGTCGACGTCGCGGGCGGCCTCCTCGCTTACCGGCTGCGGCTCGGGCTCCCGCTCCGGCTCGGCCTGCTGCGCCTCCGGGCCGGGCAGCCGCGCCGGGCGGGCGCGCCGGCCCCGCGCCGGGGGAACGTCGACGCCCTCCAGACGGTCGTAGTAGAGGAACTCGTCGCACGCGGGCGGCAGCAGCGCCGAGGTCGACTTCTCCACGCCGACCCCGATGACGCGCTTGTTCAGCTCGCGCAGCTTGTGCACGAGGGGCGTGAAGTCGCTGTCGCCGGTGCAGATCACGAACGTCGAGATGTAGCCGCGCTCGAAGGCCAGCTCCACCGCGTCGACGGCCATCTTGATGTCGGCGGCGTTCTTGCGGGAGGCACCCATGCGCTGGGGTATCTCGATGAGTTCGACGTGGGACCGGGTGAGCATCCGGCGGTCCTCGTCGAAGTACGACCAGTCGGCGTACGCCCGGCGCACCACCACCCGGCCGCGCTCGGCGAGGGCGTCGGCGATGGGGCGCAGGTCGAAGGCCGCGCCGCCGAGATGGTCGCGCGCCCCCAGCGCGAGGTTCTCGTAGTCGAGGAACAGGGCGATGCGGTCCTCTTGATCCACGCGGACCACCCTACGCCGCCGACGGTCCGACGGCCGGCGACGTGGCGGACCGCGCCGCGATTCTCCTGCCGGCGGGCCGTCCCGGCGGGGCCGCCGGTGTGCTCTCCGTCGGGCTGCTGGTCGTCGGGGCGCCTCCCTCAGCTGCCCAGTCGCTGGCGCGCGAGGAACTTGGGCACGACCATCCGCCAGGCCTCCGTCACCAGCTCCGTCATGTGGTCGCGGTCGAGCCGGTCAAGGTGACAGCACACCCAGTTGAAGCGCAGGTCGGCCGCGTCGGGCAGGAAGAACAGCTCCGGGTCGCCGGCGACGAGCCCGGCACGTTCCTCCTTCGGGTACGCGAACCCCATCGTCGTCTCGTCCCGGGAGAACGCGACGTAGACGAGGGCACCGACGCGGAACTTCACGCGGTCCCGGATGAGGTGCTCGGTGGTCCGTGGCAGGGTCAGTGCCAGTGCGCGGACGTCGGCGACGGTGACCATGCCCCGACGGTAGTGGCCGGCCGGGCCGAGGGAGACCCGGCGCCGCCGACGGCTCGCGCCCGAAATGTTGCGCTCCCGCTCTCCCGGCGTTCACGCCCGCACCGATAGCATCGCTGTCCATGAATACGATGAGCAGTACCCGCTCGCGGCCCAGAAGGCTCGCGACGGCGTTCGCGCTGGCCGCCGTGCTGGTGGCGCCCGTGGTGGTGACGACGGCGGTGGCCTCGGCCGCCACCACCCTGACCGTGGCCCAGGCGCTCGCCGCACAGGACGGTCGGACGGCGACCGTGACCGGCTACGTGATCGGCCAACCGACCAGCAACACGACCGTGCTGAGGTCGGGTTTCACGTCCGACACCGCGATCGCGATCGCCGACACGGCGGCCGAGACCAGCCCGAGCAGGATGCTCTACGTCCAGGTCACCGCCGCGTACCGGAGCACCTTCGGGCTGCTCACCAACCCGGGCCTGCGGGGCCAGCCCGTCACCGCCACCGGCACGCTGACCGCCTACTTCAGCCACGGCGGCCTGAAGAACCCGACGGCGATGACCCTCGGCGGCGGTGGCGGCACGCCCTCGCCGACCCAGTCCCCGACGCCGGGCCCGACCCAGTCGCCGACGCCGGGCCCGACCCCGACCTCGCCCGGCGGCGGGTACGACTCCACCTACTACGCCAGCGCGATCGGCAAGACCGGCCCGGCGCTGCGCAGCTCGCTGCACTCGATCATCAAGGTGCACACCAAGCTCTCCTACGACCAGGTGTGGGAGGCGCTGCGGGACACCGACCAGGACCCGGCGAACGCCAACAACGTTATCCTGCTCTACACCGGCCGGTCACAGAGCAAGACGAGCAACGGCGGCGACCCCGACGACTGGAACCGCGAGCACGTCTGGGCCAAGTCGCACGGCGACTTCGGCACCGCGACCGGCCCCGGGACCGACGTCCACCACCTGCGGCCGACCGACGTCTCGGTCAACTCCACGCGGGGCAACAAGGACTTCGACAACGGCGGCAGCCCCGTCGCCGAGGCGCCCGGCTGTTACACGGACGCCGACTCGTGGGAGCCGCGCAACGCGGTGAAGGGCGACGTGGCCCGCATGATCATGTACATGGCGATCCGGTACGAGGGCACCGACGGCTGGCCCAACCTGGAGATGAACCAGTCGGTCAACAACGGCACCGCGCCGTACCACGGCCGGATGTCGGTGCTGCTGCAGTGGAACCAGCTCGACCCGCCGGACGCCTTCGAGAAGCGCCGCAACCAGCGGATCTACGAGCGCTGGCAGGGCAACCGGAACCCGTTCGTCGACCATCCGGAGTGGGCGACGGCCATCTGGGGCTGACCCGACACCGCGGCCGGTCCCCTAACCGGGGGGCCGGCCGCCCGCGCGTTCGCCGTGGTGGTGGCGTGCCGGGCCGTGGCCGTCCTCCCGGTCGATGCGCAGCTCCCGTTCCAGCTCGACGATGACCGCCCGCAGGTCGTCCAGCCGCTGGGTCAGTGCGATCCGGTCCACCTCGTCCGGCACGCCGTCGCCGTCCTCGTCGTAGTCGGGCGACAACCGCTCGGTCATCTCCAGCCGACGGGCCTCCTCCATCGAGTTCACGATGACGGCGATGAGGATGTTCAGCAGCAGGTTCACCGTGATCATCACGTAGCTGACGTAGTAGAGCAGCGTCCACGGCGACACCGCCATGCCCTGCGCGATGAGGTCCGGCAGGGTCTCCAGCGACAACAACACGAACAGGGTCAGCAGGGAACGACCGATGTCGCCGTACTGCTCCGGATAGCGCTCCCCGAAGATCAGCCAGCCGGCCATGCCGTAGACGTAGAGGGTCACGGCGGCCAGCGCGAGGAAGCCGGCGACGCCGGGGATGCTGCGCCACAGCGCCGCCACGATCGTGCGCAGCCCCGGCGAGAACCGCACCAGCCGCAGCACCCGGGCGACCCGTACGAAGCGCAGCAGCGCCGAGTCGCCGTGCAGGCCGGGGATGAATATCGCCGCCGTCACCAGGAAGTCGAAGACGTTCCAGCCGTGCCGGAAGAAGTCCTGCGGCCGGCGGCCGTACGCCAGCACCCGGATGGCGATCTCGCCGACGAAGACCAGCCGGAACAGCCACTCGCACCAGCGCAGGGCCCGCCCCGCGGCGCCGAGGTCCGGGTACGTCTCGACGCCGAGCACCACACCGTTCGCCATGATGACCACGACGATGAGCACCTCGAACGGCCGCGACCGGGCGATCCGGGCGCACCGTTCCGCCACGCCCGGCCGGCCCCCGGGCGCAGCCGCCGACCCGCCACCCCGCTGGGTGGGCACCGACGGGCGGCTCACCGCCCCCACACCCCCGTGCCGCTCCGGGCGGCCGCGGACGGGTCGTCGGGCAGGAGCGGGGTAGGCATGCGGACAGCCTAAGGCGAGCCCGGGACGCGATTTTCGCGCCGCGTTCAGGCGCTCGCGTAGCAGCGCAACCCGTCGGCGTCGGCCCGGGTCAGGCGCCCCTGCGCGACCAGCAGCTCGAGGTGCGCCGCGGTCTCGGTGACGGCGAGCATCCGGTTGAACACGTCCAGGTCGCCCAGCTCGCGTTCCCGCCTGGTCCAGCGCAGCCGCGACGCGACTTCGTACGCCGACTGCGCGCCACGGGCGACGGCGACCTCCGTCTCGTCGAGCCGCGCGCCGTGGTGCGCGACCAGCTCGTCGACGCGTGCGTGCACGCTCGGGGTCACCGGCCCGTGCGCCGGGAGCAGCCGCGCGTCGGGCCGCTGCCGCACCAGCGCGAGCGAGCCGAGGAAGTCGCCGAGGGGGTTCGCGGAGAGCACGGGCTCGAACCCGATCGACGGCGTGATGGTGGGCAGCACGTGGTCGCCGGCGAACAGCAGCCGCGACCCGGTGTCGTGGAAGACGACGTGACCGCGGGTGTGCCCCGGGGTCTCGACGACGTGCAGGGTGCGGTCGCCGTGCCGGACCTCGTCGCCGCCGCGGAACCAGTCGTCCGGCAGCTCCCAGTCCTCTTCGGGGACGCGCCCCCGGGTGATCCTCGCCAGGGTGTCGGCCAGCTCGCCCGCGCCGAGCTGCCGTAGGCGGTCGAGCTGCTCGGCGAGCGGGTCCCGCTCCGGCGACATGGTGACCTCGAGGCTGGGGCGCTCGCCGGCACCGAGGCTCACGCGCATGCCGAACTCGCGGCGCAGGTGCACGGCCTGCGTGTAGTGGTCCCGGTGCATGTGCGTCACGAGGAAGCGGCGGACGTCCTTGACCGTCGAGTCCAGCTCCTCCAGCGCCGCGTCGAGGGCGGCCCGCGCCCCGGCGACCGCCCACCCCGAGTCGACCAGCACCAGACCGTCGTCGTGGCGCAGGACGTACACGTTCACCGCCCGCAGGCCGTCATCGGGCAGCGGCAGCGGCACGCGCCAGACCCCGGGGGCGACCTCGAACGTGCCGGGCGTGGTCCAGTCGTCGGGGCTGCCGTCGTCCGAGGTCATGGCCCCGACCATAGTTCCCGTCCGGGCCGGTCCGGGTCCGGGTCCGGCGGGTGCGCCGGTGGGCGTCAGCGCGGCCGGGCGTACGCCAACGGCAGCGGAGTCGGCTGGCCCGCCCAGGCGCCGGTCAGCGTGGCGCCCTCCGGCCGGCTTCCGCCGTCGAGGCGACGCACGACGACCAGGTCGACGGCGTCCGTGACGATGAGCGTCGGGTCGTCCGGCACCACCTGCCGCAGCGCGCCCACGGCCGGGGCGTCGGCACCGGAGGTGCCACCGCCGGTGATGGTCATGCTGGGCTCGCGGCGCTCCAGCCGGCCGTCGATCTCGATGAACTCCTCCGCCTGACCAGTGCCGGCGAGCACGGCGCCCGCGAGCGCCGCGGCGTAGACGGGGTCGCCGCAGGCGTCGTAGACCCAGCGGCGGCCGAGCACCGAGTGCTCCGTGGTGCCGACCAGCCACTCGTCGCCGCCGTCCAGCGGAGCGCCCCGGTACGTGAGCGGGACCTGGTGGATCGGCCCGTCGCCGGCCCGGACGAGCATCGTCTCGATGCCGACCTCGCCAGCCGGGTCGTCGAACCGGTAGGCCGCCACGCGGACGACGTCGGCGTCGTCGGGCCCCTGGTACCACGGCCGGCCGGGCAGCCACGCCGCCAGGAGTTCCAGTTTCGACGGGTGCAGTTCCGCCCGGTGCAGCAGCGCCATACGCCGAATCGTAGAGGCATCCTCGCGATCCGCGCTCACCGCCGCCGGGACGTCTCCGCTCCCCGGGACTTCTCCGCTCCCCGGGCCGACCGGCGAGACAGAGGCCGGACCGCGCCACCCGCCTCCGGGTGACACCCGCCCCGCTGGCGGCCGACGCCGCCCAGCCGGGTGCGGGGTGTGCCCGCGGCGCGCTGTCGAGCTGCCCCGTCCATGAGACCGGACCAGCTCGCCGAGTCGGCCCTACGTCCGCCCACCCGCCCGGCCTTGTGCAGAGTCGAAGCCGCCGGTCCCAGGCAGTCGACGACCGGTGCGCTGGGCCTCGTGGTGACTGGTGCCCCACCCGGTGGGGCAGGTCGACAGTGGTCGGAACGGGTGGTGCCGGCGGCGTGGCTGTCGCCCCGCCGGGACAGGTCGGACCGAGGCCCGGCCCGGCTACCCCTCGACCGTGACGTCGACCGGGCCGACGCGCAGGACACCGTCGTTCAGGGGCGTGCAGCGGACGCCGCCCCGGCCGCGCAGCGCCTTCCACGCGCCGGGCCCGACGGTGACGTCCATCCAGGCGCAGGGGTGTGCCGGCCGGTTGACCCGCAGCCTGACCGGGCCCTCCCCCGAGTCCAGGGTCAACACCGACCCGACCAGTTCGTCCACGGCGATGCCGGCGGTGAGGACGTTCCGCCGGACCTGCACCAGGTCGACACCGGGCGGCAACGACTCCAGCGCGATCACGGTGACGCTCGCCTCCCGGTGCGCCGGCTTGCCGAAGTACCGGTCGCCGACGATGCCCAGGCCCGCCCGGATCCGGACCTCCTCGACCAGCTCGCCGGGCGGCGCCGGCGCCGGGCCGTCCGCGGGGCGGCCCACGTAGCGGTGCACCGGCGAGGCCAACAACTGCACGATCCGCGGCATGACCGGAGTCTACGAAGCGGTCACCGAACGCGAACCCCCCGTTGGCCGGGTCAGGACTCCCCGGGGAAGCGGCTCGACCGTTCGCCGAGGGCCGCGCCGGCAGCCGGGCACGGAGGGCCTGGACGGACCAGTCGAGCACCGGCGCCAGGCTGTCGGCCGCCCGGTGTGACGTGGGCGGGCGCGGCGCTCCGGCACGACCAGTTCCCGGCGACGCCGTCACCCGTGGTCGTACACCGTCACGGCGATGTCTCGCGCACAGAGGGTGCGCTCGATGACGGGTTCCATCCGACTCCAGGTGCCGCCGGCGAGCCCGCAGCCGATCCGGGGCATGTGCACCGACGCCCCCAACGCCTGCGCCTGGTCGGCGAGCGACGTCAGGCAGCGTTCGACGGCGTCGTAGCGAATGGGCGGGCCGCCGCTGCCGGTCCTGATGCCGCGCTGGCCGACCATGTTCGCCACCCACACGTCCGGCGTGACCCGCACCAGGCGGGTCGCGCCGAGGGCGAAGTCGTTGCTCGCACGGTGCCGGTGCCAGTCGCGGTAGTCGCGTTCGGGCTGGGGCCAGCGACGGGAGATCGCCACCACGAAGCCCTTGCCCCAGCCGCCGAGGTCGTTGCAGATGTGCGCGATCACCTTCGGGCCCTTGGCCTGGGGGCTGGTCGCATCACCCTTGATGATCCTCAACGGTGTCACGCCGGCCAGCATGCCAGCCGCGTACGACGCTCCGGCAGCAAATTACCGCACCGGCACAGCGGCTACCGTTGCCCGGGGGCGCAGTTGTTGCTCGTACGCCTGACCGTGTATTCGGTGTCGTCGTGGGTGATGCCGGACGGCTCGCCGTCGAAGTGGCTCTCGACCTTCTCCCAGCCCCGGCGCTGCTCGTAGTGCAGGTGCGGCGCGCCCGAGTTGCCGGTGCTGCCGAGCCGCCCGATCTGCTCACCCTGGGCGACCCGCTGACCCTCCCGCACCAGGGGCGGTTCGAGCAGGTGCAGGTACTGCGTCTCCCACCTGCCGCCGTGGTCGATCTTCACCCAGTAACCGCCGCCGCGACCGCGCGGACCGTTCGGGTTGTCGGGGGTGCGGCCGCCCAGCGACCCGTTGATCCCGGCCACGGTGACCGTGCCGGCGTAGGACGCGAGCACCGGTCGCCCCCACGCCTCGCCGTCGGTGGGGAACAGGTCGACGTCGTAGTCGTCGTGGCCGGGATAGGTGCCGAGCTGCCAGGTCTCGCCGCAGGCGACGGGGAGCTGGAAGAGCGGGCGCGGACCGGGCGGCCGCAGCAACGGCACGACGACCACGGCGAGGACGACGACGATGGCGGCGACGGCAGCGACCGCGCCGAGCAGGATGGCCCGGCGGGCGGTACGGCTCCGGACGCGGCGGCGGCTGCCCTTGCGGCTGCGGCTGCGGGGACTGGTCGGGTGGCCGGTGGTCACCGTCCAGAGCATGGCAGACGCCGGCAAGACGCGGGCGCGGAGCCCGGCCGGGTCAGCGGGTCCGGTAGGTGAGGGCCTTGACCCGACGGAGGACGAGGACGGTGTCCGCGCCGTCTACCCGCCCTCGGCGTGGCGACTACTTTTCCGGCCGCCGGCCGTCTATTCAGTGACCACTGCGAAAGGAGCCCTCATGGCCAAGCTGCTGTACTCGGCGACGGCGTCGCTCGACGGCTACATCGCCGGCCCGGGCGGCGACATGTCCTGGCTGACTGCTTACCTTGCCGGCGGGAACCCGACGGCGGAGCGCCTGCTGGCCGACGTCGGCGCGATCCTGGCCGGCAACCGCACCTTCGGCGGCGACGACCCGAACCGCGGCACCGACAGCGAGGGCGCGTTCGGCGGCCAGTACCACGGGCCGGTGTTCGTGCTCACCCACCGGCCGCCGGCCGCACCACACCCGGGCGTCACGTTCGTCGGTGACCTGCACAGCGCTGTCGCGCAGGCCAGGGAGGCCGCCGGCGACAAGTACGTGAACATCCTCGGCGCGAACGTCGCCCAGCAGTGCATCGAGGCCGGGCTGCTCGACGAGGTCCTGATGTTCTTCGCCCCGGTGCTGCTCGGCGACGGGGTACGCATGTTCGACCACCCGGGCGGCACCGAGGTGCGGTTGGCGCCGATTCCCGGCGAGACCGCGCACTGGTACAGCGTCGTCTACTGAGCGGTGGTGTGGCCCCTACAGCCACTCGTCGTTTCCCTGAATCGGGCAACGGTCACCGGATGTTCACGGATATCGATCTGGACGATCACTTTCATCTCTGTCTATATGAGAACGGCAACCACCTGCTCTCACCCGGACGGAGCACCATGACCCGCACCCTGCGCGCAACGGCCGTCAGCCTCGCCGCGATCCTGGCCGCCACCCTCGGCGTCGCCCAGCCTGCCTGGGCCGCCAGCTACTCGGCCTCGCTCACCACCGCCGTCGCCGATCTCCCCGTCGCCACCGAGGTACGCACCGGCTACAGCCGCGACCTGTTCCGCCACTGGATCGACGCCGACGGGGACGGCTGCCACACCCGCAACGAGGTCCTCATCGCCGAGGCCACCACCAGGCCGAGCATCAGCGGCACCTGCACCCTGTCCGGTGGCCGCTGGTACTCCTACTACGACGACGCCTACTGGACCCTCACCAGCGACCTCGACATCGACCACATGGTCGCCCTCGCCGAAGCCTGGGACTCCGGAGCCCGCAACTGGACGTCCAGCCGACGCCAGGCCTTCGCCAACGACCTGGGCGACAGCCGGGCCCTGGTCGCCGTCACCGACAACGTCAACCAGGCCAAGGGGGACCAGGACCCCGCCACCTGGATGCCGCCCTACCCCTCCGCCCGCTGCCGCTACGTCAACGAGTGGGTCGCGGTGAAGATCCGCTGGCGGCTCACCGTCGACAGCGCCGAGAAGAGCGCCCTGACCGACTGGGCCAACAACTGCCCCAACGTCACCATCTCCGGCACCTACGCCTACTGACAGCGCGACCCACCCGGCCGGTCCGCCATCCTCCGGGCCGGCCGGGCAGGCCGTTGGCGTACGGACGGTGGCGATGGCTCAGCGTGCGGCGCGCACGATCTTCCGCGCCGCCCGGGCGCGCTTCTCGTCGTACGGCCGGCCCAGGGCACGCGCGAACTCGATGGTCCGGTCGAGCAGCGCCAGCGCCTCGTCACAGCGACCCGCCGCACGGCACGTCTCGGCGTAGGTGTGCAGGAAGTCGATCTCCAGCTGCACCTCGGCCAGCGGCTCCAGCAGCTCGAGGGCCCGCTGGTGGTGTTCGAGCGCCCTCTCGGGTGAACCCATGACCCGCAGCGCGACACCGAGATAGTTGTGGCACCACGCCTGGTTGTGTTGAAGATTGTTCTGCTCGGACAGCCGTAACGCGTCGTGCAGCGTTCGCAGCGACTCCGTCGGATCGTCGGGTGCCAGTGCGACACCGAGGGTGACCAGCCCGGTGATCTGTGCGGGCCCGTCCGCCAGGGCGACGGATGCCCGGGCGAGTTCGACGGCTTCATGGTGCCGCCCGAGGTGAAGTGTCACCCATCCGTCGAAGGCCAACGCCTGGGACTGCCCGGCACGGCGCCCGATCTTCTCGAACAGCTCGCGTGCCCGCCGGAAGTGCGCCTGTGCCGCTTCGAGTTCACCGAGATCCCGGAGCACGAGGCCGGTGCGCAGCGCCAGGGCAGCCGCAATGTCGTCGTCCGGCCCTGACTGCTCTGCCAGCTCATAGGCGGAGAGCGCCTCGGTGAGGCGGCCGGCGGCGGCACAGGCGTAGCCGAGGTCCGCGAGCAGCGAAGCCCGCTGCTGGTCGCGGCCGAGACGTGCCGCGGCGGCTGCGGCCGCTTCGAGCAGGCGCGCCTGGTCGTCGGTTCCGCGGTGCCGGAAGAACCACACCCGCATGGCCTGCGGCAGTTCGGCCACCACCTCGTCCACGCCGAGCCGCACGGCGGCGTCGAAACAGGCCACCAGGTTGACGTACTCGAGGTCGAACCAGGCCATGGCCTCCGCCGGATCTCCCGGCGAGGGCTCCTTGCGGTACGGCGAGGGCAGCGTCTGATCGTGGGCGACCGCCTGCGCCAGATAGTGCTTGAGGACCCGGCGCAGGGCGGCGTCGGCCTGTGGCTCCTCCTCGGCGGCGATGTCCGCCGCGTACTGCCGGATCAGGTCGTGCATCCGGTACCGCCCGGGCGACGGCTCCTGGACCAGGTGGGCGTCGACCAGCTCCTCCAGCGCCGCGCCGATCCGGCCGGGCGGCAGGTCGGTGAGCGCGCCCACCACCGCCGCGTCGAAGTCGGCGCCCGGCAGGACGCCCAGCAGCCGGAACACGCGGCGCTGGACGGCGTCGAGCTGCCGGAGCGACATGCCGAACACCGAGTCGAAGCGGTTGGCGGTGTCGCGCAGCCGCTCGGCCAGCACCGCCACCGTCCAGCCCGGGCGGTGGCGAAGCCGGGCGCCCGCCATCCGTAGCGCCAGGGGGAGCCCGCCGCACTGCCGCAGCACCTGGCTGACCGCTTCCTCTTCGGAGAGCGCGAGCCCGGCCGCCCGGCCGAACAGGTGAGCCGCGTCGTCGTTGGCCAGCGGCTCCAGGGACACCGGCGGCACCCCGTCCAGGCTGACCAGCCGGTGGCGGCTGGTGACCAGGACCGCGGACTTCCCCGCGCCGGGCAGCAGCGGGCGCACCTGCTCCGCGTCGACCGCGTTGTCGAGCACGACGAGAGCCCGCCGGCGGGACAGCTCCGACCGCCAGAGCGCCGCGCGTTCGGTGGCGCCGGCCGGGGGGTGCGTCACGTCCAACGCGCCCAGCAGCCGGCCCAGCGCGGCCTGCGGCTCCAGCGGCTCCTGGCCCGGAGTGAAGCCGTGCAGGTCGAGGTAGAGCCCGCCGTCCGGATACGTCGGGGCGAGCCGATGGGCCACGTGCACGGCCAGGCTGGTCTTGCCCACGCCCGCCATGCCGTCGATCGCGACCGCGCCGGTAGTGCACAGCAGCTCCTCGACCAGCGCGGACTCCGCTTCCCGGCCGGTGAAGTCGAACAGGTCGGCCGGCAGATCGTTGCGGCGCGGGGCGGGCGCCGCGCCGCCCCTGGCCGCCTCGGCCCACACCGCGCGCAGTGGCCGGGGGTCGCGGCCCACCACCCGGCACAGCGCCACGACGGCCTCCCACGGCGGCACGAGCTGACCGGTCAGGTACCGCGACAGCGACGAGCTGCTCAGACCAGCCTGGCGGGCGAGAGCGCGCAGGCTGAGCCCGCTCAGCTCCTTGAGCCGGGCGAGCTGAGCCACCAGTCGCTCCTGGGGGCTGGACACGCGCAACACCGTACCGTCCCGGACCACGGACCCGGATCGGCGATGCGTTTGCGCTGCTGGACCACGTTCTCCGTGTCCCACGGTGTCCCACGGACCGCGCGGGATCCGGCGCGCCGGTGGTCGGATGGCTCCTGTCAGAGACACCCACGACGAAGGAGAAGCGATGTCGACCGAGCGCATGCCGAACCCGGCGGTTCTGGTCCCCGAGGCGATGGAGGCCCTGATGGCGGTCAACAGAGCCATCGCGGGCGCCGGGGTCGACGGCAAGCTGCTGGCGCTGAGCCACCTGCGGGCCAGCCAGATCAACGGCTGCGGCCCGTGTGTGGCCGGGGGCGTCCACCAGGCCCGCCAGCACGGCGCGAGCGCGGACCAGGTGCACGCCGTCGCCGCGTGGCGGGAGACGCCCTGGTTCAGCGACGAGGAGCGCGCCGCGCTGGCCCTGACCGAGGCCGTGACCCGGCTCGCCGACCAGCCGGACCCGGTGCCGGACCAGGTGTGGGACGTGGCCGCCACGCACTTCGACCAGAAGGAGTTGGCCGCGCTGCTGCTCAACATCGCGATCACCAACGCCTTCAACCGGCTCAACGCGCCGACCCGCCAGCAGGCGGGCACCTGGTGACCTTGTTGCTGATCAAGGCCGAAGAGACCGGTCAACGCTGAACCAACCGGTGGAAGTCGGCCCCGGAGAGGGCTCCACCGACCAGTACCCCCGAAGCCCACACGTCACCGAGAGGACGTTGTCATGTCGACCACGACGAAGACCCCCATCGCGAACGGCGAGAAGTACGACGGTTTCACCGACGAGGAGCGCGGCGCGATGAAGGAGCGCGCCAAGGAGCTGAAGAAGGGCGCTCGGCGGGGCGCCAAGGCCGACACGGAAAGCGAGGTGCTCGCGAAGATCGCCGAGATGTCGGAGTCCGACCGCGTGATCGCCGAGCGCCTGCACACCCTGATCAAGGCCAACGCGCCGGTCCTCACGTCCAAGCTGTGGTACGGGATGCCCGCGTACGCCCGCGACGGCAAGGTGGTCTGCTTCTTCCAGAGCGCGGCGAAGTTCAAGACGCGGTACGCGGTGCTCGGCTTCAGTGACGATGCAAACCTCGACGAGGGCGTCATGTGGCCGACCTACTTCGCGCTGACCGAGCTGACCGCCGACGTCGAGGCCAGGATCGGCGCGCTCGTGAAGCAGGCGGTGAGCTGAGCAGCGGGCTCTCCACGACCCACCGAGGCCGTCGCCGGCACCCGATCCGCACGCCGCCTGTTCCGGTCACAGCGTGCGCGGTCATCGGTGCCGGCGACGCCACGTCGTCTCCTCAGCCTCCAGTTCCCGCTGTTCGGCAAGCCTGGATGTGCGTACGCGCCGACGGAGCTGCCTGGTGCGGATGCTCTGCGCGACGATCAGGGCGGTGGCGACCAGCACCAGGAGGGTCAGTGCGGCGATGGCGGACAGCCGGTCAGCCACCGGAATCAGCGCCGTCAGGAGCATGATCCTGGCCACCTGGAACCAGTCGGACCGGCGGACGGCGCGGCGCTCGAAGCCCTGCACCGCCAGGAGGTAGAGGATGACTCCGCCGTACAGGACGTAGACCTCGGCTCCGCTGAGCACATCCTCGAAACTGGGCACCGTGGGCTCGGCGATGTTGGTGAGGACCCGCTTGAGCCCGAGGGCGAACAGGATGATCCCGGCGATCATCGGCAGGTGCAGGTAGGTGTAGGCGTCCCGGGCGAGCGCGGCCCGCGTGCGGCCCCGGGCGCCGTGCAGCATGTGTTCGGCGGCGATGGCGCGGACGTCGAAGTAGACCCACCAGAGCGCCGAGATCAGGACGATGCCGAGCGCGGAGGCGAGAATGATGGGCCAGGTGGGCGGCCATCCCACCGCGAGGTTGGAAGCTGTCCCGAGGGAGATGACCGACTCGCCGAGCGCGATCAGGACGATCTGGGCATGACGTTCCGCCCAGTGCCCGGCTGAGACGATGGTCAGGCCCTCGGTCCGGACGACCGCGCTGACGGTGTACTCGACGGCGATGGCCAGCAGCCACAGGCCGGCCCGGGCGCCGAACTCGGCGGTGCCGGTGAAGAGCCGCTGCGGCACGAGTGCGGCGACGAGCAGCAGCGCCGTGCTGACCAGCGCTGGCGCGACGAGCCCCGACCACCGGCGGCGCAACTGCCGGTCGCCACGCACGGTGTGCCAGAGGGCCAGCACCTGGAGCGCCCGTAGCAGGAAATAGCAGGTGGCGAAGACCAGGTCTCCCGGCAGCCCGTGCGGCGCGTCCGAGAAGGCGTCCGGGATCGTCACCGCCAGCACGAAGACGACGATCATGGTCGCGAACCCGACCAGGGGCATGACACCCTGGTCGACGCGTACGACGTTGCCCAACGCGACGAAGGTGGTCCAGGCGAACCAGAGCAGGGCCAGGATCAGAAGGCTCTTCACCAACGCGGTCGGGGTGAGGTATTTGGCGTTCGTCGCCGTCACGTTGAGAAAGGCGAAGACGAAGACCAGGTCGTAGAAGAGTTCCAGCGGGGTCACCTTGCTCCCCGGCGCGGCCGGCTCCAGTCGCCGCCTCCCTGAACGCTCCCCGTCGCTGCTCATCCATGCGAGTCTTGCAGCCAGGCCGGGGTCGAGCCCGCGGTTACGCCAGGTCGGCACCACTGCCCTACGACAGCAGAAAGGCCCCTCCCGTTTCCGGGAATTGGCCTGTGACCTGCGTAGGCAATCCTGGGATCGAACGAGTGATCCCCTCGGTGTGAACTCTCGGCGAGCGGGCCGGGTCGGGCTCGGTGCGAGGTCAAACGGTCTGCTGAGGCGCTTCTCGGCTCGGTTCGGCTGGCACCCGCTGCTGTACTTCACTGCTGTGCTGCTGGCATCAGACGAGGCGCTGGATGCGGACCTTGGGCTGCTCGTTTCTCAGGTGGCCCTGCTTGTGCTGGCGGACCTGCTCGTTCCAGACCTCCTGGTCGTAGTCGGGGTCCGGCGGGATCCACTTGTGGGAGCCGTCGCTGTAGTGGAACTTCTCGTCTCCGGGCCGAAGGATGCTCATCGGGTCCAGCCGAGGAATCGGTGGTGCAGGTGGCCGGCGGGGGCGTGGGCGAGGTCCTGGGCGGCGTCGACGAGCTGGGCGGCCAGGTAGAGGGCCAGCGACACCGGGGCGCGGTCGTACTCGGCTCGCAGCTCCCGTCGCCGGGTCTGGCAGGGCCACTCCCCCGCACAGCCGCCGCACGTCCACGCCGGCTTGATCGGGTGGTGAGTGGTCATCGCGGGCCGTCCTGGCTGGGCCAGTGGCCGCGGTTGATAGGGATGCGGTGGCGGCTGCGGCACGGCAGGGTCGCGCCGCAGCGGCAGATGTGGCGCCAGTGCCGCCAGGACCACACGGGTCGGTGCCGACGGGCGAGGGTGAGCGCTGCCGCCAGGACGTACTCGTCGTACGAGACCCGCTTCATCGGCTCGCCGCAACGGCTGGGGCGGGGAGCCGTCGAGTTGGGCAAGTGGAAGGGAGCACTGCCGCCTCCTGGTGCCGCAGTTGTCCGGAGGCGTGGATGCCCGATCGCGGGGTATGCGCCGGACATCCACGCCGGCGAGGACGGCCCACAGCGCCAACCGGGGGAATCGACCTCCTCGGCAACCTCCCATAGGTACCGTTGGGTAGTCAAGGGCTGACGTAGGTGGTCTACTCGTGTTGCCAACCGAGGGGAACACCGTGCCACCGCGTTACCGCTACGAGCAGATCGCCGACGACCTCGCCGAACGCATCGCGACCGGCGAGTTTCCGCCGGGCTCCAAGCTGCCCAGTCGCCGCGAGTTGATCGAGCACTACGGCGTTACAGAGCCCGTGATCGACCGCGCAATGCAGGTCCTACGGATCAAAGGCATGACAGAGACGCTGCCCGGCGTAGGGGTCTTCGTTGCCGAGTAGGCCCTCCCTACGTCAGACGGCAGTCGGGACCCCTCGCTTGTAAGTTCTAGGCGCTTCGTCCGGCGGGGTTCATCCGCGTCCGCGACCTCTGACGGCTGTCCGCGCCCGGCGGCCGGCGGCCGTCCGTGTCGAGGGCCGTTGCTGTCACCGTTGCTGTCGACAGCCGGTCAGGGTGGGAGAGTGAGCGCATGGGGCTGAACAAGGAGATCGCAGCGCAGCTCGCGGAGGCGCGCCTGGCGGAATGGCGACGCAGGGGCTATGACGAGTGGCGCGCAATGCTCGACGACAAGGACATGCGCCTGGTCGTGGGCGAGGACGGCAAGCGGTACACCGTGGTCAGCTACGCCATTGACGACGGCGACGGCCGGGTCCGAATGTCAGTCGCCGTGGACGATGGCGGCTCGTCGGCGTTGGTACCGCTCGTGCGGGACGAAATCATGAGACCGGACGACACCTTCATTACGTGACCCCTTCGTCCCTAAGGAACCACCGGCCGTCGTCGAGCTGCGTCAACAGCAGGACGAGCTGCCCCAATGATCCACCGGAGTCCATGGACGTCCGGCGCTGCCCGGGCCCGTCGTCACCCAGTTGGTCACCCAGCCCAAGCCTCCTTGACCCCAGGCACGCGCGGGGCTCGTACGGCTCTAGGATCCTTCTCTTCGGCAGGTATACGCCTCCGGAGTCCTCGAAGGCGGATTCACCATGATCCCTGATCCGACTGACGTAAGCCGCCGCCTGGATATGGCGCTGTCGGGTGTGGCCGCCACCTTCCAGGGCATGACGGCCCACCGGCAGGAGTCCAACTGCGAGTGCCACTGGGGCAGCGCGGAGGAACTGGCACTGCTCAAGACCCCGGACGCGCCGCTTGACGACGACCTGCTCCGCCGCACCTACTGGACCACAGGCTGGCACTACCCCGGGCCACTGCTGCGCCGGATCCTGCCCCAACTGACCCAGGGCCTCGTGGCGGGCCGAGTAGAGCCAATGGCCGGGATGGAGAGCCTCGGACGGTTGTTCACCGCCGGCCGATGGCAGGAGTGGCCCACCGGACAACGGGACGCCCTGCGGGAATTCCTGGACGCCTGGTGGCTGCACGTCCTGGTCGAGCCCGATGCAAAGGTGCCCGCCCATGAGGCCCTGACGCTTCTCGCCGAGATCACCACGAAGCTCACCCCGTGGTTGACCGTCTGGGCAGAGCTGCTGGCCGACACGGTGGCGCGGCGGCGGCTGGTCACGGCCGTGGACGAGTGGATGTACGACCTGCTGGGCGACACGCTCCCTTGGTCGAGTTGGCACAACGAGGACACGTGGTGCCCCGCGCTGTCGCTGTGGGTGCTACGACAGGCGCCGGCCGCACTGCGGGAGCACGACGCGTCGACCGAGTTACACGACCACATGCGGCTGCTTGGCCTACCGTACGCCGATCGGTGGGACCGATAGCCTCGGCCGGCGTCCCTGGGTGGGTCCAAACCCACCGCTGGCCTTGCCATCCCGTCTGCCGCCGACCCGCCCTCCTGGGGAGCGGGCCGCCGCCCGGTCCGCCACGTCAAGCGGGCCTTGACGCACGGACGGACGCTGGCGGGCCGGGCGGTGGTCTGCTCGGCTCGCCCGGGTCGTCAGCTGGCGGGATGGCCCTGCGCAACCACCCACGGACCGCAAGGCGCGGACGGAGCCCAGGCCATCCTGGAGTCGTTGCGCCCCCGCCGGAGGCGCAGCGACCGCGACCCGACCACCGGCGCGACTCGCCGCGCGGACCGGCGTGCCCTTCCCTGCGCCGCGTCGCTCGGGCGCGGCGCGGCCGGCTGCCGGCGACGAACCTTCATCATTTCCCGAGCTACCCGTCTGCGGCGGCCCCCGGGCTCCCCCGCTCTCCGCGCCAGCCGCCGGGCGTGTTGCGTGGCCGGAGTCGGAGCGCCAGCGAAGCGACGGATGCGCGCCCAGGCGGCGGCGTGTGCGGCCCGTTCAGGGCCGCCTTGATAAATGTACAGAAAGTCCTCCCAGACCGCCGGCAGCCGACCTGTCGTAGTCCCTCTGTTGCGTCACATGTTGGCTCCGCTTGATGGGTTACATGATCCCCGGCTCGCTGGCTACGGGCTGTGTGGCGTGCGACCGCCAGATTCCGAACCCTGGCGGTCGCACCCTGGAAGCTTCCCGACTATATCGATCATCTGTATACTGCGGCTGTGACCATGAGGGAACCCACCTTCTTGATCCTGGCAGCGCTGGCTGGGCCTCCCCTGCACGGCTACGGCGTGATGCGGCAGGTGGCGGAGCTGTCCGGCGGCCGGGTGAAGCTGAGCGCCGGCACCTTGTACGCGGCATTGGACCGGTTGACCGCTGAGGGGCTGATCGCGGTTGATCGTGAGGATGCGGTCGACGGTCGGGTACGGCGCTACTACGGGCTCACGGAACGCGGGGGTGCTGCCCTGCGGCAGGAGGCTGCCCGGTTACGTCGTAACTCCGAGGTTGCTGTGGAGCGTCTGGCCGGGTGGGCACCGCTGCCAGGTCTGCTTCCCTCTTGATACGCCTCGTCCAGTCGTTTCACGAACCGATAAGGAATTCGGATGTCAGAACAGAGCGACCGGGCGAGGCTCGCATGCCGTTACCGCAGGTTGTTGCTGACCTACCCGCGGTCCTACAGGCGCCGACACGGTGCCGAGTTGGTGACCACCTTGCTGGACGCCGCTCCGGCCGACCGGGTCCGGCCGAGCCGTGCGGAGGTCGTGGACCTGCTCACCGGTGGAATCCGCTTCCGGTTCCGGGTGTGGGGAGCGGCCGGGGTTCTTGCCGCGATCTCCGCCGCCACGTTCGCGGCAGTGGCCCTGGGCGCGTTCGGCAGCTATCTGGGCTGGCAGACCGCGCCACCCCTGCCGAGCAACGCCGAGGTGCTGCAGATGGTCCAGCCGGTCTTGCCGCCAGAGGCGGCGGCGCAGCCACAGCGCTGGGACTTCATCTTCGACAACAACCCGGAGTACAGCGATCCCCGATGGACCTACGTGGTGGGCGGCACCGACGAGTATCGGGCGGGGAAGGTCTTCTTCCAGTTCACCTACCCCCACAACAAACCCCCGCAGCAGGTCGTAGCGGCAGCGGACGAACGGATGCGGGCGGCTGGATGGCTTCCGGCGGCCAAGCAGACGTCCGGTTGCTGCCCTGAGACTGCGCTTCACCGGGACGGGTGGCTGGTGGAGGTCTTCTCAGAGGGCTACCTCGACGAGTCCCACTACGGGCTGCAGATCGCCGTCGCCCGCACCACACCCGCCGTCGTACTGCCGTTGACCACAGCCGGTCTACTTGCCGGCGGTCTTGCAGGCTGGCTGCTGGCGGCATGGGTGTTCCGGCGCTTCCACGAATCCACCCCGGCGCGGCGAACCCTCACCGTCGTCGTCTGCGGCGCAGGTCTCCTTGCCCTCTTTCCCGCCACGGCACTGAGCGCCGTGCTCCTGGTTGCCAGCTACTTCACACCCGAGCATCCGGCAGAACCTGCGTGGGTCGGGTACACGTTCATCCTCTTCCGGCCGCTGGCCTACCTCGGTGCGGCCGCCCTCGTCGGCGGGCTACCAGTAACCGCGTTGCCTTCCCCCACTCGTCGAGGCCCACTGATCAACTGACCCAGCCAGGCTGGCCGCAGCAGTCGCCAACTGCCAGACGGAGCCACACGCCGGGTCTGCCGCACCGACGGACGATCGAGGACCGCTGACTTATTGCTGATAGACGGCGCTGAGCCGGCAGCGCAGGCGATCACTCGGCCTCGGCATCCTCGATGCGGATCCCCAGCGCGCCGGCCAGGGTGTACGACAGGGCAACAAGATCTTGATGGGCGACGACCGCGCCCCCCATGCTCGTCACCCCACCGATCCCGACGAGGACGCAGTTGGCGAACCGCGTCCCCTCCATCGTCGCCTGCGAGAACTGCGCGCCAGTCAGATCACAGTTCGTGAACCGGACACCGCTCAGGTCCGCGTTCTGGAAGTCCGCCCGGGTCAGGTTGCACCCCTCGAACACCACGCTGGAGAAGTCCGTAAAGCGGAACGACGACAGGTCAAGCCGGCACTCCGAAATCGTCACATCCCGTAACGCCCCGTTGATCCAATGCACGCCCGTCATCCGCAAGGTCGACAGCCGTGCGCGGATCATCGATGATTTCTCCGCCCGCAGATTTGCCAGGTTCGTGCTCTCGAACAGGCAGTCCGTGAACGCTGCCCCGTCGAGCTGCGTACCGCTCAGGTCCGAGCTTTTGAACCGGCACTGCTCGAACTCCACGCCATCCGCCGACCGCCCCGACAAGTCGAGGTCAAAGAAACCTAGCCGTCGGAACGTGGCCTCATCCTCAAGATCGTGGTCCTCGGTGGCTGGTTCCAACGACGACGGCGGCCTAGGTTTCACAGGCGCCCGCCATCGACCACCACGACCCGCCCGGACAGCCACCCGCAGAGACTAAGGGACGTCTCGTAACCGGGTGAAGGCGTTGCCTGGGACGGGGTCGGCGGTCAGCCGGCGAGGATGATGTTGTGGAGGTTGGCGATGCCGG
>NZ_JBVJHK010000040.1:0-27093 GCF_055586845.1 Micromonospora sp. NPDC049139 | reverse complement strand
AACGGGAAGATCCACTCCGGGCGGGCTGCCGAGATCACCTGCACCCCACCATGATCCACGATGGACGCGAGACCCAGTTACGAGACGTCCCTTAGTGGTCGAGTGCCGGGCGGTGGGCTGGTCGGTGTCGTGGCTGGTTCCGGCTGCTGGTGCGGCGGTTGCGGGGGTTGCCGCGGCTGCGGAGCTGACGGCGGTGGCGCCGAGCAGGGCGGCGGTGAGGCCTTGCAGCGGGCCGGGTAGGCGCAGGGCGGGTAGCCAGCGCAGCGTACGGGCCATTCGTGCGTAGGCGCGGGTCAGCACGGAGGTGGTCAGGAGCAGCCACAGGACCACAGCGGCGCCCTGAACTAGGGTGATGACGAACTCGGAGGTCAGCGGCTGTTGAATCCACTGCCGCACGACCGTGCGGGACGGTAGTTGAGGCGCGGGCCAGATGCCGGCGATGACGAGCCAGGCGGATATCGCGGCGGTGAAGGTCAGCGATGTGATGCTCGCGGCGATGACCGCTGTTCTGGATCTCACAGAGCCTCCCTGTGCCGTTCCTGGCCGCCGCAGACGTCCGGGCCCTAGCGCTTGGGTGGCACGCGAAGTGCTGGGCGAAGGCGCGGCGGGGTCCGCGGTGAGTGATTGCGGGCAGCGGATGCGATGACGCTATGGCCGTGGAGGTGGCCGTGGACGATCGCGAGGGCTTACAGCTCCTCACACGACCTCACACGGCCTCACACCCGCAGGTCAGCAGCCGTGTGCCGCTGCTCTGGCCCCGCCATGGTGGCGTCGCAATGGATCCCGACGAGGGTGGCTGGTGGCAGCAAGCCAAATGTTGTGGCTACAGGCTGACCGAGCCGCTGCTGGCGTGCGGAATTTGGTGGAGGCTGTCGATGGGACGCAGTCCCGCAAGGGCGAGGCGGCCGGTGTAGGTGTCGCGCAGCCGGGCTGCGGCGTTGTGGTCGCCGAGTGCGGTGAGGATGCCGATCGCCCGGCGTTGCAGGTCCTCGTTGTAGGGGTCGACGTGGATTCCCGCCTGAAGCAGTTTCAGGGCCTGCTGAGGATCGGTGGTGGTGCTGGCGAGCGCGGCGCAGGCGTCGACGACCTGTCTGCGGATGGCTTCTCGCGGCGGCTCGATCCATGGCCAGGAGTGTCCGTGGGCGAGTTCTCCGGGATAGCTGTCGACGATGGTCTGCCAGGAGGTGGAATGGTCGGTGACGGCGGTGGCGGCGTGCCGGCAGACGTCCTGGAAGCGCCACAGGTCCACGTCCACGTGGGCTTCGTTGAGGCGGTAGCGGTCGTCGGTGTGGTCGATGAGGTTGAGGCCGCAGGCGGCGCGGACGGTGCTGCGCAGGTCGCTGAGGGTTGTGTAGAGGCGGCCGGTGAGGGTGTGGGCGGGCGGTCCTGGCCAGATGGCGCTGGTCAGTTGTCGGCTGCTGGCGCCGTCGCTGTGGACAGCGAGGAATGCCAGGGCCTGCAGGGCGGCGCTGCGCCGGATGTCGAGCGGCTCCCCGTCGGCCAGCAACACGGGTCGGCCGAGAATGCGCAGGTTGAGTCGCCGGGCCACCGGGACGGGCGTGGGGGCGCGGGTGTTGGTGTTGGTGTCGTTGCCGCCTGCCTGGCGCGGGATGCGCGGCCGAGGCGCCTGCAGCGGGGCCTCCGCCGTGCGGGCCGGTGGAGGGGTGGTGGGCGGCTGTGCTTGGCCGATCACGGTGAGCAGGTCAAGGGCCGCGACCGGGTCGAGGACGCACAACCGGGGTCCCGTCGTCGATGGCCTGCTGGGGTCGTGGGTGTTGCCGGCCGTGTCGACCTGCCAGGTGACACCTGCTGGCAGGGCACCGAGAACGACGACAGTGTTACCGGCGTCTGCGAGCGTGATCGCGGGTCCGTCTGGGGCTGCGGCGTCTACGGGATCGACGATCAGCACAGGTGAGATGGGAGAACCGGTCAGTGAGGTGTGGCCATGCTGCGCCGGGGCCTCGGAAAGGGCGGGCCACGCCGGGTGCTGGGCTGAGCCGTTGAGGAACGTGGCGGCCTCGCTGAGGGTGGCGACCACTCGCATGCCGGGCAGGTCGAGTGTCGCCGGATCTGCCGCGCCTAGGAGCATGCGCAGCGCGCTTCGGGTGATGACCAGCCGCGCGGTCCCTGGCGGGTGCCGCAGTCCGGCCAGTAGGACGGTGACCAGGGCTCCCCTGCCGGCGGCGAGGGCACCGGGCCCGGTAAGGCCGACACCGCCTGCTGGGAGCGCAGCGAGTGGCTCCGGCGCTGCAGCGGTCAGGGCAGGGCCGGCGGACGCCGTGCCGGTTGGCGGCCCGGGTTGGTCGGTGGTAAGCGCGACGTGGACAGCGGTGACGGTCGCGGGTAGCGGCGCCAGGTCCCCCGCCCATGCGTGGTCGGGAGGGTGGGGCGGGCTGGGCTGGTAGGCGCGGCGGCGCCGCAGCCACACCAACGCCCCTGCGGCAACGATCTGCTCGGCGACGTCGTGGGGTAGCCAGCCTCCCGGCACGCTCACCCCGTCGATTGCCCGGGCGTGCACCGGTTCGGGGCTGTCGGACCGATCCGTGTCGCCCTGGTTGTCAAGTGTCGCGGTGGTGAGGGCCAAGGGATGGTCTGGTAGGGCGCTGGTTGTGGCGGTGGTGCCGACTCCGAAGGCCGCGGCGCCGGCCATACCGGTGGCGGTGGCTTGCAGGGGTGTGGGCAACGAAACCCGCCGCAGCCAGCACGCCCTGCCCCACAGCCGCGTCGCTATCCGCACGGTGACGGTGCCGGCCAGGAACAGCCAGATCAGCCAGGCGAGCAGGGTCAGCGCCGCGGCGAGGGTGTCCTTGGTGAGGGGCTGCGCCACCCATTCGCGGGCTTGCCGCATGCTGGGCCACCCGGTCAGGGGCCAGCCGATCAAACGAACCAGTGCCACCGGTGGGACCGCGATGAGCAGCACGATGAACAGTTGGGAGGCGACCTTCCGGGGCCAGCGCATCACTCACCTGCCCAGGGGGCGTGGGCTGACCGGTGATGCGCGCCGTCGTGCCTGCCGTTGGGAATGGTCATGCGGTGTGGTGCGGTGGGCGGGCGGGGCGGATGAGCTGCGTCCACACCTGGCGGATCCACCACATCGCCACGGCGATGGCGTAGATGACGCCGAGGATCCCGGAGGCGGGTCGGCTTACCAGCGCGGCGGTGATGACCGCGAGAGGTGCGCCCAGGATCAGCCGCAGGACCAGTGGTGACACCACGGCCATGACGACTGCGGCTCCGAGCAGGAGGCCGCCGAGGCGGCCGGCGATGTCGATCCACAACACCATGTCCGGCCACCGGTCGGCGACCAGGGAGTACTGGATGAGTGCCATCCCGACCGCGCCGGTGACGACCGAACCGGTCGGGAAGGCGAGCAGGTCTGACCAGCCGCCGCGGGGTGTGCGCCACTGCCGGGCGGCGATCAACGCCATCACCGCGGCCACCGTGACGATCGGGGCTACGGGCAGCAGCGCCCAGCGCAGGAACGGCCCGGCTTCGGTGCCGATGTAGAGGCTGCCGACCACCGCGTACATGCCGGCGACTGCCACACCGAGTGACGCGGACGCCAGGATGCCGGTGCCGACCTGGGCGGTCGGTGACATCGGCTCGGCGCTGCCGCCGCGGGCGCCGACGGCGGAGGCGATGATGGTGCCCGCGCCGATGCTGGCGATGATGGCGAACACGGCGGCCATGGCGAGCTCACCCCAGTTCAGCACCGCCCATTCGTGCAGGTATGCGCCGTTCCACTCGGGCGTCAGCAAGAACTGCGATACGAGGCCGAGCGACGCGAGACCGGGGACTGCGATCGCCACGGCTCGCCGCACCGACGGCACCGGCGATGGCTGCTCGACGACCACGTCCCCGGTGGGTGCCGCGGCGCCCACGTCGGCTGCTCCACGTGCTGCGGCGAGGGCGGGATCCGGCACCATCACCGGGCTGATGCCGGTTTCGGTGAACACCTTTTCGACCAGCGGCATCGAAGCGGTACCGCCGGCGCAGTAGACGCCAGCGACGCTGGCCGGTTCGACCTCGGCCGCGGCGATCGCTTCTGCCGTCAACTGTGCGGCGCGCCGAAGCACCGGAACCGCGGCGTGTTCCACGAGCTGGCCGTTGACCACGGCCGCCGTGCCGTTGGGAAGAGGGACCGTGACCGCGGCGTGGCGGGTCAGGGCGTGTTTCGCGGTCTGCACGCTGGCGGTCAGCGCCCACAAGGCGCCGCCGTCAACGGTCTGGCGGGCCTGGTTGCCGGCTAGGGCGGAGGTGAGGGCGCGGTCGATGGCGGTGCCACCTGCTTCGGGGTCGGCGAGGGTCGCGAGGACCTCGAACCCGACGGGGCCGCGGCGCAGGACGCTCACTTCGGTGCCGCCGCCCAGGTCACAGACGACGACGAAGGATCCCACCGGCAGTTGCACGCCCGAGGCCACCAGGTGATTCGCGACGGCTGCGGGTGCCTCGACCAGGCGGGGCTGTGGCAGGCCGGCGCGGTGCGCGGCGTGGCGTAGCCACGTCCGCCGCCGTGGCCCCCATCCGGCCGGCACCACCAGCCGTACATCCTCCACAGCACCACCCGTCATCTGCGTCGCTTCGTCGGCGACTCGGCGCAGCGTGGCGACGACCAGGTCCAGGGCGTCGAGTTCCGTGTCGGCGACGGTCAGGTGCTGCTCGGCGGAGCGTCGGGGCGCGGGTATGAGCCGGTCCGGGTGTGTGACGGCGGCCTGCCACGCCTGGTGTCCGGTCAGCAGGTTTCCGTCCGGGGACAGAAACACCGCGCTGGACAGCGCCGGCTCACCGTCGAATCTCAGCGGTGACCAGGTTCCGTCGGGCCATGCCACCACCGCAGTCGTGGTGGCGCTGCCGCAGTCGATCGATAGCCGCGCCTCCCCCGCTCGCATAGGCCACAGTCAAACATGAGGATCACGTTCACGTCACCCGTGAATCACTCACAGATACCAACGCCGGCGGTTGGGACGGCGATCCGTCCCGGCCGGCTACTCCCCCAGCACAATCCCCCAACCGCACTGGGCGCGCAGGGTGCCCTCCTTGGCCTTCATGACGGCTCTGGTTGGGCCCCGGCACCGCTGCCTTCCCAGGCTCCGTCGATCGCACCCCACTTCATTGATGATCTCCTCGCCTTGTCGCGGGGAACGAACGTGTATTGGATAGAAGCGTGGATCCCTCGACCACACCCACCCCGCCCGCCGCTCACGACGTCGCCCAGACCTGGCAGAACGCCGCGTTGGCGGTCGGTCCCGCTGACCGCGGCCGCGCTGAGGCTGCGGCCCGTGACGCCTACCGCGCCGCCGGTCTCCCGGCGCCGTCACGCTTCACTTGGTGCCTGTCCCCCTGGGCGGCCCTCGATTACGTGCGTCGACTCATCGACGACGGCCACACTCCGCTGGTTGACGTGGTACGCCGGAAGGTGCTCAACAATTCCCTGTCGGTCGCTCGCGCGCCACTGTGGGAACAGGTCAACGACGTCGACCGGGTAAGAGCCTTCGGTGACTTCCACTCATTCTTCGAGTGGGAGGGCTACTACGGCGAGCAGCGCTATGACGGCATGGACGAGCGGTACAACCTGATGGAACGCCCCTACCGATGCTCACCCGTCACCGCGGGCGAACGAGCGGCGCTGCAACCCATAGTGCGCGCCGTCCGGCAGACATACGGCACCGTCCTTGGCCCCATCTGGGATGCCATCGGCCACCCGATCACCGGCGCCTACGCCATGCGCGCTGCCTGGTACTGGGACGACGACCACGGGTTCGTCGACCGGGACGACGAAGCACGGGCCGTCGTCCGATACAGCCTGCCGGAGATCAACGACATGTACTTCGACGCCGCCTGGTTCTACTACCCCGACCCGGTGGTCCTCGCCGCCATCGACACGTACCGGTCCGTACTGGGGGCAGCCCCTGACCCCGGCTGGGAGGGATGCAGGGAGGTCGCGCTCTCCTGCGGTCCGTGGTGGCCGTTCGGTGATGTCGCTGTCATGAGTGAGCGACCGGCAACCCTCCGGGTCGATGAGCAAGGACGCCTGCACGGGCATGAGGTGCCGGCCGCGGAATGGTCCGACGGCAGGCAGTTAAGGGCACGGCACGGAGACGTAACTCCTTGATCTTGAGCTGAGCAACGTCCTGGAGAGGCAAGGCCGGCCCGAACCTCGCAACGGCGGGTCCACGATGGCGTCGCCACATTAGCGTTCCCTGGCGGAGGGCCTCCGCCAGGGAACGCGGCTGGCGTCATTCCAGGGCTGTCAGGAGGAGCATGTGTTGAGCATGCTCTGCAGCGCGGACTTCTCCGACGACTGGAGCTTCAACCCCCAGCTGTACTTCACGGTGATCCACATCTTGCTGTAGGTGCACCGGTACGACGACAGCGGCGGCTGCCACGTGGAGGGATCCTGATCGCCCTTGGCCTGGTTGACGTTGTCCGTCACCGCGATCAGCTGCGGGCGGGACAGGTCATTGGCGAAACTCTGGCGGCGGCTGGTCGTCCATGAGCTGGCGCCAGAGCGCCAAGCCTCCGCCAGGGGCACGACGTGGTCGATGTCGACGTCGGATGCGGCGTACCAGGTGGCGCCGTCGTACGGGCTGTACCACCGTCCCGAGGTTGCCGCACAGGAGCTGTCCACCACGACAGAAGTGCCGTCGCGCTTGAGGACCTGCTCGCGGGTGTTGCAGCTACCGCTGATGGTGATCCAATGCGGGAACAAGTCACGGGAGTACCCGGTCATCGAACCCTGCGACGCGACCGTGAGGGCATTGAGCTGCGACTGGGCGGTCGCCTTGGACGGGATGCCCGGGGGCGTGGCGGAGACGGGCTGAGCGTTGATCGTCGCCATGCCCGCACCAGCGACAAGGGCAACGACCGTCGCGGCGACACGCCGCCGCAGCGGGGATCGGTGGGATTCTCGGGTCACGCGCATGGCGGGCCTCCTCGCGACAGCGGATGAACAACGACTATCTCTAGGGATCATGTCCATCGACGGTCATCCTTGTGAAGGGGTCTGCGCGGATTCGTGAAGAGTCGACCCGATCGGCAGTGCCTACGGGACGGTCCGTCGGCAACGACGGGCGACGCCATCCATCACTCCACGGCTTGCATCGTGGTCGGCCACGTCGCGTCTCAGCCGTCATCGGTCGGACGTTGGTGTCGCCCATCAGCAGGCTGCCTCGGCTCGTGCTCCTACAGGCGCAGCTCCTCCTGACGGCGGTATTCGTACGGTTGTAGTGCCTCCGTTGAGGATGTCCTTGGCTGTGGCGGTTCCACGACACGCGGGCCGTGCAGACAATAGGTCTATGTCGCTGACCGACGTCATCAGTCGTGACTTGCAAGCGATGGCCGTTGGTGTGGACAGGGCGCGGCAGCATGTGGCAGCGGTCGACCATGCCATCGAACGAACTGCCGCTCGGGCGGTCGCCTCCGGGTTCAATGGCATCGCCGTAGCGCTGAGGCCGGTCCGCGAGGCGACTGGCCAGGCACGCATGCATCTGACAGCAGCCGAAGGGACCGTCAGAGAGGCGTCCCGGTCTCTCGCCGCCGCCCTACAGCAGCAGTCGCCTCAGGAGGCCATCACGGCGCTCACGCCGATGGCGCCAACACTCTCCGCAGCCAACGGCGGCGTGGCAGCGGCGACAGCAGCTGTGGACGAGGCACGGCGGCTGGTCACAGCAGCGCTGCGGGGAGGGCAGCCCGGCCCCATCCTGTCGCGCCTACAGCAGGTGAGCCAGTGCCTGACGGCGGTTCGCGCGCGCGGAGCCGAGGCCCGGCAGCACGTCGATGCCGCGCTTGCGCAGGCTCGGCAGGTCGGCGACATCAGCCGACCGTCCCACACGCCACCCGCTCCCCTTCCGGCGTCCGACCCGCCGCACCCGCACCCGTCTCCGCATGGTGACCAGGCCGTGCAGTCCGCTCGGCAGCCCGAAGAAGTCCCTCGGCCGATCGGCTCCGAGTGGGAGCGGTGCGATCCCGGCGCTCTGCCGGACAGCCTCCGCGCTGTCCTCGGCCGCTTCGAAGCGCGTCCCGCAGGCAGCACCCGTCCCACCATGGGGTTGTTCAACGGCGAGGAGATCACATCTGGAGGAGGCGACCGGTCGATCGCCGCCGATCTGGACCACGACCCACTACGTGGCCCGCCGGTCACCTTCTACGATCACGTGGAGTCCAAGGCTGCCGCACGAATGCGTACCACGGGCAGCACCGAGTCAGACCTCGCGGTCGACAACACCGTCTGCGGCACCAACGACCGCGACCAGAGCTATCCCTGGACCTGCGACAAGATATTGCCCACCATCCTCCCGCAAGGAAGCCGCCTGGGCGTGTGGGTCACCCGCGACGCCGGCGCCACATGGTGGCACCGTGTCTACGTCGGCACCGGAGAAAGGATCACCCGATGACGCTGCTGCTACGCGACTACCACGGCCACCCCTACGAGCTGACCGATGCCGAGGAAGCCGGGCGCCGATTCGACGAGCAGATCGAGTCAATCATGCCTCACGGTGGCTGCGGACAGACCCTCACCGTCGGCACCCACGACCGGCCCACGCTGCGCATCGACATTGACATCGACGCGGACCGGGCGGCGCTGCGCTGGCTGCCCGACAACACCTACGCCGCAGACCTCGACCCGGACACGCCCATCACCGTCTATGAGTCACCGGACACCGGCCTGCTGGAGATTCCCGCCGACATCGCCCGAGTATCCGTAGCGACCGCCCGGGTCGCCGTCGTCGACTATGTCGCTACCGGCCGACGCCCCGCCAACATCGGCTGGAGGCACGAGACGCCTAACTGTTGAAGCCCGTCGGCACGAATCGCCTCACTCTGCCGGCGGGTCCTGCGATCCCGACGCGAACCGACATCGGCGAACGCACCGAGCACCGCAGGCACAAGCAGGCGGTCGCGATCGGCGCAACATCCGCTGGCACACCGCGCCCACCCGACGTCAGCGGTTCTCCAGTGGCTTCGGTATCCGGTCCGGCACCCCGATTACTCGATCAAGGCGGCGTGGCGAGGCACGATCAACCACTCCTGCCAGCCGCGCGCCACGCCGTGTCGCCTTCCGTCAGCGCCGGACGACCTCGATCAACCGGCCTGTACCGCTGACAGCCGCACGTGTCTGGCTCAGCCTCGTTTCGAGAAGCGAGAGGTGATTCGGTCGATCACCGGCTCCTCCGTATGCTCCTGTCCGATGATGGTTGAGGTGACTGGTGCCGTGAGTAACAGCGGCTGCCCTCGGTCGCCAATCTCGTTGACGACCTGACGGACAAGCTCGTTTGCGGCAGCGATGCCGTCGGCGCTGCCCCAATACTCAGCACGCTTCTCGTCCTCGGGGTAGGCGACGACCGCAACGGGCCGCCCGAAGGCGACCCGCCCGAGCCCCGCGAAGGGGGTGGCCGACAGGCATGCCAGCCAGTTGAGGCCGTACCAGACAAGCCCGGGAAGCATTGCCACGAAGGCGAGCAGGGCCAACAGGCCGGTGATCGGATCGGACAACCCGTCGGCCACCCACCACAGCTTCCTCACCCACCGCGGCATGCGCGGCTGCCAAGCAAGGCGACGCCGTCCTACCCGCCACGTCCTACCGTCGTGGCCTATCACGTTCTGCACGGCTCCGCCTTACAACGTCTTGAGGGCGTCGAAGTCGCCCCGCATCAGGTTCCGCAGCGTGACCAGGTTGGCAACCAGCATCTCGATCCCCTCCTTGAACGCCACCAACTGCTTGGCGAGCAGGTCGTATGCATCAACGATCAGCTGCCATACCGTGGAGACGATCTGCCACAGGTTCCACAGGAACTTCTTCCAGTCGGTCGTGGTCATGACTGCCTTCATGGCCTTCTTCAACCGCTGGGAGTAGAAGTTGAGCGCGAACAGCAGGGCGTTGACCGTGTACTCGTACTCCACGGCCACCAACTCATACAGTTGCTGCCCGGCATCGCACGCCTGCGCCACCGCCTCGAACGCCGGCTTCCACCGCTGCCGGATGTGATAGTCGAACGCCCCGGAAGCGCCTCCGATCCCGCACAGCTCGCTGTTCCAGTGCGTCGACAGCACGTCCATGCCGTAGTCGATGTCGCGAGCTACCGCGCGGAACGCGTGCTCCATCTCGCCCCAGGCGGCACCTACGCGTCGTACCGCTCCGGAGTCGCCGAGCAGCAGCGGGATCAGCTTCTCCAGCAAGTCGAAGCCGGTCATCCGGGCCACCCAGTCGTTGACGGTGCCGAACAACTGGTAGACGGCGTCCTTGACCTGGCCAACCTCCGACTTGAACGGCGGAGCGGCCAGCGCCACATCCGCGCCGGTGGAGTAGACGCCGCCGTAGGTCGCTACGTCCCGCTCCCGGTAGCCACTGGGCATCGACCACGCACGGCCCGCAGTCCACAACTGCTCCGCCGAGGCCACGTCAGCAGCGTCGTACGCCTCCGCTGCCTTACGAAGGTCATAGGCGGCCAGCCACAAGCCTCGCTTCGCGGCGTCACACATCTCCAGGATGGAGTCCGCTAGCCTCTCCATGCCCCACCGCGCCGGGTAGAGCGTCCCGTCCAAGCCGTCGAAGTTCAGGCAGTGCTGTCGGCAGTACTGCTCGATGGTGACCAGCGCGTCGTCCTTGTTGGCGTCCAGCTGGGCGGCGTACCCGTACAGGTACCGAGTCTCGACTTGCAGTGTCACCGACGCATCTCCTGGCATGGCTGGCTCACACCCACGCTGTCCACCGCCTCATCCAGCGACACACCTCGCTCCAGAAGGCGCAACACCTGGCGGCCCGTCTCCATGCGTCCGTCGGCCCAGGCATGAACCGCCCTCGCGTCGGCGTCATCCACACGCCCGGCCAACACGTCGAACCAGTCGAGCTCTCCCCGAGCAACCCGATCACGCACCGCGGCGTACTGGCGAGGAGCATCCTCCGGCATGCCTTCGTCCTGGTCGTGCGCCTCGTCAACCTCGAACGACTCCACCCGCGCGTGGACACGTTGCCGCCAATCGACGCATTGTTGACGCATCTCTGCTGCCAGGTCGAGTATCCGGCGCCTCGTCTCTTCTAATCCCCCGTGAAGATCACTCACGGTACGCATCATGACAGCCATCCGTAGATCCGGCTGCCCCGCGACGTCCATCATCGGCTCCACGCGCACGATGACCAGGACGAATGATGATCAGGAAACGAGCTGCCGCGGCAGAGGGGTCGCTCCGTCACGAACGCCGGTACGCATGGCGAGGGTTGGGTGTACTCGCAAGCGCTGAGGTAGTCCGTACGCGCTGTGGGGAACCTGGGAAGAACTTCGGATCAGCGACCCGCAGACAAGCATGCATCTGATGGCGCGACCACCTGGACCTGCACCTTGCCTCGTTGACCGCCGAGCATCGCCACCGGAACGATCCCGTTCGAACTCACGCTGAGCCGTTGCACCCCGGCGGCGAACCGAGCCCGGGCCGCTGCCCGACCAGCCGGCGCCACCAGAGTTCCTCGCGCAGCCGGGGCCGTTTCGAGTGGGACTCAGCCCCGTCTTTTTCCTACGAGGTCGCTATCGAGGCAGTCAGCCAGGCGGTCGCCGCGATCACCCCCGCATATCGCCACCGCCCAGCAGCCCCGCCGCGATAGCGGAGCTGATCAGCCTGCGAAAGCAGCGCATTCGCCGCGCGCAACGAGCTACGACCGACCGACCACCGAACGGTCGCGGACGTCACGCAGCACTACGTGCCCTGGCAGAGTAACTCGGCCGGCGCGCTGCCCGAGCGCCGATCGATCCGGGACGCTGCCTGCACCCGAGGAGCAGTCGTAGCGGATCTTCCGCGAGAAGATCGTCCCCGAGGAACTCGCTTATGGGGCCCAAGACCAGCCTGTGGCGTCTTCGCCGCCGGGCAGCCCGGCTCGGGGCAGGCGCGGGGCGAGATCAGCGCCGGACCAGTGGGACGCTCCGGCGCCGATCGGCGTGCCCGGGTATATCAGGGGCTGGGAGGCAATGCGGTCCTCGGACGGACCGGGCGAGCATTTCGCATCAGCGGCCAGAGCTTCGGTCCGCTGGGCAGGTTCAGGGGCAGGGCGGCGCGGTATCCCTGTTCGCGGAGCATGTCCCTGGCGGCTTCGGTCGTGACCACGGTGTAGACCGGCCATCCGGTGTCGTCGACGACCTGGTGGTGCTGGCGCAGTAGCTCGCTGGCGAGGCCGTGGCCGCGGAAGGATGGGTGCACGGCTAGCCAGGACAGCCAGTGGTGCGGTGCCGAGGACCTGTAGCTGTCGATGGCCGAGCTGAGGGCCGCGAGGCGGGGTGCTGCGCTGCCGGCGAAGGTGGTCAGGTGATGCTCCTCGAGCGGCCAGCGGCGGCTGTCCGGGTCGTGCCGCCGCCATACCGCGGCCGCTGAGAGGTTCAGCGTTACGTCAACGTCGCCGGTTTCGAGGGCGTGGTCGATGTCGACGGCGAGGATTCGGTGCAGGACGATGACCCGTTCGGCGGGGTCGGGCAGCAGCCACTCGATGACGGGGTCTCGGTCGAGTGCGCCGGCTAGGAGCACGGTGATGGCGGCGACGTCGTGTGGTTTCGCCGCGCGGATGGTCGTGTCCAGGGCGGGCCCGTTCACCGCAGCCGCCTGAGCGGCAGCATGTCTTCCGGGAACCGCGCGGGGACTCCCCCGTTGGGCTGGCCTCGCCACATTCGCCAGATCGTTGGTCCGGCGGTCGGGAGGTGCATCGGTGGGCCTTGGCGGTAGCCGAGGCGCCGGTACAGGTCGCGGTTGCGGGTGTTGCTGGCTTCCAGGTACGCCGCCCGGTTCGCCGCGTCCAATGCCTGGTGGGCACTGTTGAGCAGCGCCGACCCGACGCCGCGGTTCTGGTGGCGCGGGTCGACGGCCATGTAGGCGAGGTAATCGTGCGGGACACGCGGGTGATGCGTCTCGAACATGGCGTCGAGCAGCAAGAACCTGGGCGCGTACTTGCCGGTGGCCTGCTCCACCTCGTAGTACATGGCGGTTGCCCCCGCTGGCGGAATCTCGTCGCGGGTGTACCAGATTGCGACGGCCGACCGGTCGGTGGTGGTGTCCACACGCCCGTGCTGAAGTCCGTGGTGGAAGATCAGCTTGAAGTACCGGAAGTAGACCGCGCGGCGGTCCTCGGGGTCGGGGATGAGCCAGTCGGCGACGGGTCCGTCGAGGAACGCTTCCACCAGGACGGTGATGAGTTCGCCGGCGTCGTCGGGCGTGGCCTGGCGGATGGTGATGGTGGTGTTGGTTGGTGGCATGGTCACTCCTGGTCAGACCGGTTGACGGGTGGCGTTGGGGGTGCGCGCCGGCGCGGTGGCGCTTTCCGCGCCGAGTCCGATCGCCTGGAACACGTCGGGGCGGGTGGCGCGCAGGGTCAACGCCCAGGCGGTGCCGGCGAGGGCGGCGACGCCGTAGGCGGCGGGGAACAGCCACCGCAGTGGCGAGGTTGCGGCGACGCCGAGGAGGACGTCGAATTCCTGGATGGTGACGGCGAGGATCGCGGCCAGGGCGCCGGTGGCGGCCAGCGGCGCGATCGCGGTGCGCCAGGGGCCCTCGCTGTGGGGGGTGCGGGCGAAGAATGCGACCACGGCGGCGGAGGTGACGGTCATCAGGACCAGAACGCCGAGGCCGCCGGTGACGGTGATCCAGAAGAACAGGTGCACGATGGGGTCGGCGTCAGCTGCCGCGTAGCCGGCGAGGACGGCTACCGCGATGATGCTCTGGACGATCGAGCCGGCCTTCGGCGCGCCGGTGCGGCGGCTCGTGCGTCCCAGCCACGCCGGCAGGACTCGTTCCCGGCCGAGTGCGAACAGGTAGCGGGCGACGGTGTGGTGGAACGCCAGCAGTGCGGCGAAGAGGCTGGTGATGAACAGGACCCGGCCGATGGTGACGATGCCGCTGCCGAGGTGGGGCGATACCAGGTTGAAGATGAGGTCGGTGCCGTCGGTGCGGGCGGCGTCGACGATGTTGTCGGGGCGGGTGGCGACGGACATCGCCCATGCGGACAGCCCGTAGAGCAGGCCGATGATCGCGACGGCGATGTACGTGGCTCGCGGTACGGTGCGGCGTGGGTCCATGGTCTCCTCGGAGAACACGACGGTGCCTTCGAAGCCGACGAAGCCGGTGATGGCGGTGACGAGGGCGGCGCCGATGCCGGCGGCGAAGATGTGCGACGGGGCTAGGGTGTCGAAGCTGACGCCGCCGGCGGCCGGGTTGCTGAGCATGACGGCGTCGAAGACGAGGGCGACGGCGCATTCGGCGATGAGCACGACCGCGAGGACTTTGCCGTTGAGGTCGATGCGCAGGAGCCCGAGGACGGTCACGGTCGCCCAGGCGGCCAGGGCGCACAGCCACCAGGTGATGTTCCAGCCGTAGCGGTCGTGGAGGAACTGGGCCAGCACGGCGCCGAATCCGCCGTAGAGGCCGATCTGCATGGCGTTGTACGCCAGCAGCGCGACGAAGGCGGCGGCGACGCCGGCCGGCTTGCCGAGGCCCCGCGTGACGTAGGTGTAGAAGGCGCCGGCGTTGACGATGCGCCGGGACATGGCTACATAGCCGACGGCGAACAGGGCCAGGATCGCGGCGACAACAAGGTAGGACACGGGGATACCGACGACGCCGGTGACGGCGTAGCCGGTCGTGGCGCCGCCGGCGACGACGGTGAGCGGTGCGGCGGCGGCGATGACGAAGAACACGACGGAGGGGATGCCGAGGCGGCCGCGGGCGAGAACGGCGGAGACGGTGTCCGGTCTCTGGTGGTAGGGCATCAGGGTCTCTTTCAGCTGAGGGGATGGGAGGGGCGCGACGCTCAGGTGCGGTGGCTGAGCACGTGGGCGCCGATGACGCTGGCGAGGTCGGCGAACAGGTCACGCAGTGGTGGTCGGGCCTGCTCGACGACCCGGCGTAGGTGGGCCCGGACGGTCAGCGTCGCGCCGTCGAGCAGGACGGTGTCCAGCTGGGTGTGCAGGGTCAGGCCGGCGAGGGCCTGGTCGAAGGTGTTGAGCCGGCGAGTGTTCCGCAGTTCGATCGATAGCCGCGCCCACGACCAGGCGGCGGTGTTCATGTCCGTGGGCACGTAGACGGTGCGCTGGCGCCACAGCCGCCCGACCTGGCGCTGCTCGAGAAGGCCGCGCTGCCACATACGGATGGTGACCTGCTCGTAGGCGGTAGTGGCCAGGAACGTCAGCCACGTGCGGGTGTTGGTGTGGTGCGGCTCGGCGATCAGCTGGTCGAGGACGAGGTGTTGCAGCCAGTCCCCCGGCGGCGCGTCCTGCAGAACCTGGATGTGGCCGCGGGCGAAGGTGATCCGGCCCTCGTAGAGCAGCTCGGCGAGCAGCGCAGCAGCCAGACCGTAGGCGAGCGCCGACTCGTAGAGGCGTGGACGGCCGGTCTGGTCATCGTGGGCCATGAACCAGAACTCGTCGCCGATCATCACCGTTCGGATGGGCGCGGTGCCTACGGCACGGACGGGACGCTGTGGCTCGACGCGCCGAGCGGCGGTCGGAGGGATATCGTCGGCGGCGTCGGGAGGTGTGTGCACGACGGCGGGCCTTCCTAGGGTCAGTGGTCATCGGGAGGAGGCAGCGCGGCCGACGCCTCTACGCCGCCCAGGTGGCGCGCGAGTTCCTGCTGTGCCCAGGCGTTCTGCGCGCAGATGCCATCGGGCTGGCAGTGGAAACACCTACGGCGGTTGGCGTGCTGCACGTCGGTCATCCGCGCGGACGCATACCTGTCAGCCGGACCGCACGGCTCATCGCTACGGCTCACCCTGAGCCCACATACCGACGTAGAGCGGCAACGCGTACCCGCAGCTCCATACACGGCAGATACTCGTCGGTGTTTGGGTAGAAGCACTCCGCGCGGTGACCGAGTACCCACATCCACTCGTCACTGAGGTGCGCCAGATCGGTGCGGAGCCTGACGACAATCACGTCGACCGGGCTGCCGGGCGTGAGATTCCGGCCGAAGGACCAGTCATCGCCGCCAAGCTGCAAGAGGGTGCCCGCGACGACCTGCGGGATCGGGGGCGCCGGATTCACGCCAACCGCCCCTTCCATCGGCGGGGCTCCAGCCGCCGAAGCCGCTGCGGCGGCGGCTGCTGGTCGAGCAAGGCCCGAAACGCGCGGTTGGTCTCCGCGATCTCCTGGACCGTCTGCTCATCGCATGAGGCCGCGTGGGTACGGTTCCATCCGCTGCGGTGCCCGATTAGCGTGGCCGCGTCTTCGCAGTCGATGCCGAGAGGGCTGTAATTTTGGCCGTCGCCGACCAGACCGAACCACTTCGAGGAACGCCGCGACAGCCCTGCTGTCGCGGAAGGGCAACCGAGAGGATTGAACGGCCGATCGTCGGCCGGAAGGAACCACTTCATCCGGCATTCACCCCTCCTCGTACACGTGATTGGCAATGACGGGTAGCCCGCTGCACACCAACGATCACGGAACCGCGCGGCGCTGGGAATGCCGACCTTCCGTCCGACCTCACGTACGGACTTGCGGTCCGACCAGCGCGTGACCCGCGAGAACGTGTTGGAGCGTCAGCCGCGCCAAGATCGTCTGCCGGGTTAGCTGGGTTACATTGACCTCACCCCGGCCGACCAACCGTCGGTCGGGCATGAAGTGGTCCCTGGAGGCTGCCGGTGAACCGTCCCAGTCCGTACGTCCGCCGACGCTGGCTCAGGCGACTCGAAGAACAGTGCCCCGGGCCGGTGCTGCGTTCGTCCCGGCACAGTGGCACGCCTTCATCAGAGGCGTTCGTCCTAACGGGTTCGGGTTTCCGACTGCTATGAATTGAATCCAGGAACGCCGGCGCTTGAAGCGTCGCGATCCGGACGGAGTGCGCCGGGCTTGATGGGCTCACGGCGTTTTCCTCAGCGACTTTGCCCCGATTACTTGACCTTTCATGTGCCCGCCGCCACGATGGCGGCAGTGGATGGGGCAATCCTTCTACTGCCGCAGATGCGCCTCGGCCAGCGCGCTCCTGTAACTGCATCAATCAAGCCTGACCCTACGGGGAGGATGTGTCCGTGCCTCGTCATCCGGAGACGTTGATCAGGCCGAACACGTTGCTCTCTGGAAGACGCGCGGATCTGCCATCGCCTCGACGGCCTGGACAGCGCATGTCCCGGACCGAGCTAGCCGACGCTGTCAACGCTGCCCTGGGTCGGCTCTACCCGGGCCGGGACCTCGCCGCCCACTACGTCGACTCTCGTTGGGTCGGCAAACTCGAACGCGGGGAGCACCGCTGGCCCAGCGAGCAACGACGCGCCGCTCTCCGACGCGCCCTCGGCGCTACCACTGACGCCGACCTTGGCCTCTACAGCCCACGGCGTACCGGAGGCCGCCCGAACCCTGATCGCCATCAAGTGACGGCTGCGTGGTTCGGCAGACTGCCAGGTGAGGTTGCACAGCTCCCGGGACCGTGGATGTCCGGATCCGGATTGCATGCGCCAACCAGGATCGAGTGGCCCCATGTCGATGCGCTTAAACGCAGCATCGCCTTGTTCGAGGAATGGGACCACCAACACGGCGGTGAACTCGCCCGCGCCGCGATGGTTGGGCAGCTCGAATGGGCCTGCCGGATCGCCCGTCGTGCGTCGGCCACTGAAGCGGTACGCCGAAGCTGGCTGTCGACGGCAGCTCGACTCGCTGACCTTGCCGGCTGGGCATGTTTTGATTCAGGCGATGAACCCGGGACCGCCCAGCGGTACCTCGTCACGGCAATCCAGTTGGCTAGCGAAGCTGAGGACGTGCAGCAACGGGCTCACGCTGCCACCACGTTGGGTAGGCATCTCACTTACCTCGGGCAAGTCTCGGACGCTCTTGATGTGATTGACCTCGTCCACTCGAACTGGCGTGAGATTCCTCCCCTCGGACGTGCGGCGGTTCGCATCGTGGAGGCTCGCACCTATGCAAGACACCATGACTGGCCAGCTTGCGTCCGCGCGGTCGGTCAATGTGACGAGGAGTTTTCGGCCAGCGGGTTGGATGGAACGGGAGATCCGGTCTGGGGCTACTATGCCGATGCCGGCCAGATTCTCGGCGACGCCGGACATGCCCTGTTCGACATGGCCATGACAAATGGCGACCGTAGACAAGCGGATACGACTATCAATCGGCTGCAGTCAGCGTACTCCTACCATCCGGTGCAAGCCGCTAGATCGCGGGCTCTTACTATGATTAGGATTGCCTGCCTCCAAGTACGCATCGGCAATCTCGCCAGCGGGCTAAACTCCATACAGGCCGGCTTGGCAGACGCTCGGGGCGTCCACTCCAGCCGGCTACGCGATGACCTCCGCACCCTTGGTTCCATCCTCGCAAGCACCGATCCGGAGCCAAGCCTTGCCGGTGAGCTAGCGGCGGCCCGGGCGCACGTAGCGGATGCTGTCCGCTCGCAAGCCTAGTAACCCGTCCAGCCGGCGGGGGCGGTCCCGTCTCGCAACGTGTCGATGCGATGCCTCAGCTGACGCTGCCGTTGCGGATCGATGTCCGCTGACTGGGCCAGCCAAAGAGTCATCCGCAGCATGCGAATCAGCCGCAGTATCGACCATGACGGGCTGAGGCGGACATCGAGACCATACGCCTGGGCGAAGGCGATGTACTCCTTTTCGGAGAACCATCCGCACTCGTAGTAGAGGGCCGTCAGGGTCAGATCCCATTCCGGTGGTCCGATACACACCGTCTCAAGATCCACAAACGCCTCACGGCCGCTGGCCGTCACCAGGAGATTTTCCATATGCGCGTCGCCGTGCAGCACCGCCTCACCGAGCGCGAATTCCGCCGTGGCCCACCGAGCCGAGAGTTCATCGCGGAGCTGACGAAGGAAAAGACGGTCGCCGGTGTCGATATTGGTGCCCGCCTCCAGGCGCTCATCGAACTTGTCAAATGGTGACAAATAGGGCAGAAAATTCTTAGGGATAGGAATCCCGTGAAGCCGGCGCAAACACTCGGCGAGGACGACCACGTCGGCCGGCCGGCTATCGGGAAGGTACTCCCATAGAGACACCACGTACTGTCCGACGATGATCGGCTCCGGCCGTGCGGGGTGAACGACGGGCACCTGTTGCGACGCCAGCCAGGCTGCGACCTCGATCTCCCGACGGGGGTCGCTCCCTTTGGCCGCCCTTGGCGCCACCCGTGCCAGCACGCGAGCGCCCGGCAGCAGGACCACACCGTTTTCGCCGATGCGCATCACGGTGGCGTCGTGAGCCGGGACGCCTGCTCCGATGGCCGCCGACGTCGCCGCGTCGATCGCCTCTTCTGCATGCACCCGATCATCCTCCCCTCGGCACAGCCGAACCGCCTCGCTGGCCTCTCTCGATGCCACTTTTCGCGCAGCAGGTGGATGGCCTCGTCTCAACTTGCTTTGCAGGCGCCATCTCGTCGGCGACGCGACGTCCCGTCGCAATGATTAGGACTCTAGAGAACGAGATTGGGCGTCGGTGGCGGCGGCATGCACCTTGACGACACGGGGTGAACGGCAGAGTCGGACCGCAAGTCGGCACTCCCCCACGGTTCGCTCGACAACGAGACTGGGGGTCGCCATGGAAGGCGGCTGGTCACCGGCACGGGCGAGGGCGGCGCATACACCGGCGACAGGAAGCTCGATCATCGGCGCGATCTCTGGGCACCGGCTCACTGCGTTCCCGCAGCCGCCCCTTGTCCGTGGCGTCGTCGGGCCTATAGGCACCCGACGGAGCGGGCCAGGACGTCGTGCGCGGTCTCCACTGCGCCGTTGAGCGTTCGGAGGGTGGTTTCGGGTATTGCACCGGTCCCTAGGCCGGCTGCTGCCACGATGTGGGCGAGAGCTTGCTCTTGCGGCTCCTTGATCTGTAGGGCGGTGCGGTGGCCGAGGATTTCCCGGGCTGCATATCCGTCGGCTGCTTCGAGGGCCTCGGTAGCCACGTGGTGGAGAAGGTGTTGGGCGGCGGCTTCGTGGTACCCGCTGGACAGCGTGGCGGCCGTGAGGCCCCAACGGGCTCGATAGACGGCGTATCCGTCGACGGGTTCGTGTGCGATAAATTGATCGATCATGACGGATATCTGATGGCTGACCGTTCCTGGTGCTGCGCACATGGCGGTCAGGCATGAGCCGACCTGATGTTCCCACGGTTGGGTGATGGTGCTGTCGTCGAGGATCGCGCGGGCGGCTTCGGTTTCCTCGTGCAGAAGGTGGGCGATGATCGTGGCTTGTCGTCCTTCCATCAGGTGCAGTCCGATGCCGTTGAGGGTGTTGGCGTGCTCGACGGCGTCGTCCCACCGGTCGGCGAGAGCGAGGGTGCGGATGCCCTCGCTGAGGTGTTGTAGCCAGGTCCACTGGCGGAGCTTGCCGAGTTCGTCTCGGGCGCCGGCCAGGTTGGTCAGGCGCAGTGTGCGCCCGTTGACGAGCAGGTTGGTGCCTGCGGTGACGGCCTGGTGCATCGCCTTGAGCAGTTGTAGTGCGGGCTGACCGTCGTGGGCGCGGATCTGCAGGCGGGCGAGGTTGAGGACGGGTTCGAGCAGGTAGCTGGCCTGCATGACGGTGAGCGAGTCCCGTTGCCGGTAGATGTCGATGTGCTGCCAGCACCATTGGCGGGCCAGGTCCGGCAGGCCGCAGTCGCTGGCGATCAGCGCGGCTTTGTTCAGGGCGTGTGCGGCGTCGGCCATGCCGTTGTCGTTCTGTGCGGCTGCGTTGGCGGCGATCTCGGCGACCTCGGTGACACGGTCGGTCAGGGCGGGGCACGCGGGTCGGGGCCGGCCGAGGAGTGGGAAGCGGCGGACGGCGACGCGGATGGTGGTGGGGATGGCGGCGGTGTTCATGGTCAGCTCCGGGGCAGGAACGCTTCGAGCGCGGCGCGGGCGAGGATGCCTTGGGTGTGGGCGGGCAGTCCGAGCCGGTTCCAGTGGAAGATCACGATGTGGCTGAGGACAGCTCGTAGACCGCGGTTGAGGGTGCCGGCCGTCGCGGCAGCTGCAAGTGCGCGGCCGGCGGACGTGTACGCGGTGTGCCATGGCGCGGCAAGGGGAACCACACCGCCGGCTCCGAACAGGGAGTTGTCCGTGTCGGGCGCTACAGCGAGCAGCCCGCGCACGCTGGCTGTGAGCGCGTCGAGTCGGCTGTTGGCGATGTTGTCGAGAGGGCGCATTTGGGCGATCCGAGCGAACACGTCGCCGCGTTCGAACCAGTCCAGCCCGGCGGCCTGTAGGAGGCCGCCAAGCAGGAGGAGGGACAGCTCGCGGCGTCCGAGGGCGGGCTGCGGTTGGCGCAGGTAGTCGAGGACGCTGCGGCTGTCGGCGCAGAACAGGTCGTGCACGATTCGGATGCCGGATGTGCCGCCGAAGGCGGCGGTCTCCGGTTCGTACAGGCTGGGCCACCACCTGGTCAGTTCACCGGCTGCGGTGAGCTCGTTGAGGACCTGGTTCACGGCGTCGACCTGTGCGTGGGCAAAGCGGATGCGCCAGCAGGGATGTTTGCGCAGGAACCACCAGCCGCCGCATGCGCCCACGTTCGTGAGGTAGTCGAGCCGGGGGCCGAGCGAAGCGGCCGCAGTCGTCTCTGCGGTGTCCCAGTCGGGAAATTCGACGCGTACCTGGTGCCAGTGGCCGTCGGCGTGTTCCTGGAGCGCGGCGCGGCCGGCCAGGTGGTAGGTGGTGACGGCGTCGGCGAGGTCGGCTGGATCGATGGCCGCGGTCGCCGCGACTGTCTCCAGCGGGGTGCCGGCGAGCACGTTGAGCACGCTGGCGGCCAGTGCTGTGGTGGTCACGTGATCAGTAGGCATGTGTCCCATTCAGTGTGGGTGGTGCCGTGCCGCGCGGTCTCGGCTGCGAGGTGGATGCCGGCGTGGCCGGTCAGCAGCCCGGCGTTGCTGTGCTGGTCGCGAGTGTGGGCGGCCGCCTGTATGGCCGTGGCCAAGGCGGGTAGCTGTTGTTTGAGTGCTGGGCTGTGAGCGTCGGCAGCGGCCTGGTGTGTGGTTGCGTAGAGGCCGGCGAGGCCGTGGCAGAGGCCGAGGTCGGTCAGCCGGTTGAGGTGGCGGTCGGTGAGGCAGGCAGCGAGCGCGTGCTCGGCATCGGCGCGGCGGGCCGGTTCGTCGGTGGCGGTCGCGGCGAGCTGGAGTGAACGGGCGATGCCGGGGGTGCCGTAGCACCAGGACGGCCGGGCCGGTGCGGGCTGGCTTACGCGACCGGTTCGTAGGTCGTCGAGGGTGAGCCACTGCGGCCACCAGGTGCCGCCGTCGGCGTCGTGCTGGCGCCATCGGTCAAACCAGCGGGTGAGCTGGTCGATGGCCTCGGCGTGGTGGTCCACAACGTGGCCGTGGCGCATCGCGAGGGCAAGCAGGGCGAGGATGCCGGCCGCTCCGTGCGCCATCCCGAGGTTGGCGTGTCCACCTGGCGTGGGCAGGGTCGGGTCCGGGTCGTGGGCGGCCCACCAGCCGGGCAGCAGGAGGCCGTCCTGCTGCCGCGGGCGGACCAGCACAGTCAGGTATCGCAGCAGATCGGCGAAAGTGTCGCTGGTGGGCATACGCTGCATCAGTAGTGCGCCGATGCCGGTGAGGCCGTAGAACAGGTCGTATTCGGCGAGCGAGGCCGCGCCGCCGTGCTGCATTCGGGCGGTGGCGGCGGTGAGGCGACGACGGGTAAGCCGGGCGACGTGTTGGTCGAGGGTCGCCGCGGCTGATTCGTAGCGGTTATCGGCCTTGGCGGCACAGTGCAGGAGAAACGCGATGGCTGGGGTGCCGTAGTACAAGCCGGTGTGCTGGCCGCCGTCGAGCGGCCCGGTGGCCGCTGCCCGGGTCTGCGCATGCGCGTCTGGCCAGGATCCGGTACCGGCGAGGGCGCGTTCGAGGTGTAGCAGGGCGATCCCTGCCGTGCCGGTGGCCAGCGACTGGCGGACGGCATCCGGGCCGCCCATCGTCGGTAATTCGGCACCGACACTGGTTGTGCGGCTGGTCGCTGGCCTGTTCATCGCTGGCCGATCCGGGCCAGGGCGCGCAGCGCAGCGGCGCGAGCCAGGCGGTTGGTGCTCTGCTCGAAGGTGGGATCGACGCCGAGCGCACGGATGTGGTGGTCGCGCAGCAAGGTCGGCAGGAGACCGGCCGGGTCGCGTTGAACGGCGAGGGTGCGGAAGTAGCGGCGTAGGGCGGTGTCGCGAGCCAGCCACGCGTCGACGAGCGCCTCCCCGGCGGTGCGTGGCTGTGGCTGCCGCGCGTCGATAGAGAGGTCGACCAGTTGTAGCGTTTGCTCGCACAGCGCGCGGTCCAACGCCCCGGTCTGCTGCGGCAGGCACCGCAGCAGGGCCTGATTTCCCGAGCTCTCGTCGGTGGCGAACGCGGCGGCGATCCGGGCCATGGACGCGGCGGCCAGCGCCTGCGCCGCAATGCCCAGGCCGTCGACGGCTGCCATCTGGGCGATGACGCAGGCGGTGTCGGCGCCGAACACGTCCTCGGCGGCAGCGAGCGCCTCGTCGTAGCCGTAGCGGCCGGGATGGTCCTGGTACGGCACGAGTGACAACTGACCAGGCAGGCCACGGGCTGTGAGCTCGGTGGCGAACGCGGCCAGGGCCGCGGTGACGGCCGCGTGGTGCTCGGGCTCGGTCAGCCGGAGCACGAGGATGAGGTGCTGGTCGGCGTCCATCCGGACCAGGTCGCGCTGGCGCCGAATCCACCACCGGTGTACCTCGCCGCGCAATGTCGCGGTGAGCGGCGGGAGGTGCCGGATGATGTCGTCGAAGCGGGCCGGGTTGCCGGCCAGCCGAGCCTGCACCACGGCCGTGTTGCCGGGCACCTGAAGCCGACCGGGCGGCGCGAGGTAAGGGAGCGGCCGGCGCGGTGGCGCGGTGGCGAGCATCGGAATCAGCAGCTCGGCGGCACGGCCGATCCACCCATGTTCCTCGGGCTGGGCGTCCTCCTGCAGCTCCACCCGTCCGGCCTGTGCCAGACGCCTGTGCAGCAGTGCCCGGTCCAGGCGGTGGTCGAGACTCAAGGGCTGGCGGAGCTCCCCGTGACAGAGCACGACACGGGCCGGGACACGCCAGTGCCGCTGCCACGCCTGCAGCGCGGACTCCCAACCCTGACCGGCTCGGGACGGCAGGTCATTGGTGGTGAGCAGCCATCGTGCGGCAGCGAGGATCGTCCGGCGATACCGGACGCGCGGCAGGTACGGCAGGGTGCGGGCGGCACCGACGTCGAGCGGGCCAAACACCGCGGTCCGCGCGTCGGCGACCTCGGCGAGGAAGCGTGCCAGCGGGGGACTTTGCACGAGGGTGTCGAGTGCGTGCGGAATGTTTGGGATGACCCGGCGGCCGGTGGAGATCTGCACCAGGTACATCTGGTCGGCGTCGGCGGTGACGGCCAGATCGTCGAGGCTGATCGGATTGCCGGTGGGGTGTTCGGCGAGCGCGAGGACGTCGGGCAGGAGCTGGGGGACCCGGGTGACGTTCTCGTTGTGCGGGCGGCGCGGCGGGAACGACAGCTGCACCGCCACCGCGTCGCCGCTCGGCGAGCCCGGGGCACAGGCGGCAGCCATTCGAGCCTGCTGGTGCTTGTCGAAGAGGTAGATGAAGCGGCCGGCCATGCTCGTCGGCATGCCTGGCGCTGCGGCGAAGCGCAGCCGAAAGTCGCCCCTGTCGAGGGCCTTGAGTGACTCGGCGTGGACCGTCACGCCGAGTTCGATGCGTGCCGGCGGTATCACGTCTGCCGGTTCGCCAACGGTCAGCGCCTCGACATCCGCATCGGTCAGGCTGATCTCGTCGCGTCCGTCGAGCGCGGCCCGTTGCACCAGGGCCAGGAACGCTGCGTCACGCTCGTTGATGGCACGCCAGCTGGGGTGCGCGCGGGGCGCACCGAGGTAGCCGGTGGGATAGCCGAGCCCGGAGTCGGCGACCAGATCCCGCACCGGCACGAGTGCGCCCTGGCCATAGCGGGCTCGGAACCGGGACCGGTAGTCCTGCCAGGCGGTTGACCCGAACGGCTTCGTGGTGACCCGCAGCAGGACGTTCGCGGCCTCGACCGCTTCGGCCAACGCCTGCTCGGGGAGGCGGATCTGGGCGTCGAGCCGAATGTCGACGGCTAGCACATCCTGGTCGCCGGGAACGACCTCGCGCATCCGCTTCATGACCGATGCGCGAATCGCGGATGCCTGCACCGGATCGTCGATCGCGTTATGTTGATCGATCAGCTCCCGCACCGTTTCAAGGCCACGCAGCAGCGCGGCGACGTCAGCGAATTGCTCGCCGCCTGCGGCGGTCACCGTATCGATCACGTGGGTGAGGCCGTCGAGGGCCGTCATCGGTGGGCGCAGAGCGCTGATGAGTGAGCCCTGCAACAGCAGATTGTCCAGGACGGTGGTGATCTGCTCGGGCCGGGCCGCCGGGAACCGTTCGGCCAGTTCGACGGCAAGGTTGTCATACCGGACGGGAATGGCGGCGACGGCGAGCGCGGCTTTCACCGGTGCCGTGTAGCGCACGGACGCGTCGCGCAGCGGAACCGCCTTGCCGCTGCCCGGGTCGGCGCGACGGGCGGTGATGAACCGGCCGTCACGAACGACGCCGGTGTTGTCGGCAACAAGGTGCAGCTGACGTCGCAGGAGCGGGTGCTCCTCCAGCCGGCCAATCACGGCCGTGAGCCACTCGCTGTCGACCCGCGCGATCACGCGGTGCCGTCGTCCCACCGCCACGCTGCCCGCTCCTTCGGCGGCGATCGTGACGCCGGCGAATACACCGAACGGCGTAGCCCGGCGCTGCCACCGCAGCAGGTACCCTGCGACGGAGATAATCGCCCGGCGAACAGCCTTGACCGTCGCCGTGTCGCGACGCTCGCTGATTCGGTCGAGCTGCGCCGCCAGCGTGGGGCTCGCCAGGCTGAGCGCATCGCGGACATCAGAGCGCGCCCACGTCTTCATCAGCCACGCCAAGCCGTCATGCAGCACTGCGGCATCATCGGCCAGGTCCAGCTGAGAAGGCACATCGAAATCGCCGGGATCCGTCGTGGCGCGCACGATGACCACACCGGCACGCTGGAAGACAGGCGGGACTGGCACGGCAATGCCTCCTCAACCGCGTGGCCGCCGTCGGCGCCCGCACTGGGCGCCGACGACATCGTCAGGATGAAGCCCGAATCAGACCGGATCGCTGGACCTAGTCGCGCAGGCACTCGTGCTGCAGCTGCTGCCGCAGCCGTCGCTCGTGCTGCACATCATGATCACCAGCGGGGTCGTGGACTCCACGACCCGCATGTCGAGCACGAAATCGTCCTCGGTGGTTGCGGTGGCGGCGTCCGTGCGCTCGAGTTCCAGCAGCGGGGCCATTGTCTTCACGCTCCTCGGGTAGATCGAACAGGGGTGGTTCACCCGGCCGAGGGCGGCTAGCTCGCCGCCGGCCAGGAGATCATGAGCAGGCCGTACGTCTTCTTCAGCACCGCTACGTTGTCCGGCACAGCGCCGGCGCTGGTACCAGCCGGCCAGTAGGCGAACGTCGGCGCCGGCCCGCGGCGGGCCCGCTGATACCAGGCCTGAATCTGCTCCGACATGGCCGCTGCGGCGTCCTTGCCGTGCGCCCCGAAGGCGCGAGCCCCGAGTTCGGCCCTCGAGCCACCGTCGGTCGGACGCCAGGCCAGGTAGGCGAACGAGTCACTGCGCACGACACCGAACGGAAACCAGCGGCGCTCGGCAGCCAGCTCGGTACCGTCGTCCGCCGCGAGCAGGCAGAAACCGGGCAGGAACCCAGCCAGCCACAGGTGAAGATCCGCGAAGGACTCGCTGAGGCCGACCGTGACTCCCGACCAGACCTCGGTGCGTTCGGTGTTCAGCACACCATCCATCTGATGGACGTCGTCCAGGACGCCGACGTCGAAGCGCAAGCTGACAAACCGGCCCTGCCGGTCGGGCAGCCGAAAGATCCGCTCGGGCCGCGCACCGTCGCCCTGCAGGGGCACGAATCCCGCCACCTCACTCGAGGTACTGGTCAAGTGGTCGCCGTTGCGCCGGAACGCGATCGTTCGGGTCACGCCGTTCATCCGCAGCGGCACCACAATCACCCCGTCCGGTGCGAGGTGATCTAGTACTCCAACGTCACTTATCTTTCGGCTGGCTTGGCGGCCGAGTCTGCGCTGGTAGACGTACGTCGGCCGGCACACCGCACCTGTCACCACGTCGC
>NZ_JBVJHK010000039.1:0-28335 GCF_055586845.1 Micromonospora sp. NPDC049139 | reverse complement strand
GGCAAAATAGTGGCGGCCGAGCGTGGGGCGTGGATTTGCTTCCAGGACGAGGCAGGTCACACGCTTCGGCCGTCCAAGGCCCGGACCTGGGCGCCTCGCGGCCGGACCCCAGTGGTCGCGGTGTCCGGCAAGGGTTCTGGCCGTATCTCCGTGGCGGGGCTGGTCTGCGTCAAGCCCGGACAACGCACACGCCTGCTGTACCGGGTCAAGGTCCACCGTCCCCGCAAGGGCGAGCGGCGCAGCTTCGCCGAGACCGACTACATCGCCCTGCTCGATGCCGCTCACCAGTATCTCAAAGCGCCGATCGTGCTGATCTGGGACAACCTCAACACCCACATCAGCGCCGCTATGCGCGAACTCGTCGCGAACCGCGACTGGCTCCACGTGATCCAGCTACCCGCCTACGCCCCTGACCTCAACCCCACCGAAGGCGTCTGGTCCCACGTCAAACGCAGCCTCGGCAACCTCGCCGTGACCAGCGTCGACCACCTCGCCGCCGTGGTGAAGAACCGGCTCAAGCGCATCCAGTACCGCCCCGACCTCCTGACCAGCTTCCTCACCCACACCGGCCTGCCCCTCGACCCAGAACCGCCGTAACCCTGACCTTTCAACCTTTGTAGCGGTTCACGCCAGGCTGCGGCGAACCTACGGATAAACGTCCAACACCCGTCACGGTCGCTCGGCGCCTCAGACTCGGCTACCGGATCGAAGATCCCCACCGCGCGCCTAGGCAACAGGTTTCATAGGTTGAAGCGGAAACTGAGACAGGCGGTCGCGTGACCTGCGGCGACGTAGCCAGCGCGTGAAGATCGCTCTGAAGATCTACTCGCACGCCAACCTTGACGTCATGCGGCAAGCCCTCGGCAAGCTCGACGGACGGCTCTCGTGAACCCGGTTGCTGTCACCGTTGCTGTCATCGGCCGAATCTCTGATCTTCGGGCCGGCATCGGTCCTGGTGGTGTTGGGTGGGCGCGGCAGGTTTCGAACCTGCGACCCCTCGCTTGTAAGGCGAGTGCTCTCCCACTGAGCTACGCGCCCGGAACGCCCGTACGGCGGGCCGGAGGCTGGCAAGCTTACCCTGCCACCCGCCGGCCCGGTCGTACGGTGTGCCCGGTTGGTCAGGCCGCGACGGCCTCCGCCAGGGCCTTGCGCCAGCCCTGCTGGTCACGGGCCTCGCCCGGCATGTTCATCTCGGCGAAGCGCACCACGCCCGCCTTGTCGATGACGAAGGTGCCCCGGTTGGCGATGCCGGCGACGTCGTTGAAGACGCCGTACGCCTGGGCGACCGCGCCGTGCGGCCAGAAGTCGGCCAGCAGCGGGAACTGGTAGCCCTCCCGGTCGGCCCAGATCTTGTGGGCGTAGACCGAGTCGACGCTGACGGTGAGCACCTGGACGTCGTCGTTGACGTACTCGTTGAGGTTGTCCCGCACCTCGCACAGCTCACCCTGGCAGATGCCGGTGAAGGCGAGCGGGTAGAAGACCAGCAGCACGGTCCGCTTGCCGCGGAAGTCCGAGAGCCGGACCTCCTGGTTGTTCTGGTCCTTGAGCACGAAGTCCGGCGCCTCGGCGCCAACCTCGATCGGCATGCGAACTCCTCAGGATGGGGGTCGGATGGGCACCAGCCTGCCACACCCGGCGGCGCCGCCGGGTGCCACAGAGGCGCCTACTTCTTGCCCTTGGCCCCGCGCCGCAGGACGAGGCGGGCGCCGCTCCAGTCCCGGCCGGCGTTGACGGTCGAGGTCTGCTGGAGGCCGGCGGTGGGCGCGGACTCGGCGATCTCGCTCGGCTCGACGTGCCCCTCGCGCCCGGCCTTGGGCGTGAGCAGCCACACGACACCGTTGTCGGCCAGCGGGCCGAGGGCGTCGACGAGGAGCTCGAAGAGATCACCGTCGCCGTCGCGGTACCAGACCAGCACCGCGTCGACCACCTCGTCGGTGTCCTCGTCGACCAGCTCTCCACAGCGGTCGGTCAGGGCGTCCCGGAGATCCTGGTCGACGTCGTCGTCGTACCCCATCTCCATGACGACCATCCCCGGCTCGATCCCGAACCGGTCCGCCAGGCTGCGTACCCCGTCGGCGGCCTGACCAGCGGTCGCGCTCACTGTCGCGTGCCTCCTCATCTCATCCCTGCTGGCGACGTCGTGCGACGCCGTCAGGCAAGTCCACACAGTTGTGACTCCCCGCGCAAGTGGCGCACCGGGTGGAACGGAATTTACCGTGCCAGCAGCGTACGGGCACCCTGGGTAATTGCTTCCTCGGAGACCAGAACCTGACGCGCCGCCGGACCTAATGGTACAAACGAGTCAACTCCGGCCACTCGGCGCGCCGCCCCGACATACCCGGCGTCGACCAGGGCGGCGATCACCCCCTCGCCCACCCCGCCGGACCGGCGCGTCTCGTCCACCACCAGCACACGGCCGGTCGCGGCGGCCTCCCGGATGATGTCCGCCACCGGCAGCGGGGCGAGCCAGCGCAGATCCACCACCCGGGCGCCGATCCCCTCGTCGGCGAGGGTCGCCGCCGCACGCAGCGACATCCGCACCCCGTTACCGAACGTGATGATCGTGACGTCCTCGGCGGAGCCGACCCCGTAGACCCGGGCCCGCCCGATCGGCACATGCCCGCCGGTCCACGCGCCCGGCTCGGCATAGGGGGCCAGCCACTCGCCGTCGCCGTCAGCGTAGAGGTCGCGGGTGTGGTAGAGCGCGATCGGCTCCAGGAAGACGCAGACGCTGCCGTCCACCGCCGCGCTGGCCAGGCAGGTGCGCAACATGGGCGCGGCGTCGTCCGGCCGCGCCGGCACCGCGATCACCAGGCCCGGCACGTCCCGGAGTACGGCCACCGAGTTGTCGTTGTGGAAGTGCCCGCCGAAGCCCTCCTGGTACGCCAGCCCGGCCACCCGCACCACCATCGGGTTGCGGAACGCCCCCTGCGAGAAGAACTGCATGGTCGCCGCCTCGCCGCGCACCTGGTCCTCGGCATTGTGCAGGTACGCCAGGTACTGGATCTCGGGCACGGGCAGCATCCCGGCCAGCCCGGCGCCGAGCCCGAGCCCGAGGATCGAGGTCTCGTCGAGCAGGGTGTCGAAGACCCGGGCCGCGCCGAACCGGTCCCGCAGCCCCTTGGTCACCCCGTACACGCCGCCCTTGGCCCCGACGTCCTCGCCGAACACGGCCATCTGCGGGTGGTCGAGCATCCCGTCGGCGAGCGCGGCGTTGATGCTCTGCGCCAGGGTCAGCGGGCCGGTCAGCTCGGGCGGCTTGCCGCCGAACGCCTCCGCCCGCGCCCCGGCGCCGGGGCCGCTGGCCCGGGCCGCCGCGTCCGCCACCGCGCGGGCGACCCGCACCGGCCGGCGGGGGGCCAGCGGCGCCACCACCTCGGCCGGGGCAGCGAGCTTCGGCTCGTCCAGCACCTCCTCGGCGATCCGGCGCACCTGCCAGCCGATCTGGTCGTAGCGGGCCAGCAGCTCGTCGCCGGACGCGAAGCCCGCCTCGACCAGCAGCCGCGCGGTGCCGACCAGCGGGTCCCGGTCGAGGTCGGCGGCGATCTCGTCGGCGCCGCGATACGCGGTCTCGGCGTCCGCGCCGGCGTGCCCCATCAGCCGCACCGTCGACAGGTGCAGCACGGCCGGGCGCCGGTGCCGGCGGACCCAGGCCGCCGCCTCGGCCGCCACCTCGTACGCCCGCACGAGGTCGCCGCCGTCGGCCGCGAAGTAGCGGATGCCCGGCCTTGACCGCAGCGCGGTCTCCACCCACCCCTTCGGCGAGCGGACGCTGATGCCGAGGCCGTTGTCCTCGCAGACGAAGAGCACCGGGATGCGCAGGCCGGTGTGGTCGTACCAGCCGGCGGTGTTGAACGCGGCGGTGGCGCTGGCGTGGTTGACCGAGGCGTCGCCGAACGAGCAGACCACGATGGCGTCGGGCGGCCAGGGGGCGTGCGCCGCTCCACCGCCGCTGCCGACCCGCACCCCCTCCCCGGCGCGCCGGCCGGCCGTGTCCAGCCGGCGCAGGCGTTCCACGGCCAGCCCCATCCCGACGGCGCGGGGCAGGTGCGAGGCGATGGTGGAGGTGGTCGGGACGACGGCCAGGTCGGCGCGGCCGAAGACCTTGTGCCGCCCGCCGGCGACCGGTTCCCGGCTGGAGGCGACCATCCCCCGCAGCACGTCGCGGGCCGCCTCGGCGTACCCCGGGGGGAGCGGCCGGTCCGCGGCGGCCCCGGCGGTCGGCGACGCGTCGGCCGGCTCCTCCGGGCCGGGCCCGGCCGCGCGGCTGGCGTCGTCGTCCGGGGGTGCCGGGTCGGCGTCGGTGGGCGGGTCGGGCCGGTCGGCCGGGTCGGGTCGGGCGGCGGCGGCCTGACCGGCGCGGACGCAGTAGAAGGCGCCCGAGCGGTAGTGCAGCAGCGCCGGGTCGGTGGCGCGCAGGGCGGCGGCGACCGCGGCGTTCGCCTCGTGGCCGGCGGAGCCGATCGTGTAGAACCCCTCGCCGAAGCTGCGCAGCCAGCGCCCCGCCAGGTCGAGCTGGCGGCTGGTCACCTGGGCGTCGAAGAGGTCCAGCACCCGGGCGCCGGTGAGCGTCGCGCCGTCGGTGACCGGCCGCGCCGGGTCACGCGGCTGGTGCGGGGCGGCCAGCGCGGCCAGCGCCTCCCGGAACCGGTCGTCGAGATCTTGCGGGGTGGTCACGTCGGACAGCATTACCGACGAGCGCCCGACTCGCCCACCCGGACACGAACGACGCGGGACGGTTCAGGCGTCGCCGCACGACTCGGGGCAGCCGCCGTCGGAGACCTTCCACACCAGCTCGCGCAGGCTCGCCAGCTCGTCGACGGTGAGCCCGGCGAGCAGTCGGGAGTCCGACATGACCTGCCGCACCCGGGCCCGCACCCGCCGGCCCTCGTCGGTGACCACCAGCGTCTTCTGCCGCCGGTCCGCCTGGTCGGTCCGCCGCTCGACCAGCCCGGCCTGCTCCAGCTTGTCGACCAGGGCGGTCACGTTGGAGCGGTCGCAGCCGAGGACCGTGGCGAGGTCCCGGGCCGGCAGCGGCCGGTCGGGGTCGAGCTCGTGCAGCGCCCGGGCGGCGGCGGGGGTGAGCCCCAGCGCGGCGACCTCCACGTCCTGGTGGTGCCGCATCGCGGAGGCGACGTGCATGATCCGGCGCACCACGTCGCCGGCCAGCTCGGGGCGGTCGCCCGGAGCGGGTCGAGTGGAGAGGTCGGTGTGCTGCGCCATGCCTCACATCCTACTTGCGGTTCAATAGTTGAGTAGCTCTACTATCGACCAGCTCACGCAAATCGCGATGGGCACCCGACGGAGGAGTTCCCGCATGTCCGACCTCTCGGTCCTCGCCATCTCCGGCAGCCTGCGCGACGCGTCGTTCAACACGGCGCTGATCCGGGCCGCGCAGCGCCTCGCCCCCGAGGGCATGACCATCCAGCGGTACGAGCACCTCGGCGCCATCCCGCCTTTCAGCGAGGACGTCGAGCCCGAGCCGCCCGCGCCCGTGGTGGACCTGCGGGAGCGGATCGCGGCGGCGGACGCGCTGCTCATCGCCACCCCGGAGTACAACTACGGCGTGCCGGGCGTGCTCAAGAACGCGCTCGACTGGGCGTCCCGGCCGAGCTTCCCGATCACCTCGTGGGTGTCGCCCCTGGCGCACAAGCCGGTGGCCATCATGGGCGCGGCACCGACCGGCATGGGCACCGTACGGGCCCAGCTCCAGCTCCGGCAGCTCTTCCTCTGGACCGACTCGGCCGTGCTGAGCAAGCCGGAGATCATCGTGACGAACGCGCACGAGAAGCTGGCCCTCGACGGCACCGTCAAGGACGAGACCACCGAGGCGCTGCTCCGCGGCCTGCTCGACGCGCTGGTCACCCGCGTCCGCGTCACCCCACTCGCCACCGCCGCCTGACCGGCGACACGGAAGGCCCGCCCGGCACCGCCCCCGCCCCCGATGCGGGGCGGGGACGGTCAGCCGGGGAGGAAGGAGAACCGGACGCTCCGGGTGGGGTTGTCGCCGTTGGGGTCGACCAGGCAGAGCGACTGCCAGGTGCCCAGCGCCAACCGCCCGTCGACCACGGGCAGCGTCGCGTACGGGGGGACGAACGCCGGCAGCACGTGGTCACGCCCGTGGCCGGGCGAGCCGTGCCGGTGCCGCCAGCGGTCGTCCGTGGGCAGCAGGTCGTCGAGCGCGGTGAGCAGGTCGTCGTCGGAGCCCGAGCCGGTCTCGATGAGCGCCAGCCCGGCCGTGGCGTGCGGCACGAAGACGTGCAGCAGGCCGTCGCCCTGACCGGCGGCGAACCGCTCGGCCTCCGCCGTGATGTCCCGGACGGCCGGCCGGGACCCGGTCTGGACCGTGATCACCTCACTGCGCATACGACGCATTCTGCCCGAGGGGGTGACCAACCGCCGCCCGAGTCCCCGCCACCGGACCGGACATGGACGGACGGATCGACTGGTGGATCGCCGGTCGCAGAAAGTTACTGGCGGGTACCTGTGTTCAGCGTCGCGTCTCGGGGCGGTGGGCGTGACGGCGGGTGCCACCAGGGGGCAGGATGACGCTAGAGACCTATCCCACACAGAACCGAGGGAACGCCTGTGGCTACGGAACGCAAGCGCCCGGTGATCACCGCTGGTCTGCCGAGCCAGCTTCCGGACATCGACCCTGAAGAGACCAGCGAATGGGTCGAGTCGCTCGATGGTGTCATCGACGAGCGCGGAACCAAGCGCGCCCGCTATGTCATGCTGCGCCTGCTGGAGCGGGCCCGCGAGCGCCAGGTCGGGGTGCCGTCGCTGACCACCACCGACTACATCAACACCATCCCCCCGGAGCGCGAGCCGTGGTTCCCGGGTGACGAGCACGTGGAGCGGCGGATCCGGGCGTACGTCCGGTGGAACGCGGCCATGCTCGTGCACCGGGCGCAGCGCCCCGAGATCGGCGTCGGCGGGCACATCTCCACCTTCGCCAGCTCCGCCTCCCTCTACGAGGTGGGCTTCAACCACTTCTTCCGGGGCAAGAACCACCCGGGCGGCGGCGACCACATCTTCTACCAGGGCCACGCCTCCCCCGGCATGTACGCGCGGGCGTTCCTCGAGGGGCGGCTGACCGAGCACCAGCTCGACGGCTTCCGCCAGGAGCTGTCCCACCCGGGTGGCGGCCTGCCGTCGTACCCGCACCCGCGGCTGATGCCGGACTTCTGGGAGTTCCCCACGGTCTCCATGGGCCTCGGCGGGCTGAACGCGATCTACCAGGCGCGGTTCAACCGCTACCTGCACCACCGGGGCATCAAGGACACCTCGGACCAGCACGTATGGGCGTACCTGGGCGACGGCGAGATGGACGAGCCGGAGACGCTCGGCGCGATCGGCGTGGCCGCCCGCGAGGAGCTGGACAACCTCACCTTCGTGATCAACTGCAACCTCCAGCGGCTCGACGGGCCGGTGCGGGGCAACGGCAAGGTCATGCAGGAGCTGGAGGCGTTCTTCCGGGGCGCCGGCTGGAACGTCATCAAGGTGGTCTGGGGCCGCGAGTGGGACCCGCTGCTGGCGGCGGACACCGACGGCGCGCTGGTCAACCTGATGAACACCACGCCCGACGGCGACTACCAGACCTACAAGGCGGAGTCCGGGGCGTACGTCCGGGAGCACTTCTTCGGCCGCGACCCGCGGACCCGCAAGATGGTCGAGGACCTCAGCGACGACGAGATCTGGAACCTCAAGCGGGGCGGGCACGACTACCGCAAGCTCTACGCGGCCTACAAGGCGGCGATGGAGCACACCGGCCAGCCGACCGTGATCCTGGCCAAGACGATCAAGGGCTGGACGCTGGGCTCGCACTTCGAGGCCCGCAACGCCACGCACCAGATGAAGAAGCTGACGCTGGAGGACCTGAAGACCTTCCGCGACCGGCTCTACCTGGACATCCCGGACAAGGTGCTGGAGGACAACCCCTACCTCCCGCCGTACTACAACCCGGGCGAGAAGTCCGACGAGATCGCCTACCTCAAGGAGCGGCGCCAGCAGCTCGGCGGCTACCTGCCGTCCCGGCGGCCGGGGAGCAAGCGGCTGGCCATCCCGGGCCCGGAGCGCTTCGCCGACGTCAAGCGCGGCTCGGGCAAGCAGAAGGTGGCCACCACGATGGCCTTCGTCCGCCTGCTCAAGGACGTGATGAAGGACAAGGAGTTCGGCAAGCGCTGGGTGCCGATCGTCCCGGACGAGGCGCGCACCTTCGGCATGGACTCGCTCTTCCCGACGCAGAAGATCTACTCGCCGCACGGCCAGCGCTACACCTCCGTCGACCGGGAGCTGTTCCTGTCGTACAAGGAGGCCATCGGCGGGCAGATCCTGCACGAGGGCATCAACGAGGCCGGCTCGGTCGCCTCGTTCACCGCGGCGGGCTCGTCGTACGCGACGCACGACGAGCCGATGATCCCGATGTACATCTTCTACTCGATGTTCGGGTTCCAGCGCACCGCCGACGGGCTGTGGGCCGCCGCCGACCAGATGGCCCGGGGCTTCCTGCTCGGCGCCACCGCCGGCCGCACCACGCTCAACGGTGAGGGGCTCCAGCACGAGGACGGCCACTCGCACCTGATCGCCGCCACCAACCCGGCGGTGGTCGCGTACGACCCGGCGTTCGCCTTCGAGATCGCGCACATCCTCGAAAACGGCCTGCACCGGATGTACGGCGACGCCCAGGAGAACGTCTTCTACTACCTGACGGTCTACAACGAGCCGATCCTGCAGCCGGCCGAGCCGGCGGGCGTGGACGTCGAGGGGATCCTCAAGGGCATCTACCGCTACGCTCCGGCCCCCCAGGTCGACGGCCCGAAGGCGAACATCCTGGCCTCCGGCACGGGCATGCAGTGGGCGCTCAAGGCGCAGCAGTTGCTCGCCCAGGACTGGGGCGTGGCCGCCGACGTCTGGTCGGTGACCTCCTGGACGGAGCTGCGCCGCGACGCGGTGGAGTGCGAGGAGCACAACCTGCTCAACCCGGGCGCGGAGCAGCGGGTGCCGTACGTGGCGCGGAAGCTGGCCGACGCCGACGGGCCGAAGGTCGCGGTCAGCGACTGGATGCGCGCGGTGCCGGACCTGATCGCCCGCTGGGTGCCCGGGGACTACACCTCGCTCGGCACGGACGGGTTCGGCATGTCCGACACCCGGCACGCCCTGCGCCGGCACTTCCACGTCGACGCCGAGTCCGTGGCGGTGGCGACGCTGCGGCAGCTCGCCCTGCGCGGCGTGGTGCCGGCTAACGTCCCCGCCGAGGCGGCCAAGAAGTACGCCATCGAGGACGTCAACGCCGCCCCGGTCGGCGAGACCGGCGGCGACAGCTAGGTCGCGCCCCGGACTGGCGGGTGCGGGCCCGGCACGGTGGACACCGTGTCGGGCCCTTCGTCGTACGCGGCGGTCAGCCCTCCGCGAGGGTCGCGGCGGTGGCCCGCAGCCGGTCGCCGGCGCCGGTCAGCACCGGCTCGCCGTGCCCGAAACAGGCCACGTCGGAGTCGAGCGCGGCGAGCCGACGGAACGCCGCGGCGGTGCGGGCCCGGTCGAGGTGGAACACCCCGAAGATGACCTCACCGCCGTACTCGGCGGCCACGTCGCCGGTGAACAGGATGCGGTGGCGGGGCAGGTAAACCGCGATGCTGCCGTCGGTGTGCCCGGGCACGGCGAGCACCTGCGCGCCGTCGCCGAAGTCCAGCACGTCGCCGTCGGAGACCTCCCGGTCCACCCGCACCGGCGGGGCCGGCGGGAGCCCGGCGGCGACCTGGGCGTGCAGGCCGCGTTCGAAGTCGGTGAAGTTGGGCGGCGGGCCGGGCCGCTCGCCGCGCAGCACCGGCGCCTCCCGGGCGTGCGCGACGACCTCCACGCCACCCCACGCGGCCACCTCCGCCGCCGCCCCGGCATGGTCGTCATGGAAGTGGGTGAGCACCAGTCGGCGCAGGTCGGTCGGGGCGAGGCCGAGGCCGCGCAGGGCCGCCTCGATCGCCGGCCCGGACCCGGCGGGACCGGCGTCGACGAGGGTCGCGCCGTCGTCGTCGGCCCAGAGGTAGGCCTGGTAGCGGCCGAGGGGGATCCGGTGCAGGCGGGGACGGAGCCGTTCGCTGCTCATCCTCCCAGCGTAGGCAGCGGGGGCCGCCGTTCCGACGATCATCTGCCGTCGGCAGAACGCCGGGTGGCGCGGAGCCGGTGATGGCCCGGAGTCCCTGGCGGGGACACCGGGCCACCATCGTCGCGCGGGCGACGCCAGGACCGGCCCGGTCAGCCGACGGCGGCCAGGTCGGTCAGCCGGGCGAGCGAGTCCTCCAGGTCGGCGCCGACCCTGCGCAGGCCGAGGCGGAGCAGGGCGGCCTTGACCGGACCGGCGGGCCACCGGACGACGATGAGCCGCACGATCGTCCCGCCCTCCTCCTCGTCGTCGGCGGTGAGCTGGACGTAGATCTCGGTGCGCGCCTCCGCCCGGGCACCGGCGCCCTTGGCGCGTTCGCGCCAGCCGATCAGGGTCGGCTCCTGGTAGGCGATCACCTCGGCCTCATGCGCCGCGCCACGGCCGGCCTGGACCAGTTGTCGCCGCCCGAAGCCCTCTCCCGAGAGCACCTCGGCCGCACGGACCCCCGCCAGCCAGGCCGGCAACTGCTCGGCCCGCTGCACGACGTTCCAGACCGCTTCCACTGGCGCCATCACGTGCGCACTGCGTTCCACGAGGATCATTTCCGTCTTTCCTCCAGTGAGGACATCCCACGATATCGGCACTCTATGCGCAAATTCGGACTTACCTGGACGGGTTCGGAAAAAGACACGCCGAAATCCATTGCGCTGCGGCGTCGTACGGCCTATGGCGCATCGCCCGGCCGGCCCCTAGAGTCGCGAGCACGATTCACGTACGACGGGAGGGCGCATGTCGACCGCAGCGATGCCCGAGTTCCCCGCCGGATTCCGCTGGGGAGTGTCCACCTCCGCCTACCAGATCGAGGGCGGCGTCGGCGAGGACGGGCGCGGCCCGTCCATCTGGGACACCTTCGCCCACGACCCCGGCCGCGTCGCCGACGGCAGCACCGGCGACGTGGCCTGCGACCACTACCACCGGCACGCGGAGGACGTCGCGCTGCTGGCCGGGCTGGGCGTCTCGGCGTACCGCTTCTCCGTCGCCTGGCCCCGGGTGCGGCCCACGGGCGACGGTCCGGTCAACGCCGCCGGGCTGGACTTCTACGACCGGCTGGTCGACGACCTGCTGGCCCACGACATCGACCCGGTCGCCACCCTCTTCCACTGGGACCTGCCCCAGCCCCTGGAGGACGCCGGCGGCTGGCTCGCCCGGGACACCGCCCACCGGTTCGCCGAGTACGCCGACGCCACCGCCGCCCGCCTCGGCGACCGGGTGAAGCTCTGGATCACCCTCAACGAGCCGTTCATCCACCTGAGCCTCGGCCACGGCACGGGCGAGCACGCCCCCGGACGGACGCTGCTCCTCGACGCGTTCCCGGTCGCCCACCACCAGCTCCTCGGGCACGGCCTCGCCGTCGCGGCGCTGCGGGCACGCACCACGAGCCCGGTCGCCATCGCCAACAACTACTCGCCCGTGCGGCCGGCCGGCGACAGCGACGCCGACCGGGCGGCGGGCGCGGCGTACGAGGCGTTGCACAACCGGCTCTTCACCGACCCGCTGCTCGGCCGCGGCTACCCGGTCGGGCTCGGCTTCGACGAGACCGTGGTGCGCGACGGCGACCTGGCCGTCGTCGCCGCCCCGATCGACGTGCTCGGGGTCAACTACTACAACCCGACCGGCGTACGTGCCCCGGGCGAGGGCTCGCCGCTGCCGTTCGAGCTGGTGCCGCTGGACGGGTACCCGCGCACCGCGTTCGACTGGCCGGTCGCCCCCGACGGGCTGCGCGAGCTGCTCGGCTGGCTGCACCGCACGTACGGCGACGACCTGCCGCCGATCCAGGTCACCGAGAGCGGCTGCGCGTACGACGACGTGCCCGACGCCGACGGCCGGGTGCACGACCCGGAACGGATCGCGTACCTCGACGGGCACCTGCGCGCGGTGCGCGCCGCGATGGACGAGGGCGTGGACGTGACCGGCTACTTCGTCTGGTCCCTACTGGACAACTGGGAGTGGACGGAGGGCTTCACCAAGCGCTTCGGCCTGGTGCACGTCGACTTCGACACGCAGGCCCGTACGCCCAAGTCCTCATTCGCCTGGTTCCGCGACCTGATCAGCCGGCCGTGACCACCGTCGACCCGACGCCCGGGTCGCTGCCGGCGGCGCTCGCCGAACCGACCGTGCCGGTCCGCCGGAGCTGGGTTGCGCTGGTCTTCGCCGCGAACCTCGGGGTCTGGATGGCGTTCTTCACGCCGATCCAGGTGCTGCTGCCGCAGCAGGTGGAACGGATCGCACCGGCCGACAAGGAGGGCATGCTCGCCGTGGTCACCGGGTTCGGCGCGCTCGCCGCGGTGCTCGCGAACCCCCTCGCCGGGGCGCTGTCGGACCGGACCTGCCCGCGGCTGGCCGGGCGGGAGTTCGGCCGCCGGCACGTCTGGACCGCCGGCGGCGCGGTGCTCGGCGCGGCGGCCCTGGTGCTGCTGGCCCAGCAACGCACCGTCGTCGGGGTCGCGCTCGGCTGGGTCGCGGCCCAGGTCTGCTTCAACGCGATGCTGGCCAGCCTGACCGCCGCCGTGCCGGACCGGGTGCCCGTCGCCCAGCGGGGCGGCGTCTCCGGCTGGGTCGGCATCCCCCAGGCGCTGGGGCTGGTGCTCGGGGTGGTGCTGGTCACCGCCCTGGTCACCGGCACCGCCGCCGGCTACCTGGCGGTGGCGGCGGCGATGCTGCTGTTGTCCCTGCCGTTCGCGCTGCTCACCGCCGACGATCCGCTGCCCCGGGCGCACCGCCCGGCGCTGCGACCGCGCGCCCTGCTCGCCGCGATGTGGGTCTCGCCCCGTCGCCACCCCGACTTCGGCTGGGCCTGGATCACCCGGTTCCTGGTCCAGCTCGGCAACGCGCTCGGCACGCTCTACCTGCTCTACTTCCTCACCGACGAGGTGCGCCACGCCGACCCCGAGGGCGGCCTGCTGGTGCTGATCCTGCTCTACACCGCCGGCCTGGCGGGCACCGCCGTGGTGGCCGGCCGACTGTCGGACCGGACCGGCCGGCGGAAGGTCTTCGTGATCACCGCCGGCGGGATCATGGCGGTCGCCGCGCTGCTGCTCGCCGTCGCGCCGGTCTGGCCGGTCGCGGTGGCCGCCGCGCTGCTGCTGGGCGCCGGCTACGGGGTCTACCTGTCGGTCGACGCCGCGCTCATCACCCAGGTGCTGCCGGCCGCCGCGGACCGGGCCAAGGACCTCGGCGTCATCAACATCGCCAACTCCGCCCCGCAGGTGCTCGGGCCGGCCATCTCCGCCCCACTCGTGGTGCATCTCGGCGGCTACCCCGCGCTCTACGCGGTCACCGCCGCGGTCACCGTGCTGGGCAGCGTCCTGGTGCTGAAGATCCGCTCGGTCCCCTGAGGTGCAAGGAAGGGCCCCTTGCAATCGCCTGGCGATTGCAAGGGGCCCTTCCAAACTCGGTCGCGCGCCGCCGTAGGCTGGGGGCGTGACGGTACGTGTACGCTTCGCCCCTTCCCCGACCGGTATGTTCCACGTCGGCGGCGCCCGCTCCGCGCTGCAGAACTGGATCTACGCCAAGCAGCAGGGCGGGGTGTTCGTGCTCCGCATCGAGGACACCGACGCGGCGCGCAACAAGCCGGAGTGGACCGAGGGCATCCTCTCGGCGCTGGACTGGATCGGCATCGAGCGCGGCAGCTACGAGGGCCCCTACTTCCAGTCCCAGTACGCCGGCGAGCACCGGGCCGCCGCCGCGCGGCTGTACGAGTCGGGCCGGGCGTACTACTGCGACTGCACCCGGGAGGCCGTGCAGGCGCGCACCGGCTCGCAGTACCAGGGCTACGACGGCTTCTGCCGCGACCGCGGCCTGACACCCGGCGAGGGCCGCGCCCTGCGCTTCCGCACGCCCGACGAGGGCGCGACCGTGGTGGTCGACCTGATCCGCGGCGAGCCGACGTTCGAGAACAAGCTGATCGAGGACTTCGTCATCGCCCGGGGCGACGGCTCGCCGGTGTTCCTGCTGGCCAACGTGGTCGACGACATGACCATGGGGATCACCCACGTGATCCGGGCCGAGGAGCACCTGCCCAACACGCCGAAGCAGCAGCTGCTCTGGGACGCCCTCGGCGTCAAGCCGCCGGTCTGGGCGCACGTGCCGGTGGTGGTCAATGAGAAGCGGCAGAAGCTCTCCAAGCGGCGGGACAAGGTGGCCCTGGAGGCGTACCGGGACGAGGGCTACCTAGCCGCGGCGATGCGCAACTACCTGATGCTGCTCGGCTGGGCGCCCTCCGGCGACCGGGAGATCGTCCCGTGGTCGGTGATCGAGGAGGAGTTCCGGCTGGCGGAGGTCAACCCCTCGCCGGCGTTCTTCGACGAGAAGAAGCTGCGCGCGTTCAACGGCGAGTACATCCGGGCGCTGCCGGTCGAGGAGTTCGTCGAGGCCTGCCGGCCGTGGCTGACCGGCACCGGCACGATCGCCCCGCCGCCGTGGCAGCCGGAGGAGTTCGACGCGGACGCCTTCGCGGCCGTGGCCCCGCTGGCGCAGACCCGGATCGCGGTGCTCAGCGAGATCGTGCCGAACGTCGACTTCCTCTTCCTCGCCGCGCCGCTGGTCGACGAGGCCGCCTGGGCCAAGGCGATGAAGGAGGGCTCGGCGGAGCTGCTGGACGCCGCCACGGCGGCCTTCGAGGGGCTGGAGTCCTGGGACGCGGAGACGCTGAAGTCGACGCTGGAGGCGGTCGGCGCCGAGCGCGGCCTCAAGCTCGGCAAGGCCCAGGCGCCGGTGCGCGTCGCGGTCACCGGCCGCACGGTCGGGCTGCCGCTGTTCGAGTCGCTGGAGGTGCTCGGCCGCGAGCGCACCCTGAGCCGGCTGCGGGCCGCCCGGGTCCGCCTCGTCTGACGTCGGCAGCCGTACCGTCAGCGCCCGGGCCGGTCCGACCGGCCCGGGCGCTGGCCTGTCGGGCCGGCGGTGACGGTCAGCGGCGGGCGGAGCGGCGGCGGAGCAGCAGGCCCGCCGCGAGGGCGGCCAGCGCCACGGCGCCGCCGAGCGCCCACAGCCAGCCCCGCCCCGCCGCGCCGTCGCTCCGCCCGGCCGTCGGCACCGCAGCCGCCGTCGCGCCGCCACCCGTCGGGACGGGCGCGGCCGAGGTCGGCGCCGCGGAGCCGGTCGGCGACGGTACGGCCGACGCCGGCGCGGTCGGACCGGTCGACGGGGGCGGTTCGGCGGGGGTGCCGGTGGTGAGGGTGAACCGCACCTCGCCGGAGACCGGGTGCCCGTCGCTGGACGCCAACCGGTAGCCGACGACGTACAGCCCCGCCCTGCCGGGGGTGAACGGGATGCTGACCCGGGAGCCGGAGAAGGTCGGCGGGCCGCCCGACGCGACCACGTTGTCCGGCCCGGTGACTGTGATCTTCGTCGTGCCCGGGTCCGGCTTGGCCAGGAACCGGAGTTCGATCCGGGTCGGCGCCTCGGCCACCCGGGCGCCGTTGCGCGGATCGCTGCCGGTCAGCGAGTTGTGCGCGGCGGCCGGCGCGGCCGGCAGCGCCAGCGACACACCGAGCGCCACGCCGACCACCACTGGCCAGGTACGCGCCGCACGTGGGACCCTGCCCCCCATGAACCCCTCCGTAAAGGTACGATCCGCCCGCTGATCATCGGCTACCGCTCATTTGTCGGGCCCAGATCGCAGATAGTTCCAATTACTGTTCCACGAGCTGCAACCGATCGACGTTCTGCGGAGTCTTGAGAGTGGGCACCCGATGTGTGCGGGTTCGGTCACTCCGTCGGCCAGGCAACGCGTGACCTGCAGCAAGCCATCCATCGAACGGGGCGAGGAGGCGGCGATGGTCCGGACGATGCGGCGACTGGTCGCGGTGCTGGCGGGCGGGCTCGCGGCGACGGTCCTGTCGCTCGGTCTCGCCGGGGCGGCGAAGGCGGCGCCGAAGCCGCCGCCCGCCGGCGTGGAGATCACCGGCGAGGGCCTGGCCGAGCCGCTGCGGCTGCACGCCGACGCCCACCCGGCGCACGTCGTGGCGGTCATCGACCAGGTCAACTTCCTCGGCCGCACCGGGCAGGCCCGTGGCCCGAAGGCGGCCGACCTCGGTCCGAAGTACACGGTCGTGGTGTTCGCCGGCGACGTTCCGAAGCAGACGTACGACCTCTACCCGAAGGCAGTCGGCGGTCCGCGGGTCTACCGGCCCGCCAAGCAGCCCGACTCCCGCAAGACCGCCGCGGGGTGGTTCCTCGGCCGGCTCAGCATGTCGGAGACGCTCCGCACCGCCGGTGTGCCGCTGGAGCGGCAGTTCGACACGGTGAGCGGCGGCGTCGGCGGCGGCGAGCGGGTCATCCCGGAGGACGCGCTCGACCCGGCGAAGGGCATCGACGAGGCGCTCGGCGAGTTGCAGCGGCTGCTGCTGCTCAACGTGGCGGTGGTGCTGGTGATCACGTCCGGTCTCGCCGGGATCGCGCTGCTGGTCCGCCGGCGCACCCGCTGACGGCCCGCCCCCGCCGCCCGCACCGCCCCTAGGCCCGCCGTCGCCCGACCGGCCCGTCGTGGGCCGCCCGTGGGGTCAGCACCAGCGGCGTGGCGGTCGCTCCCGGCGGACGACACGGTGCCGGGGGCGGACCGGGCCGTGCCGGTGCGCGCCGGCCCAACCGGGCAGGTCGCTGCGGCAGCCCTGCGGCGCCGCCGGCTCGACCTCGCCGGGCAGGGCCGCCTCGGCGGCACGCTGCCGGGGCACCGGGGCGTCCTCGTCGGCGCGCTCCGCCGCACGGCCAGGGGGCTCCGGCGCATGGGCCGGGAACCCGCCGGGCAGCCGGCGGTGATGCTTGGCCGCCGCCTGCTGGTCGTGGTGGCCCGTCCGGCAGGGCTCACCCTGGGCGCAGCCGTGCTCGGCCTCCCCGTGCGCCATCCGGTCTCCTCACGCTCGCCACGCCCGCCGGGGTCGCCCGACGTGCCCTGTCACCGTACTGGCCGGCGCCGACGGGCCGTGCAGCCGGACCCGGGTCAGCGCCGCGCCCGGCGCGGGAAGATCGTCTCCCAGACCGGGAAGGCGACCAGCCAGATGACGATGGCGAGGGAGAGCCTGCCGATCCAGTTCGTCAGCTCCCGGGTCCGCTCGGCGTCGTCGACCCAGACGATCGCCGCCCCGAGCAGCGCGCAGGCGATCGCCCACCCGAGCAGGCCCTTGCCCCACTCCCGCCACTCGTGCCGGGTCCGCGCCCACCCGTGCCGCGGCGGCTTGACCGGCGGCGGGCCGCCGGCGAAGCGGTGCGCGAAGCGCTGGTCGGCCCAGCGGACCATCGAGTGCCCGAAAGCCACCGAGAAGCCGAGGTACGCGGCGGCCAGGCCGTGGGTGACGTCCGCGGTGGCGCCACGCCGCAAATCCAGCGCGCTCGCCGCGAGCAGCACCAGGTCCACCAGCGGTACGCAGACCAGCAGCGCGGCCCCCAGCCGCGGCCGGCGCAGCGGATACCGCGCGACCAGCCCGGCGGCGAGCACCACCCAGAACCCGATCTCGCAGGCGACGATGATTCCCAGCAGCATTCCTGCCCCTCCCCGTTCGTGCCCCACCACCCTGCCCCGCCCCGGACGCGCAACCCTCACCGCCGAAGACGAGATCTCCCTCCCTCCTTCGACGGACCCACCCTCACCGGCACCGGCCGGGCCGGGCGGCGTACATCTTTTGGTGGGGGCAGGGCGGGGCGGGCTCCTCCGGCGGTCGGAGCCCGGGCGGCGGTCGGTGTGGTGGGATCGGGGCCATGCGAGCGCCGACCTGGCTCGGGCCCGGCACCGCCGGCCGGGACCTGATGCTCGCCGCCGCGTCCCTGGCCGGCGGCGCGGTCATGTACGCCCTGGGCACGCAGCCGCAGCTGCCCTGGGAGCCGGGCCCGCCGGAGCCGCTGTTCCTGCTGCCGCTGGCGGCTGCCTGCGTGGCGGTGGGCCTGCGCCGGGTCGCCACCCGCACCAGCCTGGCCCTCGGCACGGTGGCGGTGGTGGTCGACCTCGCGATGGGCGGCTCGCTGGCGACCGTCCTCGTCTACACCCAGGTCCTCTACGACGCGTGCGTGTTCGGTTCGGCGCTGACCTGGCGCTGGCTGCTGCGGGTCATGGTCGGGCTGAGCGTGCTCGGCACGGCGGCGGGGGTGCTGCTGACCGGTGACTGGCGGGGTGTGGGCCTCGGGATGCCGTTGGTGCTGGCCGGGGTGCTGCCGGTGCTCACCGGGATCAGCGTGCGGCAGTACCGGGACCAGGCGGCGGCCGAGCGGGCCCGGGCCGAGCAGACCGCGCGGTTGGTGGAGCTCGACCGGCGGCAGGCGGTCGGCGCGGAACGGGCCCGGATGGCCCGGGAGCTACACGACGTGATCGCCAACCACCTGAGCGCCGTGGCGATCCACGCCACGGCCGTGCTCTCCGTGCCGGGACTCGACCGGGCGCAGGTCCAGTCGGCGCTGCGGGTGATCCGGGAGAACAGCGTGCAGGGCCTGGCGGAGATGCGGCAGATGATCGGCCTGCTCCGGGAGCCGGCGGAGAGCGGGCCGGCCGTCGACGCGACGGACGAGACGACCCGGGCTCGGCTGAGCGAGGTCGACGGGCTGGTCGACCGGGCTCGCGCCGCCGGGCTGGCGGTGCGGGTGACCCGGCGCGGCGATCCCCGCCCGCTGCCGGTCGGGGTGGACCTGGCCGCGTACCGGATCGTGCAGGAGTCGCTGACCAACGCGCTCAAGCACGGCGGCGGCGAGGCCGACCTGCTGGTCGCGTACGAGCCGGCGGGAGTGGTGGTGGGCGTGGACAACCCGGTGGGCGCCGGCGGTGGCGCGCCGAGCGGCGCGGGGGCCGGCCTGGTCGGGATGCGGGAGCGGGCGGTGCTGCTCAACGGGCGGTTCGCCGCCGGCCCGGCGCAGGGCCGCTGGCGGGTACGGGTGGAGCTGCCGACGGGCGGGGCGGCATGAGGGGACGGGACGTGTCATGGCCGAGGTGATCCGGGTGCTGCTCGCCGACGACCAGCCGGCGGTGCGGGCCGGGCTGGCGCTGATCCTGGCCGGCGCGCCCGGCGTCACCGTGGTGGGCGAGGCCGACGACGGCGCGGAGGCCGTCCGGTTGTGCCGCGAGCTGCGGCCCGACGTGGCGGTCATGGACGTGCGGATGCCCCGCCTGGACGGCATCTCGGCCACCCGGGAGATCGTCGCCGACCGGCTCGCCGACGTGCTCGTGCTCACCACCTTCGACCTCGACGAGTACGTCTTCGGCGCGCTGCGGGCTGGCGCGGCGGGCTTCGTCCTGAAGGACACCGACGCCGAGGGGCTGGTGGCGGCGGTGCGGACGGTCGCCCGGGGCGAGGGATTCATCGCCCCGGCGGTGACCCGCCGGCTGATCACCGCGTTCGCGGCGACCGCCCCGGCCGCCTCCGGGGCGACCCGGGCGGCGGTGGACGCGCTGACCCCGCGGGAGCGGGACGTGCTGGCCTGCCTCGGGCTCGGGCTGTCCAACCAGCAGGTCGCCGACCGGCTGGCGATGGCGGAGAGCACCACCAAGACCCATGTCAGCCGGATCCTCGCCAAGCTGGACCTGCGCAGCCGGGTGCAGGCCGCCATCCTGGCCCAGGAGCTGGGGCTGCCCGCTCCCCCGCCCGCCTGACCCGACCCGCCGGCCCGCCCGGGTCACCGCCGAGCGCGGGCCGCCCGGAGTGAAGGTCCAGGTCGGGACGTGTCAGGCTGGAGCAGTGAGCGAGCCGGGCGGTACGGAGCTGTCGGCCACGCTGCGCCGGATCGAGCGGGCGGCGGGGGCGCTGGCCACCGCCAGCGTGGCCCGGATGGACGAGGCCCTGCCGTGGTTCCGCGACCTGCCCGCCGACCACCGTTCCTGGGTGATGCTGGTGGCCCAGGCCGGCGCCCGGTCGCTGGTGCAGTGGCTGCGCGACGGCGGCGGCACGGCGGACAGCACCCAGGAGGTCTCCGACGAGGTCTTCGCCACCGCGCCGCAGGCGCTGGCCCGCTCGATCAGCCTCCAGCAGACGGTGGCGCTGATCAAGGTGATGATCGACGTCGTCGAGGAGCAGGTCTCGCACCTGGCCGCGCCGGGCGAGGAGCAGCAGTTGCGCGAGGCGGTGCTGCGGTTCTCCCGGGAGATCGCCTTCGCCGCGGCCCGTGCGTACGCCCGGGCCGCCGAGTCCCGCGGCTCCTGGGACGCCCGGTTGCAGGCGTTGCTGGTGGACGCGCTGCTGCGGGGCGACTCGCCGGACGTGCTGGCCAGCCGCGCGGCGGCGCTCGGCTGGGCGGACGCCCCGCCGGTGGCGGTGGCGGTCGGCCGCTCCCCCGGCGGCGAGGTCTCCGCCGTGCTGCACACCGTGCACCGGCAGGCCCGGCGCATCGGCGCGGAGGTGATCGGCGGGGTGCACGGCGACCGGCTGGTCATCGTGCTCGGGGGCGCCGCCGATCCCGTCGCCGCCACCGTCAAGCTGCTCGGCGCGTTCGGCGACGGGCCGGTGGTGGTCGGCCCGGCCGTGCCGAGCCTGGACGAGGCGACCGAGTCGGCCCGCGCCGCGCTGGCCGGCTTCCGGGCCGCCCCCGCCTGGCCGACCGCGCCCCGGCCGGTGCCGGCGGGCGACCTGCTGCCGGAGCGCGCGCTGGCCGGTGACGCGGAGGCGCGCCGGCGGCTGCGGCACGACGTCTACGCCGCGCTCGTGCGGGCGGGTGGCGAGTTGCTGGAGACCCTCGACGCGTTCTTCGCGGCCGGCGGCACGCTGGAGAGCGCCGCCCGCGCCCTCTTCGTGCACCCGAACACGGTGCGCTACCGGCTGCGGCGGATCGCCGACGTGACCGGCTTCTCGCCGCTCACCGCGCGGGACGCGTTCGCCCTCCAGGTGGCGCTCACCGTCGGCCGGCTCGACCCGGTGGTCCCGGTGGTCCCAACCCAGACAATGACCCCAGCCGTCAGGAAAACATCACAGTCGGGTGACGATCACCGCCGATCTTTGTAGGAACCCTCCAAAGGTTCTAGTGCGGTTTGGTCGAGGGCGGCACAGCGCTACCCGCGCGTATCCGGGAGAGTCATAGACGTGCTCGCCGTACTCTCTCCCGGCCAGGGTTCCCAGAAACCCGGCTTCCTGACCCCCTGGCTCGACCTGCCCGGCGCCGAGGCCCGGCTGCGGTGGTGGTCGGCGATGGCCGGGGTCGACCTGGTGCACCTCGGCACCGCGGCCGACGCCGACGAGATCAAGGACACCGCCCGCACCCAGCCGCTGCTGGTCGCGGCGGCGCTGCTCGCGGCCGAACACCTGCCGATGCACGACGTCACCGTCACCGCCGGCCACAGCGTCGGCGAGCTGGGCGCGGCGGCGCTCGCCGGGGTGCTGCCCGCGGAGGCGGCGATCACCCTCGCCGGCGTACGCGGCCGCGAGATGGCCGCCGCCTGCGCGCTGGAGCCGACCGGGATGGCCGCCGTGCTGGGCGGGGAGCCCGACGACGTGCTCGCCACGATCGCCGCGCACGGGCTGCACCCGGCCAACCGCAACGGCGCCGGCCAGTTCGTCGCCGCCGGCGCGGTCGCGGGCCTGGAGAAGCTCGCCGCCGAGCCGCCGACCAAGGCCCGGGTGATCCGCCTCAAGGTGGCCGGCGCCTTCCACACCCCGTACATGGCCCCCGCCGAGGCGGCGCTCGCCGCCGTCGCCGCCGGGATCACCCCCGCCGACCCGACCCGGATCCTGCTGTCCAACATCGACGGCGCCGCGGTCGACCACGGGCGCGACATGGTGCAGCGCCTGGTCCGGCAGGTCACCGCGCCGGTGCGCTGGGACCTCTGCATGCGCACGCTGGCCGACCTCGGGGTGACCGGAGTGATCGAGCTGCCCCCGGCGGGCACCCTCGCGGGCCTGATCAAGCGGGAGCTCAAGGAGAGCGGCCTCCCGGAGATCGTCACCCTGAACACCCCGGACGACCTGCCCGCCGCACGGGACCTGATCGCCCGGCACGGGATGGCGCCGAGCCACGAGCCGACCATGCAGTTCCGCGTGGTGGTGGCCCCGTCGGCCGGCACCTTCGAGCCGGCGGAGGGCCTCGCCGAGGGCGACACGCTCGACACCGGGCAGGTCGTCGGCCACATCGCCACCCGGCAGGGCCCCGTCGAGGTGCCCGCCCACGCCAGCGGGGTGCTCACCGAGTGGCTCGCCCACCACGACGACCCGGTCGCGCCGGGCCAGCCGCTCGTTCGCATCGGAGGTCACGCATGACCGGCAGCCGGATCCTCGCCATGGGGCACTACCAGCCCTCCCGAGTGGTCACCAACGACGAGATCGCGCAGCTGGTGGAGACCAGCGACGAGTGGATCCGCGACCGGGTCGGCATCGTCACCCGACGGATCGCCGACGGCGAGTCGGTCACCGACATGGCCGCCGCCGCCGCCGGCAAGGCACTGGCCAACGCCGGCCTCACCGCCGCCGACATCGACCTGGTCGTCGTTGCCACCTGCAGCGCCGTCGACCGCAGCCCGAACGTCGCCTGCCGGGTCGCCGCCAAGCTCGGCATCACCGCGCCCGGGGCGTACGACATCAACACGGCCTGCTCCGGTTTCGCCTACGCGCTGGGCACGGTGGACCACGCCGTCCGGGCCGGCGCCTCGCGCAACGCCCTGGTGATCGGCGCGGAGAAGCTCTCCGACATCGTCGACTGGACGGACCGCTCCACCTGCATCATCTTCGCCGACGGCGCGGGCGCCGCCGTGGTGACGGCCACCGCCGAGGACGAGCCCGCCGGCATCGGCCCGGTGGTCTGGGGCTCGGCCCCGGAGAAGAGCGACGCGGTACGCATCGAGGGCTGGCGCCCGTACATCCAGCAGGAGGGGCAGTCGGTCTTCCGCTGGGCCACCACCGAGCTGGCGCCGCTGGCCCGGCAGGCGTGCGAGCGCGCCGGGGTGGACCCGTCGGAGCTGGCCGCCTTCGTGCCGCACCAGGCCAACGCCCGGATCATCGACGGCATCGTGAAGCGGCTCGGCATCCCGAACGCGATCATCGCCAAGGACATCGTCGAGTCCGGCAACACCTCGGCGGCGAGCGTGCCGCTGGCCCTGTCCAAGCTGGTGGAGCGGCGGGAGGTGCCCTCGGGCGCCCCGGTGCTGCTCTTCGGCTTCGGCGGCGGCCTGACCTACGCCGGTCAGGTCGTCCGCTGCCCCTGAAGCCCCTCCGGCGCGCCAGCGCCGGGGAGTGACGGCCGGCGTCGTCGGCCGTCGAGTGAAACCGATGAGAGGAACCAAACCGCAATGACCCGTGACGAGATCACCGCCGGCCTCGCCGAGATCCTCGAAGAGGTTGCCGGGGTGAACCCGGACGACGTGGCCGAGGGGAAGTCCTTCACCGACGACCTGGACGTCGACTCGCTCTCCATGGTGGAGGTCGTGGTGGCGGCCGAGGAGAAGTTCGGCGTCAAGATCCCGGACAACGAGGTGCAGAACCTGAAGACCGTCGGGGACGCCGTCAGCTACATCGAGGCGCAGTCCTGATCATGGCGCACACCGACGTCGTCGTCACCGGGCTCGGCGCGACCACCCCGCTGGGCGGGGACGTCGCGTCGACCTGGGACGCCATGCTCGCCGGCCGCTCCGGGGTGAGTGCCCTCACCCAGGAGTGGGCCGAGCAGCTGCCGGTCCGGATCGCCGCCCAGCTCGCGGTGGATCCGGCCGGCCTGCTCGACCGGGTCAAGCTGCGCCGGCTGGACCGTTCCGAGGCGATCGCGATCATCGCGGCGCAGCAGGCCTGGGCGGACGCCGGCCTGGCCGACTCCGGGCTGGACCGGGAGCGGCTGGGCGTCAGCGTCGGCTCGGGCATCGGCGGCGCGCTGACCCTGCTCGCCCAGGACGACATCCTGGAGGCGTCCGGGCCGCGGCGGGTCTCCCCGCACACCATCCCGATGCTGATGCCGAACGGCCCCGCCGCCTGGGTGGGGCTGGAGCTGGGCGCGAGGGCGGGGGTGCACTCGGTGGCCAGCGCCTGCGCGACCGGTGCGGAGGCGATCGCGCTCGGCCTGGACATGATCCGCGCCGGCCGCGCCGACGTGGTGGTGGCCGGCGGCACCGAGGCGGTCATCCACCAGCTGCCGATCGCCGGCTTCAGCTCGATGCGGGCCATGTCGACGCGGAACGACGAGCCGGAGCGGGCCTCCCGGCCGTGGGACAAGGGCCGCGACGGCTTCGTGCTCGGCGAGGGCGCGGGCATCCTGGTGCTGGAACGCGCGGACCACGCCGCCGCCCGGGGAGCCCGGATGTACGCGCGCCTGGCCGGGGCCGGCATCACCTCCGACGGCTACGACATCGTGCAGCCGCACCCGGAGGGGGAGGGCGCGATCCGGGCCATCGCGAAGGCGATCGCCGACGCGGACGTCGCCAGGTCCGACATCACGCACGTCAACGCGCACGCCACGTCGACCCCGGTCGGTGACGTGGCGGAGATCAAGGCGCTGCACGAGGCGCTCGGCGACCACCCGGTGCTGTCCTCCACCAAGTCGATGTCCGGTCACCTGCTGGGTGCGGCGGGCGCGCTGGAGTCGATCGCCACCATCCTGGCGATCCGCGACAGTGTCGTGCCCCCGACGATCAACCTCGACGACCCGGACGACGGCCTCACCCTGGACGTGGCCGCGAACAAGGCGCGCCACATGGACATCCCCGCCGCGCTGAACAACTCGTTCGGCTTCGGCGGGCACAACGTGGCTCTCGTCTTCACGCGGGCCTGAGACCACAGCCTTGGAGGCTCACGTGACCACCACCGCCGTTGGTGCGGACACTTCACCCGTCGTGGACCACCGAGATCCGGAGTTGCGGCTGCGGGCGCTGTTCGATGCCGGTTCGTTGCGGTTGATGGTGCCCCGGGACACCTCCGGCGTCCTGTGGGCGCGGGGCGAGATCGACGGCACGCCGGCGGTCGCGTACGCGACCGACGCCACGCGGATGGGCGGCGCGATGGGCACCGAGGGGTGCCGGCACGTCGTGGACGCCATCGACACCGCGGTGCGGGAGCGGGTGCCGGTGCTGGGGTTGTGGCACTCGGGTGGGGCCCGGCTGGCCGAGGGCGTGGTGGCGCTGGACGCGGTGGGTCAGGTGTTCGCCGCGATGGTGCGCGCGTCGGGGCGGGTGCCGCAGATCTCGGTGGTGCTGGGGCCCGCGGCCGGCGGCGCGGCGTACGGGCCGGCGTTGACCGACATCGTGGTCATGAGCGGGGCCGGACGGATCTTCGTGACCGGTCCGGAGGTGGTACGCAGCGTCACCGGTGAGCAGGTCGACATGGAGCGGCTGGGCGGGCCGGAGCCGCACGGCCGCCGCTCCGGGGTGGTCCACGTGACGTGCAAGGACGACGAGTCGGCGCTGGCCGAGGCGCGCAAGCTCGCCGCGCTGCTGGGACGCCAGGGTCGGCTGTCGCCCGACGACGTGGCGGTGGAGGGTGACCAGGGCCACGACCTGGCGGCGAAGATGCCGGTGGAGACGAACCGGGCCTACGACGTCAAGCCGGTGGTCAAGGCGCTGCTGGACGCTCCCGGGGTGGAGCTGCACGCCAAGTGGGCGCCGAACGTGGTGACCACCCTGGGCCGGTTCGCCGGCCGCACCGTCGGGGTGATCGCCAACAACCCGCTGCGCCTGGGCGGCTGCCTCGACGCCTCCAGCGCCGAGAAGGCGGCCCGGTTCGTGCGGATGTGCGACTCCCTCGGCGTGCCGCTGATCGTGCTGGTCGACGTGCCCGGCTACCTGCCTGGCCTCGGCCAGGAGTGGGACGGCGTGGTGCGCCGCGGCGCGAAGCTGCTGCACGCCTTCGCCGAGGCCGTCGTGCCCCGGGTGACCCTGGTGACCCGCAAGGCCTACGGCGGGGCGTACATCGCGATGAACTCCCGCTCCCTCGGGGCCACCGCCGTGTTCGCCTGGCCCCACGCCGAGGTCGCCGTCATGGGGGCCAGCGCCGCGGTCAACATCCTGCACCGCAAGAAGCTCGCCGCCGCCCCCGCCGAGGAACGCGAGGCGCTGCGCGCGCAGCTGATCGAGGAACAGACCCGGGTCGCGGGCGGCGTCAACCGCGCCCTGGAGATCGGCGTGGTCGACGACGTCATCACCCCCGCCGAGACCCGTCGCCGCATCGCCGAGGCCCTCGCCGCCGCCCCGGCGGCCCGGGGCGCGCACGGCAACATCCCGCTGTAGTCGCACGTACCGTCGAGGGGCCCGCGCTCACCCGAGCGCGGGCCCCTCGCGTCGCTCAGCCCCGGTTACGTGGGTGCCGGCGGGCGGTCCGCTCGTTGCCCCGGCGGTAGTTGCCGGTCCACCGGGCCATCGCGAGCTGCGGGTCGTCCTCGACCTCCGCGAGGAACTCCGCCGCCCGGCCGCCGCGCAACGTGCCCGCCACCCGCCCGTGGTGGGTGATCACCACGGTGCCGTCCGACCGCTCGGCGTACGCGAAACCCTGTGCCGTTCCCATGTGCGCAGAGCGTGCCAGGCGCGGCGGGCGACCGCGAGCCCGTTTCCGGGTTGACTCTCCAGCGGCTGGAGACAGGAGGCTCTTCGACGTGGACGACCGCACCGACCTGTTCACCATCGGGCAGCTCGCCCGGCGGACCGGCCTCTCGGTCCGGACCATCCGCTTCTGGTCCGACCTGGACCTGTTGCCCCCGACCGGCCGGTCGCCGGGCGGCTACCGGCTCTACGACGCGGCCGCCGTGGCCCGGCTGGAGCTGCTGCGCTCCCTGCGCGAACTGGGCATCGGCCTGGACGACGTACGCCGGATCGTGGACCGCCAGTCCACCGTCCGGGACGTGGCGCAGGCGCACGTCCGGGCGCTGGACGCGGAGATCCGGACGCTGCGGCTGCGCCGGGCGGTGCTGCGGTCGGTCACCCGACGTGGCAGTACGACCGAGGAGTTGAGACTCATGAACGACCTGGCCCGCCTCTCCGCCCGGGAGCGGCAGCGGATCATCGACGACTTCGTGGCCGAGGTTTTCGACGGCGTCGACGTCGACCTGGGTGCCGGCCTGGCCCAGGCCATGCGGGCGCTGCCGGCGGACCTGCCGGACGAGCCCACAGACGAGGAGGTGGACGCCTGGCTGGAGCTGGCCGAACTGGTGGCCGACCCGGACTTCCGCCGTCGGGTACGCGAGATGGCGGTGGCCGGGTCGGCCGACGCGACGGCGCCGCCGCCGGAGCCGATGCCGTCGGTCGAGCCGGCGCGTGCGGCGCTGGCCGCCGGGATCGACCCGGCGTCGCCCGATGCTCGGGCGGTGCTCGACGAGATGGTGGACCCGACGCTCACGCCGGACCAGCGCCGGGCGATGGCCGACGGGATCGCCGCCTTCACCGACCGGCGGGTGGAGCGGTACTGGCAGCTGATCGGCGTGCTCAACCGGCGGGAGCCGTTCCCGCCCGCGGTGCCGGCCGTGGAGTGGCTGGTCGCCGCGCTGCGCGCGGCCCACTAGGTCAACCGGGTTGACGCGGGCCGTCCGCCCCGCTTTGATGGGCCGGCTCTCATCGTCAACGGGGAATGGACACATGGAACGACGTACCCGCACCGCCGTGCTCGCGGCGCTGACGATCGCGCTGACCGGCGCCTGCGCCGACGCGAAGGAAACACCGTCGGCCGGCGGCTCGCCGTCGGCGTCGGCCGCGCCGAGCACCACCGCCTCGCCGGTGACCCCCGGCCCACCCTGGCACGACGAGGTGGCCGCCGCGGCCGCCGGCACCACCGTCGGCCAGAAGGGCACGCCCTGCGAGCTGCCGATCACCTTCTCGCTGCCGGCCAGGTGGAAGGTCGAGGCGGTGCAGGGCTCGGCGGAGTTCGGCGAGCCGACCGTCGGCAAGGCCAGGATGCTGTGCGAACTCGACGCCCGGCCGACCGGCGAACTCGGGTTCCTCCGGGTCTGGCGGGTCGACGGGGTCGCCGGCGGCGCCGAGGAGCACCTGAAGCACTTCGTCGAGGCGTACGCGCCGAAGGCGACGGGCGCGCAGTACCGGCGGCTGCGGGCCGGCACGCTCGACGCCGTCGAGGTGAGCTACACGGCGGACGGCGACACGGACCGGGCCATCGCGTTGTCCTCCCTCTACGGCCCGATCGTGTTGAGCCTGGACGCCCCGGACCCGGAGGACCTGCTGCCGGCGTACCAGCTGGTGAAGCAGTCGGCCCGGATCAACCGCGACTGATTCCCTATCGGGGATCGGCTGTCAAGGTGCTGGCTGGCTTGACGGTGTAGGTCGGCTGGTTGGACGATCGCTGGTGGGGGAGGTCGCC
>NZ_JBVJHK010000038.1:0-29893 GCF_055586845.1 Micromonospora sp. NPDC049139 | reverse complement strand
GGTGGAGTGCGGAATCAACAGGCTCAAACGTCACCGCAGGGTAGCCACTCGGTACGACAAGGTCGCCGCGGCGATCAACGCATGGCTACCCCGCTCCTGAAACGCGGCCTGGTCGCAACGCCGGTCAGCTAGGTGGTGAGGCGGTCACCAGACTAGGCATCGCCGTCGGCCGGTTGTCCGACTCCGGCTGATGGGTGACACGGCGGCTTCACCTGATGGGTGACACGATCAGCAGCCGACCGGACCAGCGCGTAACCGTCCATGACCAGATGCGCCGAACTGGCGACGCGTCCGGCGTTCACGTCGCTTCCGCTTCCGGCCGGTGTGCGGACGGCTAGGATTTCACGGAAGCGACCGGCGACCCGGAGGCGGTGCAGAGCTTGCGCCGGCGGGCCGCGACTTCGTCCCTGCGGCGTGAGGTTGCCGCTGTCCGAGGGGTTCCGGCGATTGCTGCAGCCCGCATCGGAAGGAGCATCATGAGCGAGCCGACGACCAATGCCCTGCCGATCGTGCTGATCCACGGGCTTTGGATGACCGCCCGAAGCTGGGACCGCTGGGTGGAGCACTACCGGGCGAAGGGCCATGAGGTCTTCGTGCCGACGTACCCGGGATTCGAGATCGAGGTAGAGGCGTTGCGGGAAAAGCCCGAGGTCATCGCCGATGCCTCCGTTCCCGCAACGCTCGACCATCTCAGCGAGGTGGTCGAGAGCCTGGACCGTCCGCCGATCATCATGGGCCACTCCTTCGGGGGGACCTTCACTCAACTCCTAGTGAACCGCGGGTTGGGCGCCGCCGCGGTGGTGATCGACTCGGCGCCACCCGAGGGCGTGCGGGTGAACCCGCCGGCCCAGATCAAGTCCCTGTTCCCAATCCTCAAGGACCCGGCCAACCGGCACCGCGCGGTGGGCTTCACCAAGGAGCAGTTCCACTATGCCTTCGCTAACACGGTCAGCCGGGAGGAATCCGACGCGGCGTACGACCGCCTCCACATCCCGGCGCCCGGCAGCTGGGTCTGGGCCTATGGCCTGACAGCTAACTGGAAGCCGGGCCACCAGGAGACCTGGGTCGACTACGACTTGGACGACCGTGCTCCGCTGTTGTTCATCATTGGCGGCAAAGACCACCTGATGCCGCCCGCGGTGATCCGCTCGAACGCGAAGAAATACCGCAACTCCGAGGCGACGACTGAGACCTACGAGTTTCCGGACCGCTCACACTTCACCGGTGTTGAGCCTGGCTGGGAGCAGGTGGCCGACTACGCGCTCGAGTGGGCGACGAGCCACACGCGAGTGTGACAGGGCTGACCAACCGCTGCTCGACCCGTCGACGGTGGGTCAGCAGCCAGATGCTGACTCGAAAATCGGTGAGTGAGCGGGCAGGCGGCAGCACCCGGCGGAGCGCAGTGGAGCCGGGTCGGGTTGAGGGCTTCTGGTTAGGCGATGGCTGGTTGCGGTGGGGGCTGGAGATCGACTTTCTGGCCGGTGAGCTGTTCGAGCTGACGGATGAGATCACGTTGACGGCGCTGCTTGCTGATCCTCGACTCGTGGAGCCGGGGCCCAGGTCCTGGTAGCGGGCATCGGGGTCGGTGAGCAGGTGCCAGACGATGGTCAGTACTGAGTTGCCGGCCGCGACGACTGCCGTTTCTTGCCTCGTCGGCGGGCCAGGCGACGGTAGCGTTCGCCGAGGCAAGGTGCTGGTGCGGGAGAGTCCGGCGACTACCTCGCCGAGGGTAGCGGCCAGCCAGGGGTTGCCCTTGCCGGTGGAGTTGGCCTTCTTGCGGCCGGCTGACTGGGCGTCGATGGGGCTGAACTTGGCCCAGGACACCACCTGCGCGGCGGTGGGGAAGACGGTCGACCGGTCTGGCGGTCAGCCGTCAGCGTGCAGCAGGTCGGCGTGGGCGGTGTGCAGCCGGGCGCTCCGCCGGTGCGTCTCGTCGAGACGGCGGGCCCAGCCGGCGTTGACCCTGCCGAACCGGTCGGGTCGGCCCTGGTCTGCGCCGCGATCGTGCCGCCTGGGACGGCACGATCGCGGCAACCGGATCACGAGTACATCAGGTGCAGCGTCATCCCGGCGTCGGCGTGTGCCAGGTTGTGGCAGTGGTTGGCCCACATTCCGGGGTTGTCGGCCCGGAACGCCACCTCCCAGACGTCGCCGGGGCGTACGTCGAAAGAGTCCAGCCACAAGGGGCTCCCGGTCGCCGGTCTTCCGTTGCGGCTCAACACCAGGACGTGGTGCCCGTGCAGGTGCCACGGGTGCACGATCTGGGACCGGTTCACGATCGTGAACTTGACGATGTCGCCGAGGCGTACAACCTGAGACGGGATGTCCGGATCGGCCGCGCCGTTGACTGTGTGGGCGTATCGCGGTAGCAGTCCGTTCAGGTCGAGGCCGCGGTCGAGAACGAGGGTGAACTTCCGGTCGTTTCGCGACCACGGCGCCGGAGAACTGACGCCGTAGGTGAGCGGATCCAGCACCGGCCACCCGCCGGTCGCCGCCGACACCGGTCCGGTCGAGTAGACCTCGCGTCCGTCGACGAACAGCGCCACCGGCGTGGCGGGCGCGGTGAACACCAGGTCGTAGCGTCCCCCGGCCGGGATCAGCACGGCGGCGTCGACGAGCGGCGTCGGGCCCTGCAGGTCAGATCCGTCGATCGCGGCGACCCGGAACGGGGTCCCGGCCAGGGCGTATCGGTGTGTCGTGCTGTCGGTGTTGATCAGCCGCAGCCGCACGGGCACCCCCGCCTCGACCGGCTCCGTTCTCGGTGCCGGCAGTGGAAGGCCAGAAAGGGTGTGCACCGGCACGGTGATGTCGACGCCGGTCACCGGCGCCGGGCGCACCACCAGGACGCCGTAGAGCCCCTTCCGCACGCCGATGTCGGATACCGCGTGCGTGTGGTACCAGTACGTCCCGACCTGGTCGGCGCGGAACCGGTAGACGAACTCCTGTCCGGGCAGCACCGCCGCCTGCGTCACCCCGGGCACCCCGTCCTGACTGTTCGGCACGTCGTACCCGTGCCAGTGCAGCGTGACCCCCCGCGCGATGTCCCGGTTGCGCAGCGTCACTTTCAGGACGTCGCCGACGGTGGCGGTCAGCTCCGGCCCGGGAACCTGCCCGTTGAACGCCCACGCCTCGACGTCCCGGCCGCTCACGTTCACCGTGGCGGTCCCGGCCGTCAGGGTGAACCGTCTGGTCGGTTCGCCGGCGGTCCGCGCATCCCGGTATCCATGATCATGTGGCATACCGGGAGCGGCGTCCGGAGTGACGGCTAGCCCGGTTCCGGTCACCAGCGCCGCGACCGCCACCGCGAGGGCCGCCCGGGACACCGTCGGCGACGGGCGTGCGCCGAGGACGCGCCACGTGATCGCGGTCGCCGCGACGACCCCGGCGACCGCCAGCAGTCCGACTCCCGCCGATGCCGGATAGCCGTGCAGGACCGTCACGAACAGGCCGGCGCTTCCGGCGTACCCGGCGAAGAGAAGCGGGACCGCGACGGAGCGGATGTCGCCCGGGGCCCGCAGCAGCCGGGGCCCGGCGACGGCCACCGCCGCGAGGGACAGTGGGGCGGCGACGAGGACCTTCTCCGCAGCGAACCACCAGCCGGCGCGGGCGAGCGCGGTGATCGTGATCGCCCGGGCGAGCGTGGCGAGCAGCGCGAAGGCGGCCAGTCCCAGTGCGAGCGGCCGGCGCCGGGCGGCCGACGCGGCGCCGCCGCCCAGCCACCCGGCGGCCGCGAGGACCGCGATCACCAGGTCGGCCGCGAGCAGCGAGCCGGTGGTCATGCGGGCTCCCCTTCCCGGACGGCCACCGGGGCGGCGCCGGCCGGTGCCGGGTTGGCCAGCTTTCGAGCCGTCTGGTGGACGCTGACCACGACGTGCACGGCGATGATGCCGTTGAGCGCGTGCAGGCCGGCGATGGTCAGGCCGAACGGGGTGCTGACGCCCGCGGCGTCGGTCGACCCGTTCGCGAGCGCGGCGATGAGCGCCTGCAGGACGACGAGGCCGAGCGGCAGGACCGCCAGTCCGACGGTCCGGCCCGGCGCCTTCGCCAGCACGGCGAACAGGATGGTGAGCAGGGTGAGAACGGGGATGACCGCCGTTCCGGTGACGCTGTGCAGCGCGAATGCGTCGTCGCCCGCGGGTTTCGTGAACGCGCCCACGGCGGCGAAGATGAACTGCAGGGCGAACGCGGCGAGCGACAGAGCGCTGACGATGACGAAGGCCTTGCGCATGGTGAGCTCCTAGCGGTGAGCCGGGGACAGTGCCTGGGCGACGTGATCGGCGGCCGTGATCGCGCCGTACGCGACCAGCCGCACGAGGTCGGCGTCGTCCGGATGGGAGAGCCGCCAGAGGGCGACGTCGCCCGGGCTGATCGCGCTGGGCGCGAACGCCGCCAGCAGCGCGATCCGCGTCCCGATGCGGTCCGTGCCGGGCACGTCCCGGACCAGGTCGACGGCCCAGTCCGCGGGCCGGGCCGGGTATCGTCCGTCCTCCCACCGCACGGTGGCCGTGACGGTCTGGCGCGCCACGTCGCCCAGGAGGTCTCCGCCTCGCGTGGCGGCGTTCTTCAGCGACGCGTACGCGACGCCGACCGGGCTGTCCCCGGCCCAGGCCGGTGGCGTCGTCGTGCCGGCGTCGAGTAGCGGCAGGCTGCGGCCGGGCTCCTTCGGCTCCCGGGCCGCCCTGGCGTAGAGCCGGCCCCCGACCGACCGCACCAGCGGGGAGCGCTGCAGTCCGCCGGGCAGCAGGTCCGGGTCGAGCAGCGCCGAGACGATCCGGTTGATGAACTGGAAGGCGAGCAGGGTGCCGGTGACCTCCGGGCGGTACGGGCTGGTCCAGCCGGTGGCCCGAGGGCTCCGGCTGGCCTCGGCCCAGCCGACGAGCTCGACGTACCTCGGTTCCGGTGGCGTCCCGCCCCGGGCGATGACCTCGGCCAGCTCGTGCTCACCCAGGGCGTGCAGCAGCAGCACGTGGGCGTCGACGCAGAACCGGCAGCGGTTGGCCCGGGACACCGCCGACGCGACGAGCTCGCGGTCGGCCCGGGACGCGTCCCCGGCGAGCAGGGCCTCGCGCATCAGCGCCCACGTCGCGGCCTGCACCTCCGGCACGGCCGAGAGCGCCTGGAAGGTGGGCACCGGCCCGAGGAAATCGTCCCGCAGCTGCCGGTAGACCTCCGCGGTGAGACCGGTCGCCGCCGACGCTTTCGCGGGGGTGAAGAAGCGGTATGTCATGGGTTCGATGCTTGCCGCGGCGGGCCGGGAAGACATCGTGCCGCCGCAGACACTTGCCCGGCCGCCGATACCGCGTCCGCGGTACGCCTCATCTACTGCGGGTGGGGGATGCTCCCTGATGACGGCCGCTCTACAGTTCGATCATGCGCCGCGATCTGCCGTACGCCGTCAGCGGCCTCGCCCTCGGCGGCCTCCTGCTCGGCAACGCCGCGCTCGCGCCGGACGCCGCACCGATGTGGGCGACCGACGTCGTCCTGGTCCTGGTCATGGCGGCGGCCCTGGCGGTGTGCCGGCGCTACCCGGTGGTGGCGTTGAGCGTGGTGGCCGCCGCCATGCTGGCCCTCCACGTCCGGGTGCACGCCGGGGTGTCCGCCGCGTTCCCCGTCCTCGGCACGGTCTACCTGGCCGCCTGGCGAGGCCACCGGGCGGCCGCCGCCCTGGCCAGCCTCGTCTTCCTCGGCGGCTTCCTGACCCGCGACGTCTCGGTCGCACCCACCGACCGGCCCAGCCAGCAGATCACCGAGCGGACCGCCCTGCTGTTGGGCTGGTTCTTCGCGGCCAACGTCGCCGGACTCGTCGCGCGGCAGCGCCGGGCCTACCTGGAACAGGTCGAGCAGCGGGCGATCGAGGCCGAACGCACCCGCGAGGAGATGGCGTTGCGCCGCGCCGGGGAGGAGCGCCTGCGCATCGCCCGGGACCTGCACGACTCGCTGACCCACAGCATCTCCGTGATCAAGGTGCAGGCCGGGATCGCCGTGCACCTGGCCCGCAAGCACAACGAGGAACCGTCAGCCGCGCTGCTGGCGATCCAGGAGGCCAGCGGCGCCGCGATGCGGGAACTTCGGGCGACGCTGGACGTGCTGCGCTCACCCTCCGACGGGGACCGCGTCGGACTGGCCCGGGTGGGCGAACTCGCCGAACGGACCCGGGCGGCCGGCGTACCGGTGCAGGTGACCGTCACCGGTCAGCCGCGGGATCTGCCCGTCGAGGTCGACCAGGCCGGGTATCGCGTGGTCCAGGAGGCGCTGACCAATGTGGCCCGCCACGCCGGCCCCGCCACCGCCCAGATCCACATCGAGTACACCCCGACACAGCTGACCGTCTCGGTGGACGACGACGGCCGGGCGTCGCCGGTCCGGCCGGTGACACCGGGGGTGGGGCTGCGCGGCATGCGGGAACGGGTCGCCGGACTGGACGGCGCGCTGCACACCGCCGCCCGCGACGGCGGCGGGTTCGCGGTACGGGCCACGTTCCCGCTGGACGGTCCGGCATGACCGAGCGCTTGCGCGAGGTCCAACCAGTGCAGCCCGCCACGGATCGTGGCGGCTCCCGACCGGAGGGAGGAGCCGGCATGATCCGTGTCCTGCTCGCCGACGACCAGGCGCTGATGCGGGCCGGATTCCGGGCACTGCTCGACGCCGAGGACGACCTGGAGGTCGTCGGCGAGGCCGCCGACGGCGCTTCGGCCGTCCAGTTGTCGCGACGCCTGCGGCCAGACGTCATCCTGATGGACGTGCAGATGCCGGGACTCGACGGCATCGAAGCCACCCGGCGTATCGCCGCCGATCCCGGCCTCGCCGCCGTCCGCGTCCTCATCCTCACCAACTACGGGCTCGACTCGTACGTCTTCGCCGCGCTCCGCGCGGGCGCCAGCGGGTTCCTCCTCAAGGACGCCGACCCCGCCGACCTGCTGCAGGCCGTCGCCGTCGTGGCTCGCGGCGACGCGCTGCTCGCCCCGGCGGTCACGCGTACCCTCATCAGCGAGTTCGTCGCCAGCCCACCGCCGGCTGACCCGGCGGTCGGACGCGACGTGCTGACCGCCCGCGAACAGGAGATCGTCGAGCTCGTCGCCCGGGGGCTGAGCAACGACGAGATCGCCAAGCGCATGGTGATCAGTCCGTTGACCGCCAAGACACACGTCAACCGGGCGATGACGAAGCTGCACTGCCGCGACCGTGCCCAGCTGGTCGTATGGGCGTACGAGTCGGGGCTGATCACGCCGCGTCGCCGATGACGGTGGGTCGGCGGCATGCCAGGAAGGTGGGCACACGTTCAGGTGCCGCGGAGTTGGATCTCGCGTCCGTGCCACCTGGAGCGCAACCACCGGTCGTGGCTGGCGACCACGACAGCGCCGGGGCTGCCACCGAGGGCGTCCTCCAGCTCGTCGCAGAGTCGGGGCGAGAGGTGGTTGGTGGGCTCGTCGAGCAGCAACAGGTCGGGTGGGTCGGCCACCAACAGGGCCAGGGCGAGCCGGCGTCGCTGGCCGACCGACAGCTCGCCGACCGGCCGGCGCGCCCCAAGTACTCCACCAACAGCCGCTCGCTGTCGCTGAAGCTGTAGGTCGTGTCGGTGAGGGACAAGGCCTCACCCCCGCGGCCGAACCCGCCGTCGGCGACTTCGAGGTAGATCCGCTTGAGCAGCGCAGGCATCGAATGCCCGACCGCAGCTTCGAGTTCAGCCACGGCCTCAGGTGGTGCGGGTGGTGGCAGCTTGCCGGCCGGCGTCTGCTCGCGGATCCGCTGGATGATCTCGTCGTCGGTCACGACGGCATTGATAGCACCTGCCACCGCCATCAAAACCAGCCGCGCATCCGCGCCCATGCCAACTACCGACAGGTACTGGGCCTCGGCTATTCCGACAGCAGGGCGACCGCCTGCTCGATCTCTTTCGCGGCTGTCGGCTTCACCCGTCCTGTGACTCGAACCAGCACTGTCCCGTCGCTACTGCGGTAGTGGTACCCGGTGCCCAGGATCGGCGCGTTCTTCAGCAGCCCTGGATGTACGCCGAGCGTCGATCTGCGTCGCCGGCGGACGGAAGACCTCGATCACGAGGCCTCGGTCGATGCCAACTACTTGTGGGACTGTAATTCGTCGCCGACCGCGAGGGCGCGCAGCGGGACGGGCTTGACCGGCGCCTGAGCGGTGAACGCGCCGACCTGTTCCGGCCCCCGGCCGGTCAGCGTGGAGATGAGCTGGCAGAGGCCCGGCTGGCAGGACCGCCCCTGGCACAGGCCCATCCCGGCGCGGGTCACCAGCTTCACGGCGTTCGCGGTGCCGAGGTGCGGATTGGCCCGCAGCGCGCGGCGCACGTCGCCGGCCCGCACCTCCTCGCACCGGCAGAGCACGGTGTCGTCGGTGACCAGGCTGCCCAGGGCCGCCCGGTCCGGCGCGAACCGGTCGAGCACCTGCGTGACGAAGCGTCGCCGGCGGCGCAGCTCCCGGCGGATCGGGCGGGCCAGCGTGACGGCCCGGTGCTCGTCGAGCAGCTCCAGGCCGCGCAGCACGCCGAGGGCGGCGAGCCGGCCCTCGACCTCCGCCTGCTCGGCACCCGCGACGCCGGTCAGCTCGCCGGCCACCGCGATCTGAGGCACCGAGGTCCGCAGCCACTCGTCGTGCCGGACCACCCAGCCGCCTGCGGGGGAGTTCCAGGTCACCGCGCAACCGGCCTGCCGGGCCAGCTCGACGGAGGGGACGAAGCCGTACCCCAGCGCCAGCACGTCGCAGGGGACGTCCCGGTCGGTCCCGGGCACCGGCAGCCCCGTGGGGCCGACCTCGGCGAGGGTCACCGTGGTCAGGTCCGGGTCGCCGGCGGCGCGGCGGACCACCGTGCCGAACCGGACGGGCACGCCCGCCCGGTGTAGGACGCGCAGCGCGTCGACACCCTCGGCGATCTTGCCTCCCGCGCCCGCCACAGCGGCCAGCCCGGCCGGTCCGGGCAGGAGGTCGCGGCGGCGCTGGATCAGCGCGACCTCGACCACCCGGGCGCCGGCCCGAACCAGTTGGGCGGCCACGACCAGCAGCAGCGGGTGGCCCCCGGCCAGGACGAACCGGCCGCCCGGCAGCAGGCCCTGTGCCTTGACGAACGTCTGTACACCGCCCGCCGTGAGCACTCCCGGCAGGGTCCAGCCCGGAAACGGCACCGGCAGGTCGTACGCGCCGGCGGTGAGCAGCACCGCCCGGGGTTCGAGCAGGCGGACCCCGGCCGGACCGTGCGTGGCGACCCGGTAGCGGCCCGGCGGGGGCTGGTCGCCGGCGTACCCGTCGAGGCCGGCCCGGGTGCCGAGGACGCCCCACACCGTGGTGTCGGCGAGCCACCGGACGCCGGGAGCGGCAGTGGCCTCGGCCAGGAGCGCCCGACCGGCGAAGGACGATCCGGCCGGCGGGGTGAACCCGGCCGGCGGTTGGCGGTAGATCTGCCCGCCCGGCTGCTCCTGCTCGTCGACGACGGTGACGGCGGCGCCGTGCCGGCCGAGGGTGGCGGCGGCGGCCAGCCCGGCTGGGCCGGCGCCGACCACCACCACGTCGGGCGCGCTCACCGGGGCACCGCCGTGCGGACCCGCATGCCGGCCCGCACCCGGATCAGGCAGGAACGCTGGCAGGGCACGTCGTTCACCGTCACGACGCACTCGAAGCAGATCCCCATGTTGCAGTAGGGCGCCCGGCGGGCACCGCCGCGCGTGGTGCCGACGGACCGCTCACCGGCGGCGAGCAACGCGGTGGCCAGCGACTCGCCCGGGTGGGCGGGAACGGTCCGGCCGTCCACCTCGATGGTGACCGGCTCGGGTCGGCCCATCGGGGTGCGCCTCGGCGTGTCCGGAGGGTTCGACGGGCGGTGTTCAGACAAAGTTCAGCGCTCCGAAGCGGGAGGGTGAGTAGTCCTCGATCGACCGGTCGGTCTCGCCGGTCACGACCATGCCGGCGAGGAGCCGGGCGTAGGTGAGGCCGAGGGTGAAGGCCGAGCCGCCGGTGGCGACGAACAGTCCGGGCCGGCGCGGGATCGCGCCGAGCAACGGCAGGTGGTCCGGGGTGAGCGTGGTCATGCCCGTCCACGTCCGGATCACCGGCAGGTCGAACACCGCCGGGACTACCCGGGCGGCGTCGGCGTTGCCGACCAGCGACTCGTACCGCAACTCCGGGTTGGTCTCCAGGTCGACCTGTCCAGCCCGGCTGACCAGCTTGGCCGGCCATCCGCCACCGATCAGCACGTTGCCGTCCTCGGTCTGCTTCATCGACAGCCGCCGGCCGACGTGCTGGATCAGGTGCGGCAGGAACGGCCGGCTGCGGGCGGTGGCGCTCATCGTCAGCCCGACCGGGAAGACCGGCAGCCGGACGTCGGCCATCGAGGCCAGCTCGGCGGTCCAGACCCCGCCGGCGAGCACCACCGTGTCGGTCAGGTGGGTCTCCCCGGCGGTGTCCCCGGGCCCGGTCCCGGTGCGCAGTTCCCAGTGCCGGCCGCGCCGGTGCAGCCCGGTGACCCGGCAGCCGGTGCGCAGCACGGCGCCGTACCGGCCGGCGGCCCGGGCCAGCGCCGGGGTGACCAGCCGGGGGTTGGCCTTGCCCTCGCCGGGCACGTGACCGGCGGCGAGCACGGTGTCCGCCAGGTACGGCGCGAACCGGCGCAGCTCCGGGCCGGAGAGCACGGCGACGTCGAGGCCGTACTCGCGTTCCAGAGCGGCCTTCCGGTCCAGCACGGCGATCTCCGCCGGGGTCTCGGCGAGCATCAGCCCGCCGGTGCGGGACACCCCGCATCGCTCACCGAGCTCGTCCTCGACGGTGGCCCAGGCCCGCATGGCGTCCAGGTGCAGCGGGAGCGCGCGGGCCGCCGCGCGGGCCCCGTCGTCGCCGTGCTCGACCATCCGGAACTCCAGCTGGAAGTGCAGGCTGCCCGCGTTCTGCCCGGAGGCGTGCCGGTTGACCTGGTCCTTCTCGACGAGCAGGACCCGGTTGCCGGCGCGGGCCAGGTGCCAGGCGGTCGCGCAGCCGAGCAGACCGCCGCCGATGACCGCCGTGTCGTACGAAGTCATGGGAGCAGGTCGAGCTGGGTCATGGTGGCCCGGACGCGGTCCTGTTCGGCGGGGGTCAGCGGGAGCAGCGGCGCGCGGACGTGACCGGCCGGTACGCCGCGCAGGGTGAGCGCGTACTTCATGATCGCCTGCGCGTTGCCGAACCGGGCGCCGTAGTCCGGCCCGAACCAGTCCTCCATGATCACCCGGTCGCGGGCGCCGAGGACCCGGGCCCGGTCGAGGTCCCCGGCGCGCAGGGCGCGGAAGAAGTCGGGGTGGTCGGCGCCGAGCACGGCGCCGGCTCCCATCAGCCCGTCACCACCGATCGTGGTCATCAGCTCGATGCCGACCTCGTTGGTGGGGATGCCGAAGTAGCGCACGCGGTGGCGCAGGGCGACGAGGCTACGGACGAATCCGCCGAAATCCGGGGTGGAGTTCTTGACCGCCACCACGGTGTCCAGCCCGCTCAGCTCCGACAGCAGGTCGGCGTCCAGGTCGACGCCGGTGCCACGGGGCCAGTTGTAGACGCAGAGCGGCAGGTCGACCGCCTCGGCGACGGTCCGGTAGAAGGCCACGATCTCCGACCGGGTGGGCACCACGTACGGCGGCGGGGTGAGCAGGATGCCGTGCAGGCCGGCGTCCCGGGCAGCCTCGGCGTGCCGGATCGCCTCCGCCGGCGTGTACGCGTTGCAGCCGCCGAGCACCGTGAGGCGGTCGCCGACCCGTTCGGCGGCCGTCCGGAACAGCGCGGCGCGTTCCTGTTCGGTGAGGCTGAACCACTCGCCCGTGGTGCCCCCGACGATGATCCCGTGCAGCCGCTCGGCGGCGAGCCAGTCCAGTTGGACGCGCCAGGCGGCGAGGTCCAGCTCGCCGGTGGCGGTGAACGGGGTGGTGACGGCCGGCAGGTAGCCGAACCAGTCGACGCTGTCGCGGTCCACTGCGGGGTCCTTTCGACGGGCGGCGTCGTACCGCCCGCGTGCGCGACGCGGGCCGGGTGACGTGCCGGGTGGGTCAGGGGGTGGGCGGGGTGACCGCGATGATGAGCCGGGCCCGCTGGTCGCTGGCGTTGCGGTAGAGGTGGGGCAGCCGGGAGTCGAAGGTGATCGCCTCGCCGGTACTCAGCACGTACTTCTCGCCACCGATCTCGGCGACGACCTCGCCGGTGACGGCGATCGCGCACTCGGTCGAGGGGTGCGCCCACGGCTCGCCGGAGCTGGAGTCGCCGGGCGCCAGCTCGGCTTCGAGCACCTCCAGGTCGCCCCGCCCCGGGGTGAGCCGGTCGTAGGCGATCTGCCCGGGGGGAGCGGCGAGCCGGGTCCGCGAGCCGGGCCGGCTGATGTGCACCAGCGGCGCGTCCGGCTCGGAGAACAGCGCCGCGATGGAGGTGTCGAAGACCTTGGCGAGCTTACGCAGGGTGGCCAGGCTGGGGTCTGTGGCGCCGTTCTCGATCTGGCTGAGCAGGGCGGGCGAGACGTCGGCCGCGGCCGCGAGCTGGCGCAGCGTGAGGGAGTGCTGCTGGCGCAGGTCGCGGAGCTGGTCACCGAGCATGCGTCTTTCCTCGTTCCAAAACAGTGTGGCTAGAAATGTTTGACGCAACTATACGCCTCTGTCTAGCATGGTCAAACACAAGGCGAACGTGTTTGGCGTAACTAGACAAGCGACGTCGGGGCGCGAACCGGACAGGAGTCCCGTCCGGATACATCCAACCTCATGACGGTCTACGGGCGAAGCCCCGCGAGCCGCCATCGGTTGGCACCGGCCCCCGACCTCGGCGTCACCGGCGACGTCGGCGCGACAACCCCAGAGCCCGTCCCGCGCGGGCCGGCCCATACGAAGGTAGGAACAGCATGTCGGTGTCCCCTCGCCGGCTCCGCGTCGGAGCAATCGCTCTGGCGGCGCTGGTCACAGCCTCCAGCACCGCGTGCAGCGCGGGCGGCAGCGGAGGAAACGGTAACGGTGGTTTGGCCAAGACCCTCACCGTCAACACCTCGTTCGTCCTCAAGACGCTCGACCCCGGCCGGATCTACGAGGCGACCGGCCTCACCGCCGTGCACTCCCTCTACGACACCCTGCTGACCTTCAAGGGCTCGGACGTCAGCAAGCCCGTCCCGGCGCTGGCCGAGTCGTACGAGGCCTCCGCCGACGCGAAGACCTTCACCTTCAAGCTCCGCGAGGGGGTGAAGTTCTCCGACGGCAGCCCGCTGACCGCCGACGACGTGGTCTTCTCCCTCAACCGGCTGAAGAACGTCAAGGCCAGCCCAGCGGTCATGGTCAGCGGCCTCACGGTCGCCAAGACCGACGAGCGGACCGTGGTGGTCACCTCGGCGACCGCCGACCCGAACATCCCCGTGGTCCTCGCGATGCCCTCGACCGGCGTGGTCAACTCCAAGGTCGCCAAGGAGAACGGCGCGACGGACGCCGCGGACGCCGCGAAGACCGACACCGCCCAGCAGTACCTGGACAAGAACTCCATCGGCAGCGGCCCGTACGTGCTGAAGTCGTACGACCCGTCGGCGCAGGTGGTGCTGGAGGCCAACCCCAACTACTGGGGCACCAAGCCAGAGTTCGGCCGGGTCGTGCTGCGCAACATGGACGTGCAGACCCAGAAGCTGACCATGCAGCGGGCCGGCGGCTCCGAGATCGCGCTGGACATCTCCGGCAAGCTGCTGGAGGGGCTGCCGGACACGCTGAAGACCTCCGCCATGCAGGACACCGTCTACTTCCTCTTCCTCAACGCCGACCCGGCCGTCTCCGGGGTCACCTCGAACGCGAAGTTCAACCAGGCGCTGCGGGCCTCCATCGACTACCAGGGCATCGCCGGGCTGTACGGCAAGGGCGCCGCCCCCGGCGCCGGGCTGGTGGCCCCGGCCTACCCGGGCGCGCTGCCCGCCGGCGAGGAGTCGAAGCGTGACGTGGCGAAGGCCAAGGCGTTGCTCGCCGAGGCGGGGCTGACCAACCCCACCGTCAAGTTCAACTACCCGGCCATCACGTACAAGGGCGTCGACCTGGGCACGGTGGCGACCAAGGTGCAGGGCGACGCCGCCGAGGCCGGCATCAAGCTGGAGCTGACCCCGCAGCCGCTGACCACGTTCCTCGACGAGATGCGTACGGGCAAGATGGCGCTCGGGTTCACCCCGCAGAGCCTCAACTACCCGGTCGCCGACTCGCTGATCAACAACATGTCCCCCGGCCAGGCCACCGCGCTGCGCTCGGGCTGGACGGTGGAGCGGGCCGACCCGGCCGTCGTGGCCGCCGGCAAGAAGGTCACCGAGACCCTCGACCTGGCCGCCCGGGCCACCGCCATGCAGGAGTGGCAGCGGGCGATGAACGCCGCCTCGCCGTACGTCGTCCTGGCCAACAACTCCTCCACCGTCGTGGCGAGCAGCGACCTGACCGGCACCGACTACACCGCCGCGGGCTGGCAGGTCGACCTGGCCGCCGTCGGCCGGGAGTAACCATCTCATGACGACGACAGTCGACGACGCCGAGCCGGGCGCGGTCACCACGACCGCGTCCCGGCCTCGGCCGCACCGGTCGCTGCTGGTGTTCCTGGCCAAGCGGGTGGCGATCACGGCAGGCCTGCTGCTGGGCGTCACGATCGTGACGTTCGGCCTGGTCACCGTGGTGCCCGGCGACCCGGTCACGGCCAACCTCTCCGACCAGGCGCTCAACGACCCCGCGACGGTGGCCGCGTTCCGCGAGAAGTGGGGCCTGGACCAGCCGCTGTACGTGCAGTACCTCCAGTACCTGGGCAACCTGCTGACGGGCGACCTCGGCATCTCCCAGCAGACCGGCCGCACCGTGACCGACGACCTGTTGCAGTACGTGCCGGCGACCATGGAACTGGCCATCCCCACCATGGTGCTGGCGCTGCTGATCGGCACCGGGATCGGCATGCTCGCCGCCGTCCGCAACGGCCGGATCACCGACCAGCTGATCCGCGTCGGCGCGCTGCTCGGCCTGTCCACCCCGCCGTTCTGGCTGTCGCTCGTCGTGCTCTACGTGTTCTTCTACCAGCTCGGCCTGGCGCCCAGCGGCGGCCGGCTCTCCACCGACTTCAGCCCGCCGCCGACGGTGACCGGGATGTACACCGTCGACGCCGCCCTCGCCGGTCAGTGGGACGTCGCCTGGGACGCCGCCCAGCACCTGGTCCTGCCGGTGCTCGTGCTGACCAGCCTGACCGTGGCGATGCTGGTCCGGTTCGTCCGCTCGTCCATGCTGGAGGTGCTCCAGCAGGACTACATCCGGGCCGCGTACGCCAAGGGCCTGCCCGCCCGGGTGGTGTTCCGCCGGCACCTGTTGCGGGCCGGGCTGGTCCCGGTGATCACCGTCTCCGGTCTGGCCTTCGCCTCGCTGCTCTCCGGCACGGTGCTGGTGGAGAACATCTTCGGCTGGCCGGGCCTCGGCCAGTACGCGTACCGCAGCGCGACGGCGCTGGACCTGCCCGCGATCCTCGGCGTCAGCCTGTTCGTAGCGCTGGTCTACACGCTGGTCAACCTCGCCGTCGACCTGCTGTACGGGCTCATCGACCCGAGGATCCGGCTGTCATGACCACACTCGCGCCCGACCCCATAGCGCCCGACCCGAAGGCGACCGACGCGCTGGCTCGGCGCCGGTTCCTGGGCCGGCTACGCGGTCGCTCCACCGGGCGGCCTATCTGGCGGCAGCCGATCGCCGTGGCGGCCCTGGTCATCCTCGGCGGGTGGCTGCTGATGGCGCTGTTCGCCCCGGTCGTCGCGCCGTACGACCCGTTGGCACAGAGCCCGGACGCGTATGCCCCGCCGTCGGGAACGCACTGGTTCGGCACCGACGCCCTCGGCCGGGACGTGTTCAGCCGGGTGATCCACGGCTCCCGCCTGTCGATCCCGCTCGCGCTCGCCATCGTCTCGCTCGCCCTGCTGATCGGCGGTCTGCTCGGCCTGGTCGCCGGCTACGTGGGACGGTTCGTCGACGAGGCGCTGATGCGCCTGACGGACCTGGTCTTCGCGTTCCCGCAGATCATCCTGGCGATGGCGGTGACCGCCGCGTTCGGGCCCAGCACCCGCAACGCCGTCCTCGCGCTGGTCATCGTCTCCTGGCCGGTCTACGCCCGGGTCATCCGCAGCGCCGTGCTGACCATGCGCGGCGAGGACTACCTCAGCGCCGCCCGGCTGCTCGGCGTCGGACCGCTGCGCGCGCTGCGCCGCGACGTCCTGCCCAACAGCGTGGGTCCGGCGATCGTGCTGGCCACCCTGGAGCTCGGCAACGCCGTGCTGCTGCTGTCCGCGCTGTCCTTCCTCGGCCTCGGCCCCCGCCCGCCGGCCGCCGAGTGGGGCTCGATGGTGGCGCTCGGCTCGCAGGACCTCTCCATGTGGTGGGTCAGCGTCTTCCCCGGCCTGGCCATCCTCACCGTGGTGATGGCCTTCAACGTGCTCGGCGACGCGCTGCGCGACCGGATCGACCCCCGCTACGCGAAGGGACGTTGAGAATGCGACCGCTGCTCGAAGTCGACTCCCTGGCCGTCACCCTGCCCGGCCCCACGGGGCCGCTGCCGATCCTGCACGACGTGTCGTTCACCGTCGGTGAGGGCGAGATGGTCGGTATCGCGGGGGAGAGCGGGTGCGGCAAGAGCCTCACCGCGCAGACCCTGCTCGGGCTGCTGCCCGCCGGCGCCAAGGTCACCGGGTCGGCCCGGTTCGCCGGGACCGAACTGCTCAGCCTGGACACCAGGCGCTGGCAGAAGGTGCGTGGCGCCGGCATCGCGATGGTCTTCCAGGACCCCACCGCGGCGCTGCACCCGATGCTCACGGTGGGCCGGCAACTGACCGAACACATGCAGGTCCACCTGGGCCTGGACCGGCGGGCGGCGGACCGGCGGGCGGTGGAACTGCTCGACCAGGTCCGCATCCCCGACCCGCAGCGGGCGGTGCGGGCGTACCCGCACCAGTTCTCCGGCGGCATGCGGCAGCGGGCAGCCATCGCGATCGCCCTCGCCGCCCGCCCCCGGCTGCTGATCGCCGACGAGCCGACCACCGCGCTCGACGTGACGGTGCAGGCCGGCATCCTCGCGCTGCTGGACCAGTTGCGCGCCGAGACCGGGCTGGCCGTCGCCTTCATCACCCACGACCTCGGGGTGCTCAGCGCGCTCACCACCCGCGGGTACGTCTTCTACGCCGGGCGCGTGGTGGAGACCGGCCCCACCGGAGCGCTGCTCACCGCGCCGCGCCACCCGTACACGGCCGCGCTGCTCGGCGCCCGCCCGCACGGCACCCAGGCCGTCGGCACGCTGCGTCCCATCCCGGGCGGGCCGCCGACGCCGGGGCAGGCGCCGCCCGGATGTCCGTTCCAACCCCGGTGCGGGTACGCCGAGCCGTCCTGCGGCACCGCGCCTCCCCCGCTGTCCCCCGCCGGCACCGACCGGTCGGTGGCCTGCGTGGTCCGTCCGCACCTGGAGGTGGCGGCATGAACGAGCCGGTCGGGTCGGGCAACCTGCTCGAGATCAGCGACGTCGAGGTGGAGTACAAGCCGCGCGGCCGGGGGCCAGTCCGGGCCGTGGCCGGGGTGAGCCTGGAGGTGGCGCCCGGCCAGATCGTCGGCCTGGTCGGCGAGTCCGGCTGCGGCAAGTCGTCGCTGGCCCGGGTGGCGGTCGGGCTGGCCGCGCCGAGCGCCGGGACGATCCGGTTCGCCGGCCGCCCGATCACCCCGCTCGGCTGGCGGCGCCGGCCGGTGCCGGAGGTCGGGCTCCAGATGGTCTTCCAGAATCCGTACGCGTCGCTGAACCCCCGGCGCACCATCGGCGCCCAGCTCCTCGACGGGATGCCGGACACAGTGACCGGCGCCGCCCGCCGGGCGAGGGTCGCCGACCTGCTGGACCGGGTCGGCATGCCGGCCGGGGCCGCAGAGCGGTACCCGCACCAGTTCTCCGGCGGCCAGCGGCAGCGGCTCGCCATCGCCCGGGCGCTGGCGCCGGAACCCCGGATGATCATCGCGGACGAGCCGGTCACCGCGCTGGACGCGTCGTCACAGGCGCAGGTGGTCAACCTCCTCGTCGGGCTGGTCCGGGACCTGGACATGGGCATGCTGTTCATCTCGCACGACCTCTCCCTGGTGCACGAGATCGCCGACGTCACGGCGGTGATGTACCTGGGCCGGATCGTCGAGACCGCGCCCACCCGTCAGTTGTGGTCCTCGCCCCGGCACCCGTACAGCCGGGCGTTGATCGACGCGGTGCCGCAGATCGCACCCTCCCCGCAGCTGCCCAGGACGCTCGCCGGAGAGGTGCCCGACCCGGCACACGCGCCGGTCGGGTGCCGCTTCCGGCCGCGTTGCCCGCACGCCTTCGGGCCGTGCGGCGAGCAGCCGCCCACGCTCGACCTCGGCGGCCGCACCGCCGCCTGCTGGCTCAACGACCCCACGGTGGCGCAGACCACCGTGCCCGCCGCGTAGAGGACACCGCATGCGCATCCCCACCGAACAGGTCCTGGTCAACCTCGCGCTCTACGACGGCGTCCGGGACGACGTCCAGCGCGACAGCGGCATCTGGATCGGCGCCGACGGCACGATCCGCGCGGTCGGGCCGGTCGACGACGTCCTCACCGAGGCGGGCGGCGCCCGGGTGGTCGACCTGCACGGCGACCACGTCATGCCGGGCCTGACCAACATGCACGTGCACCTGTCGCTCGGCCTGCCCGGCCACTTCGGCGACGAGGTGCACCGGTCGAACCTCGCCGAGCTGGTGCTGCTGATGGCCGACTCGGCGCGCCGGACCCTGCACTCCGGCGTCACCACCGCCCGGCTCGTCGGCGAGAGCCGGTACGCCGACTTCGCCCTGCGCAAGGGGATCGAACGCGGCGCGGTGGACGGCCCGCGGATCTTCACCGCCGGGCACGCCCTCTGCTGCACCGGGGGGCACGGCTGGGAGGCCGACGCGCTGGAGGCCGACGGGGCGGACGGGTTCCGCCGGCTCACCCGGCAGCAGATCCGGGCCGGCGCCGACCTGATCAAGGTGTGCATCTCCGGTGGGATCGCCGGCGAGTTCGAGTCGATCGACACCCCCCAACTGCTCGACGACGAGCTGGCGGCGGTGATCCGGGTGGCGCACGACTGGGGGCGCAAGGTCACCGCGCACGCCGGCCCGGCCGAGTCGGTGCGCCGCGCCGTGGAACTCGGGCTGGACTGCGTCGAGCACGGCTACGAGCTGACCGACGAGGTGACCCGGCTGATGGCCGAACGGGACGTCTGGTACGTCCCGACCATCGTGGTCAGCCGCTGCGAGCAGTTCTTCCGCGACTCCGGCGTGCCGGGCTGGCTGATGGACCGCGCCCTGGCCGCCGGGCCCCGGCACTGGGAGAGCCTCCAGCACGCCATCCGCAACGGGGTGCCGATCGCGCTGGGCAGCGACATGCCGCCGCACGCCGGCTACGACGAGACGACCGCGACCGTGCGTGAGCTGGAGTTCATGGTGGACGCCGGGATGCCCGTCGCCGACGCCCTGAAGTCCGCCACCATCCGCCCCGCGCAGTGGCTGGGCCAGGCCGACACGCTCGGCAGCGTCGAGGTGGGCAAGCACGCCGACCTGCTGGTCCTGCGCGACGATCCCACCCGCTCGGTGTCCGCGCTGCGCACCCTGCACACGGTGCTCAAGGGTGGCGTCTCCTACCGCGATGACCACGGCCGACTCGGCGTCGCCCGATGACGACGATCACCGAGGTCGCCGACCGGTACCTCGACGCGCTCGCCGGGCTGGACCCGGAGGCCGCCGAGGCGGCGGGTCGTACCCCCGACTCGCACTTCGCGGACCTCTCCCCCGACGGCTTCGCCGCCCGCGCGGAGCTGGCCCGCGGCACCGCCACGGCGGCGGGCGGCGCCGGTGTCGACGGCACGGCCCAGCGGGCCCTCGCCGGCGCGCTGATAGACCGGCTGGCCAGCGAGGTCGACCTCTACGACGCGGGCTTCACCACCCGGCTGCTCGCCCCGCTGGCGACGCCGGTGCACCTGGTCCGGCAGGTCTTCGACAACCTGCCCCGCAACATCGCGCAGGACTGGGCGGTCGTCGCCGCGCACCTGCGCCGGGTGCCCACGGCCCTCGGCCAGTACGCCGAGACGCTGCGCTGGTCGGCCCGGCGGGGGCACCTGGTCGCCCGCCGGCAGGTGCTGGCGGTCGCCGACCAGTGCACCGCCTGGGTCACCTCCGACGACTTCTACGGCCGGCTGGTGGCCGGGTGTCCGGACGGGCCGCTGGCCGGGGAACTGGCCGCCGGGGCCCGCTCGGCCGCCGCCGCGACGGCGGACTTCGCCGCGTTCCTGCGTGCCGAGCTGGCGCCCCGGGCCACCGACGTCGACGGCGTCGGCCGCGACCTGTACGCCGTCACCGCGCGCAGCTTCCTCGGCGCGACCGTCGACCTGGACGAGCTGTACGCGTACGGCTGGGAGGAGCTGGCCCGGACCGCCGCCGAGCAGCGCGCGGTCGCCGCCGAGCTCGGGTACCCGGACGTGGCGGGCGCACGGGCCGGGCTGGACGCCGACCCCGCCGGCCGGGTGCCGGTCGGGCCCGACCTGGAGGAGTGGCTGCGGGAGCGCACCGAGCGGCTCACCGACGCCCTGGACGGCCCGCACTTCGACATCCCGGCCGCCACCCGCCGGGTGGTGTGCCGGATCAGCCCCGCCGCCTCCGGGGTCATGTACTACACCCCGCCCGACGCCGGGTTGACGCGCCCGGGCGGGATCTGGTGGTCGACGCCCCCCGGCGAGTCGACGGTGCCGGTGTGGCGGCACGTCGGGACGCTCTGCCACGAGGGGCTGCCCGGGCACCACCTCCAGCACGCGATCACCCTCACCACCGTCGACCTGCACCCGTGGCAGCGGTCGCTGTGCCAGGTGCACGGGTACGCCGAGGGCTGGGCGCACTACGCCGAACGCCTCGCCGACGAGCTCGGCCTCTACGCCGGTCCCGCCGAGCGGCTCGGGATGCTCGACGGGCAGATGTGGCGCGCCGCCCGGGTGGTCATCGACCTCGGCCTGCACCTGGACGTGCCGATCCCGGCCGGGACCGGCTTCACCGACGCGCGCCGGTGGACCCCCGAGCTGGCCGTGGACTTCCTGGTCCGCGTCGCCGGGCTGGACCCGGCGACCGCGCGGTTCGAGGTCGACCGGTACCTCGGCTGGCCGGCGCAGGCGTTGGCCTTCAAGGCCGGGGCGCGGCTCTGGCAGCAGGCCCGCCGGGAGGTCGAACGGCGCGAGGGCGCCGGGTTCGACCGCAAGCGGTTCCACCAGCGGGCCCTGCGGCTCGGGCCGATGGGGCTCGATCCGCTGCGCGCCCGCCTCGCCGAGCTCTCCTGATCCACCCCCGACACCCCCGTCCGCCCCGACCGGAAGCGAGCCCCGATGACCGTTGACGATCTCACCGCCGCCATCACCGACATGTACCGGTCGTTGGGCGACCGGGCGGCGTTCGACGCCCGGCTGCACCCCGAACTGACGATCTGGGAGTCCGACGCACCCGACCTGCTGGACGGTCTGGCCGCCCTGGACGACCTGCGGGACCGCCGGGCGGCGGCCCGGGGACCGGCCGCGCCCCCGACCTCGGTCGCCCCCGAGCAGTTCCGGGCCGAGGCGTGGGAGGACACGGGCCTGGTCCGCTACGTCCTGCGGGCCCGGTACGCGACCGGGCAGCCGGACGACTGTTTCCGGGTGACGGACGTGCTGCGCCGCGACGAGCGGGGCTGGCGGATCGTGCACCACCACGCTGAGGCCCTCCGATGAGCGCCGAGGAACCGGTCACCGACCTGTACGACCTGCGGGTCGTGGTGGAACGGATCGAGGGCCGCTCCGTCTGCGGCCTCCAGCCGGGCGACCACATCGACCTGACCGAGTCGAGCCGGCTCACCATCCCCACCGGCCGGCACTTCTGCCTCTACGCCCTCGCGGCGTGCCTGCCGCTGCTGCCGGCCAAGCAACGTCCGTTGCCGCCGGAAGACTGGCTGGCCCGGGACTGCCACGTGGCCTGCCCGGATCCGGACGAGCGGGTCATCCTGCGGATCGAGCGGACCGCCCGGCGACAGATCCCGACTGGAGAACTCACGTGAGCACCGACGAAGGACGCTGGCTGGTCGGCATCGGACTCCAGTCCGACAAGAGCGCCGACGAGTACGCCGCGCTGGCCGAGCTCGCCGAAGGGCACGGCTTCGACGTGCTGTCGGTCTTCGGTGACCTGATGTACCAGCCGCCGTTCTTCCCGCTGCTGGTGGCCGCGCGGCACACCCGACGGATCCGGCTCGGGTCGGCCTGCCTCAACCCGTTCACCATGCACCCGGTGGAGATCGCCGGGCAGGTCGCGGCGCTGGACCTGGCGTCGAACGGGCGGGCCTACCTCGGGCTGGCCCGGGGCACCTGGCTGGATCAGATCGCGGTGCCGCAGGCCCGGCCGCTGCGGCGGATCACCGAAACCGTCGACGTGGTCCGGCTGCTGTTGTCCCGCAACGACGGGGGCTTCCAGGGCCGGGAGTTCACCGTGGCGCCCGGTACCGCCCTGCGCTACGCCCCGGTCCGCGCCGACGTGCCCGTCCTGGTGGGGACGTGGGGCCAGCAGACCGCCCGGACGGCCGCCGCGTTCGCCTCGGAGATCAAGGTTGGCGGTTCGGCCAACCCGGCGATGGCCAAGACGATGCGGGCCTGGCTGGACGACGCCGCGCCCGCCGGTCGGGCCGGTGACCAGGTCGGCGTGGTGCTCGGCGCCGTGACCGTGGTGGACGAGGACGGCGCGCTGGCCCGTCGGGTGGCCCGTACGGAGGTGGCCATGTACCTCGCCGTGGTCGCCGCCCTCGACCCGAACGTCGACATCGATCCGGAGCTGCTGTCGCGGATCCAGCAGCACGTCGCCCGCCAGGAACACGACCTCGCCGGCGCGCTGATCAGCGGGGACCTGCTCGACCTGTTCGCCTTCTCCGGCACCCCGGAACACGTCGCGGCGCAGGCCGCGGCGGTGTTCGATGCCGGGGCCACCCGGGTGGAGTTCGGCACCCCGCACGGTCTGACCCCGGCGGGCGGTGTCGACCTGCTCGGCCGCCGGGTGCTGCCGCTGCTGCGGGGGTGACGCCGTGGCGGGGGTGGGCATCCACCGGCCGGCCCCGCCACGGGCATCTCCGTTCCCCGCAAGCGCGATGGGACGGGACCACGGTCTGCCGCCGTCGACTGTGTGACGTGTCAGCCATTCACCGCTGTTGACAAAATGTTGCGTAATGGCCGCCGCACGCGCTGTCGCACCGCCGGTTTCCGATGCAGCGACGCCGACCGAAGGGGACAATTCCGTGAAGCGGGACCTGTGGGGCTCGAACATCCGGTTCGGCTGTCTGAAGTGCGTTCTGTGTGAGCTCGAGCCCTGCGCGGCCGTCATGCTCGTGGCCATGAGCACGTCGTTGCTGTACGTGCTGCTTCGCCAGGTCCTGCAGATGCTGACCCAGATCGCCTGCGACGGTGGGGTAGGCGGTAGTCGCACGAGCGGCGCGGCCTTAATACTCCAACGTCACTTGGCTTCGGCGTTGGGCGTAGCGCGGGTATGAGGACGGCCACCGCGTTGATCATCGATGGTTTGTGAGGACAACCGAAGATCGCGTGATGGCCGTGGGCCACAGCCTAGACCTTGACCGCTGGCGGTCGTCCTGGACGAGGCGGTGACGCGCGTCGCTGGCCGGTTCGTGCGGGCAGAGCCACGGCGGACTGCCGGGCAGTTCGTGGAAGGCCTGCTGTCGGGCGTGGAACGTAAGACCTGCTGGTCCCTGGCGGAGCGGGCTGGCCACTGTGATCCGCAGGCGATGCAGCGACTGCTGCGTACGGCGGTGTGGGACGCCGACGCCGTCCGCGACGACGTGCGGGACTGGTTGATCGAACAACTCGGCCACCCCGAGGCCGTCCTGGTCACCGACGAGACCGGCTTTCTCAAGAAAGGGTGTGTGCTCGGTCGGGTGCAGCGGCAGTACACCGGCACCGCCGGACGGGTCGAGAACAGCCAGGTCGGGGTGTTCCTGGCCTACGTGACACCCGCGGGCCGGGCGCTGATCGACCGGCGGCTCTACCTGCCAGAGACGACCTGGTGCGATCGCCCCGACCGCCTCACCGCCGCCGGAGTCCCCGACCAGATCGGGTTCGCCACGAAACCGACCCTGGCCCGACAGATGATCGCCGCCGCATTGGACGCCGGCGTCCCGGCAGGGTGGGTGACCGGCGACGAGGTCTACGGCGCCGACCCCGGCCTACGCGCTTACCTGGAACACCGTGGGATCGGCTACGTCCTCGCGGTCGGCTGTGACCGACGCGTGCACGTCAACGACGGCCGCACCCTCATCCGCGTCGACGACCTCGCCGAGCGGATCCCCACCCGAGAATGGCAGCTGCACAGCTGCGGGCCGGGCGCGAAAGGCCACCGCGACTACCTGCGGGCCTGGATCACCACCGCCACCAGCCCTGGTGAGCATCGGTGGCTGCTCATCCGCCGCAACCGCACCACCGGCGAGCTGGCCTTCTACCTGTGCTGGTCACCCCGCCCAGTGCCACTACACACCCTCGTGCGAGTGGCCGGCTCCCGCTGGAGCATCGAGGAGTTGTTCCAAACCGGCAAGGGCCAGATCGGCCTGGACCACTACCAGGTCCGCAGCTGGACCGGCTGGCACCGGTTCATCACCCTGGCCATGCTCGCCCTGGCCGTCCTGACCATCCTCGCCGCCACCGCCCAGCAGTCCGGCCGACCCGAAGATCATTGCGTTGACCGTCGCCGAGATCCGCCGACTTCTCAACGCCTTCGTCCTCGCCGCATCGCTACCGCCAGCGCACACCCTGCACTGGTCAACCTGGCGCCGAACATCCCAAGCCCGAGCCCGCCAATCCCACTACCAGCGCAGATAGGCGAAGTGACGTTGGAGTTCTAGGCATTGCGAATGCTCCAGGTGTCGGCCCGGCCCCGGCATGCTCATCGTCCCGTCGAAGCCTGCACACTATCGGGTGTAGCGGTTTCCAGTACCGGTGTCCGCAGTCGGGGCCTGGGCTCCATCGGACCAGGTGATGGTGTTGTCGTTGCCGTGGACTTCGAGGGCGGTGATCGCGCCGGAGGCGATGACCGTGGAGCCACTGCCGTTGATAGTGAGCCGGTCGATGCTGTCGGTGTTGACAGTGGCCCTGCTGCCGTCGATGGTCGCCGTCTGCGTGCGCCGGTTCGTGACCTTCGCGTCGTCGGCGGTGACCGTGAGCGTGGCGATCTCATCGACGTTGACGCCCGATCCGCGACCGGTGATGGTGGCGGTGCCCCATTTCTCGCCGAGCAGCATGCTGTCCGTGCCGCGAATGGTTACCGTGGTCGCGGCTGCGATGTTGCCGGAGACGTTGTTCGCCTCGACGGTCACGGTCCCGCAGTTGCCTTCGATGACGGGCGTAGCGTCGTCGGCCTGGATCGTGATGTTCTCGCCGTCCTCGCAGCGGCCGCCCTGGGAGAGATCGCGCGGACCCGTGCCTGCCTGGGCATCGGCGGCCGATGCCGTCGATGCCGCAGGCGATGCCATGTCCCCTCCGCTGCCTGCGACGCTTGCGCACGCGGTGAGTGCGATCGTCCCGAGGAACAGTGTCCCCGCCACCGCAGCGGTCCTGAGCCGACTCACGAGCGTACGCACTCTCCGTCCCCCATCTGCAGATTCAGGAGCCCACGGCCTCGCGTTGCCTCCAGAGAAGCACCCCGGGCTCCTGACACGCTCGAGCTTATCAACGCCCTTCGAATGCTGTCCTCGGTCGTCCGAGCGCGCGACGAGAAGCTGTGGCGCTGGTTGGTCACGCTCAACCGTTACACGGCACCGAGCTCAGCAAGCCGCCTGACGCCTTCAACGATCTGGGACTCGGCGGCGGCACCGTAAGAGAACCGGATAAACGGTGCGGGCGGTTCGTCGACCAAGAAGTGGCGCCCGTCGCCCGCGAGCACCCCGGCCTGATAGGCCGTCGCGCAGAATTCCCGAGTATCAGCACCTTCGGGAAGGCACACCCAAAAGGTGGATGCCGCCCTGGATGCGCAGGCTCGGCACCGTTGCGCTGATCGCGGACGTGAGGGCATCGCGCCTCGCGAGAGGCGTGGGCGAGATGTGATCGACACGGGCGTATCGGGTCAGGTCGGACGGTGCTCGATACAGGCGTGGAGCCATCGATAGACAGGTCTTTGCGACAAGATTCCGTCTTCGAGAGGGCTCCACGTGATTGCCTATCCTGCCATGGTCGACGTGCCCAGGGAACTGGTGCGCCACCTCGCCCGGCTGCTCGCGACCGAGCGCCGTGCCCGGGGCACCCGGCGCGGGACACGGGCCTTGACCTGCTTCTACCAGGCGTTGTTGGTGCTGGTCTGGTTCCGTAAGGCCGAGGACAAGACGCTGCTGGGTGCCGGGTTCGGCGTCTCTCGGGCCACCGCGTACCGGTACGTGTCCGAGGGCGTCGCGGTCCTCGCCGCGCAGGCACCCGATCTGCACGAGGCGTTGCAGCGGGTCGCCGACGACGGCTGGTCGTACGTGATCCTGGACGGCAAACTGTTCGACTGCGACCGCGTTGCGGAGACCACGCTCAGCGTCAAGGGCGACACCATCGACGCCTGGTATTCCGGAAAGCACCGCGACTTCGGCGCGAATATCCAAGCAATCATCCGCCCGGACGGGCTGCCGATATGGACCTCCGACGCGATGCCGGGGCATCTGCACGACCTGACCTGCGCCCAACTGCAGGGCATCACGGCCGCACTGAACTGGGCCGCCGCCGAGCTTGACCTACCCGCCCTGGCCGACGCCGGCTACGACGGCGCAGGCCACGGCATCAAAACCCCGGTCAAGCAACCCACCAACGGCCGGCGGCTCTCCGTGGGCAACCGCACCACCAACCGACTGCTACGCGGCCTGCGCTGGCAAGGCGAACGCGGCTTCGCCATCCTCCACGGACGCTGGAAAGCGTTACACCACACCACCAGCAGTCCCCGCGGAATCGGCGACATCGTCGCCGCCGCTCTACACCTGACCCACTTCGAATACCGATACCCACCCGCAAGTCGCTGAGATCACCTCACTGTCGAGCACGCGGATGTGGCGCTGCATTTCCCGACCGGCACCGACCCGACCATGCTCGCCGAGCGTATCCTCGCGTTGCCCGGCGCCGAGCAGCTCGTGGCGAGCGAGGAAACGGATCGCCGGAGGGTGCCTGGGGCGACGGTTCTTCTTGTCGGCCCGGACCGCCGCCAGCCCTTCGCCACCATTGTCGAACATGATGTGCCGGGCTTCGACGAGGCCTCCCAGCTCGACCGCCCCGGCGTCTTCCGGCTCGACCTGGACCTGGGCCGAGCCGAGTTCGAGAGGCTTTTCGGCTTCCCGCCCAAGAAATTCGAGGAGCACCGTGACGAGTTCGACTTCGCCCGGCTGGACACGGTCGTGCCACACCCCGGCTACGCGCTCTACGGCTTCGGCAGCATGTCATGCCCGACCCGCAGATGCTGCCCGAGATCGACCGGCTGCTCACGATTGCCCACGCCCGAGCAGTCGAACGCCACGAGCGCGCATCCCGGCGGGCGGCCGACCAGCAGGGCGCGTTCGCCGACAGCGCGGATCTTGGCGGGCTGACGGTTGACGGTCTTCTGCGGAATGAAGTTGCTCCAACACGGCTTTTGTCGTACTCCGGCCATGGTGGCGTTGGTCGATACCCTGACCAGATGCGACCTTTCCGTGCGAGCCTCGGGCCGCTGCTGCTACTTGCCCTCGCTGCCTGCTCGGGTCCCGACACGGCCGCAACCGCGCCTTCCTCGTCGCCGGCCGCGCCGCCCCGGCCCGGGCGGCCGGTGTCGAGCGCCAACCCGTACACCGCCGACGGCCCCGCCACGACCACGGATTACGGCACTCCTGGTACAGCGCACGCGAAGATCATGTATGAGCTGCAACAACAGGTACTGAACCAGGCCGGCGCGCCCGCGCACACGTCCGTGACCTGCAACAAGAAGTTCATCACCGGCAACGTGAAGGCGAAGTGCACGGTGAAGTTCGACAACCTCGCGGTGCCGATGGACGTGACCGTGTCGATCGCCGACCAGTACCTGACCTGGTCCGCCGTCGCCTCGGTCGGCGTGCTGTCCCGGACGAACGTGGGTTTTCTGTGGAACAGCGAAGCAGCCAACAACAACGCCCGGCCGGGCACCGCGATGTGCGACGCCGCGATGCCCGACCAGGCGGTGTTCCCCTTCGGCACGACGCCGTTCTACTGCTGGTACACCACAGAGTTGGGCACCGTGGTGGAAAAGCAGGTGTCGGTCGACCGGCGGAGCATCACCTTCGAAAAGGCCTGACCGAGCCATGAGGAGACTTCGCAAGCCGCCGAGGGCGAAGTCGCTCCGCCGGGCACACTCTCGTTTTCGAGTACAGCCTCAGCCCATTGATGAACGCCCTTGAGGACATGCCGAAGATAAGAGGTGCCTGCGGCGTCCACAAGAGCGTCCAGAGTCTCGAGGCCCGGACCCGGTCCGGCCCTTGCCGGGCCGACCAGCATGAACGCGGCGTCGATCTCAAGGAGTGGATGCGGATGTCCGACACCGTCGTGGTCGGTCTCGACGTCGGGGTACGTCCACCCGGGCGACCGCCCTGACCCTGGACGGACAGCGGCTGGGCACCGGCCGGGCGGGGGTGGCGTGTACGGTGCCATTACGTGTCGCACGTGCTGTGAGCTGGTCCCCGGCACGGCTGAGGCACCTTGATGGTCATGGTATTCCGACTGATCTATCTGGTCACGATCCGCGTGTTCGACGCCCTGCTGCGCGCGGCCCGAAGTGACAACGCCGTGCTCGCGGAACTGCTGGCCCTTCGCCATGAGGTCGCGGTGCTGCGCCGTCAGGTCCACGGCCGACCACGCCTGTCCTGGTCAGACCGGGCGATCCTGTCCGCGCTGGCCCGGCGGCTGCCCCACGCGGTCCGCGCCCACCGGATCGTGACCCCGGCGACCCTGCTGGCCTGGCACCGCCGGCTGGTCCAACGCCGCTGGACCTACCCCCACCGCGGCGGCCGACCACCCGTCAGCGACGAGATCCGCGAGCTCATCCGCCGAATGGCCCGGGACAACCCCCGCTGGGGCCACAAGAGAATCCAAGGCGAACTGCTCGGACTGGGCCACCGCGTCGGCCTCGGCACCATCCGCCGAGTCCTGGCCCGTGGCCACCTCGGCCCCGCACCCCGCGGCACCGACACCTCCTGGCGGACATTCCTGCGTACCCAGGCCACCGGCCTGCTGGCCGCTGATTTCTTCCACGTCGATACCGTGTGGCTACGCCGCCTGTACGTACTGGTCGTCATGGAAATCGCCACCCGCCGGGTCCACCTGCTCGGCGTAACCGAACACCCGACCCAGGCATGGGTGACCCAGCAGGCCCGCAACCTGCTCATGGACCCCGGCGAACAGACCAGCGACTTCCGGTTCCTCATGCCCGACCGCGACACCAAATACGCGGCATCGTTCGACGCCGCACTCGCCGATGAGGGCGTACAGGTGGTGAAGACGCCACCGCGCACACCGAAGGCGAACTGTTTCGTCGAACGATGGGGTCGCAGCATGCGCGAGGAGTGCACCGACCACGTCCTGGTCTACGGCCAGCGGCATGCCAGGGTGGTACTGACCGAGTACCTGCGACACTTCAATCACCATCGGCCACACCAGGGGCGCGGGCAGGTACCACCCAACCGTGAGCCGGGCATCGTGATGCCGATCGACGGCGTTGTCCGACGCCGACGACGACTGGGCGGGGTCATCAACGAGTACCACCGGGCCGCTTAAGAGCGCGTCTCAGGTGGCGGTTGGCTGACCTTGGTGGTAGATCATCTCTACTGTGGATGAACGGTTGGTTCACCAGTGGGTGCCGGATGAGT
>NZ_JBVJHK010000037.1:0-32767 GCF_055586845.1 Micromonospora sp. NPDC049139 | reverse complement strand
GCCCGGTTACATTCCGAACCCGGAAGCTAAGCCCTCCAGCGCCGATGGTACTGCACTCGGGAGGGTGTGGGAGAGTAGGACACCGCCGGACAATCATTCCAGTCGAGGGCCGCCCCATCCGGGTCGGCCCTCGACTGCGTAGCGCCATAGGTGGCGCAATGAGGAAGGATGTACCTGTGAGTTCAGGATCGCAGGGCGGAGATCGTCCCCGTCGTTACGACGACCGGCCGGGCGGGCGCGAGGGCGCCCCGCGCCGTGACGACCGGCCGTCTTACCGGGATGACCGGGGCGGTCAGCGCGGCGGATACGCCGGCGGCGACCGCCGCGAAGGCGGGTACCGGTCTGGTTCCCGTGATGGCGACTCCCGCGCGGCCGGCGCCCCCCGTCGTGACGGCGCCGAGCGCCAGGGTGGTTTCCGGAGCGACCGTGGCGGCGAGCGCCGTGAGGGCGGGTTCCGTTCGGGCCCGCCGCGCGAGGGTGGCTTCCGCCGTGACGCTGGCGACCGTGAGGGTGGCTTCCGCGGTGGTGAGCGCCGTGAGGGCGGTTTCCGTGGCGGCGACCGCCGTGAGGGTGGCGACAGGCCCGGCGGTGGCTTCCGGGGTGGTGACCGCGAGGGCGGTTTCCGTGGCGGTGAGCGTCGCGAGGGTGGCTTCCGTGGCGGTGACCGTGAGGGCGGCTTCCGCGGTGGCGAACGCCGTGAGGGCGGTTTCCGTGGCGGTGACCGTGAGGGCGGCTTCCGCGGTGGCGAACGCCGCGAGGGTGGCTTCCGTGGCGGTGAGCGCCGCGAGGGTGGCTTCCGGGGTGGTGACCGCGACGGTGGCTTCCGCGGTGGTGAGCGCCGTGAGGGCGGCTTCCGTGGCGGCGACCGCCGTGAGGGTGGCGACAGGCCCGGCGGTGGCTTCCGGGGTGGTGACCGCGAGGGCGGTTTCCGGGGCGGTGAGCGTCGCGAGGGTGGCTTCCGTGGCGGTGACCGCGACGGTGGCTTCCGCGGTGGTGAGCGCCGTGAGGGCGGCTTCCGTGGCGGCGACCGCCGTGAGGGTGGCGACAGGCCCGGCGGTGGCTACCGGGGTGGTGACCGCGAGGGTGGCTTCCGCGGCGGTGACCGTGAGGGCTTCCGCGGTGGAGAGCGCCGCGACGGTGGGTTCCGTCGTGAGGGCGGCGAGCGCCAGGGCGGCGGCTTCCGGGGCGGTGACCGCGAGGGCGGGTACCGCGGCGGTGAGCGCCGCGAAGGCGGGTACCGCGGCGGTGAGCGCCGTGAGGGCGGCTACCGGGGCGGCGACCGTGAGGGCGGCTTCCGTGGCGGTGAGCGTGGTGAGGGCGGCTTCCGTGGCGGTGAGCGCCGCGACGAGCGGCGGGAGCGTCCGGAGGCGGAGGGGGAGCGCACCCAGGCTCCCACGCTGCCCGACGAGATCGTTGCCACCGACCTCGACAAGGACGTCCGGGCTGAGCTGCTGTCGCTGGCCAAGCCGGTCGCCGAGACGGTCGCCCGACACCTGGTGGCCACGGGTCAGCTGATCGACGAGGACCCGGCAAAGGCGTTGGCGCACGCGCTGGCCGCCCGTCGGCTGGCGTCCCGGATCGCCGCCGTCCGCGAGGCGGTAGGCCTGGCCGCGTACCACGCGGGGGAGTGGCAGACCGCGATCGCGGAGTTGCGCACGTACCACCGGATGACCGGGCTGCAGAGCCACCTGGCGGTGCTCGCGGACTGCGAGCGGGCGCTGGGCCGGGCGGAGCGGGCGATCGACCTGTTCCGTGGTGCGGACCGGGAGAAGCTGGACCAGGCCGTGGCGATCGAGCTGCTGATCGTGGCGGCCGGCGCACGCGGCGACCTCGGCCAGAAGGACGCCGCGGTGGCCATGCTCCAGGTTCCCGAGCTGACCGTCGAGGCGGCCGAGCCGTGGACGGCCCGGCTGCGCTACGCGTACGCCGACGCGCTGCTCGCGGTCGGTCGTCGCGAGGAGGCCCGCGAGTGGTTCTCTCGGGCGGCCGACGTGGACACCGAGGGCGAGACCGACGCCGCCGAGCGCCTGCTGGAGCTCGACGGTGTGGTGATCGAGGGGGACGAGGAGGACGAGGAGTCCGCCGAGGCGATCGCCGCCGGTCCCGGCGCCCCGGGTGCGGTGCCGGCCCGTCCGGATGCCGACCTCACCGGCGACGCCGAGCGCGACGACGACGGGCGACGGGACGAGGCCGGCCCGACCGCCGGCGAGCGGGACGAGGCCGGGAGCGCGGACGTGCCGACGGACGACCTGGCCGACGACGAGCTGACCGACGACGAGGCGCACGCTGTCGCGGCCGGTCCCACCGCCGACGGCACCGGGACCGACGCCACCGACGCCGCCGCCCGTGGCGAGTCGGCCGGCACCGGCGAGTCGGACGCCCCGCAGCGATGACGGCGGACGCCGGGGAGCGGCTGGTCGATGGGTACGCCCTGGTCGTGTTCGACCTGGACGGGGTGATCTACCTGATCGACCGGCCGATCCCCGGCGCCGTCGAGGCGGTCGGGCGGCTGCACGCCGAGGGGCGGGGCGTCGCGTACGCGACCAACAACGCCTCGCGCCGTTCCAGCGAGGTGGCCGCCCTGCTCACCGGGATGGGCGTTCCCGCCCGGCCGGAGGAGGTGCTCACCTCCGCGGCGGCCGCCGCCGAGCTGCTCCGCGACCGGCTGCCCCCCGGCGCCGCGGTGCTGGTGGTCGGCGCCGAGGCACTGCGGGCCGAGGTCCGGGCCGCCGGGCTGACGCCGGTGTCCCGGGCCGACGAGTCGCCGGTCGCCGTCGTGCAGGGGTACGGGCCGCAGGTCGGCTGGGTGGACCTGGCCGAGGCGTCGGTGGCCGTACGCGGCGGGGCGACCTGGATCGCCACCAACACCGACCGGACGCTGCCCAGCGGTCGGGGACCGCTACCGGGCAACGGCGCGCTGGTCGCCGCGCTGCGGACCGCGCTTGGGCGGGATCCCGACGTGGTCGTCGGCAAGCCCGAGCCGGCGCTGTTCGCCACCGCGGCCCGCCGTGCCGGCGAGGGCCGGGCGCTGGTGGTCGGCGATCGGCTGGACACCGACATCGAGGGCGCCCGGCGGGCGGGCCTGGACAGCCTGCTGGTGTTCACCGGCGTCAGCGACGTGGCCGAGCTGCTCGCCGCCCCGCCGGAGCACCGGCCGACGTACGTTGCGATGGACCTCGCCGGGCTCTTCGACCCGGCGGCGGTGGTGCGGGTCCCGGGCCCGGCGGACGGGTGGTCGGTGGCGTCGCGGGACGGCGCGCTGGAGCTGTCCGGGGCGGGCCGCCCGCTGGACGCCCTGGCGGCGTTGTGCGCGGCCGCCTGGACCGGGGACGCGACGCGGGTGCGTGCCGGGTCGGCGGCGGCCGGGCAGGCGCTGACCGCGTTCGGCCTGTCCGCCTGAACGGTCCCGCCCTCCCCGGCCCGAACGCCCCCGGCCCGGTCTCATCCCGGTGGTCGGGCCGCCCCGGCCAGGGCTCGGAGCAGGCTGCCTCGGCCGCGGCTCAGAGCAGCTTGCGCAGCTTCATCAGGTCGAGCGGGTTCGCCTTGATCGACACTCGCCGGGACGTGACCGCGCGGGTGATGTCGAGTTCACCGCGCACCAACGCGAGCAGATCGTCGCTGCTCGTGCTCAGCGCGATCTTCGCCTTCGGGTCGTCTCCGTCGGCCAGGTCGACCAGGCGGCCGTCGGCGAGCCGGCCGTGGAAGGCGGTGTCCAGGTCCGTGATCCGGCAGGCCAGCGTGCGGTCCAGGTCGATTCGTTCCCGCACCGTCTCCGCGTTGCGGTCCAGCCGGGCGGCCAGCTCCTGCAACGCCTGCCGGCACTCGTCCACGCTGGCCACTGTCGCCCCCTCGCCGTTCGCCACGCCGTCCCCGGCACCGTACCGCACAGGGGGTTGCGGGGTGCCCGGTAGCGTGACACCTGCACACCCCCGCCCCGCGGAAGGACTCAGGCATGCAGGACGCGTGGCGCGCCTACCTCGAGCTGGCCATGGGCCTGACGGAGGCGCCCCGGAAGAAGGCCCAGGACGCGGTGCGCCGCCTCGTCGGCTCCGGCGGGGCGACCGCCGGCCAGTTGCAGGCGCTCGCCGAGGAACTCGTCTCCACCGGCGCGGCGAACCGGGAGGCGCTGACCAAGCTGGTCCGGTTCGAGGTCGACCGGGCCCTCGGCGCGGTGGGGCTCGCCACCGCCGACGAGGTCGCCGAGCTGACCCGCCGGGTGCACGAGCTGGAGCGCCAGCTCCGGGAGGCCAGGACGACCCCCGCGGCCCCCGCCACCCTGCCGGTGGCCCCGGGCGCCGTCGAGCCGGCCGCGCCCCCCACTGTCGGGCCGGGCGCGCCCGGCCCGACGCAGGCGGTGGCCAAGAAGGCGATCGCGAAGAAGGCCGTGGCCAAGAAGGCGGTCGCGAAGAAGGCCGTGGCGAAGAAGGCCGTGGCGAAGCGGGCGCCGTCGGCCGTCGCCCCGGCCGAGGGCAGCCACGGCGAGCAGGTCCAGCCGGCGAAGGCCCAGGGTGCGGACGTCGAGCAGGTCCAGCCGGAGAAGGCCCAGGGCGTCGACGCCGGGCCGGCCCGGCCGGTGAAGAAGGCGTCCGCCCGCAGGCAGCAGCCGGGCGGCGAGGCGTGATCCGCCCCGCGGCCGGGAGCGGATCGTGACCGGCCCCCACCGTCCCGGCCCGCCGCCGGGTGCCCGTCCCGGGCCGCCGCCCGCTGCCCGGCCGGGCCCCATGCCCGGCCCGCGTCCCGGGCCGCCGCGCCCCGAGCCGCTCGACGACCTCGACGAGGCGCGCCACCCCGCCGTCGACGCCGCCGTGCGCGCGATGGCCAACGCCGCGACGCTCGCCCCGGCCGACCAGATCGCGCAGTACGAGGCGGCGTACGAGACGCTGCGGGAAACCCTCGCCACCATCGACCAGGCCTGACCGGACCGGAGAAGAACCACGCATGGCACGTCGTAACCGGCTGGACGCCGAACTCGTCCGCCGCGGCCTGGCCCGCTCCCGGGAGCAGGCCGCCGCGCTGGTGGAGGCCGGCCGGGTCCAGCTGCGTGGGGTGCCCGCCCGCAAGCCCGCCGCGATGGTCGACCCCGCCGACCCGCTGCTGGTCACGGGCGAGGACCCCAGCTCGGAGTACGTCTCCCGGGGCGGGCACAAGCTGGCCGGCGCGCTGACCGCCTTCGCCTCCGGCGGGCTGCGGGTGGCCGGCCGGCGCTGCCTGGACGCGGGCGCCTCCACCGGCGGCTTCACGGACGTGCTGCTGCGCGCCGACGCGGCCGAGGTGGTGGCCGTCGACGTCGGCTACGGGCAGCTCGCCTGGCCGCTGCGCAACGATCCCCGGGTGCGGGTCTTCGAGCGCACCAACGTCCGTACGCTCACTCCGGAGGCCATCGGGGGGCCGGTCGACCTCACGGTCGCCGACCTGTCGTTCATCTCGCTGCGGCTGGTGCTGCCGGCGCTGGCCGGCTGCACCCGGCCCGACGGCGACCTCGCGCTGATGGTGAAGCCGCAGTTCGAGGTCGGCAAGGAGCGGGTCGGCGCCGGCGGGGTGGTCCGCGATCCGGCGCTGCGCGCCGAGGCGGTGCTCGACGTCGCCGCCGCGGCGGCGCGGCTCGACCTCGGTCTGGCCGACGTGGCCGCGAGCCCGCTGCCGGGGCCCAGCGGCAACGTCGAGTTCTTCGTATGGTTACGCCGGGACGCACCGCCGGCCGACCCGGATCGGGTGCGTGCCGTGGTGACCGCCGGGCCGCAGGGCCCGGTGCCGTCCGGCGACCTGCCGGACACGGCGACGGAGGAGGTGGCCGGGTGAGCGAGCAGGCGAGCCCCGCAGTCGTGGCTGGGCCGTGCGGGTGCCGGGCGGGCGCGACGGGACGGCCGTCCCGGTGAGCCGCACGGCCCTGCTGGTGACCCACACCGGCCGCCGCCGCAGCACCGAGCACGCGCGGGCGGTGGCCGCCGACCTCATCGCGGCCGGTTTCGAGGTACGGGTCGTCGCCGAGGAGGCCGACGACCTCGACCTGCCCGGCGTGGTGCCGGTGACCGGCCTGGAGGCGGCCGAGGGCGCGGAGATCGTCTTCGCGCTCGGCGGGGACGGCACGTTCCTGCGCGCGGCCGAGCTGGCCCGGCCGGCGAAGGCGCCGCTGCTCGGCATCAACCTCGGCAAGGTCGGCTTCCTCGCCGAGGCGGAGATCGACGACCTGGACAGCGCGGTGCGGGACGTGGTGGGCCGCAACTACACCGTGGACGAGCGGCTCACGCTGGACGTGACCGCCGAGTTCGACGGCGGCCCGACCATCGAGTCCTGGGCGCTCAACGAGATCAGCGTCGAGAAGGGCGAGCGCGCCCAGATGCTGGAGTTGCTCGTCGACGTGGACGGCCGCCCGCTGTCCCGCTACGGCTGCGACGGTGTGGTCTGCGCGACCCCCACCGGCTCGACGGCGTACGCGTTCTCCGGCGGCGGGCCGGTGGTGTGGCCCGAGGTGGAGGCCCTGCTGCTGGTGCCGATCAGCGCGCACGCGCTGTTCAGCCGGCCGCTGGTCACCGCGCCCACCTCCACGTTCGTCATCACCGTCGACCCGTTCACCACCCTCGCGGTGTTGTCCTGCGACGGCCGGCGCGTCTACGACCTGCCGCCCGGGGCCCGGGTCACGGTGCGGCGCGGCGCGCTGCCCGTGCGCATCGTGCGGCTGCGGGACCGCCCGTTCACCGACCGGCTGGTGGCGAAGTTCGACCTGCCCGTGCACGGCTGGCGCGGCAACCGCCGCTGACGGCGCGCCCGTGGCGCGCGTCCGCACCGGCGGTGACCGGTCTCACCGGGGCGCCCCGGCCGGTGGTGGGGCGGGGCGCGACGTCCCGGTACGCCCGCGCCGGCTGGTCAACTGTCGGGGGCCGCGTCTACTGTCGGTTGCTGTGCTGGAAGAGCTGCGCATCACCGGACTGGGCGTCATCGAGGACACCACGCTGCCGTTGACCGGCGGCATGAACGTCATCACCGGCGAGACCGGTGCGGGCAAGACGATGGTGGTCACCGGCCTCGGCCTGCTCTTCGGTGGCCGTGCCGACGCGGGGCGGGTCCGGGCCCAGCCCGGCCGGGCGGTGGTCGAGGGGCGGCTGCGGCTCGACGGCCGGGTCGCCGCCGCCGTGCACACCCGGGTCGTCGACGCCGGCGGCGAGCCCGACGAGGACGGTTCGGTGCTGCTCAGTCGCACGGTCACGGTGGAGGGTCGGTCCCGGGCGCACCTGGGCGGGCGCAGCATGCCGGTGGCCATGCTCGGCGAGGTGGGCGAGCAGGTGGTCGCCGTGCACGGCCAGTCCGACCAGCTGCGGCTGCTGCGTCCGGCCGAGCAGCGGGCCGCGCTGGACCGGTTCGCCGGCCCGGAGCACGAGAAGCTGCTCGACGCGCTGCGCGAGGCGTACGCCCGCTGGCGCGCCGTGGTCGACGACCTGGCCGACCGGCGGCGCAACGCCCGCGAGCGCAGCCAGGAGGCCGACCTGCTGCGGCTCGGCCTGGACGAGATCACCCGGGTCGACCCGCAGCCCGGCGAGGACGACGAGCTGAAGGCGGAGGCGCAGCGGCTGGAGCACGCCGAGGGGCTGCGCACCGCGGCGCAGATGGCCCACCAGTGCGTGGCCGGCGGCGTGGAGGCGGCCGACGAGACCCCTGACGCCACGGCGCTGCTCGGCACCGCCCGGCGCACCCTCGAGGCGCAGGCCGGCACGGATCTGGCGCTCGGCGAGCTGGCGGGGCGGCTGGAGGAGGCGGCGACGCTGGTGGCGGACGTCTCCGCCGAGCTGTCGGCCTACCTCGCCGCGCTCGACGCCGACCCGGCCCGGTTGCAGGCCCTCTACGAGCGCCGGGCGGCGCTGCGCGCCCTGACCCGGAAGTACGCCGACGACGTCGACGGCGTGATCGCCTGGGCGGAACGGGCCCGCACCCGGCTGTCCGACCTGGACACCTCCGACGAGCTCCTCGACGAGCTGGAGCGGGAGTCGGCGCGGCTGGCCGGCGAGGTGGCCGACCTGGCCGGCCGGGTGTCGACGTCCCGGCAGGAGGCGGCGACCCGCTTCGCGGAGCAGGTCACCGTCGAGCTGGCCGGCCTGGCCATGCCGCACGCCCGGATCGAGGTGGCGGTGCTGCCGCGGCCGGCCGGCCGGGCGGAGCCGAGCCTGCCGGTCAACGGCGCCGAGGTCGGCGTCGGCCCGGACGGCGGCGACGAGGTCGAGCTGCGCCTGCTGGCCCACCCCGGCGCGCCCGCGCTGCCGCTGCAGCGCGGTGCCTCCGGCGGTGAGCTGTCCCGGGTGATGCTCGCCATCGAGGTCGTCTTCGCCGGCTCGGGCGGGCCGCCCACGCTGGTCTTCGACGAGGTGGACGCCGGGGTCGGTGGCCAGGCGGCGGTGGAGATCGGTCGTCGGCTGGCCCGGCTGGCCCGCAGTCACCAGGTGCTCGTGGTCACCCACCTGCCGCAGGTCGCCGCGTTCGCCGACCGGCATCTGGTGGTGGCGAAGGACACGGGCGGAGCGGTCACCACGAGCGGGGTCCGCGTGGTGGAGGACACGGAGCGGGCCCGGGAGCTGGCCCGGATGCTCGCGGGTTTGCCCGATTCCGACCTGGGTATCGCCCATGCCGAGGAGCTTCTCGCCGTGGCGGCCCGGGAAAGGCGTCCGTGAGGGCGGCGATTGTGAGCACAGGCACACCGGCCTGCGCGCTAGTGTGCTTCCCTGGGTAGGCGGCCCTGCTCAGGCATGTCGCGACAGAAATGCCTGCCTCACATGCCAGGATGGTCACGATGCGTCTACCCACGTTGCGCCGGACCCGGAACGCGGAACCGGGCAGAATCCTCGGCACCGCGCGCCTGGACCGCCGGACGAAGCGCCTGGTCGGCCGGCTCCGCCCCGGTGACATCGCGGTCATCGACCACGTCGACGTGGACCGGGTCGCCGCCGACTCGCTCGTCGCGGTCGGTGTCGCCGCCGTGCTCAACGCGAAGCCGTCGGTCTCCGGTCGCTACCCCAACCTCGGGCCGGAGGTGCTGATCGGCGCCGGCATCCCGCTCCTCGACGACCTGGGGGAGGGGATCTTCGAGCGGATCCGTGAGGGCGACACGGTCCGGATCGAGGGCAACACCGTCTACGTCGGCGACGAGCCGGTGGCGCACGGCAGCCTCCAGGACGCCGAGACGGTGGCCAAGGCGATGGCCGACGCCCGGGAGGGCCTGTCGGTCCAGCTTGAGGCGTTCGCCGCCAACACGATGGACTACCTCAAGCAGGAGCGCGCCCTGCTCCTCGACGGCGTCGGCGTGCCGGAGATCCAGACCGAGATCCAGGGGCGGCACTGCCTGATCGTGGTGCGCGGCTACGACTACAAGGCCGACCTGGACGTGCTGCGCCCCTACATCCGCGAGTTCAAGCCGGTGCTGATCGGCGTCGACGGCGGCGCGGACGCGCTGGTGGAGGCCGGCTACACGCCGGACATGATCATCGGTGACATGGATTCGGTCACCGACGACGTGTTGCGCTGCGGCGCCGAGGTGATCGTGCACGCCTACCCGGACGGGCGGGCGCCCGGCCTGGCCCGGGTCACCGGGCTCGGCGTACCGGCGGTGACCTTCCCGGCCGCGGCCACCAGCGAGGACCTGGCCATGCTGCTGGCCGACGAGAAGGGCGCCTCGCTGCTGGTCGCCGTCGGCACCCACGCCACGCTGGTGGAGTTCCTGGACAAGGGCCGCGGCGGCATGGCCTCCACGTTCCTGACCCGGCTCAAGGTCGGCGGCAAGCTCGTCGACGCCAAGGGTGTGAGCCGCCTCTACCGGCAGAGCATCTCCGGGTCCTCGCTGCTGCTGCTGGTGCTCTCCGCGATCGCGGCGATGGCCTCCGCCGTGGCGGTCTCCACCGTCGGCAAGGCGTATTTGGGTGTGGTTTCCGAGTGGTGGAACAATTTCGTGTTCCAGCTTGAACAGCTTTTCTAGCGTCCGACCGATCAAGAGGCTGCAGGTGTGATCAACTTCCGGTACCACGTGGTGTCCCTGACCGCGGTCTTCCTCGCGTTGGCGATCGGTCTGGTGGTCGGCACCGCCGCCCTGAACGGCCCGGTCGCCGACTCGCTCAAGGAGAACGTCAACGGGCTGCGCAAGGACAACCAGCTGATGCGCCAGCAGGTCCAGAGCATGGAGAAGGAACTGGAGCTGGAGGAGGACTTCGCGGCCCAGATGGCGGAGTTGTTCCTGCCGGGCAAGCTCGCCGGCAAGCGGGTGGTGGTGGTCACCCTGCCCACCGGGCGGGACCACACCGAGGGCGTGGTCAAGATGCTCCAGCTCGGCGGGGCCGAGATGACGGGTCGCATCGACCTGCAGGACAAGTTCATCAATCCGGACAACAACAACGCCCTGCTGGAACTGGCGGTCACCGCCGCGCGCCCCACCAGCGCGCCGACCGCCGACCTGCCGGGCAACGGCAACGGGGTGGAGACGTCCAGCGCGCTGCTGGCCAGCGTCCTGCTGGACCGGGCGCCCGGCGCCACCCCGGTCACCGAGGCCGACCGGCGGGCGGTGCTGGCCGCGTACACCAACGCCAACTACCTGACCACCGAGGAGCGGGTCAGCGCGTCGGCGGAGGCCGTCGTCGTGGTCAGCGGGCAGCCGTACGTGGACAAGGACTCGGCGAAGAAGGACGAGTCGGTGCTCAAGGTCGCCGAGCAGTTCGACCGCGCCGGGACGATCGTCGTCGCCGGCAACGGCTCGACCGGCGGCAACCTGGTCGCGGCCGTCCGCAGCGACCCGGTGCTGGTGCAGAGTATCTCCACCGTCGACAACGCCAACACCGTCCAGGGCCAGCTCGTCACCGCCCTCGCGATGGTGCAGCAGGTGACCGAGAAGAAGGCCGGGCAGTACGGCGTCGGCGACAACGCCACCCTGCTGCCTAGACTGCCCCAGTGAGCGAGCGACGTACCCCGGTGTCCGGATCCAGCCGCACGCACGAGCGGGAGGGGGCCGCGTGAGTCTGCTCGGTCGACTGTTGATCGCCGGGGCGGGCGCCGCCGCCGCCCGGTACGCGCTGCGCGAGGTGCGCACCTCGCCGGCCGGCCCCGCCCTGGACCGGACGAACTTCCGCGGCCGCACGGTGACCCTGGCCGCCGGGCCGGCGCTCGCCGCCGGGGCCGCCGGCGCGGGCGCGTTCGGCGCCTCCAGCGCGTCCTCGGGGGCCGCCGCCCTGGTCGCCGGGGTGGGCGCCGGGGCCGTCGGGCTCTACGACGACGTGGTGGGGGCGCGGCCGGAGCAGAAGGCGGCCAAGGGCTTCGCCGGTCACCTGGCCGCGCTGCGCGAGGGCCGGGTCACCGCCGGGCTCGTCAAGGTCGTCGGGGTGGGCGCGGCAGGGCTCGGCGCCGCCGCGCTGCTCGCCGCCGACCCCCGGGTCGCCGGGCACCGCCGCCGCCAGCGGCAGGGCACGCTGGGCCGGGGCGTCGACGTGCTGCTCGGCGCGGGCGTCATCGCCGGCACCGCGAACCTGCTGAACCTGCTGGACCTGCGACCCGGCCGGGCGCTGAAGTCCGGCATCCTGCTCGGCGCCCCGCTGGCCGGCGGCCCGCACGGCGGGATCGCCGCGGGCGCGGTCGGCGCCGCCGCCGGGCTGCTCCCCGACGACCTCGGCGAGGACGTGATGCTCGGCGACAGCGGCGCGAACGCGCTCGGCGCGCTGCTGGGTGTGGCGCTGGCCGCGCGTACCGGGCCGGTCGGGCGGGCCGGGCTGCTCGCCGTGCTCGCCGGTCTCACCGCGGCCAGCGAGAAGGTCAGCTTCACCCAGGTCATCCAGCGCACCCCCGGGCTGCGCGAACTCGACGCGCTGGGCCGTCGCGCCGACTGACGTGACGACCCCGGCACCCCTCGCCGGCGCCGGCCGCGTCGCCGGAGCAGCCGCGCTCATCGCCGTCCTCACCGTGCTCAGCCGGCTCGCCGGGTTCGGCCGCACCGCCGTCTTCACCTGGGTCGTGCAGAAGAGCGACCTCGGCGGCATGTACGTGATCGCCAACACGGTCCCGAACATCATCTTCGAGATCGTCGCGGGCGGCGCGCTGGCGAGTCTGGTCGTACCGCTGCTGGCCGGGCCGGTCGCGGCCGGGGACCGGCGCGCGGTGGCCGCCACCACCGGCGCCTTGCTCACCTGGACGGTCACCCTGCTGGTGCCGCTGGCCGTGCTGGTCGCGGTGGCGGCCGACCCGGTCGTGTCGCTGATCAGCGAGGGGCGCTCCGAGGCGGAGGTGGCCGCCGGCGCGCGGATGCTGCGGGTCTTCGCCCCGCAGCTGCCGCTCTACGGCATCGGCATCGTGCTGACCGGCGTGCTCCAGGCGCACCGCCGGTTCGCCTGGCCGGTGATCGCGCCGCTGCTGTCCAGCCTCACCGTGATCGTGGTCTACCTCGCCTTCGGCGGCGCCGAAGGACGTGGCGCGAGCGTGGCGCAGGTGAGCCGCGGCGGCGAGCTGATCCTGTCGGGCGGCACCACGGCGGGCGTGGTGGTGCTGTCGCTGTCGCTGCTGATCCCGCTGCGCCGGCTGGGGCTGCGGCTGCGCCCCGGATACGCGTTCCCCGCCGACGCCCGGGCGCGGGTGAAGGGGCTGGCGCTGGCCGGCGCCGTCACCGTCACCGCCCAGCAGATCGCGCTGCTGGTGCTGCTCAACCGGGTCTCCGGCGGCCCGACCGGCTCGCCGCAGGTGTTCAACCTGGCCCAGACCATGTACCTGCTGCCCTGGGCGGTGCTGGCGGTGCCGCTGGCCGTGGCGGCGTACCCGACGCTGGCGACCGCGGCGGCCGCCGGGGACGACGGGGACTACCGGCGCACGCTCTCCTCGACCGCGCGCGGCGTGCTGCTGTTCAGCTGCCTCGGCGCGGCGGCCCTGGTCGGCACCGCCGCGCCGGTCGCCTCGTTCTTCTACCCGGACGATCCCGGGTCCACGGCCGCCGGGATCGCCGGCTTCGCCCCGGGGCTGCTCGGTTACGGCCTCTTCGCGGTGCTCTCCCGGGCCCTCTACGCCCGCGGCGACACCCGCCCCGCCACCGTGGCGATCACCGCCGGCTGGCTGGCCGTACCGGTGGCGGCGGTGCCGCTGGCGGCCCTGCTCCCGGTGGCGGACCGGGTGCTGGCGGTCACCCTGGCGAACTCGGCCGGGATGCTGCTGCTCGGCGGCCTGCTGCTCGCCGCCGTGCGGCGCTCGGCCGGGGCCGCCGCGCTCGCCGGCGTCGGCCGGGCCGGCGCCGCCGGGCTGCTCGCCGGTGCCCTGGCGGCGCTCGCCGGGGCGGCCGCCGCCCGCTGGCTGGACGCGGCCGGCGACGGCACCCCGACGACACCGGCCGCACTCGTGCAGGGCATGCTGTCCGGAGTCCTGGTCGGCGTCGTGTTCCTCGCCGTCGTCTGGCTGATCGACCGGCGGGACGTGCGACCGCTGCTGGCCGGGGTGCTCCGGCGGCTGAGCCGGGGCCGGCGCGGGCCGGCGGCCCCCGCCGAACGGACGGGTGAGGGCGAGATCCCCCCGGAACGGGGTGACGGGAAGGAGACGGTGTCCCGGTGAGCGGGTGCAGGACGGGTGACCGGCCGGCGGCGACCGACGAGCGGGGGTGGTCCCGGTGACGGAACCCACACCGGACACCAACTGGCGCGGCACCGTGGCCCTGCTGCTCGCCTCCAGCACCGGCGGGGTCGGGCAGCACGTCCGTTCCCTCGCCCAGGGGCTGACCGCCGCGGGCGCCGCCGTACTGGTCTGTGGGCCCGCCGCGACGCAGGAGCAGTTCGACTTCACCGGCGTCGGCGCCCGGTTCCGGCCGGTGGAGATCCCGGCCAGCCCGACCCCTGCCGACGCCCGTGCCGTGGGCGCGCTGCGCCGCGCCCTCGCCGCCGAGCCGGTCGACGTGCTGCACGCCCACGGGCTGCGGGCCGGGCTGGTCGCCGTCCTCGCCCGGCCGGCCGTGCCACTCGTGGTCACCTGGCACAACGCGGTGCTCGCCGGCGGGTTGCGCGGCGGCGTGTCCCGCCTCGTCGAGCGGGTCGTCGCCCGGGGCGCCCGGGTGGCCCTCGGCGCCTCCGCCGACCTCGTCGGGCGGGCCGCCGCGCTCGGCGCGACGGACGCCCGGCTCGCCCCGGTCGCCGCGCCGGCGCTGCCCGCGCCGCGCCGCCGCCGGGCCGCCGTCCGCGCCGAGTTCGGCGTCGGCCCGGGCCAGCAGCTGATCCTCTCGGTCGGCCGGCTGCACCCGCAGAAGCGGTACGACGTGCTGGTCGACGCGGCCGCCCGGTGGCGTACCCGGACCCCGGCGCCGGTCGTGGTGATCGCCGGCAGCGGCCCGGCCTACCTGCCGCTGGCCGCCCGGATCTCCGCCGCCCGGGCCCCGGTGACCCTGCTCGGGCACCGCACCGACGTGGCCGACCTGCTCGCCGGGGCCGACCTGGCGCTGGTAACCAGCGACTGGGAGGCCCGCCAGCTCTTCGCGCAGGAGGCGATGCGGGCCGGCGTACCACTGGTGGCGACCGCCGTCGGCGGCCTGCCGGAGCTGGTCGGCGACGCCGCGGCGCTGGTGCCGCCCGGGGACGTGGACGCGGTCGACGCGGCCGTGCGCGCCCTGCTCGACGACGAGGCCGGTCGGGCCGAGCTGGGCCGGCGGGGCGCCGCCCGGGCCGCGACCTGGCCCACCGAGGCGGACACCCTCGCCCAGCTCGCGGCGCTCTACGCCGAGCTGGCCCCGGACGCGGCAGTATCCGCGGCCCCCGGCGCCGACGGCGGGCCCGCCGAACCCGGACGTGACGGTCACGCCCCGTCGACGGGACGCCGGTGATGTTGCGCAGACTCGCCCCGGCCCTGCTGACCCTGGTCGTGGTGGCGCTCGGCATCGCGGCGCTGACCGCCCGGCCGGACCGGGAGGCGCCGGAGCGCACCGCCGACTTCGTCGTGCTCGCCGGGGTGGCCGGGCTGCGCTGGGAGGACGTCGACCCGCAGACCACCCCGACGCTGTGGCGGATGGCCCGCGACGGCTCCATCGGCTCCCTCTCGGTGCGCTCCGCGCATCGGCCGACCTGCCCCGTGGACGGCTGGCTGACCCTCGGGGCGGGCAGCTTCGCCGCCTGGAACGGCAGCCGGCAGGTCGGGGGCTGCCCCCCGACGGCGGTGACCGTGGAGCAACCCGACGGTATCGGCGCGAACCTGCCCGACCAGGAGAGCGTCGTCCTGCACAACCAGGAGCGGCTGCCGTGGGGCGCGGTGCCCGGCGCGCTGTCGGAGTCGGTGCGCTGCTCGGTGGCGGTCGGGCCCGGTGCGGCGGTGGCCGCCGCCCGGCCGTTCGGCCGGGTCGACCGGTACGCCGCCGCCCTGCCCGAGGACCCCGCCGAGCTGCTCGGCTCGTGCGTGCTGAGCATCGTCGACCTCGGCACGGTCGCCGGCGAGGACCCGGCGGCCCGGGCCGCGGCGGCCCGGGAGGCCGACGCCCGGCTGGCCCGGGTGCTCGCCGCCCGGCCGCCCCGCTCGCTGGTGATCGTCGCCGGGGTGTCCGACACCGAGGTGCCGTCCCGGCTGCACGTGGCCGTCGCCGACGGGCCGGGCTGGGAGCGCGGGTGGCTCACCTCGGCCAGCACCGGCCGGGAGGGCTACCTGCAACTGGTCGACCTCGCACCGACCGCGCTCACCGCGCTGGGCCGGCCGATGCCCGAGCGGCTCTTCCTCGGTCGGCCGGCCGAATCGGTCGCCGGGCGGCCGGCGGACCTGGCCACCGCGATCGCGCAGCCTGCCGACGCCGACCGGGAGGCGGCCGCCCAACGGCGGGTGGCGGACTGGTTCTTCGCCCTGCTCGCCGGCGTCCAGGTGGTCCTGGCGGTGGCGGTGCTGCCGTTGCTGCGCCGGGCCCGCCGGCACGCCGGCCCGTACGGCCCGGAGCCGGTGTCGCGGCGGGTCGTGTCGGTCGTCGAGCTGCTGCTGATCGGGGCCGCCCTGGCCGTGCCGGCGGCCCTGCTCGCCGACGCGGTGCCGTGGTGGCGCGGCGACCACGCCGGCGTCTACTTCGCCGGGGTGACCGTGCTGCTGCTGGTCGCCGCGACCGCGGTGGTCCGGCTGGCACCGGGGTACGCGAGCACCCTCGGCCCGCTCGGCGCGGTGGCGGGGCTGACCGCGCTGGCCGTCGGGGTGGACGTGCTCACCGGCGCCCGCCTCCAGCTCAACGGGGTGGTCGGCTACTCGGCCCTGGAGGGCGGCCGGTACGCCGGGCTGGGCACCGTCGGGCTCGGCGTGTTCCTGGCCGGCGCCCTGCTGAGCGCGGGGTGGCTGGCCCAGCGGGTCCGCCGGTCCTGGCGGCCGACCGTCATGGTGGTCGTCGGCGGCGCGGCCGTGGTGGTCGTCGGCAGCCCGTACCTGGGGTCCGACCCGGTCGGCGCGATCGCGCTGACCGCCGGGCTGAGCGTCGCTGCCGCGATCAGCGCCGGCGGCTGGCTGACGATCAGCCGGCTGGCCTGGGCGACCATGGCCGGGCTGGCGCTGACCATCGGCTTCGCGGTGCTGGACCTGCGCCGGCCCGCCGCCGAGCGGGGCAGCCTCGGCCGCTTCCTGGCCGCCGTCGGCGACGGCACCGGCGGGCTCACCGTGCACCGCTCCAGCACCGCCAACTTCGACACCCTGGTCAACAGCCCGCTGACCGTGCTGGCCCTGGCCGGCGCCCTGCTGGTCTGGTTCGCCCTGCTCCAGCCGTGGGGCGGGCTGATGCGGCTGTTCGGCATCTACCCGGCGATGCGGGCGGCGATGGCCGGCACCGCCGTCGCCGCGGTGATCGGCGGGGTGCTGGGCGGCGACGCCCTGGACGTGGCCGGCGCGGCCGGCGCCCTGGTGGTGCCGATGGCGGCGCTGGCCGCGTTGCGGGTGCTCGACCACTCGACCGACCGCACCCAGCCCGACGCGGCCCGCCAGAGCGACGGCGGGCCGGGCGGGGCCGGCGACGGGCCGGGCGGCGGCGGGGGATCGGACGACGGCGGCCCGGACGACGGCGGCCCGGACGGGCCGGAGGCGGCGGGCGCCGGGGCGAGCACCGCGGATCCGGTCGCCGGGCCGGACGCGCCGGCCGGCCGGCCATCGACCGAGGTCACGGCCTCCTGAGCGGGCCGGCGACACCCGGACGGCCGGTACGGGTGCGCCGGGCGGCGGGGTCGGGTGAGGTGTTACCGTGGAATCCCGTGGATCGCGTGATCACTTTGCTGATCGGCACGGCGGTCTGCACGACCGCGACAGACGACACGGGAGCAGGCCTTGGCCCCTTCAGCACGGACGACCAGGCACATTTTCGTCACCGGGGGCGTCGCCTCCTCGCTGGGTAAGGGCCTCACCGCCTCCAGCCTCGGCAACCTGCTCACCGCGCGCGGCCTGCGCGTGGTCATGCAGAAGCTCGACCCCTACCTCAACGTCGACCCGGGGACGATGAACCCGTTCCAGCACGGCGAGGTCTTCGTGACCGAGGACGGCGCCGAGACCGACCTCGACGTCGGGCACTACGAGCGCTTCCTGGACCGGGCACTCTCCGGGAAGGCGAACGTCACCACCGGCCAGATCTACTCGGACGTGATCGCGAAGGAGCGGCGCGGCGAGTACCTGGGCGACACCGTCCAGGTCATCCCGCACATCACCAACGAGATCAAGTCGCGGATCCTGGCCATGGCCGACCCGGACGACGACGGCCAGGTGCCGGACGTCGTGATCACCGAGGTCGGCGGCACGGTCGGCGACATCGAGTCGCTGCCGTTCCTGGAGGCGATCCGGCAGGTCCGCCACGACCTGGGTCGGGACAACTGCTTCTACCTGCACGTCTCGCTGGTGCCGTATCTGGCGCCGTCGGGGGAGCTGAAGACCAAGCCGACCCAGCACTCGGTGGCCCAGCTGCGCAGCATCGGCATCCAGCCCGACGCGCTGGTGCTGCGCTGCGACCGGGAGATCCCCGACAAGGTCAAGCAGAAGCTGTCGCTCTACTGCGACGTCGACCGCGAGGCGGTCACCGCCGCCCCGGACGCGCCGAGCATCTACGACATCCCCAAGGTGCTGCACCGGGAGGGCCTCGACGCGTACGTGGTGCGCCGGCTCGGCCTCTCCTTCCGCGACGTGGACTGGGCCAGCTGGGACGACCTGCTGGACCGGGTGCACCAGCCTCGGCACACCGTCACCGTCGCCGTGGTCGGCAAGTACGTCGACCTGCCCGACGCGTACCTGTCGGTGAGCGAGGCGATCCGGGCCGCCGGCTTCGGCCACCGGGCCCGGGTGCAGCTGCGCTGGGTGCCCAGCGACGAGTGCGTCACCCCGACCGGCGCCGCGGCCGCCCTGGCCGGCGTCGACGGCATCGTCATCCCGGGCGGCTTCGGGGTGCGCGGCATCGAGGGCAAGATCGGCACCGCCCGGTACGCCCGGGAGAACGGCATCCCGCTGCTCGGCCTCTGCCTCGGCCTGCAGTGCATGACCATCGAGGTGGCTCGGCACCTGGCCGGCCTGGAGGGCGCCAACTCGCTGGAGTTCGACGAGGAGGCGAAGCACCCGGTCATCGCCACCATGGCCGACCAGGAGGACATCGTCGCCGGCAGGGGCGACCTGGGCGGCACGATGCGGCTCGGGGCGTACCCGGCGAAGCTGGCCGAGGGCTCGCTGGTCGCCGAGGCGTACGGCAGCACCGAGATCAGCGAGCGGCACCGGCACCGGTACGAGGTGAACAACGCCTACCGGGACCAGCTCACCAAGGCGGGCCTGCGCTTCTCCGGCACCTCGCCGGACGGCCGGCTGGTCGAGTTCATCGAGCTGGACCGAGGCCTGCACCCGTTCTTCGTGGCCACCCAGGCGCACCCGGAGCTGAAGAGCCGCCCGACCCGGCCGCACCCGCTGTTCGCCTCCTTCGTCAAGGCGGCCGTGGCGTACTCCGAGGCCGACCAGCTCCCGGTGGACCTGGAGGCGGCGGAGAACGCGGCGGCGAAGAAGGCCGCCCGCAACGGCGGCGCCGCCGCGAAGGCGGCGTCGGCCTCGTGAGCGAGCGGAGCGAGCAGGCCACCGGGCACAGCAGCGCCGTCGAGCACCGCTACGAGGTGCGCTCCCGCACCGAGCGCTACCGCGGCCGGATCTTCGACGTGGTCAGCGAGGAGGTGACCATGCCGGGCGGCGGGACGGGAGTCCGGGACTTCGTCCGGCACGTCGGCGCGGTGGCCGTGGTGGCGCTCGACTCCGCCGGCCAGGTGGTGCTGATCCGCCAGTACCGCCACCCCGTCGGGCGGCACCTGTGGGAGCTGCCCGCCGGGCTGACCGACGTCTCCGGCGAGGACCTGGCCGCCGCCGCGGCCCGGGAGCTGGCCGAGGAGGTCGACCTCGTCGCGGGGCGGCTCGACGTCCTGGTCGACCTGCACAGCTCGCCGGGTTTCACCAACGAGCTGGTCCGGGTGTTCCTGGCCCGGGACCTGACCGACGTGCCGGCCGAGCGGCGCCACGAGCGCAGCGAGGAGGAGGCCGACCTCCAGGTCGTCCGGATCGACCTGGACGAGGCGGTCGGCATGGTCCTCGCGGGGGAGATCACCAACGCGTCCTGCGTGGCCGGGCTGCTCGCCGCGGCCCGGGGCCGCGACGCCGGCTGGTCGGCGCTGCGTCGGGCGGACACGCCGCCGCCGCGCTGAGCCGGCCGTGCCGGACGCGGTACACGGGAAGGGGCCGTGCGGTTCGCCGCACGGCCCCTTCGTCGTTCCGGTCGGGTCAGTCGCGCAGCGGCCGGCCCTGCCCGTCGACGCCACCGTTGACGAGGATCAGGATGCCGTCGATGAGGCCCCAGATGCTGCCGAAGCCGCAGGTCACAAGGCTCACCACGAGCTGGAGGACACCGGTCTTGGTGTCGCCCATGTAGAACCGGCCGGCACCGAAGCCGCCGAGGAAGATGCCGAGGAGACCGGCGACGAGCTTGCTCTTGTCGGAAACGCCCGCCGGGTACCCGGGCTGGTAAGGAGGTGTGGTCATGAGGCGACACCCTAGTGATCCACTCTCGTCGTGTCCGCAGCGGGACCCACTGGATGGGACGATAATGGACGAACACTGTCCTGACGGCTGAGGTGGCGTCCCACCGTCGGCCGGGTCGACGCCTGACACTTCGTCAGGGTGGGCGGGCACCGGATGTCACTGTGCTGGCTCATTTCGGGCGGCGGCGCGCCTAGACTGCCGCCGACGGGACCGGTGGACCGCGGCGGCAAAGGGGCCGTCGTGGCGCCGAGCAGTCGGGGGAGAGCAGCCCCGGAGAGAGGTGTCTGCATCGTGAAGGTCGGAATCCCCCGCGAGGTCAAGAACCACGAGTACCGCGTGGCGATCACGCCGGCGGGCATCAACGAGTTCGTCCGCAGCGGTCACCAGGTCTTCGTCGAGGCCGGTGCCGGGGTCGGGTCCAGCATCAGCGACGACGACTTCGCCGCCGCCGGGGCCAAGATCCTGGCCACCGCCGACGAGGTGTGGGACACCGCCGAGCTGGTGCTCAAGGTCAAGGAGCCGGTCGCCGAGGAATACCACCGGATGCGCGCGGGGCAGGTGCTCTTCACCTACCTGCACCTGGCCGCGTCCAAGGAATGCACCGATGCGCTGCTCGACCGCAAGGTGACCGGCATCGCCTACGAGACGGTGGAGCTGCCGGACCGGTCGCTGCCCCTGCTCGCCCCGATGTCCGAGGTGGCGGGCCGGCTCGCCCCGCAGGTCGGCGCGTACCACCTGCAAGCGCAGGGCGGCGGGCGGGGCATCCTGATGGGCGGCGTCTCCGGCGTGTACGCCGCGAAGACCGTGGTCATCGGCGCCGGCGTCTCCGGCATGAACGCGGCCGCGATCGCGCTCGGCCTGCAGGCCGAGGTGCTGCTGCTGGACAAGAACGTCGCGCGGCTGCGCCAGGCCGACGCCATCTACCGCGGCCACCTCCAGACGGTCGCCTCCAACGCGTACGAGATCGAGCGGGCCGTGCTCGACGCGGACCTGGTCATCGGCGCGGTGCTGGTGCCCGGCGCGAAGGCCCCGACCCTGATCTCCAACGAGTTGGTCTCCCGGATGAAGCCGGGCAGCGTGCTGGTCGACATCTCCATCGACCAGGGCGGCTGCTTCGAGGACTCGCGTCCCACCACGCACGCCGACCCGACCTACAAGGTCCACGAGTCGATCTTCTACTGCGTGGCGAACATGCCGGGCGCCGTGCCCCACACCAGCACCTACGCGCTGACCAACGTCACCCTGCCGTACGCCCTGGAGCTGGCCAACCACGGCTGGCGGGAGGCGCTGCGCCGCGACCCGGCGCTGGCGCTGGGCCTGAACACCCACGACGGCCAGGTCACCTACGGCCCGGTCGCCGAGGCGCACGGCATGCGGGCCCTGCCGCTGGCCGACGCGCTGGCCTGAGGGGCGGCGGGCTGACCGGCACACCGGACGGGGCCGGCGCGGGCGCGGAGCCCGCGCCGGCCCTGCGCCGTGCCGTCCGCGGCTACCTGGACCACCTCACCGTCGAACGCGGACTGTCGGCGAACACGCTCTCGTCGTACCGCCGGGACCTGGAGCGCTACCTGGCCACCCTGGCGGCGGCCGGCGTGCCGGACCTGGCGGCGGTCGGCCCCGGCCAGGTCGAGGAGCACCTGTCCCGGCTGCGGGCCGGCGACGACGCGCACCCGCCGCTGGCGGTCTCGTCCGCGGCGCGGGCGGCCAGCGCGGTGCGCGGGCTGCACCGCTTCGCGCTGCGCGAGGGGCTGGCCGGCGGCGACCCCAGCCGCGACGTCCGGCCGCCCACCCCGCCGCGCCGGCTGCCCCGCGCGCTGCCGGTGGACGACGTGGTCCGGCTGCTGGAGACCGCCGGCGCCGTGACCGCCACCGGCGACGGGGCGCCGCTCGCGCTGCGCGACCGGGCGCTGCTGGAGTTCCTGTACGGCACCGGGGCGCGGATCTCCGAGGCGGTCGGCGCGGCCGTCGACGACCTCGACGTCGGCGAGGGCACCGTCGTCCTGCGCGGCAAGGGCGGCCGCACCCGGCTGGTCCCCATCGGCGGGTACGCGGTCGAGGCGCTGCGCGCCTGGCTGGTGCGGGCCCGGCCCGGGCTGGCCGCCGCCGGCCGGGGCACCCCGGCGGTGTTCCTCAACGCCCGCGGCGGCGCGCTGTCCCGCCAGGGGGCCTGGACCATCCTGCGCCGCGCCGCCCAGCGGGCCGGCCTGCCGGTGGACGGGCCGCAGGCGGTCTCCCCGCACACCCTGCGTCACTCCTACGCCACCCACCTGCTCGACGGCGGCGCGGACGTGCGGGTGGTGCAGGAGCTGCTCGGCCACGCCTCGGTGACCACCACCCAGGTCTACACGCTGGTCACCGTGGAACGGCTGCGCGAGGTGTACGCCACCGCCCATCCCCGGGCCCGCGGCTGACCCGTCGACCGTCCGGCCGGTGGGCGTCGGCCGGTCCGCCGGGGGTGGCCTGGTCGGCGGGGCGGCGACACGCCGAGCGGGTGCGACCGGCCCGTCGGCCGGTGGCGTACAGTCGGCATCGGCGCGGACCTCCTGGGGCGAGGCAGACGGGGTGCGCAGCGGCGCCGCGCAGGACGTCGGACGGCTCCGACGCCGGGTGGTCGTCGGGAGGGGGCAACGAGGACATGGCTGGCAACGGTGACCGTGCCGAGACCTGGACGTCGGAGCTCCGCGAGCAGCAGGCCACGCTCGGGGCGGATCTCGGCCCGGCGGATCCGGCGGCCTACACGATGCGCAAGCCGATCCCCGAGCCGATGCCGACCGACCGGCACGGCCCGGCCCGGATCATCGCGATGGCCAACCAGAAGGGCGGCGTCGGCAAGACCACCACGACCATCAACCTGGGCGCCGCGCTGGCCGAATACGGCCGCAAGGTGCTGCTGGTCGACTTCGACCCGCAGGGCGCCCTCTCGGTCGGGCTGGGGGTCAACCCGCACAACCTCGACCTGTCGGTCTACAACCTCCTCATGCAGGACGACGTCACCGCCGAGGACGTCCTGATCAAGACCGACGTGGCGGGGCTGCACCTGCTGCCGGCCAACATCGACCTCTCCGCGGCCGAGATCCAGCTGGTCAACGAGGTCGCCCGGGAGATGGCCCTGGCCCGGGTGCTCCGGTCGATCCGCAAGGAGTACGACTACATCCTGATCGACTGCCAGCCCTCGCTGGGCCTGCTGGCGATCAACGCGCTCACCGTCGCGCACGGCGTGCTTATCCCGCTGGAGTGCGAGTTCTTCAGCCTGCGCGGTGTCGCCCTGCTGCTGGACACCATCGACAAGGTGCGCGAGCGGCTCAACTTCGACCTGGAGCTCGAGGGCATCCTCGCCACCATGTACGACAGCCGCACCACCCACTGCCGGCAGGTGCTCCAGCGGGTGGTGGAGGCGTTCGGCGACAAGGTCTACCAGACGGTGATCACCAAGACCGTCAAGTTCCCCGAGTCCACCGTCGCCGGTGCCCCGATCACCACGCTCGACCCGGCCTCGTCCGGCGCCCGCAACTACCGCCAGCTCGCCCGCGAGGTGATCGCCGCCCAGGCGGAGCGGTAGGCCCGGGGTGCACCTTCGCGCCGAGGCGTCCGGGGCGTGGACTACGGTCTTCCGGTGACCGCGCCACCCCTCGATCCGCCCGAGACGCCGGAGCAGCCGCCCGTGCCGGCCGCCGAGGTGCCGACGGGTCCCGGGGGCGTGCCCGAGGCGGCGGAGAGCGGCGGCTTCACCGTCCGGCTGGCCAACTTCACCGGCCCGTTCGACCTGCTGCTCCAGCTGATCGGCAAGCACAAGCTCGACGTCACCGAGGTGGCGCTGCACCGGGTCACCGACGAGTTCATCGCGTACATCCGGGCCATGGGCGACCAGTGGGACCTGGACGAGGCCAGCGAGTTCCTGCTCATCGCCGCCACCCTGCTCGACCTCAAGGCCGCCCGGCTGCTGCCCGCCGCCGAGGTCGAGGACGAGGAGGACCTCGCCCTGCTGGAGGCGCGGGACCTGCTCTTCGCCCGGCTGCTGCAGTACAAGGCGTACAAGGAGGCGGCGGCGCACATCGCCGCGCTGGAGGAGGTCGGCGGCCGGCGCTACCCCCGGGCGGTCACCCTGGAGCCCCGGTACGCCGAGGCCCTGCCGGACCTGGTGCTCGGCATCGGCCCGGAGCGGCTGCTGAAGCTGGCGATCAGGGCGATGACGCCGAAGCCGGTGCCGGAGGTGTCGATCGCCCACGTGCACATGGTCCGGGTCAGCGTCCGGGAGCACGCGGCGATCATCACCGAGCGGCTGCGCCGGGCCGGCACCGCCACCTTCTCGCTGCTCTGCGCCGACTGCGACGCCACCCTGGAGGTGGTGGCCCGGTTCCTGGCGCTGCTGGAGCTCTACCGGGAGGGCCTGGTCGCCTTCGTCCAGGAGCAGGCCCTGGAGGAGTTGACCGTACGCTGGACCGGCCCCGCCGAGGGCGGCCCGGACCTGTACATCGACGAGTACGCCGGCACCCCCGCCGAACCGGCGGACCAGACGTCGCCCGCGGGCCCGCCGGTCGCCGACGCGAGTGCGGCGGGGCCGGTCCACGAGGCCGGGGCGGGCGCGGCGGCGGGCGGGGACGGGACGGCGATGACGACGGAGGAGCAGACCGGATGAGCAGCGAGGAGCGCCGGGACTCCCTGGCGGACCAGGCCGCCGCCTGGATCCCACCCTGGCAGCGCCCCACCCCGCCGGCCGAGTCGCCTTCGGGTGATCCTGGCAGCGACCTGCCCCCGGAGGTGCCGGATCCCTCCGACGTCCCCGCCGCGCCGGTCGGCGGCACGGGGCAGACCCTCGGGGACGCCGCGGGGGAGGGCACCGAGCAGGGCGAGACGGCGGAACGAGGCGCGGAGCGGACAGCCGCGGCGGAGCAGGGCGCCGAACAGGGCGAGACGGCGGTACAGGGCGCGGAGCGGCCTGACCCGGCGGCACAGGGCGCCGGGCACGCGGAGACCGCGGCACGGGACGCGGTTGCGGGCGTACCGACGAAGCAGCCGGCCGGGCGGCGGCGGGCGGCGCCGGCACCCGCGCCGGCGCCGGAACTCGACGACGCGGAGCTGCGCGGGGCGCTGGAGGCGATCCTGCTGGTGGTCGACGAGCCGGTCAGCGAGCTGACGCTCGCCCAGGTGCTGGAGCAGCCCGCCGAGCGGATCGGGCCGATGCTCGACGAGATCGCCGCGGGCTACACCGCCGCCGGGCACGGCTTCGAGCTGCGCCGGGCCGCGGGTGGCTGGCGTCTCTACACCCGCCCGGAATACGCGACCTACGTGGAACGGTTCGTGCTGGACGGGCAGTCCGTGCGGCTGACCCAGGCCGCGCTGGAGACACTCGCCGTGGTCGCCTACAAGCAGCCGGTGACCCGGTCGCGGATCTCCGCCATCCGGGGTGTCAACTGCGACGGGGTGATCCGTACCCTGGTCTCCCGCGGGCTGGTGGAGGAGTGCGGCGCCGAACCGGACAGCGGGGCGTTCCTCTACCGGACCACCACGATGTTCCTGGAGAAGCTCGGGCTGAACAGCGTCGACGACCTCCCGCCGCTGGCCCCGTTCCTTCCCGACGACGTAGAAGAGCTTGCCGATGCCACGCGATGACCGCACCCCCCGCCCCGACGCGCCCGTCTTCGAGGGGGCCGAGCGCCTCCAGAAGGTGCTGGCCGCCGCCGGCGTGGGCTCCCGGCGCGCCTGCGAGGACCTGATCTTCCGCCGCCGGGTCACCGTCAACGGGCGGGTCGCCCAGCTCGGCGACAAGGTCGATCCGGCCACCGCCGTCATCCACGTCGACGGCGAGCGCCTCGTCGCCGACACCCGCCTGGTCTACCTGGCCATGAACAAGCCGCGCGGGGTCGTCTCCACCATGGCCGACGAGAAGGGGCGGACGGCGCTCGCCGACTTCCTCGGCAACCGGGTGGAGCAGCGGGTCTACCACGTCGGGCGGCTCGACGCCGACAGCGAGGGCCTGCTGCTGCTCACCAACGACGGCACTCTCGCGCACAAGCTGATGCACCCGTCGTACGGGGTGCAGAAGACCTACCTCTGCGAGGTGTCCGGGCCGATCCCGCGCAACCTCGGCAAGCGGCTGACGGCCGGCGTGGAGCTGGAGGACGGCCCGGCGAAGGTCGACTCCTTCCGGGTGGTGGACACCCTGGGCAGGACCGCCCAGGTGGAGCTGAGCCTGCACGAGGGGCGCAAGCACATCGTCCGGCGGCTGCTCGCCGAGGTGGGCCACCCGGTGAGCCGGCTGGTGCGTACCGCCATCGGGCCGATCCGGCTGGGTGACCTGCGCGCCGGGCGCACCCGGCGGCTGACCAACGCGGAGGTCGCCGCCCTGTTCAAGGCCGTGGGTGACTGACCGGCCGGCTCGCGGGTACGGCTGCCGGTAGGCTCCGTGGCGGCCCGGCGGCCGGCGGCGACCTCGCGCGCCGCCGGGCATGATTGAGGACGTGTGGAAACCGCTCGCGGGACGCGGTGGGCGTTTCGTGGGGTACGGGCTGAGGAGGACAACGGTGGAGGAAAACGTACGGGCCGGGCGCTGCGTGGTCGCTGTGGACGGGCCGTCCGGTTCGGGTAAGTCCACCGTCTCGCGGCGGCTCGCCGTCGGCCTCGGTGCTCGCTACCTCGACACCGGCGCCATGTACCGGGCCATCACCTGGGCCGTGCTGCGCTCCGGTGTCGACCTGACCGACACCGAGTCGGTGGCCAAGGTCGCCGGCGAGGTGGACCTGCGCATCGGCACCGACCCCACGGGGTACGGCGTGACCGCCGACGGCGTGACCGTCGACGCCGAGATCCGCGGCCCGGAGGTCACCGGGGCGGTCTCCGCCGTGGCCGCCGTGCCGGCGGTGCGCGCGCTGCTGGTCACCCGGCAGCGCGAGATGATCGCCCACGCCGGCCGGATCGTGGTCGAGGGCCGCGACATCGGGTCCGTGGTGGCGCCGGACGCCGACCTGAAGGTCTACCTCACCGCCTCCGAGGCGGCCCGGGCCGCCCGGCGCAGCGCCGAGGACGCCACCGACGTGGCGGCCACCGCGGCCGACCTGGCCCGGCGGGACCGGCTCGACTCGACCCGCAAGGCCGACCCGCTGGCGCAGGCCGCCGACGCCGTGATGCTGGACACGACCGAGTTGGGCATCGACGAGGTCGTCGCGCGGCTGCGTGACCTGCTGACCGAGCGGGGAGTGGCATGACCGACGCAGACGGTTGGGTGGAGCTGCGGGAGCCGGACGTCGACACCGAGGAAGTGACCGGCCCGCAGCCGGTCGTGGCCGTGGTCGGCCGTCCCAACGTGGGCAAGTCGACCCTGGTCAACCGGATCATCGGCCGCCGGCAGGCGGTCGTCGAGGACATCCCCGGGGTGACCCGGGACCGCGTCCCGTACGACGCGCAGTGGGCGGGCCGGCAGTTCACCGTGGTGGACACCGGCGGGTGGGAGCCCGACGCCAAGGACCGGGCGGCCGCGATCGCGGCGCAGGCCGAGGCGGCGGTCGCCACGGCCGACGTGGTGCTGTTCGTGGTCGACGCGATGGTCGGCTCGACCGATGTGGACGAGGCGGCGGTACGCATGCTGCGCCGCAGCGCCAAGCCGGTGATCCTGGTCGCGAACAAGGCCGACAACACCTCCATCGAGATGGAGGCGACCTCGCTGTGGTCGCTCGGCCTCGGCGAGCCGTACGCGGTGTCGGCGCTGCACGGCCGCGGCTCGGGCGATCTGCTCGACGCCATCATGGACGCGCTGCCGGAGGCCCCGAAGATCGTCGAGCACCGCCCGCGCGGCCCGCGCCGGGTGGCCCTCGTCGGCCGGCCGAACGTCGGCAAGTCCAGCCTGCTGAACCGCTTCTCGGGCGAGGAGCGGGCGGTCGTGGACTCGGTGGCGGGCACCACGGTGGACCCGGTGGACAGCCTCGTCGAGATCGGCGGGGAGACCTGGCAGCTGGTGGACACGGCGGGCCTACGCAAGCGGGTGGGCAAGGCCAGCGGCACCGAATACTACGCCAGCCTGCGGACCGCGTCGGCGATCGAGGCCGCCGAGGTCACGGTGGTGCTGCTCGACTCCAGCGAGGTCATCAGCGAGCAGGACCAGCGGATCCTGTCCATGGTCACCGAGGCCGGCCGGGCGCTGGTGATCGCCTTCAACAAGTGGGACCTGGTCGACGCCGACCGCCGGTACTACCTGGACAAGGAGATCGAGCGCGAGCTGCGCCGGATCCCGTGGGCGATCCGGCTCAACCTGTCGGCGCGGACCGGCCGGGCGGTCGACAAGCTCGCGCCGGCGCTGCGCAAGGCCCTGGCGAGCTGGGAGACCCGGGTGCCGACGGCGCAGCTCAACTCGTGGCTGACCGCCCTGGTGCAGGCCACCCCGCACCCGGTGCGCGGCGGTCGGGCGCCGAAGATCCTCTTCGCCACCCAGGCCGGTGTGGCCCCGCCGCGCTTCGTGCTGTTCACCACCGGTCCGCTGGACGCGGGCTACCAGCGCTTCGTCGAGCGCAAGCTGCGCGAGGAGTTCGGCTTCGAGGGCAGCCCGATCGAGATCTCGGTACGCCCCCGCAAGAAGCTAGGCCCAGGTGGCCGCGGTAAGGCGCACGGCTGACCCTGGCCGGACCTGATGCCGGATGGGAGCACCGCTCCCATCCGGCATTTTCCGCTCCCATTCCCCACCTATCCTCCTAGGACGCTCTGCGGGTGGTGAGGTGGACGACGCGGCTCGGGGGCGGGAGGGGTCAGTGCGGACGACGGGATGATCGTGCGCTAAGCTGTACCGGCTGTCGCGGGGAGATCCGCGCGGGGGCATCGGGACGTGGCGCAGCTTGGTAGCGCACTTGACTGGGGGTCAAGGGGTCGTCGGTTCGAATCCGGCCGTCCCGACTGGTATTCACCAGCGGATATAGAAGATCATGTGTGATCTTGCGGTAACGCTGGCGGTAACGGAGATCGCTTAACGTGGGCTGCATCCCCCGATCCCGTTACTGCGGAGGTGCAGCCCGTGGCTGTCTACAGCTACCGCCTCGCCAACGGCCAGACCCGCTGGTTCTTCATCATCGACCTCCCGCCTGACGCGAACGGTCGCCGCCAGCACAAGCGGCAAGGGTTTCCCAACCAGGCCGCCGCGCTCAAGGCGGAGCAGGAGGCGCGCGCCGCCTACGGCGGAGCGGACCTCGGCGCGGACGGCAGCGTCGCCGCGGAGCTGGAGAGCTGGCTCAACGAGCGCGAGCTGGACGTCCAGGAAACAACGCTCAGCAACTACCGGGATGTCATCCGCTGCTACGTGGTCCCGCACATTGGCGGGCGGCAGCTCTACGCGCTCGACAAGCGGGTCATTCACGACCTCTACAAGAAGCTTCTGAAGGGTGGCGGCAAGAACGGTGGGCCGCTGTCGCCGACCACCGTCCGCATCGTGCACCGGATCCTGATGAAGGCCCTGGGCGACCTCGGGGTCAACGTCGACGGTGTAAGGCAGCCCCGGCAGGCCGAGCGGGAGACGATGGGGCGCAAAGGCGTATGGACGCCGGCGCAGTCGGCGAAGTTCCTCAAGTTTCACGCCGACCATCGGCTGCGTGCCGCGTGGGTGCTGGCGATAGTCGTCGGTACCAGACGAGGGGAACTGGCCGGTCTGAAGTGGCCGCGCGTTGACCTCGACCGGGGCGTTCTGCTGCTGCACTGGCAACGCACCACCACCAGCAACGGGGTGGTGGAGAAGGCGCCGAAGGGCAAGAGCAAGCGGGCGGTGGCGCTCGGGCCGGCCCTGGTAGCGGAGCTGCGCGCCCACCAGGAGCGCCAAGCCGTGGAGAAGGCCGACGCCGGCGTCCTGTACCACGACGGCAGTTACCTGTTCTGCCGCGAGGACGGAGAGCCGTACTACCCGAAGTACTTCACCGACCAGTGGGCGAAAGCGTGCGCTGATGCCGGCGTTCCGGTGATCGCGCTGCACGACGCGCGGCACACCTCCGCTACCACCGGCGCTGACGCCGGTGTTCCCGAGCACGTGATGCAGCGGCGGCTTGGTCACGCTGACAGCCGCACGACGCGTGAGGTCTACACCCACGTGCTGCCGGAGAGCGAGCGCAAGGCCGCGGAGCTGATGGAGGCCGTGCTCGGAGACGCAGCGACCTGGTCGCCCGCGGGGTAGCTAGGCAAGAAGGCGCTGGGTCACGCCCGATTGCAGTACTTCTGGCTGCGGAGGTTTCCGGTGAGGGAGCCGACGTCCGGACAGTCAGCTCGGGCATCGGCACGGTAGCCAGCGGCTGTGGCCGTTGCCGTTACCGTGGCGGTTGCTCTCACTTGGCAACGCGCCGAGTAACCGGGTGATCGCATCGTGAAAGCTGACGCCGGTATCGGCGTGCTCACGACCTCAGGGGAGGGCGGCGGACGATGTCAACGACCACAACCGGCGGACGCAAGCCGGGCCAGGTGCTGGACCAGGTCTGGACGATCGAGGCGGTGCGGGAGCTCGGCGTCACCACCGACGTGGAGACCGCTGGAGCGATCCTGGGAATCGGGCGTACCAAGGCCTACGAGCTGGCCAGGACCAATGAATTCCCGGTACGCCTTCTGCGCGTCGGCCGGCGGTACCTCGTGCCCGTACCGGCGATCCTCAAGCTGCTTGCCATCGAGTAGCCGACCTGTCGCTAGCCAGGCTCAGAGCCTGAGACAGGGAATCCCGGGACCGACCGGGCTGGTTGCGCCGACAAAACAAAAGGACCGACGGCGCGCACGGTGTGAGCCGGCGCGCCGTCCTTAATACTCCAACGTCACTTATCTTTCGGCTGGCTTGGCGGCCGAGTCTGCGCTGGTAGACGTACGTCGGCCGGCACACCGCACCTGTCACCACGTCGCCCTGGCGTTCGTCAACGAGCACCAGGGCGACGTGGTGTGTTGTGGGCTCAGCCCTGCCCGACGGCGGTCAGAGGTACCGCCTTGCCGGCGTGCTCCACGCAGATCGGCCGTGCCGGGTATCGGGCGGTGATCGAGGCGGCGTCGCGGGCGGGGTCATCGACGCCGACCTCGACACACTTGCCGGGCTTGGCGCCGACGGCGTTCAACTCGACATCGCGCTCCCGCCAGTAGTCGGTGTCGGCGACCACCGCGGCTGCCCAACCGGCGAGTTGCCGCTCGGAGTACGTGGCGTCGATATACCGAACGATGGCGGCCGGCGGCAGCAACCCGCGTACGGCCTCGTCGAACGTGGCCGAGGGTACGCGGTGCACGATCACCGCGTCGGCGACGAGGTTGATTTCTACACCGGCGTACACCTCAGGATGGTTCTGCTGGCCCTCGCGCTCGACGGCCGCCGCCCAGTCGGTGAGCCTCCCCTGATTCGGCCAGTCAGATACGACCGGTTCGGGCTGCCCGGCGGCGGATTGCCCGGCGGCCGGTCGCCCGCACGCCGTCAGCGCCATGACGGCCGGCGCCGCCAGTGCCAGCAGCAAGGTCCGTGCTTTCATGGTCAACCTCCTCCGCTGGGCGCGTACCACCTGCTCGGACAGTGTGCACCGAACTTGCGCCGTCCGGGATAAGACGCCCATTTCCCCCGGACGGTTCCGGACGCGGACTGCTCGCCTGCGCTGCCGTACGCCAGCCCAACTACGCGGCGCAGTGCTGCTCCGCATCGGTGAGGCCGCCAGCGCCACCGAACACGCGAACCACGCTCTCGCGAAAGCCACAGCGGACCCCTCAGTCGTCTACGGCACGCTCGCCCAAATCCGCATCTGGGCCGCCTCGGCACACCTCAACGCCAACAGCCTCGATGGCGCTCTCTCGGCCCTCTCCCCCGTTCTCACCCTGCCGCCCGAACAGCGACTCCATCCACCAGTCCATCGCATGCCCGACGTGGGCCGCACCATCGCCAGCACCGTCGCTACCCACGAGCAGCGAAGCCCGCAGCCTCCAAGCAGCGATCACCGAGTTCTGCGCCACCGGCGCAGCCCGCCAACTCCCCTGACAACCTGGAGCGACCATGGCAGTCCCACGGCCACCCACATCCGCAACCACTGGCACTGGCGACCCGGCTGGGGCATCGGCTTCCGCTTCCACACCTGGCACATCACCTTCAACGGGCAAGCCGAAGTCGAACACCTCGCCGACCGGTCCCTGCTGCCCCGGCAGCGAAGCGCCCTGGTTCAGGGAGGTGGGGGGCCACTTCGTCGTCTCGGTCTACCAGGGCCCGTCGCCGAACTCGTCAGTGCACGCCTCCAACACGGCGAGCGCCGCCCGGTCCATGGCGATGTTCGCGTCGAGCCAGGGGAGCGTGCCGGCGTCGTTGGCCGCGTTGATCAGATCGATGCCGGCCTGCTTGATGCCGGGCACGGTGGACTCGGCGGCGAGCGCGCCCGCATTGCGGAACTCGGTCGGGTCGGTGTCGCCAAGGGCGATCACGGCTCGGCATCCCCGCCGGTCGTCGGTCGTAGACGACGGCGTTGGGGCCGCGGAGGTAGTAGACGGACTGGACGGGGCCGCGGCGGATTCGGCGCTGCCGCCGCAGCCGGTGAGGGCGGCAGCGGCCAGTAGGGCGGTGACAGTGAGGCGGGTCCGGGTCACCCGGGCACGATAGCGCCGCCGGTCAATCCCGCAGGGAGCGTCGCCACGCCGTCGGCGGGCGGGTGTGATGGCAGCGACCGGGTCCGCCTTCAGCCTTCCATCCTCACCGCAGGGTAGCGATGGCGATGCTGCGCGAAGAACTTGTCGAACTCCCTTAATACTCCAACGTCACTTGCCTTCGGCGTTGGGCGTGGCGTGGGCATGAGGACGGCCACCGCGTTGATCATCGATGGTTTGTGAGGACAACCGAAGA
>NZ_JBVJHK010000036.1:0-36149 GCF_055586845.1 Micromonospora sp. NPDC049139 | reverse complement strand
AACGGGAAGATCCACTCCGGGCGGCCTGCCGAGATCACCTGCACCCCACCATGATCCACGATGGACGCGAGACCCAGTTACGAGACGTCCCTTAGAAACGGATGCGCCATATGGTCGATGCCGGTCGCTGGTAACGGAAACGTCAGGCCGCCCGTTCCTGTGGGTCTCGCTGAATCCGCTGGCCGGCTCGCGGGCGGTTGAAGGCTCGGACGTGCCTCCGCCACCTGCACGACGCTGTGCGCGTTCAGCTGTACCTGGCTGTGCACGGTGACCCGTACGCCGACACTCGCCCCAGACGGCGCGGTGGGGGAGTGGCTTCGCATCGCGCCGCAGCGCGGCACGGCAGGTGAAGATTCCGGGTTGGACGACAACAACACCAGAGCGCATCCCCTCCGTGGATCGGTTGGTGGCGCTTCACCGCATAGCCTTGCGTCGAGAGGTGCACCTCGCACAGGTTTGCCCGCCGGAATCCTCATTCTCCTGACCAAATTGCCAATTATTCTTGGCGTTAGAGAGGCGGATGAACTCTATTGCGTTGATTGCGGCAATGGGTGCCCGTGGCCGGCTTGCGCCTGTAGTGGTTACGCTCTGTATTGAGCTATCCTTAGTTGCATGAGCACCCATTTTGTGCGTGGGTGCTACGCGTGGGGGTTCATTCCCCCCTCGGACACCAGTCTTCGTGCGGGATCACGGGAGCTCACCACCCCGGTGGCTCCCGATGAAGGCACCCCGTAGCACTCGTGCACCCATCGAAGGTCAGGGCTCTCGGCACCACGCGCTGAGGCCGTGCGAACGGCTGCGGCGGTCACCATGACGGCCGCCCGGCAACCGCCCCGCCAGCACCTCGACGAGCATCTGATCGGCGCGGTCATCCCCACCCCGCGTCCTCGCCCGGCACCGCCGCTGGCCCCGATGGCGGAGCTACCCGCAGCCGTTCCACCTGGGCGCGAACCGGCCGACGGCATCGTCTTCGACGTGGCCCGCCCGGACGCCGACGGCCGGGTGGCCGCCCGGGCGTTGCTGCGGGCGCTGGGCTGGCCGTCCGGTCACCGCCTCCATGTCGACGTCACCGACGGCCTGCTGCTCATCACCACCATGGCCGACGGGATGCACGCCGTGGGAGCCCGCGGGGCACTCCCGCTGCCTGTCGCGGCCCGGCAGATGTGCGGCATCACCTTGCACCAGGTGGTGCTGCTGGCGGCGGTCCCGGCGCGGGATCTGCTCGTCGTGCACCCCTCGAACACCATCACGCGGCTCCTCGCGGACCTGCACGCCGCCGTCCTCGGAGGCCGCTCTGATGCCGGCTGATCCGTCACGCATCGTCACCGCCCGGCAGATGCTGGCCCATCTCGGCCTCACCCCCGCCGACCTCACCGCCCACCCCGAAACTTCCGGCCGCACGATGCCGACAGTCGCCGAGTACGTGCCTCGCGTCGCGGCCGCGGCCAGCCCGGGCACGCGGCGCACCTACGGCACCTACTGGGACCGGATGGCCGCCGTGCTCGGTCATCTGCGGCTGGACGAGGTGAGCGCCAGCGACATCGAAGCCCTCATGCGGCAGGTCACCGCCAGCGCCCGCTCCCGGCGGACCGGCCGCCAAGGCCGCCACGCTGGCGAGCATGTGATCGCAGCCGCCCGCGCTGTCTACCGCCGGGCCATCGCCGACGGCTACCTCACCGCCGCGGACAGCCCCGCCCACCGGGTGGCCAAGCCACGTCGGCTGCCCAACCCCCGCCGTGCCCTCACGCCCGGGGAACTGCAGGACATCAACCATGCGGCGCGGAACAGCGGCAACGACGTCATCCTCGACGCACTGCTGCTGCGGCTGCACACCGAAACCGCCTGCCGACGCGGCGGCGCCCTCGCTCTCCGCCTGGTCGACCTCGATACCCGCCACTGCCTGGTCCGCCTCACGGAGAAGGGCGGCACCCTGCGCTGGCAACCCATCACCCCGACCCTCACCGAACGCCTCCTCGAGCACGCCCAGGCTCGGGGCGCGGTCCTGCCCACCGACCGGCTGCTGCGCTACCGCAACGGGCAAGCGATCAGCAGCCGCCGCTACGACCACCTCTGGAAACGCATCGGAGACCGCCTGCCATGGGTCGCCGCGCAGGGCATCTCCACCCACTGGCTACGCCACACCACCCTCACCTGGGTGGAACGCCACTTCGGCTACGGCATCGCGCGCGCCTACGCCGGCCACACCGACCGCCGCGGACCCGCCACCACCACCTACATCAAGGCGGACCTCCACGCCGTCGCCACCGCCCTCGCCGCCATGACCGGCCAGCCCCACCCGCTCGCCGCCTTCACGCCTACACCCGATGGGTAGGCGAGGGTCGTGCCGCAGTCAGTGCATGGGGCCGTTACCCCCGGGTCCTGCGCCCACAGCTCCCGATCGGTAACACTGCGTAACAGGCGCGCGCCACTTCGGCGAACCACTCCGCATTCGGATCTGCCGAGAACCGTGCATCTGATCGTGCGACCGAAGCCCTCGCTGGCCAATGACTCCCGGCTGGAAGATGCCAGTCGGTGCAGCCAGCACACGGACTATGCTTGTGCCCCGAGTCTCCCTGATGCGTGAAGAAGCACTGATGGACGACAGGATCGCCCGGATTCAGGCCAAACTTGCAGCCTTGCCCTCGACCGAAAAGGCCGTTCTCAACCCCATACTCACCGAGCAGCAGGTCTCGGGCTTCGAGGACCTACACGGTATCCGACTGCCCGAGGAATTTAGACAGTTCGTCACCCGCATCGGCCACGGCGGATACGGCCCGACCTACGGGCTGCTGTCCATGGACAGATGGATACCACCGCGCATGGAAGTCCACGGAAAGCTCGCCGAGCCATTCCCCTTCGCGCCGGACTCGTACGTCTCGGCCTGGTCTGGCGGTGAGGGTGGGCCGACGCTTCCTTACCCCGGTACGATCGCGGTTGTCTGGGGAGGATGCACCCAATACACCCTGCTTGTCGTCACCGGGTCCGGCCGCGGCCGTCTGGTCGAGGTCATCGCTGGCAGCGACGTCGTGCCTCACTTCCACACCGATGCGGACTTCCTGGCCTGGTACGAGCGTTGGCTGGACTTCACCCTGGCCGGACATCGTGACCTGACCTGGTTCTCACACCAGATGGCCGGCGACGAGCCAGAACTCGTGGACACGCTTATCAACAGCGCATTCGCAACGCGACGCAACGCTGCCGCGTACACGTTCATCACCTATCCCGGGCCAAGCGCATCGCTTCTCGACGTCTTGGCGCAGGCGCTGTCGACGGAACCACACCCGAGAGTACGGAAAACGATCTTGCATGCTCTGCAGGCGCAGGGTGAGCAGGGCCGGGATCTCCTGCCCGCAGCGCTGGCAGATCCCGTACCCGACGTTCGATGCCTCGCGGCGAGCCTCATGACCACCAACACCCGGCAGGGCATACGGCTAAGCCCCGAGCTACGGCGTACCCTCGGCGACCATCTACGCGTGGAGGACGACCGGTCGGTGCGTGACACCATCCAGCGGCTGCTTGACTGGTCGCATCGGTAGACGCAATGCCGTCTTGCGAACGTTTCGGCTGTGGAGCAACGCCGGTTCCCACGAGTCGGACGCTCCATATCCGGACCTGCCGTAATCCGCGCGTTACGCAAGATGACGTCGGAGGCTGTCGAGCAGTGTCCGGGGCTGCCGAGAAGCGCTACCCGATCTTGGTGCTCCCGACGCGCTGACAGCAGCGACGGTGGTCAAGTTGGCTGACGAAGACGCCCACCAGCGAGCAGCCGGGCGTGGGGTCACCACTCAAAGGTTTTCCACTCCCGTGTCGGAATGCGGCCTTCACTGGTGTCCCAGCAGCGATCAGCCCATGCCTTTGTCACCATCACTGGGCGGCTCAGCACAACGTCGCCAGCTCGCTGCGCCCGCAGCACCAACCCGAGTTGTGGCGAGCACGGATCGGCGCACTGCGAGTATCCCAATTCCCTGCTGTGGGCCACGAGGTAGTCAGTGAACTCATCCTCCAGGCGTGAGGGCGTCTGCCCCACCAGTCGCATCCCCTCCAGGGTCACCTGTGGACCACGCAGCGCATTAACCGCGATGCCCGCCAGGCCGATCGACTCGTCGTAATATGCAGTAACGGCCGGCCCGGAGAACCTCGCGTCCGTGCGTCGCTCAAGCCAGAATTCCGCCCACCCTTCACTGCCCGAGATGCCCTCCGAGACGGCAACGCTGAGGGTGCCATGCACCGCGGCCTGAACTTGGTCGTGTGTCATGCCGAACTCCAACGGGCCGACGCGCTCAAAAGGCGTGAACGACCACCGGAGCCGCTGCGCCTCGACCAGAACGCCCCAGACGTCCGTCGCCATGTTCCCTCCCGGTGGAAGTGCCGTGCCCCAGCCGTCAGCGGCGAGAAGATGATAATGGACGGTATCCGCTTCCTGGGTTGCCCCAGACTGCGTTTGAGCTGCTCGCGATGCACGGATCTGCCGCTGGTCGTGCGCACCATCTCATCGCACCTCTGCCTGAGGCTGTGGGTGCAATGACCTATCCTGCGGTCATGGTCGTCGGCTTAAGGACAAGGATCAGCGCGGCGTTCCACCCTCGTTAGGTGGCCGCGTCCGCGGCCCCGAGAGGGGCAAACCATGTCTCGTACGGACAAAGACGGTCCGCATCACCCGCGAACCGGCCTACGGTCGCTGGTCGGCGGTGGGAGCCCGCCGCGCTGGTTCATCAACGCCGTTTGGACCAGCAGGGAACGTCAGGCGGCGAGAGCCGCATGCCGTAACGCCTCGAAGGAACATCGCGGTAACGGGATCGTCGACACCATCCCGACCACTCAGCAGCACCGACACGGCGCTCAATGGCTCTGGTGGTGACGTGTGACGCGTGCTGTCTCCGCGCGTCATTTCCAATCGCCCGCTGATCTCTACCCGCGGTCGCGCCGCGCCAGGCCGACGTCCGAATCTGCCGCGACTCGCGCACCACCCACGGCGGACATCGACACATGGACATGGCGCAATCAGGAACCGCGATCGCGTGACCGCCACAGGGCCGCGGTTCGGAACGCGGGCGTACAGGGCATCGCGGCGGGCGCAGCGGTGAGATCCTGGGCGGCATGACAGACCTCGACGCCAAGGCGAATCTCTATCGGTACCTGCGGGAGGCGCGCGAGGCGCTGCTCGGGAAGCTCGACGGGCTGTCGGAGTACGACGTACGGCGCCCGCTCGTGCCGACCGGTACGAACCTGCTCGGGCTGGTCAAGCACGTGGCCTCGGTGACCGCCGGGTATTTCGGCGAGGTGTTCGACCGCCCCTTTCCCGAGCCGGTCGCGGGCCTGGACGAGGACGCCGAGCCGAACACGGACATGTGGGCCGCAGCCGACGAGTCCCGGGACGACATCATCGGCCTGTGGCACCGAGTCTGGGCACACGCGGACGCCACGATCGAGGCGCTCCCGATCGACGCGCCCGGCTCGGTGCGGTGGTGGCAAGACACGCCGGTGACGCTGCACCTCATCCTCGTGCACGTGCTCGCCGAGCTGAACCGGCACGCTGGGCACGCCGACATCGTGCGCGAACTGGTCGACGGCCAGGTCGGCTGGCGGCGGCCCGGCGACAACGTGGTCGAGGGAGACGAGGCGTGGTGGGCCGCCTACCGCGAGAGGTTGGAATCCACCGCGCGCGAGTTCGGCTGAGGACGCGGTCTTCGCGTAACCCGCGGATGCCGTCCAATTCGTCCGAGAAACCGTTTGCATTCGGCCAGCGGCCGTCGCAGTCCGAAGCCAAGGTCACATGCACGGATTTGCCGCCGAGCGGGCGCTACGTACGGTCGCCAGGCGGGCTGCGCCACCCGCTCGTGCCGAGATCCGCGCGTGGCGTGGGTTTCGTGGACGTTGAAGCCGTTGTCGACGGCGTTGATTCGGGCGGCTCGTAATGGGCGACCGATCAACGCGCCGGCGCGAGCTCCAGCCGCACTCGGCGCCGCGGCCGGTCCACCTCGGCGATCGTGACGGTGATCATCTCTCCCATCGCTGGCTCCCGGGTCAGAACTGACTCGTGGAGCAGTCCCGCGATGCCCGGCGCGACGCGGACGAAGACACCGAACGGCACCACCTTGACGACCGGCCCGGACAACACCTCACCGACCCGGTCCGCGAACTGGACCAGTGGATCCTCCTGCAACGCCTTCAGCGAAAGCTGCACCTGTCCACGGGTGGCGTCGAAGTCGAGCACCTCGGCGGAGACCTGCTGGCCAGCGTGCACCACGTCGGCAGGGTCGCAGAAGTACTCCCAGGTCAGCTCCGGAATCCGAATGAACCCAGTGCCGGGCGAGCCGGCCGGGTCCCCTTCGAGACGCACGAAGACGCCGAAGTTGTGGATCTCTGAGATGATTCCACGCACCACCGTGCCGCGCTTCGGCTGACCTCCAGACATGGCAGAAACTGTAGAGCCGAGGTAGCGACTTGCGGCTCTTGACCAGGTGCACGCTTCTGCCGCGGTGCGGCCCGGTCCAAGTGGTGGCCGTCGCCGCGGCGTTGCCGCCCCTATCAGCTTTGGGTTGCCAAGGCGATATTCGATGTCGCGCTGGCGTTCTTCGCTGTCGCACCGGCCTTGCGTGTCTGGGCTGGTTGATGCGGCCGTAGTTCTCACGGCGAGGCATGCGGCATTGCCCATTTCGGTACCCAAGTCCCTGCGTCATCGTGCTGGCGCTGTATGGAGCGGATGTAGTTGCGGAGTGCGGCAAGTCCAGGGTGTGGATTGTTGCGGTGCCAGATCAGCGAGTGCGGGTAGACAGGTGTCGGTTCGCGGACTGGGATGCGCCGTAGGTCGTAGTGGGCTGGCCAGAGCAGGCGGGTCTGCTCACCGACGAGGCTGGCCAGGGTCGAGGAGTCCGCCAGCACGTCCAAGAGGTGGTCGGTGCCGAAGTTGGGGCCGACTCGCTCGATGGTGAGCCCGAACGTGGCAGCGAGATCGTCGTAGTAGGCAGCCCACTCGGTTCCGGGGACGATGCCGGGTATCCAGATTCGGTGTCCGGCGAGGCCGGCGGGCGTGACCGCGCGGGCGGCGGCGAGTTGGTGGGTCGGTCCGGTAAGCAGTTGGTGGGGATCGTCCAAGACTCGCGCTGCCGTGACGCCTTCCCGGAGTTGCTGTTCGGGTGCGGTGACAGCCCGGAATGAGGCGTCGATTGCTCCGGATCTGATGGCGGCGATAGCTGCGTCGACGTCGGAGTCCACGAGAGTCACGACATCGAGCTCGGTGTCAGGGTGCGCCTGGTGGAAGGCGCGCAGGAGCGCTGCGGGTCCGATCCGCGGATTGAGCACGTCGACGCGCAGCGCGCGGCGTCCGGGACGCACAGAGGCAACGGCACGTGCTTCTACTCGGAGAAGCTCGCGGGCGTGCGGAAGGAACGCCTGCCCGTCGACGGTGAGCTGGGCGCCTCGAGCAGTGCGGTTGAACAGCGCCACGCCGAGGTCCTTCTCCAGCATGGCGATGCGCTTGGAGACGGCCTGCTGGCTGATGCTCAGCCCGGCGGCGGCCTCGCTGAAGTACCGGCTTTCGGTGACCGCGACGAAGGCGCGGACCGCGCCGACATCAAGATCCGCGGCAACCTTGTCCACAACCACAGGTTGTGAGTTGTCGGTGTGTTGGCTGTTGGACAATCGCGCCTGCTCTCCGGTCGAATACTCGGGCGCAGCGAATCCTACAACCAGGAGGTGTGGTCGCTGGTGGGGTCCTTCGTGCATCTCCATGTCCACACGGAATACAGCATGCTCGACGGGGCCGCCAAGGTGGGTCTGCTGATGGAGGAGGTGTCCCGGCGGGGGATGCCGGCCGTGGCGATGAGTGACCATGGCAACGTGCACGGGGCGTACGAGTTCTATCAGACGGCCCGCAAGGCGGGGATCAAACCGATCATCGGCATCGAGGCATACGTCGCGCCCACCTCGCGGCATCATCGGCAGCCCGTGTACTACAGCGACAACCTCGCATTGCGCCGGTCCAACGAAGAGACCGGCGAGGGCGGCGACGTCTCCGGGCGAGGTCTGTACACGCACATGACGATGTGGGCGGCCGACGCCCAGGGCTTGCGCAACCTGTTCCGCCTCCAATCCCGGGCCTGGTTGGAAGGCCACGTCCAGAAGTACCCGCGCATGGACCACGACCTGCTCGCCGAGCACGGCCGGGGCATCATCGCCACCACCGGCTGCCCGTCCGGTGAGGTGCAGACCAGGCTGCGCCTCGGCCAGTACGACCAGGCCGTCAAGGCCGCCGCGCGGTACCGCGACATCTTCGGCAAGGACAACTACTTCCTGGAGTTGATGGACCACGGCCTCCCCATCGAACGCCGGGTACGCGAAGAGCTGCTCAAGCTCGGCCAGCAACTCGACCTGCCACCGCTGGCCACCAACGACTCGCACTACGTCATTGAAAGCCAGGCCCAGGCGCACGACGCGCTGCTGTGCGTCGGCACCGGCAAACGGCTCGCAGACGCCGACCGTTTCCGGTTCAGCGGCAGTGGCTACTACCTCAAGTCCGCCGAAGAGATGCGCGCGCTGTGGGACGACGAGGTACCCGGTGCCTGCGACAACACGCTGCTGATCGCCGAGCGAATCGGCGACTACGGAGAGGTGTTCGCCAGCCGGGACCTGACCCCTCGCTTTCCCGTCCCCGAGGGCGAGAGCGAGTCCAGCTGGCTGCGCAAGGAGACCCTGCAGGGGGCGTGCTGGCGTTACGGCGAGCACCCGCCGCGGGAGGTGCTGGACCGCATCGACTACGAGCTCTCGGTTATCGACGCCATGGGCTTTCCCGGCTACTTCCTGGTGGTCGCCGACATCTGCCGGTATGCCCGGGAGCACGGCATCGGCCTGGGTCCCGGCCGCGGCTCGGCCACCGGGTCGATCGTCGCCTACTGCACCGGAATCACTCAGCTCGACCCGATCGAACACAAGCTGATCTTCGAACGCTTCCTCAACCCCGAGCGCGTCACCATGCCCGACGTCGATCTCGACTTCGACGACCGGCGGCGCGACGAGATGATCGGCTACGTCACCCGCAAGTACGGCGAGGACCGGGTCTGCCAGATCGTGACCTTCAATACCATCAAGGCGAAGGCCGCCGTCAAGGACGCGTCCCGGGTGCTAGGTCTGCCGTACGCCTTGGGGGACCGCATCACCAAGGCCTTTCCCGCGGCGGATGGCGGCAAGGAGATCCCGCTGGCCGCCATCCACGACACCGGGCATCCCCGCCACGGCGAGGCGGCCGAGCTGCGCCAGATGTACGAGCAGGACCCGGACGTCAAACGGGTGATCGACACCGCGGTTGGCCTGGAGGGCCTCACGCGGGGCACTGGCATCCACGCCGCCGGCGTGATCCTCTCGAGCCAGCCCCTGATCGACGTGATCCCGCTGGTCAAACCGAAGGCCGACGGCCCGGTCATCACCGGCTTCCCCTTCACCCATGCCGAAGACATGGGCCTGTTGAAGATGGACTTCCTCGGCCTGCGGAACCTCACCGTCATCGGCGACGCGATCGTTAACATCCGCGCCAACAAGGGCATCGACCTCGACATCCTCGACGCTCCGCTGGACGACGCCAAGACCTACGAGCTGCTGGCGCGCGGTGACACGCTCGGGGTCTTCCAGTTGGACAGCGGCGGTATGCGGGTCCTGCTGAAGCTCATGCAGCCCACCACGTTCACGGACATCGCCGCGGTGAACGCGCTGTACCGGCCCGGCCCGATGGAGATGAACGCCCACACCAACTACGCCCTGCGCAAGACCGGCAAGCAGTCGGTCGAACCGATCCACCCGGAACTCAAGGAGGTGCTCGAGCCCATCCTCGGTGACACCTACCACCTGGTTGTCTTCCAGGAGCAGGTCATGGCCATCGCGCAGCAGCTCGCCGGGTACTCCCTGGGCGCCGCCGACCTGCTACGTCGCGCAATGGGCAAGAAGAAGAAGGAGGTCCTGGACGCCGAATGGGACCGCTTCTCGGCCGGGATGCGCACACGCGGCTATTCCGACGAGGCGATCAAGGCGGTCTGGGACGTGCTGGTCCCGTTCAGCGGCTACGGGTTCAACAAATCGCACACCGCGGGGTACGGCCTGGTCTCCTACTGGACCGCGTACCTCAAGGCCAACCACCCCCAGGAGTACCTCGCCGCGCTACTCACCTCGGTCCGCGACGACAAGGACAAGATGGCCGTCTACCTGTCGGACTGCCGACGGCTGGCTATCAACGTGCTGCCGCCCGACGTCAACGCCAGCCAGCTGGACTTCACCGCCGTGGGCTCCGACATCCGCTTCGGCCTCGGCGCCATACGCAACGTCGGAGCCGGCGTCGTGGACGCCATCGTCACCACCCGAGAGACCGAAGGCCCCTACACGGATTTCAACGACTTCCTCGCCAAGGTCCCCGCCATCGCCTGCAACAAGCGCGTCATCGAATCACTGGCCAAGGCCGGCGCGTTCGACGGCCTGGGGCACCACCGCAAAGCCCTGGTCGCCGTGCACGAGCAGGCCGTCGACGCGATCATCGAGGTCAAGCGCAACGAGGCCCACGGCCAAGACTCGCTGTTCGGCGAGCCGGGCCACAGCGGCGCCTTCTCGATCGCGATCCCGCAGGGAGAGTGGGACAAGGCCGCTCTCCTCGCCTTCGAACGCGAGATGCTCGGCCTGTACGTCTCCAGCCACCCGCTCGACGGCGCCGAACACGTACTGGACGCCAACCGCGACACCACCATCGCCGACCTGCTCAGCACCGGGCGGCCGGACCGGGCGACCCGGGTCAGCGGCATCATCTCCGGCCTGCAACGCAAGGTCACCAAGCAGGGCAACCCGTGGGCGATCATCACCCTCGAAGACCACGACGCGGCCGTGGAGTGCCTGATCTTCCCCAAGACCTACACACAGTACGGCGACGCACTAGCCCAGGACCGCGTCATCTCCGTCCGAGGCCGGATCAACATACGCGACGAAACGACGAGCATCTACGGCGAAGAGGTCACCCTCCTCAACGTCTCCCAGGCGGACACCGAACCGCCCCTGGTCATCTCTATCCACGCAACCCGAGTGAACCAGCAGCTCATCCGAGAACTCAAACACATCCTGGCCGCCCATCCCGGCCGGACCCCCGTGCACCTACGCCTGCACCGACACAGCGCCAAAAGCATGCTGTTGAACCTCAAGCGCTTCCAGGTCACTCCAGGGCCAGCCTTCTACGGTGACATCAAGGCGCTGCTCAGCGCGGACGTGATCGGTCGTCCATGACCCACGACTGGCCGTGCCACCGATGTGGCACCGATAACATCCTCGCCGTCCTACACCTCCCCCACACCTGGACGAACACATCCGGAAACCAGGTCCCGGTCGTCAGCAAGTTCGTCCTCTGCGCACGCTGCGATGCGGACGATCCCCTCACCGGACCGATAGTCACACACTTCACCGTTCAGAGAACCGCGCAGCCGGAAGACGTGGCTCAGCTCGCGCGGGATCTGCTCCACTGGATCGGTCAGGCCCGACCGGCAATACCGGACGAGAATGCACTCAAAGCCGAAGCCGACGCCTGGTACCGCGGCGAGCTGTGACCAATCGCCTCGGTAGCGCCTTCTGGATCCGTGACCCGGGCGATCCCGACAACTGGCTAGCCGTGGAGTGCACTCTCATGCCGCGATGGGCGCTCCGAATGCTGGTACCGAACTACTCAGTGGCGGCTCGCTCTGGTGCCAGCCAAAGGGTCGCGCCTGCTGCAGTAAGCCGATTGGAGAGCAGTGCCATCTCAGCAGGCGTGCCGAGAAGCCCGCTGCCGATCAGCGCTGCGAATGCACTGGTCGCCTCGTCGATCGTGGCACCCTGCTTGCGGAACACACGGAGGAGTCGCACTCTGATCAGGCGGCTGGCATCGGGGTCTGCCTGCAGCCGGACCAGGCCGACGCGGGCGATAAGCGCAGACCTCTCGATGGCGGGCATCTCGCCCCAACCATCCAGCTCCGTGGCGCGTCCACAACCCCTGCACCGGGTCGACACCGCCCAGGCGAGCCTGTCCCCATCGACCGTCTCGGTGACCACGCTAGCCGTCGCGGCCCCGCACTCCACACACGGCTCGATTAGCTCGTGCCCGGTCAACTCCGCTTCGCCCACCACCGACACGTTAGCCGCGACAACTGCGAGACCCGTGCGATAAAGGATGGGGAGATCTCGGTATCCGCTCATGCCGCGGACCGCTCGTTACGGTCAGTGACGATCATTCGGGCGAACGCGATTCCGGAGCATCCAGACCCTGCCGATGGGCTGATGCTGGCCCGGTCAGGTGCTTGAAGGAATGCCTAGCCCGCTGGGGCCTCGGCCCGTTGGACGTCACCGAGCAGCAGGCGGGCACCTTGGCGGACAACGTTCCAGTCGGTCTTGGGGGAGCGGTCGAGGTTCTTGGCAAGCCAATGCCGCCGGTCTTCGTGTTCCCGCCGCAGATGGACGAGGTCAAGGTCCACGCCAGGTAGCCCGCAGCGGCGTTCCAGCTCCTCGACCCGCTGCCCCATGGTGTCCATCAGCTCGCGGGTGTGCACGGCCTCAAGGTATGCGGTGGTCGGGACGCTGAGTCGGACTGTGGGGTCGGCGGTGAAACCGATCTCGCCGTCGTCCTCGTGCCGCCAATCCATGGTGATCTCGTCGCGGTCGCCCCGGCGCCAGAACCGGAGCTTGGGAGGATTGCGCAGGTAACCGAAGTTCAGGTAGTGCTCGCCGTGCCAGATCGCGGCCGTGACGGCTGGATGGTCGGGCACGTCCGCGTTCTCGTCGTCGGCCCGTTCCTTATCCGGTTCGGCCACGATCTCGAGCGGGTCACACGTCCACTGCGCGGGGTGGGAGGCGATGAACGGCTGCAGATCGTCGGGCACCGGCTCCAGCACCTCGTGTGTAAGGACAATGACGTCTTCCCAGAGCCGGGCCAGGTAGTAGTCGGTGTAGGGATGCGGGTGAACTTTCCGGGTGCGGCGCAGCAGCTCCTGCCCGCTTGCTTCGAGCCAGTACCAGCCCTCGGTGAGCCCGAACCAGTGGAGCCTCGGCTGGTCACTGCCCCACGGCGACACCTCGTCGAGTGGGTACAGCTCGAACCGGAACCTGATCCTTGAGGCAGTATCCGCTGCGACGAGTGCCTCTTGCAGAGGTTCTTCCGTTCAACATCGACCGCCGTTGGCAGCTCAGGGTGGGGCTGGCGCCCGGGGAGAAGTCCCCGGGCGCCCGGCCGGCGACCTGCGCGATCGTCGCCCCCGGCCGGGCATCGTTCGGGCCATCGTGGGTGAAGGCGAGCTGAACATGGGTCGCCGCGCAGGGCATCTCCACCCACTGGCTACGCCACACCACCCTCACCTGGGTGGAACGCCACTTCGGCTACGGCATCGCGCGCGCCTACGCCGGCCACACCGACCGCCGCGGACCCGCCACCACCACCTACATCAAGGCGGACCTCCACGCCGTCGCCACCGCCCTCGCCGCCATGACCGGCCAGCCCCACCCGCTCGCCGCCTTCACGCCTACACCCGATAGGTAGGCGAGGGTCGTGCCGCAGTCAGTGCATGGGGCCGTTACCCCCGGGTCCTGCGCCCACAGCTCCCGATCGGTAACACTGCATAACAGGCGCGCGCCACTTCGGCGAACCACTCCGCATTCGGATCTGCCGATGAGCGGACACTTGATCTTGGATGGCTGCGGCCGCCGCCAGGCACCCGAACCGGTGCACCGGCCGGTAGGTTCGCGGTGGTCTGCTGTGCAAGGTTGCGCCCGATCGATGATGCGTCGACGGTGCCGGGCATGCTGGGCACTGTGAGCGATGGTTACGTCCGATGTGAACTGGCAGCCCCCACCCGAGGCCGCGGCCGCCACTGTTGCTTACGTGGCGAGCTTGTTCTCAGCCGGGTGACGCGGTCGAAAGGGTGGAGCACAGGTTTCACGACCGGGTCACCCTGATCGACGCCGGCGAGTACACCACCCGGATCACCTGCTCACGCTGCGACGAAGACATCAGCTTGGCCTGGCTCGGCGACCTGGTCAGGAAAAACGGCGGCCTGCGCTTCGACCACCTGGACGTGACAGTGCCCTGCTGTCGTGCCATGGTCGAGCTCGACAGCCTGCGCTACGAGGAGCCGATCGGCTTCGCACGGTTCGAGGTCAGTGCCATGAACCCGACCCGGGCGACATACGAGCTCGACGCCGAGGAACTCGCCGTAGTGGCTGGTCTTCTTGGCCATTCGTTGCGCAGATCCTCGCCCACTACTGAGGACAAGCATCGTGCCGGGGGCGGGCGGAGCGCAATGGCGGGGTTCTACGATCCCACGCATGGGCTCCCGGGCGAACGTGGCCGTCAGACTGAACGGCGAATGGACGCACTGCGGCAGTAACGGCATGGGCTACAGCCTCGACGCGTGGCTTGCGCTCGGTCCAGCTCCCGCGCTGGCGGTCATCGAGTCCTTCGCCGTCTGGGACCGGGACGAGTGGCAGATCGAGTCCTCGTGTGAGGCGGGCGCCCTGATCGACCTGGACGGCCAGGACCTGCTGTTCTTCCTGGACGCCGACTACGACCAGCGGCTCGCTGATCTGGACGGGTATCGCCGTACCTGGCCGGGCTGGACGATCCGCTGGGCATACAACGGCATCGCCGACATAACCGACGCACTCGGCCTGGACAGGGTGGTCCTGCGACGTAAGCCATGGGACAACACCGATCTGTTCCAGTGGGGACATCCCGATGCCCAAGAGCCGCCGGACCTTCGATACCTGGTCACGGTCGGCGATGCCGGATACGGTCTGAGCGGCTGGGCGGTGCCACCGTGGCAGGTCGGACCTGACCTGCTCGACCAGCTGACCGGCCTTCCGCAGCCGTCGACGTGGCCGGAGGTACCGCGCGGCGGCCTGCATCTGGATCCCGCCGCTCGCCGTGCCGGAGTCTGGTCGGTCGATCCGGTCCTGGGCCTAGCCGACCGGTTCGCCGAGTGCTGGCCGGGCTGGACCCTGGAGTTCTGGCAGGACCGGTATCAGGAGCAGGAGCGCCGGTGCGCCGGGGCGTTCCGCTTCCCTGATCCGGCGCCCGCCGTCGACCTGTGCGGCTACGCCCTATTGCGGCGGGTATTGCAGCATTGGGTGCGGGCCACCGCGGAGTTCCGGGACAGCTGGCCACAGGAGCAGGAGGACTACGACCCCTTCTACGGCACGCGCAATGCCAGACTCAGCGTCGCGGACCTGCAAAGACTCGGCGAATTGCTCCTCGGTCCGGACCGCGATCCCCACCACCCGCCGGCCATCCCGCACGGCTGGCCCGCGTTCTGGACCAAATGGGCGACGACCGGCGACTGGAGCCGACCCCTCGACGTCGCCGCGTACGCGCGCCAACTCCACGGTCACTGATACGAAGGCAACGCCGACAAGCCTCCGGAAGCCCTCGTCCGACATGCATGATGAGGCGTCCTCATTTGCCGCCGACCGGGCGTCAGGATGCGTCACCTTCGTTAGGCAGGTAACGCACTCGCTCCAGCCAGCAGGCGTGCACCGGAGGCGCTACGCCCACGGTGGGATGTGGCGGCCCACGTACTCGAGAGCACGGGGAAGCGGGTCCTGCCAATACTGGTTCGGCATACGGTGGTGGTGCTCCTCGCAGAACTCAGCGAGACTGACGATGATCTTGAGACGCTCCAGCGGGCGGCCTTCGAACTCTGTGTTGACCTCCAGCAACTGCGGCTCAGGATGCCAGCCCGAGTGGTCGAACGCCCAGCCATCCCAGAGCGCGTAGACGTGGAAGACCTGCCGCTCGCCAGCGAAGCGCACGGCCGCTATCTCAATCGGCCGGTCCGCATAGGAATCTCGGCAGACCCAGGCGAGGATGTGACACGCCCCTGCAGCGAAGAATGCCTGGTCCGTCCGCTCCCATGCGACGCGCTGGTCCGATCGCTCAATCGGCGTCCGACGAAACGCACCCGCTGCTCCCGCTGCCATGACACGGACCTTAGTGGGCTGGCCCGCTGCATCCGCTCATGCCGCCGTCCGGGCGTTACTTGGCGTTTCCTGTGTGGGTGACACTCAACTTCTGTCGGGAACTGTCGGCCGCCGGCTGGATCACCCACAGCGACCTGCCGTGGCAGCAGCTTGTGGGCCTCGGCCCTGCGGGCTTCGACGCCTACGGGCGGCTTCGGTTCCTGCCCGATCCGGCACGTCCCGGCCAAAGCGAGAACGACGTCGACGCGGACTGGCCCACCGACCAACTGCCCACCCTCTTCGAGGTGCTGGCCACCCACACCACGACCCCCGAAGACTGCTACTTCTGCGTCTGGGAAGGCTTCGGCGACGCCGACGACGCAGCCGACGACGACGCCGTGTACATCGGCGAGGAGAACACAGGCGGCTTGCTCGAGCGGCTCGGCGGCCAGCCGGGACTGGCACTCACACCCGCTGCCCCGCCCTCGACACCGCGTGTGCCCAAGGTTGTGGTGCCCCACCGTGCGTACTGGTTGTTTCGAGGGCCGTTAGCCGACGTCGGCACATGGGACACCGCTGCGGGGTGGCCGGGCCAGCGTCGTCTCAGCAACGCCGAGCCGGCATTCGCCTGGCCCGCTGATCACGCCTGGTGCGTGGCCAAAGACGTCGATCCGCACTGGGCCGGGATCGGCGGGACCCGGGCGCTGATCACCCAACTCACCACCGACCCGCGCCTCGACGTGGTCCCCGCCGACCCCACCCAGGACCAGCCGCTCTACCGATGAACAGCCCGGTGCACAGTTGACGAGTGCTTTGCGGACCGCTGACAGGCCCTGCCGCGCTCAGGTCGGAACGCACGGATCTAGCCGCGCTCAGCGCGTTCGGCGGATGCGGTCATTCCCGTCCGCCGCGCCCTGCGAGAGACCTTGGTAGCCGCCGGCGGCTACTGTGTGACCGGCGTGCCGGAGGTGCCCTGAGCGGCCGAGCCGAGGGCGGCGCAGATCCGGGGTAGTGCCGTACCGATCGACTCGCGAATCACCTCAACGGCAAGGTCGTCGTACGGGGTTGGGTCACGGTTGACGATTATCAACCGACTACCTGCATTGACCGCCACGGAGCACAGGGAGGCAACCGGCTCGACCTGCAGCGAACTGCCGACCGCGAGCATAAGCTGGCTATTCGCGGCGATCCGCTCGGCGTGGCTGACCGTAACCGGGTCGAGGCGCTCCCCGAACAGCACCACGGCAAGCTTGAGAATGTTGCCGCAGTCGGTGCACCGAGGGTCGCCGTCGCCGGCCGCCACTCGCGCCAACGTCTGTTCGCTCGGCGCGCGCATGCGACAACCGGTGCAGACCACCTCGCGCATCGTGCCGTGCAGTTCGAGTACCTTACGCGGACTGGAGCCCGCCTTCTGGTGCAATCCGTCGACGTTCTGCGTGAGGAGGCGCACCGCGACCCCGGTGCGCTCCAGGTCGGCGAGCGCATAGTGCGCTGCGTTGGGCTCGGCCCGCCACGCGGCGTGCTCGAGATAGGTCTGCCAGAACCTTGCCCGCACCGCCGGCGCGGCCATGAACGAGTCGTAGGTGAACGCCTTGACCAGCGTCGGGTCGCGGGTCCACACGCCCGAGGGTCCGCGGTAGTCGGGGATACCGGAGTCGGTCGAGATGCCGGCTCCGGTAAGTATCGCCACCCGGGTCACCCCGTCCGCCCAACACATGGCCATGACCGCCGATGGTAGGCCGCGGACACGGTCGGCACGAACCCATTTACCCTTCCATGCCGGACTCCGTGCATATGTTGATCTGCCACAACATTCACCACAGGTTGCAGCAGGGCGCCGTGCACTTACTTGCCGCCGGTAGGGCGTCTCGACTTTCGGTAGCCGCTGACCGGGCACCACGCTTCGTGATGAGGCGCGATGGGGGAGAATCATCGGTCCTTGCCGACTCGAGTGCGTCGGCGACCTTGGAGGCGCTCGGCTGATCGACGCGAGTCCTGCATATCCATCTGCTCGCTCGCTACGTCGCCGGCCTCAGCAAGATTCGGTGGGTCCACTCCAGCAGGCGCGTCACTTGAAACGGGCCGGTCCAGCCGACCGACGGCGCTGTATCGTCGTACTCGACCGCCGACCAGCAATCGTCAAACGTGGCTGTGTACTCCCGGTTGCCGGGGAACACGTTCGTGACGGTTCCCACGACAAGTGTGCCCTCGGGGAAGCGTCTGGTGATCGCGGCCCATTCCTCACCCGACCAACGTGAGAAGCGGGTTCGTCGACCGCGCATCCTGGCGTCCAACGGAAACAGTCGCACCTGGCCGGGCCGATGTTGCAACACCTCGAAGAGCCCCGTCTTGCCGACCGCGGGCCAGTCGGGCGGGTCGTCCGGCAGGTGCAGGACGTCGACCCATCCCTGCGGCGGCTGACCAAGGTCTACCAGAACCCCTACCCGTCCCGGACCCATCGGGATGGCACTTATGGTGCCTCTTACCCGGTCGCCCACTGGGAAGGCGAGACGTGCCGCCTGTCCTGGCTCGGCGCAACTGATGCGGGTCGGGAGAGTTGATGCCTTGGATCAGTGGATCTGACGCCGGCTCAGTGAAAGTGATGCCGTAGCGTCACCGGGGTGGGTCTGCTGTTGGTGCTGCGCCCTCCGCAGTCGCGTCCGAAGAGCCTGCGCCGTGCTACCCGGACGCAGCGGCGTGAGCGCCACCGCGCTGACGCCGAAGAGTGGGCCGCGGCGAAGGAACGCGGTTTGCTGCTCGAAGTGTCTGTGGAGGAGCTGTTGCCGTTGATGAATGCGGCCGGCGGAAACCAACTTCCGATCTTGGGTCAGCTTGACCCATGGTCAGATGGCGTACTCAGCCGTGAGGATCTGCCGCAGCTCGACGCCGAAGTTGACCGTCTGGAGGCGGCGGCGGGTAACGACGTGGAGCGTGGGCTGGCGGCGGCGCTACGGGCGTTACTGGGGTGCTGGTAAGAACGGCGACACCAGGGGCCAAATAGTGGATCTTGGTAGGTGGTGTGGGGCTCGGCCATCGGCGTCTGTGCTGGCGTCCCGTTAGGGGATCCATGGCCAGGCATCCTGCCGATGATTACCGGGGCGGTGATGTCCGCAAGACAGAGGAAGAAATATGACACAAGGTGTCAGACTTTGGGTCGAGTATGGCTTCACCGGTCGGCGTCGATGGCGCGGACTGGGCACCACGGATACATATGGGATAGATAAGGACCTCCATGCGCGAAACTTCAGAAGATCTCCAAGAGCTTCAGGCCCTCCTTGACGCCTCCCTCTCCCGCTCCACCTCGCACCTCCGCTCGATCATCAGGGCTGAAAGCACACTGACCGCGGAGCAGCTCACCCAGGTCCTCACCGGCATGCGCACCCTCGCCCTGTCCACCGTGACGGCGAAGGGCGAGCCACGGATCAGCGGTGTGGACGGGCACTTCCTGCACGGGAAGTGGCACTTTGGCACGGCGCGCAACGCCGCCAAGGCGCGCCATCTCGCGGCGCGGCCCGCCGTCAGCGCCGCGCATATGCGCGGTGAGGACCTAGGCGTGTTCACGCACGGCAAGGTGGAGATCCTCAACCCCCAGGACGGCGAGCCGGCCGCGGACTGGCCCGACCTGCTCGCGTACTTCAAGGACTTCTACGGCGACGGCGACGACTTCTTCGACTGGGAAAACGACGTGGTCTACTACCGGCTACATCCGCACTGGATGACCGTCTACGCCCCCGACATCGCGAAGCTCACTGCGGCGTCCCAGTCCTGATCCGCAGCACGGGCCGCATCGGGACCAGCCACGTGATGAGAGATCTGGTGAAGCGGCCGGGAGCCGGTCCGAAGGGGGGGCACGGTGGTCGCGGAAGGCACTCCGGACACCGTCGCGACGGCGGACACCCCGACCGCCGGTGTCTTCCGGCGGTACGCGGCCGGCCTGCCGCTCCTAGAGGTGTGCGGAAAGGCGCGCGCTACTGCCGCCGTTTGAGATGCCAGCCCTCACACCTAGATCATCTTTTTGGCCTCTGGTGTCGCGATTCTTACCAACACCCCTTGCTGGCGCGGTGCCCTCACCGGCCGTCCCACCCGCCAACTCCAGCTCCTGCTGCCCGAACTACGCCAACCTGCACCACACTGGTGGCTGCTCCAGACGTTCCCCCGACCAGCCTGCCCACCCTGCGTCCGCCGGCACCGGGGCGGCCCGGTCCACCGCTACTACCCCCACCACGTCGCCGCCTGCGTCAAGCACAACCTCTGGCTCGGCACCCGAGCACCCGCAGCCACCGCTTGGCCCGTCACCGACAACGCCATCGACATACGGCACCTCCCAGAGATCAAGTCAGCGCAGATCCACCACCGGCGGCTCGTCCGCCGTCACGGCCAGGTCGCCCTCCTCATCGCCACCAGAGCCGCGTTCGACTGCTGGGAATACATCCACGGTCGCTACCTCGGCCACGCTCAAGGCCCGCGCCTGGCCATCCTGCGTCCGGGCAGGGAGCGGCACCACGCGGAGGATCCCGCGTTCCACGCCGCGAGCTACCCGGAGATCGTCTCCGCAGCGAGCGTGTTCGTCAGACAGCACTGGCAGACCCGGGTCGCTCACCAAACGACCCGAGCCCGCGCCTACGCCGAGTTCGGCAACCGCCTCGACTGGTCCGAAGCCCGCGACACCTGGCATCCCCACCACAACAGCATGCTCGCCGACTGGATCGAAACCTACGCCCGTCCGAACCCCATCCGGGGACACGCCCTGGATTCTAGGAACATCAGATTCACTGGGCCGCACCCAGCATGGACGGCTCAATGAAACTGATGCACCCCAGGTCAGAAGGACGCTTATGCATCAACTGCAGCGAGCCGGGACACCGCCGACAGCTCGTCATCGCTCGTTGTCAACCGGTACTCGTCACTTCACCTTGGGCTGCGTCCAGACTTGGGCGGACGTGCCGGTGTGTCATGTCATGGATTAGCTGGTGGCTGCTCCAGTTGATCGAGCTGGCCGGTTTCCAGGTGGGTGATGTCGCCATCGGAGTCGAGGGCGGCATCGAGTAGCCGCGCGAGCGAGGTGCCGTACACCGGGACGTCGGCGGGCTCGTCGACCAGGCGGAAACGGCCGTCGAACTCGGACCGTTCGGCTGTCACCTCTTGGACGCGGCAGAGGACCCAGTGGGTCGACTCCGATTTGTAGTCGAGGGCCGCGCAGATGCTTCTGCCGTCGGCGAGGTCGATGATCGTCAGGAGCGACTGCTCCTCGTGGCCGCGGTAGACCCGGCGGTGCTCGGCCACCGGCAGCAGCCGCCACGTCTGGAACAGCGTGGCGGAGCCGACGCGCCGGTAGAGCGCCACGACCTCGGCGGGCGCGTTGAACAGGCTCATGGGCTGCGGCGGGCTGGTCTGGTGGTCGCGCACGATCCGGTCGATCACGGCGTCGATCTCCACCGCCGCCGGCGCGAGGTACCAGCCTGCCACCGGCCGCAGTCCGCCGTCGTCGTCCTGGGCGACGCCGACCAGGCCGGCATGTAGGGCCACCGTCCGGTTGTCGCCCGCCACCAAGTCGTTGACGTTGACCGTCGCCCGAGACAACGTCGCGGGCACCTGATCAGTGCGTATACCGGCACCGTGGTAGAAGCCGCGGCCGTCGACGGTCGCGTCGCGCGGCTCGTCGATGGGCAACTCCAGCAGCGGATTCGGCCGGTCCACCGTCCCCTTACCCCGAAGGTACGGGTACAGGCGCGCCGCCCAGCCGGTGACCACCTCACCGCCGTACGCGTCGACGGGGTTGTAGATCCGCCGCCAGAACGCCACGTCCACCTCGCCCGCCGCGGCTCGAACGAACTGGTCGGCGATCGGCGCGAGCGACCGGCACCATGTCTGCAGGCCGAACCCGGCGATCGCGTCTACCCGTGTGCGGATCTTCTGCCAGTCCGTTACGGTGCCGGTCAACGTGATCGACGGGATGCCGCATACGCACACCAGCCACAGCGAGAAGTACGGCGAGTAGGCGTCGAGCAGGACAACTCGTCCCGCGAGCCGGTCGACCTCGGTGCTGGTGGAGAAGTCACACTCGAATACGTCCGTGTCGCTGATCTCGGCGGCGAGCAGTTTGTGGAATGACTCCACCATGTCCTGCCAGGAAGCCGCATCCTGCGGCATCGGCCCGTCGACGGTCACGGTGAGCCGCTTGCGGCCGGCGTGGCCTACCAACCGGGGGCGCAGCTCCTCGGCGTGGAGCCGGATGTGTTGGGCGACGCCCTGCGCGATGGTCAACCACACCGCGTCGGGGGACAACACCAGCGGGCGATGGTCGGCGAACGCGCGTCCGACAGCGTCGAGCAGCGGATGTACCCCGTCCGGCACGAGCACCGGCAACGCCGGATCACCGCCGAACACCAGTGCATCCCCGAACAGTTCGCCGAGCGGCCGGGTGGGCAGGCCCTCGGCTGCGGGTGTCACCTCGTCGACCCGGAAGGTCACCATTGCGCGACTCTAACGCCTGCTCGCCCGAGCGCGATGCCGCTACGAAGTACGCATCTTGTTCCTATCGTCGAGCTGGCCGTTCCCGGTGTAGTGGGTTGCCGTGCCGATGCCCATGTATCGGCCGAGGGCGTGCGTCTGCTTCTTCGGGTGAGGCCGCGGCTGCTACACGAGGCGCGGCTTGATGGCGATCTACTCGCGCAGGTGGGCGGCGAGGTGCTCATCCTGGACATGGTCCAGGTGCCACTGGGCTGCGCTGACCAGATTCTTCGACTGCCGGGAGTGGCGCATCTGCGTGCGGTCGAGGCCGTTCAGGTGTCGCCGGTCGGCGAGTGCGGCCACCTCGTTCAGACCGGCTGGGATGGCGTTCAGGCAGGCCCGGACGATGTCGTCAGCCGACGGCAGCACCGCCAGCGCGACCCCCGAGCGGCGCATATCCGACTTATCGCCGCCGTGAGGTGGGAGTACCGCGCCCGTACCAATCCATCCTCATGGCTTGTCCGCTAGTCCTGCAGCACCGCCGACACCACCCAACTGAGGCGCACGAGGCGGCCAGGGCCAGGGTGGTGAACCGATGTCAGCAGCCCGGTGGTACAAGATTGTGACCGTTGCTGGACTGGGGGTGCCGATGTCGCAGGCGGGCGTGTTGTCCTGGACGGGCAGGGCCAGGCGAGCCTATGAGCGGACCATGCCTCAGGCGCGTGGCCGGGTTTTGACCGTGGTCCGCACCGCTTTCAACCGCCGGGCCACGAGCAGCGACTGGTACGAGGGCAAGAAGACACTCCAAGGCGTGCGCGAGAACGTTTACGAACTCCGCTACACCCACTCCTGTCGGGTGCTGCTGCAGCCGGTACGTGACGAGCTGGTCATTGTCGACATCGGAAACCACGACGTCACAACGCGCTACGCGGCCCTACGCCCCTCGCAGCGGGCGAAGCTGATTGAGGACAGAACACCTGCCCCGCCCGGCTTCACCGGCACCCACCCCTTGTTTGAGGAAGTCGACGAGGGAACATACACAAGTAATGACCCAGTGACGGGATGGGCCGAGTTCCTGAGCGACGACCAGGCAGCTTTGGCGGACCTGATACTCGAGCAGACCCAGTACGCGGACCTCGCCGACGAGACTGAAGTGATTTACCTGCGCGGAGGCGCGGGCACCGGGAAGACCGCAGTGCTGTTGAATCTCGCACTCAGGCTGCACGATGCCGGCATCCCGGTTGACTTCCGGTGCTCAACGGCCGTCGCCAAGTACCTTGCGGCGCACACCCGTGTAAACGTCAAACGCCTCCAGGCACCCATGGCCCCACACGCTGCGATACTGCTCGATGACCCGCGCAGTCCGGCAAGCGTGACAGCTGCGGTAAACCAGGCCCGGCTGGCCAAGGCACCCGCGGTCATCGTCGGCTTCGACCCGCTCCAATGGCCACTGAAGAGCCTCGATACGCATCTGCAGGCGATGCCGAAACCGGACATCGACGAGGCTCTGCACGACTGTTACCGGCAGTCAGCCGCGCTCGCACGGCAGGCGACCGAGGTGGTCACCCGAATCCATGAACGGTCCTCCTTCCGGGTGGACCCCGTCCGTATCGAGGCCGAGCGGCGCGTTCTTGCTGAGCTCTCGAACCATTACCTCACGGGCTTACAGTTCACCAGGCCGGGCGGGCGATTCGCAATCCGGGGATGCGCGGAGGACGATGTTTACGCCGAGGCAGGCCGGCTCAAGAGCAGGGCCGACCTGTGGCAGGACCTGCCAGCGCTTCTGGTACTGGAGGATCGGGCTCACGGCGTCACCCTCGTACCGGACTTCAAAAAGTACCGTCGCGGCATCAACACCCAGACCAGCGCATTGGAAGACGTGGCGGCCTACCGAGGACTCGACTTCCAGACCGTGTGGATTTTCATGCACCGTACCTTTTATGAGCGTATCCAGCAGGGAGTAACCGGCCTCAAGGGCGCCGAGTGGGCGAGCCTCTTGAACATGCACATCCCCATGACCAGGGCACGCGACGATACCATCCTGTTCCTGGTTGACTAGACATCGTGATGCTGATCGATGCACGCGTCGAACTTGATCGGCAGTAATGGCTGGCCCGCCCCGAGGCCTGGATCTTGAGAGGTGGGCGGAGCGGTAAGTTTCGTTGACCGCCGGTCGCGCTCGCCCCTCGGGAACGACGAGGCCCGAGACATCGTCTTCCTGTTGTCACCGCCATGACACGACCTCCTGTCCCGAGCGGTGAGCAGCTTGTTCGTCCGCTTGTTCCTGCTGCCCTGCCTGCCCGTCCGCGTCCCCGTCCGGTTCCGATGCCGGCGCTACCCGCCCGAGATCAGCTACCGGTGGTCGCCGATGCCGCTGAGCTTCTGTTGGAGATGGCTGTCCCGTCCCGCTGCGGCCGGGTTACCGCGCAGCGCATCCTGCGTGCGTTGGGTTGGCAGCCGTGCCAGCGTCTCGACATCCGCTTGCATCAAGCGGTGCTCGTCATCGCCTCGGCCAGCGATGGTCGGTACCAGGTGGGCAGCCGAGGTGCGCTGCCGCTACCGGCTTCCGTCCGGCGTATGTGCGGGATTGGGCATGGTCAGCCGGTGCTGCTCGCCGCGCTCGTCGCTCACGACTTGGTTGTGGTGCACCCGATCGGCGCCGTCGCTCGTCTGCTCGCCGACCTGCACGTCGAGGTGGCGGGAGGTGCGCATGTCTGCTGATCCCGCCACGGTTGCCGCAGCCCGGCACGTGCTGGCTCACCTTGGCGTCACCGTGGCCGATCTGGAGTCCGACGCCGACGTGTTGATATCTGTGCCCACTATTGCGGAGTATCTGCCGCGGGTAAACGCGGCGGCGGGTCCGGGCGCGAGGCGTACGTACGGCACGTACTGGGAGCGGATGGCCGCCGCGTGGGGTGACCGGCCCCTGGACCGCGTCGCGGCCAGCGACGTCGAGGCGATGAAACAGCAGATGATTGCTACGGCGCGGTCGCGGCGTAACAGCCGCAACGGCCGGCACGCCGGCGAGCACGTGATCGCTGCCGCCCGCGCCTTCTACTCCCGGGCTGTCGCCGACGGTCTGATCGACGCGTCGGCCAGTCCCGCGCACCGTGTCGCCAAACCCCGCCGCCTTCCGAGCACACGCCGCGCTCTGACGTCGTACGAGTTGGAGGAGATCAACGCGGTGGCGCGGACCAGCGGCAACGATGTCGTCCTCGACGCCCTGCTGCTGCGCCTGCACACGGAGAGCGCCTGCCGGCGCGGTGGTGCCCTCGCCCTGCGGCTTGTCGACCTGGACGCCACCAACGGGCTCGTGCGACTGGCCGAGAAAGGCGCCGTGCGGTGGCAGCCGGTCAGCCTCGACCTCGCCGAGCACCTGCACGAGCACGCCCGCGTTCGCGGCGCCGTCCTGCCCACCGACCGGCTGTTGCACTACCGCAACGGCTTACCGATCAGCAGCCGCCGGTACGACCACCTGTGGAAGCGCATCGGCGAGCGTCTGCCGTGGGTGGCCGCCCAGGGCATCTCCACCCACCGGCTGCGGCACACCACCCTCACCTGGGTGGAACGTCACTTCGGCTACGGGGTAGCTCGCGCCTACGCCGGCCACACCGACAGCCCAGGATCGTCCACCACCACCTACATCAAGGCCGACCTCCACGCCGTCGCTGACGCGTTGTCGGCGATGACCGGCCAACCACACCCACTCGTCACGGCGCGCGAGACCTCCCATCGTCCGGCGACAGGGACCTTGCCCTGACCGCCGATCTGACTCGCACCAGGCGGCGCGGTGGGGGAGTGGCTTCCCATCGCGCCGCAGCGCGGCACGGCAGGTAAAGAATCCGGGGGCCGGGTTGGGCGACAACAACACCAGAGCGCATCCCTCCGTGGATCCGATGGTGGCGCTTCACCGCGTAACCATGCGCCGAGGGGCACCTCACACAGTTGCTGCCCGTCGGAATCCTCATTCCCCTGGCCGAATTGACAAATGCGCTGGGCGTTGGAGAGGCGGATGAAATCTATCGCGTTGGTAGCTGCAACGGGTGCCCGTGGCCGGCTTGCACCTGTAGCGCGTACGCTCTGTATTGAGGTATCCTTAATCGCATGAGCACCCATTTTTATGCCTGGGTGCTACGCGTGGGGGTTCATCTCCCCCCTCGGACACGTTATTTCCACACGAACTGTGATGTTTGTTCGTGTTTTGCGTGATCCCCGTCCCGTTGGGCGGGGATTTTTGCTGTCGTGGCGAGGAAGCTACCCGCCGGGGTGAGCGGGTAGATCGCGGTCTCGGCTTCGATGGTCCACTCGTGGCGGTCACACACAATGATTATGTTGTTGGTGCGTAAGAGGGCATCTGATCCGTGTAGTGGCTGATTCACGTTTGGCCGTTGCGGTGATGGGGCTGGTTCGTTGATCGCCGCGTGGGCGTGCAGCGGCGTGGGTATCGGTCGGACTTGTCGGATGAGCGGTGGGCGTTGATCGAGCCGGTCCTGACCGCGTGGCGGGCGGCGCGGGTGGGCTTGGGGATCAGCCGGCCGGTGCATGACCTGCGGGAGATCGTCAACGCGATCCTGTATGTGGCCAGGACGGGGATCGCGTGGGAGTACCTGCCGCACGACTTCCCGCCAGCGAAGACGGTCTACGACTACTACGCCAAGTGGGAATCTGACGGGACGACGCAGCGGATTCACGATCTGCTGCGGGAGCGGGTCCGGGTCGCTCGCGGCCGCCGCGAGAGCCCGTCGGCGGTGGTCCTGGACTCGCAGAGCGTGAAGACGTCAAGCAACGTCGGCGAGGACAGCCAAGGCATCGACGCGGCGAAGAAGATCAAGGGACGCAAGCGGCACATCGCCACCGACACCCTCGGACTGCTCCTCGCTGTGATCGTCACCGCCGCGTCGGTGCAGGACTCCACCGCCGGCCGGCACCTGCTCACCAGCGTGTCCGCGGACCATCCGACCGTGGTCAAGGCGTGGGTCGACGGTGGCTACAACACCGCCGTACGGGCGCACGGCACCCGGCTGGGAATCGACGTCGAGGTGGTGCCCCGCCCTGCTCGGAAGGGCTTCCACGTCCAGTCCCGCCGGTGGGTCGTGGAACGGACCTTCGGTTGGCTGATACAGCACAGACGACTCGTCCGTGACTACGAGACCCTCCTTCAACGCACCCGGGCGATGATCCATTGGGCGATGGCTAACACAATGAGCCGCTATCTCACCGGAGAATCCACCCCAACCTGGCGAAACGAATCCACCTAATCGGACCAACCTCACCAAGCGAGATCAGATGCCCTCTAATAGAGCACCAGGCCGTTGACAGCGCGGCCCCCTCGCCTTGAGCTTCGATAGTGACGGGAACCGCAAAAGTCGATTCAGGTTGTTGTGGTGAACGTCGTCTTCGCAACATGAGCGGCCTGTCTCCACTCGAACCGTACCGCCATTATTGGCTGCGATGGCGCCGGACAACCGTGCTGGCCGAGCGTCTTCCGCGCTGACTGACCCCCACGATGGTTGACCTCGAAAAAGAGTAAAGAAGATCTCGCTACCAGTTAGCACGAATCCGGGAGATCCTTCGTCGCCCGCCTTTGCGACTGGTGGCGCGGACCGGCGGTCAGCCTTGGGGGTAGCGGGCCGGAGTGGCGAGTCGATCCGGATGAACCGGACCCTTTGCTGAACGGCTTTTCACGGAGGCGTAGGACCGGTCCCTGGTGTCGGCGTGGGTGTGTTTCGGGGTGTAGGTGGGGGTGGGGGGAGGGAGGTGGGGGGTGTCCCGTCCCAGTCGGGCAGTGCGGCGTTCAGGAAGTCGGCGTGGGTGCCCGCCCAGATGGCCATGTCACTTTGCGGGTCGAGGCCCTTTTCCCCCTTCTTCAACTTGTCGGTCATGTGTTTATCCCAATTTTCGAGGTCCTTCGCCTGGTATAGATAGGTCAACATCATGTTGTTGTTACGGATGTCGTAGCCGTGATCGCGGGTAGCATCGGCGAAAGCGCCCATGATTGCTGCCACGTACTTGATTGATCCCTCCGGCGTGTGGAGAATGTACATGCGTTCAATCAATTCTCGCCTAGGAAGGTATCCTCGACTCTCAATCTGGCGGACAACGTCGGTATTGTAGTGAACCTTTCCGGGTCCGTATCCAACGAGTCCCAACTGGGTGCCTAATATAAGTTTTGGAAGGAAGGGTTCTTTGCGGTTTTCTAGCGCTTCCCAGGCGATTGCTGCGACGATGGCCTTGGGTGAGATGTTTCTTGCGCGGGCCTCCCGAATAATGATTCCCTGGTGGGCTTGAATCCAGCTCAGGACTGCCTTTTCGTCGGCCGAAAAACTGTATCCCGCTGGCAGTTGCGCCGGAGGAAGGAACTCTGCTTCGCGGAGTTCCCACGACAGCTTTCTGGCTGCGGGCTGAAGCGACGGACTTTGCGGTACCGAGCTATGTTGTTCCAAGGCGCGGATCAGGGCCTGGCGCCACTGCAGCTCCTGCGCTTGGACGCGCGCCTGGCTCGCAAGCTGCCGGATCGCCTCTGCGGGGGCTGTGTCTGCTTTGAGCGTGGTCAGGTGGGTCCACAGCGCGGGAGCGAGTTGCTCCAGCGCCAGCGCGGCCTGCGTATGAACGCGTACGAGAGCGTCGAAGGCCGGCTGCGTGACTCCGGCGAAGTTGGGGTCGTTCTGTGGGCCGGTCATGCTTCCTCCCCAGTGATCTGTGAAATCACTCCGCCAGCCCCGCGTGATCGTCTTCAGGACGCTCCTGGGCGGTTCGGCTGCATCCGGCGCCGTCATTGCCGGCTCAGGTGCCGGCCTCAGTTCGCGAGAGCCTCCTGCGGGCCCTGGGTCAGCGGGTTGCGGCCTCGATGTTCTGCGCGCTCTTCGTCACGGCGGTGCCGGCCTCGTCGAGAGCCTGGCGCATCCTCTCGAACGCGGCTCTCGCCTCGCTCCATTCGGAGCGGAACCGGTCCGCCGCCGGGCCGGTCCAGATCGCATCGCTGCTGGCCGTCCGGCCGTTGAGGTCGTTGATGATGCCGTTGAGCTTCGCGGCATTCGCCGTGAACATCTTCGCGAGCCGGTGCATTTCCTCGATGTTGCCACCGCGCAGATTCGCCATGATCACTTCCTCCATTGGAGCGGGTGGTTTATGACGGCATCACGGAATCATCCCACGTTCCGGTCGGGGTCGTCCAGGGGCAAGTCGGGTTTCCGTGAACTGCCGCTCGGTGGTCTCGCGCGTTCAGTCAGATGGTAGGTCGGCCGTTTCGGAGCCAGGCAGGCGACTTGTGTCGTGAATCTGACGCTGGCATCGGTGCGGGTTCGGCTGATCAATGGGCTTTTATAGGGTGAACGGATGCGGCTCTCAGTCACGATCATCGATTTGGCCGCCGCCAGCGCGGAGGACGTCATCATCGACGCGCATCCGGAATCCGGTGTGGATCTGGTGGCGCGGGAGATCGGTCGGGTGCTGCCGGGTGTGCGCGGTACCGGGTACGACGGGCCCTCACCGGTGCTCTACGTGGACGGGCGGCCGATCGATCCCCGACTTTCCCTCAGGGCTTCGCCGATTCGCGATGGCGCCGTGGTCAGCCTCGACGACCCAGCCGGCTGCCCAGCAGCGGCGCCGGTCGGGGTTGTGGAACTACGCGTCACCGGAGGCCCGCAGGCGGGCACGGTTTACCACCTCCCGCCGGGGGAGAGCGTTGTGGGCTCCGGCATCGATGCCGACATTTCGGTTGGGGACGGCTACCTGCCGGAGCAGGCGTTCACCGTGTCGGTCGAGCCGGAGGGGCAGTGCCAGGTGAGCTTCACTTCGGACAGCTACGGCCGACTCGACGGTGAGCAGGTGGCGGGCGCGCGGCCCTGGCCCTTTGCCGCACAACTGGCGGCGGGCGGCAGTCTTTTCGAGGTTGCTCCGCCCACCCGGCCGGACGTCGCGCTGGAGCCATCCCAGGATGGCGTGGGCCTCGACTACAACCGGCCCCCGCGGGTGACGCCGCGTCGGCCCCAGACACATTTCCGGCTCCCTCAGGTGCCGAGGCAGAGCGAGTCCGGCGCGTTGCCCGTGGTCCTGGCGCTGTCGCCGGTGTTGTTGGCGATTGGTACGGCGGTGCTGCTGCGGCAGTGGCTCTACCTGTGGATCGGCCTACTCAGTCCGCTCGCGATGGTGCTGCACTACGTTCTTGAACGGCGCCAGGGTCACCAGTCGTTCGGTCGGCGGATGGCCGAGTACCAGCAGCTTCGGGATCGCATCGAGGGCGACGCCCGGCGGGCACTGGCCGCCGAGCGGAGCCGTCGCAGGCGCGCCCACCCTGATCCGGCCCGGGTGGTGCTCGCGGCCGTCGCGCCCGGCTCGATGCTGTGGGAGAGACGGTGTCTGGACACGGACTTCCTGACCGTACGGGTGGGAACCGGGCAGGTGCGCTCGGAGATACGGGTGGAGGATCCGGAAGCGCTCGACCATCAGCGGGAGCAGGAAGAGGTGTGGCGGCTGGTCGATGCCCCCGTGGTCGTGGCGCTTCGAGACGTCGGCGTGCTGGGAGTGGCAGGCAACGGGGACCTGCCCTACTCGCTGGGACGATGGCTCCTCGCTCAGATCGTCACCCTGCACAGCCCTGTCGACGTCCGGGTCTGTGTGCTGACCGATCCCGCTGGCAACGAGAGCTGGGACTGGGTGCGCTGGCTGCCACACTGCCGGTCCGGCGATGACCAGAGCGTGGTGCTGGTCGGCAACGACGAGGACACGGTGCTGCGTCGGATCGCCGAGTTGAACGCGGTGATCTCGGCACGGCAGGATGCTCGCGCGGGAGGCCCGGACACCAACCCCGGCACCAATGAGCCAGCTGTCGTCGTGGTTCTCGACGGCGCCAGGCGCATCCGGGCGTTGCCGGGAGTGGCGCGAATGTTCAGCGAGGGTCCCGCGGTCGGCATCTACGCCATCTCGCTGGAGACCGACGAATCCCGGTTGCCGGCGGAGTGCCTGGCGGTTGTTGTCGAGGAAGGCGTGGCTCTGCGGGTCCAGCAGCATCAGACCGACGTGCTTGAGCAGGTGCGTCCGGACCTGGTGGGACCGGACTGGTGCCTACGCCTGGCGCGGGCGCTGGCCGCTGTACGGGACATCAGTGACCACGCCGAGGAGGCCCGGCTGCCCGACACCTGCCGCCTGCTGGACCTGCTGGATCTGGAGCCGCCCGACGCTGCGGCGGTGGTCGCCCACTGGGCGGGCGGCGGTCGATCGACCCAGGCGACGATCGGGGTCGGTCTGGACGGACCCGTCACCATCGACCTGCGTACGGACGGCCCGCACGGGCTGATCGCGGGCACCACCGGGGCAGGCAAGTCGGAACTGTTGCAGACCCTCATCGCCTCCCTGGCCGTGGCGAACCGGCCGGACGAGATGAACTTCGTCCTTATTGACTACAAGGGTGGATCGGCGTTCAAGGACTGCGCCAAACTGCCGCACACCGTCGGCATGGTGTCCGACCTCGACGGGCACCTGACCGAACGGGCGCTGGAATCGCTCGCGGCCGAGCTACGCCGCCGCGAGACCATCCTTCTGCGGCACGATACGAAGGACATCGACGATCACTGCCGGCTGCGTGAGGCCGGTGGCATGGCCATCAGTCCACTTCCCCGCCTTGTCATCGTCATCGACGAGTTCGCCTCGTTGGTCAGCGAGTTGCCCGATTTCGTGGCCGGCCTCGTCGACATCGCTCGTCGTGGCCGGTCTTTGGGTGTTCATCTGGTCCTGGCCACACAGCGCCCGGCGGGCGTGGTGACCCCCGACATCCGCGCCAACACCAACCTGCGGATCGCGCTGCGGGTGACCGATGCCGTCGAGTCGTCGGACGTCATCGAGACCACTGACGCGGCGCGCATCCCGAGGTCGTTACCCGGACGCCTCTACCTGCGGTCCGGATCCTCCGTGCCGCAGATCGTCCAGTCGGCCCGGATCGGAGGCTGGCGACCCTCGGAGGCGTCCCCGGCCGCACCACCCCCGGTACGGGTCATCCCGCTGCCTTGGCGCAGGCTCGGGCGCAGCGTTCCCGCAGCGTCGCGCGAGCCGCAGGACGACACCACGATGGTCACCGACCTCGCCGTCCTCGTCGAGACGATCCAGCAGGCGGCCCGACGGTCGCGGGCAGCCCAGCAGCGTAGCCCTTGGCTGCCCCCGCTGCCCGACATCCTGACCCTCGACGACTTGCCTCTGGCGACGACGGACGGCCCGGCGGTGTCTCCGATCCCGTTCGGCCTCACCGACCTGCCTTCCGGACAGACTCGCGTTCCCATGGTCCTCGACGTGCAACAGGGTGGTCATCTCCTGGTGGCGGGCTCGCCGCAGACCGGCCGGACCACGGTGCTGCGGACGATCGTCGGATCCGCCGCTGCTCGATACGCCCCAAGCGAGGTGCACGTCTATGGGATGGACTGTGGCGCCAACGGGCTACTGCCGCTGACGGCGCTACCGCACTGCGGTGCCGTGGTGAGCCGCGACCAGGTCGACCGGATGGAGCGGCTACTCGCCCGCCTGCGCCAGGAGGTTGCCCGGCGACAGCAGGTGCTCGCCGCCGAGGGCTTCTCCAGTCTCGCCGAACAGCGTGCCACAGTGCCACCGTCTGAGCGGATGCCCTGGATGGTGCTGCTGCTGGACGCGTGGGAGGGCTTTGTCGCGGCGTACGAGGCCTACGACTACGGACGGTTGGTCGACAGCGTGGTCCAACTACTCCGGGAGGGACTCGCTGTCGGGCTGCGCGCCATCGTCACCGGCGACCGTAGCCTGCTCACCGGGCCGATCTCTACGGTCTTCGAGCAGCGGCTGGTGCTGCCTATGGCCGAACCCTCGGACTACGGCTACGCGGGCATCAACGAACGCCACCTTCCGACGCGGATGCCCCCGGGGCGGGTGGTGGAGCCCGGTCCCGGCGGCTCCGTCCGAGTAAGCCAGATCGCCCTGCTCGATCCCGACCCATCCGGTCCCGCGCAGGTCGCCGCGTTGCACAGACACGCGTCGAACGCGTCGCGGAGGTGTTCCGCACTACCGAGGTCCTTGCGGCCACTGCGTGTCGACACGCTTCCGGTGCGGGTCACCGTGGCCGAGTTGGCGCAAATGGACCTGCCTGTGGCCCCGTCGTCCGGGCTCACCGCGCTCATCGGTGCCGGTGGCGACGAGATGGCCCCGATCAGCGTCGACCTGCTCACCGAGGGTCCCGGCTTCGTCGTCGCTGGCCCACCACGATCCGGCCGGTCGACCGCGCTGCTGACGATGGCGCACTCGCTGCTGGCGCAGGGCACGCCCGTGATTGTGGTTACGCCACGGCGATCCCCCCTACGGGACCTAGCGGGCCTGCCCGGCGTGCTCGCCGTGCTGAACGCGGATGTGACGGGCGAGGCGTTGACCGCGTCGACTCAGGGCCACCGACGTCACGTCGTCGTCGTCGACGACGCCGAGCTCCTGGCCGACACGTCGCTTGACAGCACCCTGGTCGAAATACTGCGCACGGCACGCGACGGTGAGCACGCAGTGATCGCCGCAGGTCTGACCGATGACCTCAAGAACGCCTACCGCGGGTTCACCGCCGATGCTCTGCGCTCCCGGATCGGGCTTCTGCTCGCCGCTCGGTCCCCAGACGACGCTGACATGTTCGGCGTGCGGCTGCCGCGCAACGCGGGTACGGGGAGCGGGCCGATTGGTCGGGCCGTCCTGATCCGGTCCGCCACGGTCCTGCCCGTTCAGGTTGCCCTGCCCGGGTAGCATGGAAGGCGACCGTGAGTGCAGGCGTCCTCACGACCGGCTTACCTTGGCCGGCTGCTGCTTCGCCAGGCGGGCCGGCCCCCGACGTCAGCTGGCAGTGTCCCTCGCGTCCATGGTTGCCGCCGCGGGACAGGTGCCCGCACGACCGGTCCGCCAACACTTGAGTCGATCCTGACAGGCACGTGAGGTGAGGTGTCCACTTGTCTAACCCGTCCTTCGTGGATCAGCTGATCGCGCAGCGCGCGGCACAGTCGATCCAGCGACTATCTGACGAGAACTGGCGCGCGCTAGATCTCTCCTGCAAGGCGCTCGAGGACGACGCCTGGGTCGGCCCAGAAGGCCGCCGCTTCAACGACGAGGTCCACGCCATGCGTCGAGTGTTGCAAGCCCAGCTCTCCAGGGCGGTGCACAACGCAAAAGCAAAGCTGCAGTCGTTGGAACCACTGCCCAAGAGGCCCTGAACCCCAGACCAGGGTGGGACCCGAGAACACGCGTCCGAACGGCACCGCCGGACTCGGGCGCACGCCGAGGGGAGGCGCCGAGTGTCCGAAGAGCCGATCGCAACCGTGGACCTGTCGACGTTCGTGCGACGGTACGCGCCAATGACGCCGCACAAGGCCGCGCTGTTCGTCGCCAGCCTGGCCGAACAGGTGGCCGCTCGGCATGCTGAAGGGCTGTCGTCCGGGATGCTCGGAGAGCACGTACATGTGGAGATGCCCGGCGGACAGCCACGGCCGGTACTCGGCGAAGCAGTCTCGCGCGACAACACCCGGATATTCTCAGACATTCGTCAGATTGGCGTCACCCTCGCCCGTCTGCTCGGCGTGGAGCCAACCGATGACTCCCACCGGGCAATGGAACGCGGCGACGTGCCCGGTCCCTTGTGGAAGCTGATCGTCGCCTGTTTGCTGAGCGATTCCACCGAACAACCCACCGCCGCCATCTTGGCTCGTGAGCTGCGTGTCGCCGGCCGGGATCTGCTCCTTGGCGCCACCACGCCGGGCGCGTCCAGGGACCCCGCCGCCGTCGAGGCAGGCGCCGACACCCCAGCCCCGGCGTACGTGCCGTCCGAGGCGGCGTCCGACGGCTCAGACCAACCGCTGGCCAGGTCGCCGAAGCGTCGGCGGTTACTGGTTAGCGCCGGGCTCACCGTCGTCTTGGTCGCGGCACTCGGTACTGCCTGGTACTACGACGCATCCGAGCCGTCGCGTTCGCCGACCAATGGCGCGGCTACCTCCGTGTCTCCCAAGAGCGAACCGGACGATTCGGATAGGCCGCACCCGGCCAAATCGGGCACGCCAGCGGCCGTTGGTAACCCGGCGACCGCACGGAACCTGCTGCCGGATCCTGGTGCGGAGCAGTCACCTCCGGGTTGGGCCGCCTTCGGCTCCGGTGTGCTGTCACAGGTCACTACGGGCCGCACCGGATCGCACGCGCTCCGAATCACAACGAACGCCACCGAGGCAAACAGCGCCGGTGCCACCAACCGACCAGTCCAGGCGATCACCGTCGCAGGTCGCAGCTATCAGGCGTCGTGTTGGGTGCGGTCGACGGCGAAAGTCGGTGCGTACGTGCAGGTGCAGGAGTTCACTACCAACTGGCAACGGGCCTCGGACCCCGCACCGTCGCCGAAGATCACCCTCGGAGACCCAGATCGCTGGTATCAAGTATCGATTACCTACGAAGCTGACCGTAGCGGCAACCTCCTCCCGTTGAGCGTATTCTCCAACGGTCTACGGGCTGGTGGCGCGGAATTGCTCATAGACGACTGCTCGCTGACCCAGAACTGACGTCCCGCGGCGGCTCAGGTGCAACTTCCTCGGTGTCGCGCGCATCGGTCGGCGCGTGCGCGGTGGCGTCCGCATTCGAATGCTCGCCTGTAGGGTGCCAAAACTACGTTCTGGTTGCTGACCTGCGAATTCAAAGATCCGTTTAGAGCGTGTCTCAGGTGGTGAGTTTGAGGTAGCGCTTGTGGCAGGTGAGGGCTGCGGCGAGGGTCACGAATGCGCAGTACAGGCTTGCCGAGC
>NZ_JBVJHK010000035.1:0-42457 GCF_055586845.1 Micromonospora sp. NPDC049139 | reverse complement strand
CGCGACACCAACACCCCGAACCCCGGATCACCCGCCACGCCCACCCGCAACACACCACCCGACGACAGCCCCACCACCACCTCGCCCTGACCGGTCCACCGCGCCAGAACCGCCACGAGCCCCGCCACCACCACCTCACCGGCCGCCCCGCCAGGCAACGACGGGGACAGCGCCCGGAACACCGACGCCGCCCGAGCCGGCCACACCGCCGGCCGACGCAGGTCACCCACCAGGTCGAGGACCTCGGCGTCCACCGCACCGGCCACGGCGTGAGCACGCTCGAACCCGACAGACATGAGCTTGAACCTCCGATTGAAAGGGGGGCGACCGGAAAGCACCTGGCCGGAGTGGCCGGTCAGCCGATGTGCCGTACGCCGGACGGCATGGTGTGACACGCAGGTGCGGGGCGGCGTGGGATGCCGGTACCGCTCACGGGGACGCCCCAGGCGCGTTCCCGTCGGCGCGCAACCCGCCGTACCGCAGGTGATTCGCGGCTCGTGGGGACGGTTCGGCGACCGTACCGGCTCTGCCGGTCGGTCGTGGCCTCGGTGCCGCCCGTCGGGCGGATCCCGACCGGCGCGACATCCGGGCCGGTTCGCGTGCCGGACGGCCCGAGGTGTGGCCGTGGCGTGGGAACAGCCGTGCGGTCAGCGCGTGACCACCGCCCGGATCCCGGACCGTGACCACGTCGCCGATCGGCGGGAGCAGGTCGGTGTCCGATCCGGTCACCCGCGCCTCCCGTCCGTCAGGGCGCCGCGCACCCACGATCGTCCCCATTCGTTGCGGTGAAAGGGAACGACGAACCAATGGGGCCCGACCCTACGAAGCCCCGTGGAGGGGAGTACACCCCTAGAGCTACGTCCCGTCGACCCCTAGTGCCTCGGCCGGAGATCGCGGCCGGGGTTGGCCGGGGCCCGTTCCGCGTGACGGCCGGCATCGGCACGGGTGCGGTCTCGGTGCCGTCGAGTCGGCCATTTGAGCTGGTCAGTGTGGACCAGTCGTGGTTTGTCGGCGGAATGGTCCGCCGCGGCGTCCGTCCACCGTGGATCGTCGACGCCGCCCGGAACGGTTGGTTGCGATCGTCCGGTTGCGACTGCTCATGATCCCGTGGTCCTTCCGAATGCAGCTATTCGGTCAGCCCTCGGACGAGGGTCCCGCTCGGAGCATCGGCGATTCCGGCGGCGAAAAGGGCAGTCCGTGCTCGGCTGACCGGCCCATCCCGGGGCAATGAGATCTGACTATGCTTTCTCGATCATGACCCAGTCGGTGACTGGCATTTCAGACACCGCCTGATGGTGTGCACCTCGCCAACGCAGCGCTGACCACAAGCCAGTCCGCTACCTGGCCGGTCCAGCCTGAGACCCGTCCGGCCGGTGCACGCGGCACGCCCGACTCTCGTGGCCGAGCGGCCTCACCCCGACCCGGGAGCCCACAACGTCCACGTCCTCCGCTGTTCGTGGTCGTGGCGCACCCGGACTTCGTGCCACCCCGAGGCCCCGCGTGGGCCGGCATGTCAGGAGATTCCATGGATGCGCCTATCCAGGCACAGGTGTTCGCTCCGGATGGAGTGGTGCTCGCCCGACCACCGGATCCGGTGGCGACCGCCGGCAGCCGCTATCTCGCCGGCGCGGGCTCCGCCCTGTACAACGGCCTGGACATGATCACCGGACTTCACCTGACGCTGCCGCAGCAGGCGGCGGTCATCTGCAGCACCGGATCGAGTGCGGAGAAATCACTGCGCCTGCTCAGTCGGTGTGGTCTCAAGACGCCGACTGATCTGCGCGAATTCCGCTCCGGCGCGCAGGCGATGCAGCTCGCCCGGGAAGCCGCCGATCGGGGCGAAGTGCTGGAGTTCCAATTCCCTCCGCACGATCCACAGCTCCGGGAGGCGCGAGCCCGGGTGTCGCCGGATCTGCTGGCCCGCCTCAACAACAAGACCGTGCTGGAAACACTGATCGCACCGGAATATCTGCCCCGTCGCCAGGTCGCCACTCCCGCCGAGGTGCGACGGATCGTGCAGCAGGACCGCCGACCGGCCGTCGTGAAACCGGCCGGTGTCGAGGTGTACAGCGGAATCGCCATCTTCACCAGGCGGTTGCAGGACCGGTTGAACCGGTCACTGTTCAACCAACTGGAACAGGTGAGCGATCGGTGGATCGTCGAGGAGGAGGTGCCCTTCCGGACGATCTGGGGACTCCAGTTCGGCGTGACGGAAAGCGGATCGGTGCATTACTTCGGCGCGTCCGTACACCTGCCGCAGCCCACCTCGACGTGGGTCGGTTGTGTGATGGACGACGACGACCAGCCGCCGGCGGAACTCGTCGAAGCGCTTACGGTAGGGGTCCGGAAGGCCAGTGCGCTCGGATACCGGGGATACTGCGCGTTCGACGCCGGCATCAGCCGGGACGGCCAACTGCGGGTCATCGACCCGAACTTCCGGGTCAGCGGAGCCACCGCATCCGTGCTGCACCGCAGCTCGCTGCTGGGTCAACACCCCTGCGCCATGACCACGTTCTTCTCGCTCGCGCCCGGTGTCGACGCCGAGCCGATCCTCGCCCCGTTCATCGATCGTGGGGAACTGATCGTGTTCATGCACCACGACCCGGCGGAGACGGACAACGGCCCGCAGCCGGCGACCATCGTCGGCATGGTCGGCGCCTCGGACCGGTACGCCTGCGGAGTGCTGGTCGCGCAGATCCAGCGGGCGCTGGGCAGTTGACGCGTCACCCCCGGGCCGTGCAGGCGGCCCGGGGGCACCGTCACCCACCCTGACCCGGTACGACCGGCCGTCCTGGTTCGGGGGCGATCCGCTGTCGGCGCTGGAACGAGCTGTCGCGACACGTCGGACCGACCCCGCGCTGACGGCTGTTGAAGCCGACCGCGTCGCCGACGCGGCAGCCCATGTCCTCGCGACGGTGGGTGGGCGGGCGTGGGGCTGCGGCCGGTAGGCCGTCACATGCCGGTGAGGGCGGCGCGGACGGCGGGCTCGGGGACGTCGGCGACCAGCTCGGGGCCGGCCGGGCCGTCGAGCACGAACGACAGGCCGGACGTGGCCTTCTTGTCCCGCCGCATCAGCGCGAGCAACTCGTCGTGGTCGACGCCGGCCGGCAGCGTCGTGTCCAGGCCGTAGTCCGCCACCACGTTTCGGTGCTCGGCCACCCGGGCGCGTGGGATGCGGCCGAGGACGCCGGCCAGCCGGCCCGCGAAGACCGTGCCGACGCCGACCGCCTCGCCGTGTCGCAGCCGGAAGTCGGTGGCCCGCTCCAGCGCGTGCCCCAGCGTGTGTCCGTAGTTGAGGATGTGCCGCAGCCCGGAGTCGCGTTCGTCGGCAGCCACTACCGACGCCTTGAGCGCGACGCAGGCGGCGATCTGCTCCGCCACGGGCCGGTCGCGCAGCTCGCCGGCGCCGATGAAGTGCGCCCGGGCGATCTCCCCGTACCCGTTGCGCCACTCCCGCTCCGGCAGCGTGCCCAGGTGCTCGGTGTCGCAGAGCACCGCCCGGGGCTGCCAGTACACCCCGACGAGGTTCTTGCCCTCCGGCAGGTTGACCGCCGTCTTCCCGCCGACGCTGGCGTCCACCTGGGCGAGCAGCGAGGTCGGCAGGTGGATCACCGCGACACCCCGGTGGTAGAGCCCGGCGGCCAGCCCGACCACGTCCGTGGTGGTGCCGCCACCGCAGGAGACCACCGCGTCGGCGCGGGTCAGCCCGAAGCCGGCGAACGCCCGGCAGAGCTGCTCCACCGTGGCCAGGTTCTTGTCGTGCTCGCCGTCGCGGGCCGGCACCACCCGGTGCGGCACCCCCGGGTCGGGGGTCCACTCCGGCGGTCGGGCCGAGACCACCACGACCCGCCGCGCGCCGATCCGCGCCACCTCCGCCGGCAGCCGGTGACGCACGCCGGGGCCGATCAGCACCGGGTACGCGCGCTCGCCGAGCGCCACCTCGATCCGGGCCGGGTCGGCGGGGGCGGGACGGTCAGGCGCGGACGCGTGCATGCGGTTGCTGTCTCCTCTGCTGCGGGATCGGGGCCGGTGCGGGGGCGGCGGGGCGGTCGCGGACCATCGACAGGCGCAGCGCCAGCGCCGCCAGCGAGTCGACGTCCGGCCCGATACCCCAGCGTTCGTGGGTGAGTTGCGCGTGGTGCGCCAGCAGGAAGCCGCGCGGCGCTGCCGGGTGCTCCCGGCCGACCACGTGGGCCACCCGGTCCAGGTAGAGCTGCCACGCGACGGCGATCTCCCCGCCCAGCGGCAGGTCCCCGGCCGCCAGGACGATCTTCTCCGCCTCGGCGTCCGCCTGCGCGGCCAGGTCCCGCCGTTGCGCCCCGGTGAGCCGCTGGCTGCGGTCCTGCCAGTGCAGGAAGAGGAACGCCAGCCGGTCGGCCGCCGGCACCAGCCCGGTCAGGTGTCGCAGGTGCGCCACGGCCAGCGGCAGCTCGACGCCGGCCAGCCAGGGAGCGTCCCCGCCGAGCAGGGCCAGGGCCAGGTCGCTGCCGGCGGACGCGAGCGGGCCGCCCCGGGCAGCGTCCCGCACCGTGTCCGGGGCCGGCGCGAAGGACACCCGCGGGTCGTACGTGAGCAGCCGCGCCCGGACCGCGTCGAGCGCGGCCGGGGCGGCGTGGAAGCCGAGGCTGAGCCACCGCCCGGTGGACGTGTCAAGCAGGTCGAAGAACCAGTCCGTGCCCGGGTCGGCGCGGCGGGTGGCGGTGACGAGGTCGGTGAGGACCGTGCCGACCAACTCGGGCACCCGCGCGTCCGGGCGTCCGTCGGCCGGCACGGCCAGGCGGGCGAACAACCAGCAGCGTTCCAACGACGGCACCTCGGCTGACGGGGCGGGTGGAGCACGGGGCTCGACGGCCTGCGGGGGTCGCCCCATCATCGGCCTGCGGCGCGTCCCGCCATCGGATCGGCGGCCGGATCTGGGGACGACTTAGGGGGTGACAGGGGTAGGTTGCCGGCCGGGCGCTGGGAAGACTTGGGCCGTTACGGCGAGCGAGTCCAGGCCGCGGACGAGGGAGTCTCGCCGACGGACGGAATGTGGTGACATGCTGCGGAGCGACCTGATCCAGCCGTTGCCCGACCTGCTCGCGGCCCACGCCGCCAGGTTCGGCGACAAGGTCGCGTTCCGCGACGACCGCAGGGCGGTCGGGTACGCCGACCTCTACGTGCGGACCCGCCGACTGGCCGGGCACCTCGCGGCGTCGGGCGTCGGGCGGGGCGACCGGGTGGCCTTCTGCCTCGGCAACCGGGTGGAGACGGTGGAGACCTGGCTGGCCGTCACGCGGGCGGCGGCAGTCGGCGTACCGCTGAACCCGCGCAGCACGGACGCGGAGCTGGCCCACCTGCTGGACGACTCCGGCGCGGTGCTGGTGGTCACCGACCCGGAACACCTCGACCAGGTGCTGCGGCTGCGCGCCGAGCGGCCGGGTCTGCGGGTGGTGGTCACCGGCGACGGCCCGGTGCCCGCCGGGGTCACCGCCTGGAACGCGCTGGTCGACACCGAGCCCGGTGTGGCCGCCCGCGACGACCTGGGCCTCGACGAGGTCGCCTGGATGCTCTACACCTCCGGCACCACCGGCCGGCCCAAGGGCGTGCTCTCCACCCAGCGCACCTGCCTCTGGTCGGTCGCCTCCTGCTACGTGCCGATCCCCGGGCTCACCGCCGCCGACCGGGTGGTCTGGCCGCTCCCGCTGTTCCACAGCCTCTCCCACATCGGCTGCGTGCTCAGCGTGACCGCGGTCGGCGCCACGGCCCGGCTCGTCGACGGCTTCTCCGCCGACGACGTGCTGCGCGCGGTCGACGAGGACGAGGCCACCGTGCTGGCCGGCGTGCCGGCCATGTACCACCACCTGGTCACCGCCGCCCGGGAGACCGGCTTCCGCGCCCCGGCCCTGCGGGTCTGCCTGGTCGGCGGGGCGATCACCACCGGCGCGCTGCGGCGGGCGTTCGAGGAGGTCTTCGACGCGCCGCTGCTCGACGCGTACGGCAGCACGGAGACCTGCGGCTCGATCGCCGTCACCCGGCCGGACCGGCCCCGCGTCGAGGGCTCCTGCGGGCTCGCGGTGCCGGGCGTCGACGTGCGCCTGGTCAGCCCGCAGACCGGCCTGGACGTGCCGGCCGGCGCCGAGGGCGAGGTCTGGGTGCGCGGGCCGAGCCTCATGCTCGGCTACCACGGCCTGCCGGAACTCACCGCCGCCGCCTTGCGCGACGGCTGGTACCGCACCGGCGACCTGGCCCGGCGCGACGCCGACGGCAACATCTTCGTCACCGGGCGGCACCAGGAGTTGATCATCCGGGGCGGCGAGAAGATCCACCCCGCCGAGGTGGAGGAGGCGCTGCGCGCGGTGCCCGGCGTCGCCGACGTGGCGGTGACCGGCCGGCCGCACGACGTGCTCGGTGAGGTGCCGGTGGCGTTCGTGGTGCCCGGGCCGGAGGGTTTCGACCCGCGCGCCGGGTACGCGGCCTGCCGGGAGAAGCTCTCCTACCACAAGGTCCCCGAGGAGCTGTACGAGATCGCGCGGGTGCCCCGCACCGCCTCCGGCAAGGTCACCCGCCGGCTGCTGCTCGACCGGCCGGCCCGGCTGCGCGCCGTCAACGGCAGCCACCACGAGACGCTGAGCCGGCTCGCCTGGCAACCGCTGGACCTGACCGCCGTACCGCCGGTCGAGGCGCCCGTGCCGACGGCGGCCCTGACCGCCGCCGCCCCGGCCCGCCGCTGGGCGGTCGTCGGGCCCACCGGCGCGGCACTGGTGGAGGCGCTGCGCGCGGCGTCGACGGGGGACAGGTTCCGGTCCCACCCGGACCTCGCCGCCCTGCGCGGGGCCCCGGACGTACCCGACGTGACGGTGCTGGCGGTCGACCCGGCCGACGCCGTCCCGGCGGACCTCGCCGACCGGCTGCGCGGCTGGCTCGACGACGACCGCTTCGCCGGCACCCGGCTGGTGCTGCTGACCGCCGGGCCCGGCGACGCCACCTCGGCGTCCGCCGAGACCGGCGAATCCGTCGACGCGGCCAGCACGACCGCCGGGACCGACCCGGCGGCGGGCGCGGTGCAGGCCCTCGGACGCTGCCTCCAGGCCGCGCACCCGGACCGGATCGTGCTGGTCGACCACGACGCCGACGCGGCCTCGATCGCCCTGCTGCCCGCCGCGGTGGACGCCGGCGCCGCGCAGGTCGCCCTCCGCGCCGGGACCGCCCGGCACGCGGTCCTCGCGCCCGCCCCCGCGACCATGCCGGCGCGGCCGACCGCGGTGGTCGACCCGGCCCACCCGGCCGTGGTCACCGGCGCCGACGGGCCGACCGGCGCGGCGCTGGCCCGACACCTCGTCGCCGCGTACGGCGTCCGCCGGCTGCGGCTGCCGCACACGGGCGCCACCGCTGCGCCCGCGCTGGCCGACCTGGCCGCCGAGCTCACCGCCGCCGGCGCCGAGGCCGTCGCGCTGCCCGCCGACCAGGCGGGCGACGAGCCGGCCGGGGCGGTCTTCCTCTGCCTGGCCGAGGGCGACCTGGCCGACGACGACGCCGTCGACCGGCTGCTCGGCCTCGCCGGGACGCTGGGCGACGCCGCCCGGCACCCGGCCGCCGCGTTCACCGTCCTGGCCCCGTCCGCGCTGCTGCTCGGCGCCGCCGACCGGGAGCGGGCGGCGTCGGCCGTCGGCGCCCTGCACGCCCTGGCCGCCCACCGCCGGGCCGCCGGCCTTCCGGCCCGGCTCGTCGGCACGACCGCGCGCGCCGACCGGGAGCCGGCCACGCCGGCCACGGCCGGGGAGACGACCGGCGACCTGCCGGCGGAGGTGCGCGCCGACCTCGCCGCGTTCGACGTGGCCCACGACGGCGACGAGCTGGTGCTGCTCGCCCGACCGGCGGGCCACGCCGACGCCGCGCACCCCGCCTGGCGTACGCCCGTCGGGGCCGACCGCGACGCCGCCGACGACCGGGAGGCGGCCGAGCTGCGCCGCCGGCTGGCCGGGCTGACCACCGCCGAGGGCGACCGGATCCTGCTCGACCTGGTCCGCGCCGCCACCGCCGAGGTGGCCAACCTGCCCGGGCCGGCCGCGGTCCGCCCGGGCCGGGCCTTCAAGGAACTCGGCTTCACGTCGGTCAGCGCGGTCGCCCTGCGCGACCGGCTGGCCCAGGCCACCGGGGTACGGCTCTCCGCGACGGCCGCGTTCGACCAGCCCAGCCCGGACGCCCTCGCCCGACACCTCGCCGCCCGGCTGCGCGGCGCCACCCCGGAGCCCGGCGCGGTGCCCGACCGGCCCGCGCCGGCGTCCACGGTGGACGACCCGGTGGTCGTCGTCGCCATGGCCTGCCGGCTCCCCGGCGGCGTCAGCTCCCCCGAGGAGCTGTGGGAGCTGGTCGACCAGGGCCGGGAGGGGCTCACGGAGTTCCCCGCCGACCGGGGCTGGGACCTGGCGCACCTGTTCTCCGACGACCCCGACCGCCCCGGCACCTCGTACGTCCGGGTGGGCGGCTTCCTCACCGACGCCGCCGACTTCGACGCCACCCTCTTCGCGATCAGCCCCCGCGAGGCGCTGGCCATGGACCCGCAGCAGCGGCTGCTGCTGGAGACGTCCTGGGAGCTGTTCGAGCGGGCCGGCATCGACCCGACCTCGCTGCGCGGCAGCGCCACCGGCGTCTTCACCGGCGTCATGCACCACGACTACGCCGCGAACCCGCGCCAGGCGCCGCCCGGCACCGAGGGCTACCTCGGCGTCGGCACCGCCGGCAGCGTCGTCTCCGGCCGGGTCGCGTACGCGCTGGGGCTGGAGGGGCCCGCGGTCACCGTCGACACGGCGTGCTCGTCTTCGCTGGTGGCGCTGCACCTGGCCGCCCAGGCGCTGCGCGCCGGGGACTGCTCCCTCGCGGTGGCCGGCGGCGTGGCCGTGATGGGCACCCCGCAGGCGTTCGTCGAGTTCAGCCGGCAGCGCGGGCTCGCCCCGGACGGCCGGTGCAAGGCGTTCGCCGAGGGCGCCGACGGCACCGGCTGGTCCGAGGGCGTCGCCGTGCTGCTGCTGGAACGGCTCTCCGACGCCCGCCGGCGCGGGCACCCCGTCCTCGCCGTGCTGCGCGGCTCGGCCGTCAACCAGGACGGCGCGTCCAACGGGCTCACCGCCCCCAACGGCCCCGCCCAGGAGCGGGTCATCCGCCGGGCGCTGGCCGTCGCCGGCCTTGCCGCCGCCGACGTGGACGTCGTCGAGGCGCACGGCACGGGCACCCGGCTCGGCGACCCGATCGAGGCGCAGGCGCTGCTCGCCACGTACGGCGCGGGCCGCGGCGACGCCGAGCCGCTGCGGCTGGGCTCGCTGAAGTCCAACCTCGGTCACACCCAGGCCGCCGCCGGCGCCGCCGGGGTGATCAAGATGGTGCTCGCCATGCGGCACGGGACGATGCCGCGCACCCTGCACGTGGACGCCCCGACGTCCGAGGTGGACTGGTCCGCCGGCGCGGTCGAGGTGCTCACCGAGGCCCGCCCGTGGCCCGACGTGCGGCGGCCCCGCCGGGCCGGCGTCTCGTCGTTCGGCATCAGCGGTACCAACGCCCACGTCATCGTCGAGGCGCCCTCCGCCGACCCGGCGACCGACGGGCCGCAGCCGCGGACCGAGCGCACCGACGGCCGGCGGAGGCCCGTGCCGTGGCTGATCGCCGCTGCCTCCGGCGAGGCGCTGCGGGACCAGGCGGCCCGCCTGCTGACCTGGCTCGACGGGCCCGGGGCGGACGCCGACCCGGCCGACGTCGGGCACGCGCTCGCCACCACCCGCGCCGCCCTGGAGCACCGGGCGGTCGTGCTGGCCGGTGATCCGGCCGCCGCCCGCGCCGGGCTGACCGCGCTGACCCGGGGCGAGCCCGACCCGGACGTCCCGGCGCTGCTGACCGGCCGCGTCGTCGACGGTCAGCTCGGCCTGCTCTTCGGCGGGCAGGGCGGCCAGCGTCCCGGCATGGGTCGCGAGCTGCACGCGGCGTATCCCGTCTTCGCCGACGCGTTCGACGCCGCCTGCGCCGAACTCGACCGCTGCCTCGCCGGCCACGCCCCGCACCCCGTCGCCGACGTGGTGTTCGCCCCCGAGGGCAGCGACCTGGCCGGGCAGCTCGACCAGACCCTCTACACCCAGCCGGGGCTGTTCGCCTTCGAGGTGGCCCTCTACCGCCTGCTGGAGTCCTGGGGCGTACGCCCCGACGCGGTGCTCGGGCACTCCGTCGGCGAGCTGGCCGCCGCGCACGTGGCCGGGGTGTTCCCGCTCGCCGACGCGGCGGCGCTCGTCGCCGCCCGGGCCCGGCTCATGCAGCAGTTGCCCGCCGGGGGCGCGATGGTCGCCGTCGAGGCCGACGAGGCCGAGGTCGCCGCCCACCTGACCGACCGGGTCGGTCTCGCCGCCGTCAACGGACCGACCAGCGTGGTCGTCTCCGGCGACACCGACGCCGTACTGGCCGTCGTGGCCACCCTGCGCGCCGCCGGGCGGCGGACCAGCCGGCTGCGGGTGTCGCACGCGTTCCACTCGCCGCGCATGGAGCCGATGCTCGATGCGTTCCGCGAGGTGGCGGCCGGCCTCACGTACCGCACCCCGCACCTGCCGGTGGTGTCCAACCTGACCGGCCACCCCGTCGACCCGGCCCGGCTCTGCTCGCCCGACTACTGGGTGGCGCACGTGCGGGGCACCGTCCGCTTCCACGACGGCGTGCGGGCCCTGCACCGGCAGGGGGTCACCACCTTCCTGGAACTCGGCCCGGCCGGCGTGCTCACCGCCATGGCCCAGGACTGCCTCGCCGCCGAGTCCGACGAGCTGGCCTTCGTGCCCGCCGTGCGGGGCGGCGCCGACGAGCCGGCGGCGCTGCTCGCCGCCGTGGCGCGGCTGCACGTGCGGGGCGTCGCCGTGGACCGCGCCGCTCTCGCCGGCCCCGGCCCGCACCGCCCGGTCGACCTGCCCACGTACGCCTTCCAGCGCCGGCACTACTGGCTGCCCGCCGGGGCCGCGGCCGGCGGCCCGGCCGGCATCGGGCTGGCCGACGCCGGGCACCCGCTGCTCGGCGCGGTGCTGCCGGTCGCCGGCACCGGGCAGGTGGTCTGCACCGGCCAGGTCTCCGCGGCCACCCAGCCGTGGCTGGCCGCCCCCGGCGACGGCGCACCGGCGCTGCTGCCCGCCACCGCGCTGCTGGACATGCTCACCCACCTCGGCGAGCAGCTCGGCGCCCCGGCCGTGGAGCGGCTGCGCGTCCCCGAGCCGGTGCCGCTGCCCGCCGAGCTGACCGTCGAGGTGCAGGTCGTCGTCTCCGCGCCCGACGAGCACGGGCGTCGGACGGCGCGCTGCCACGTCCGGTCCGGCGACGGGCAGCCGTGGCGGGAGGTCGCCGAGGCGGTGCTCGCCCCGGTCGACGCCGAGAGCGGGCACAGCGTCCACGCCCCGGCCTGGCCGCCCGTCGGGGCCCGGCCGGTGGACCTGACCACCCCGCAGCGCCGGGCGGTCGCCGGGGAGCTGGCCCGGGCCGCGTGGGTCGCCGCCGACCGGCTCTTCGTCGACGTACGCCTGCCCGAGGACGCGCGGGATCCGGACGCCGAGCGGTACGGCGTGCACCCGCTGGTGCTGGACGCGGCCCTGCGCCTGCTCCCGCTCGCCGACTTCGCGCCGGGCGCCGACGCCGCGCCAACCGATGACGCCGCGCCCACCGCCGACCCCGACGCCGCGCCCACCGTCCGGCTGGTGCCCACCGACTGGACGGGCGTGCGCGTCCACGCCACCGGCGCGCACGCGCTGCGCGTCAGCCTGGCCCCCGCCGGGGCGGACGCGGTGACGCTGAGCGCCGTCGACGACGCGGGCGCGCCCGTGCTCGACGCGGACCGGGTCGTGCTGCGGTCCGTGGCGCTGCCGCCCGCCGAAGCGCCGGCGCCGGAGCCCGCCCCCGCCGGGCTGTACGCCGTCGACTGGCTGCCGGCGGCGTTCCCGGCGACGCCGGCGCCCTCCTGGACGCTCGCCGACGACACGCCCCCGGACGGGCCGCTGCCGCCGCTGCTGGTGCTGCGCGTCGGCGACGGCGAGCCGGGCGGCCCGGTGCCCGACCGGGCGCACGCCGTCGGCCTCGCCGTCCTCGACGTGCTCCAGCGCTGGCTGGCCGACCCCCGCGCGGAGACCACCCGGCTGGCCGTGGCCGTCCGCGACGGCGACCCGGTGCACGCCCCGGTGGCCGGGCTGGTCCGGGTCGCCCAGGCCGAGCACCCGGACCGGTTCCTGCTGCTCAGCCTCGACGCCACCGACGACGCCACCGTCCGGGCGGCGCTGGCCGTCGCCGCCGACGAGCCCGAGGTCGCGGTCCGCGACGGCCGGGCGTTGCTGCCCCGGCTCCGCCCGGTCGAGCACCCGCCGGCCGGCACGCCGGCCCCGGCGCTGGCCGGCGGCACCGTGCTGGTGACCGGCGGCACGGGCGGGATCGGCCGGCACGTCGCCGCCCACCTCGCCACCGTGCACGGCGTCGCCGAGCTGGTCCTGCTCAGCCGCACGGGCCGGGCCGCCGACTGGACCACCGACCTGGCCGACGCCGGCGTCACCGTCCGGGTGGTCGCGGTCGACGTGGCGGACCGGACGGCCCTCGCCGAGGTCGTCGCAACGCTGGCCGACCGGCTGGTCGCCGTGGTGCACGCCGCCGGGGCCACAGACGACGCGCTGCTCACCGACCTCGACCCGGCCCGCTGGGAGCGGGCCCTGCGATCCAAGGTGCACGGGGCGTGGCACCTGCACGAGCTGACCGCCGAGCTGGACCTGGCCGCGTTCGTGCTGTTCTCCTCGGCCGCGGCCGTCTTCGGCAGCCCCGGCCAGGGCAACTACGCGGCCGGCAACGCGTTCCTCGACGCGCTCGCCGCGCACCGCCGCGCGCACGGCCTGCCGGCGACCGCCCTCGCGTGGGGCCTGTGGGCCACCGAGGACGGGATGGCCGGCCGGCTCACCCCGGCCGACCTGGCCCGGCTCGCCCGGGGCGGCACCCGCCCCCTGGACACGGCCGCCGGCCTGGCGTTGCTCGACGCCGCGCTGCACGCCGACCGGCCGGCGCTGGTGCCGATCGGGCTGGACCTGGCCGCCGTCCGGGCCTCCGGCGAGGTGCCCGCCCTGCTGCGGGCGCTGCTGCCCCCGCCGCCCCGCCGGGCCGTCAACGCCGCCGCCGCGCCGGCCGCCACCGGTGGCTTCGCCGACCGGCTGGCCGAGCTGGCCGAGCCCGACCGCGCCGCCCTGCTGCTGGACCTGGTGCGCACCCGCTGCGCCACCGTGGTCGGGCACACCGGCCCCGAACAGGTCGAACCGCGCCGCCCCTTCAAGGAACTCGGCTTCGACTCGCTGATGGCGGTGGAACTGAGCAACCGGCTCACCGCCGTCACCGGCGTCCGGCTCGCCCCGCACGCCGTGTTCAATCATCCCACCCCGGAGCTGCTCGCCGCGCACCTGCACGCCCGGCTGCTCGGCACCGCCGCCGCCGAGGTCACCGACGCCACCACCGTCGCCCTGGACGAGCCGGTCGCCGTCGTCGCCATGGCCTGCCGGTTCCCCGGCGGCATCGGCTCCCCCGAGGAGCTGTGGCGGCTGCTCGACGCCGGCGCGGACGTCATCGGCGACCTGCCCGGCGACCGGGGCTGGCCGCTGGCCGACCTCTACGACCCGGTGCCCGGCACGCCCGGCCGGACGTACGTGCGGGCCGGCGGGTTCCTCACCGGCATCGCCGACTTCGACGCCGAGTTCTTCGGCATCAGCCCCCGCGAGGCCCTCGCCATGGACCCGCAGCACCGGCTGCTGCTGGAGACCTCGTGGGAGGCGCTGGAACGCGCCGGCATCGACCCGGTCACCCTGCGCGGCAGCCGCACCGGCGTCTTCGCCGGCACGCACGGCCAGGACTACGCCAACCAGGTCGCCCCGGGTGTCGCCTCCGACGACGGTGAGGTCACCGCCGACGAGGGGCACCTGCTCACCGGCACGGCCGGCAGCGTCCTGTCCGGACGGGTCGCGTACGCGCTCGGGCTGGAGGGGCCGGCGGTCACCGTGGACACCGCCTGCTCGGCGTCGCTGGTCGCGCTGCACCTGGCCGTCCAGGCGCTGCGCCAGGGCGACTGCGACCTGGCCCTGGCCGGCGGCGTGTCCGTGATGTCCACCCCGGCCGGGCTGACCGGGTTCAGCCGTCAGCGTGGCCTCGCCGCCGACGGGCGGTGCAAGGCGTTCGCCGAGGACGCCGACGGCTTCGGCATGTCCGAGGGCGTCGGGATGCTGGTCGTGGAACGCCTCTCCGAGGCCCGCCGCCGGGGCCACCCGGTGCTCGCCGTGGTCCGTGGCTCGGCGGTCAACCAGGACGGCGCGTCCAACGGGCTGACCGCCCCGAACGGGCCGTCCCAGGAGCGGGTCATCCGGGCCGCGCTGGGCGCCGCCGGGCTGACCCCCGCCGACGTGGACGTGGTGGAGGCGCACGGCACCGGCACCTCGCTGGGCGACCCCATCGAGGCGGAGGCGATCCTTGCCACGTACGGGCAGCGCCCGGCCGACGCCGCGCCGGTGCTGTTGGGCTCGGTCAAGTCCAACCTCGGGCACACCCAGGCCGCGGCCGGCGTGGCCGGGGTGCTGAAGATGGTCCTCGCCATGCGGCACGGCCGGCTGCCCCGCACGCTGCACGCCGAGCGCCGCAGCTCCCGGGTCGACTGGGACGCCGGGTCGGTGGAGCTGCTCACCGAGGCGCGCCCCTGGCCCCGGGCGGACCGGCCGGCCCGCGCCGGCGTCTCGTCGTTCGGCATCAGCGGCACCAACGCCCACGTGATCGTCGAGGCCGTCGCCGAGCCGGCACCGGCCCCGGAGGCCACCGGGCCGGCCCCGAAGGCGGTGGCCGCGACGACGCCGGAGACCGCCGCCGGGACGACTGGCGCGCTGCCGTGGCTGCTCTCGGCGCGTACCCCGGAGGCGCTGGCCGGGCAGGCCCGCCGGCTGCGGGCCCACCTCGCCGAGCGACCCGACCAGCGCCCCCTCGACGTGGCCTGGTCGCTGGCCACCGGCCGGAGCGCCTTCGACGCCCGCGCGGTGCTCGTCGGCGCCGACCCGGACCGGATCGCCGCCGCCCTCGACGCGCTCGCCGAGGGCCGCCCCGACCCCGCCGTGGTACGCGGCGACGTCGGGCCCGCCGGCAGGTGCGTCTTCGTCTTCCCCGGCCAGGGCTCCCAGTGGCTCGGCATGGGGCTGGACCTGCTCGACCAGTCCTCGGTGTTCGCCGAGCGGATGGCGGCCTGCGAGGCGGCCCTGCGGCCGTACCTGGACTGGTCGCTGCTGGACGTGCTGCGTCGGGCGCCCGGCGCGCCCGGCCTCGACGAGGTCGACGTGGTGCAGCCCGCCCTGTTCGCGATGATGGTGTCGCTCGCCGAGCTGTGGCGCTCGTACGGCGTCCAGCCCGCCGCCGTGGTCGGCCACTCGCAGGGCGAGATCGCCGCCGCCTGCGTCGCCGGGGTGCTCTCCCTGCCCGACGCCGCCCGGGTCGTGGCGCTGCGCAGCCGCGCCATCCGGGCGTTGGCCGGGCACGGGGCGATGGCCTCCGTCGCGCTGCCCGCCGACACGGTCCGCGAGCGGATCGCCCGGTTCGGCGACCGGATCGCGGTGGCCGCTGTGAACGGCCCGGCCGCCGTGGTGGTCTCCGGCGAGCCGGCCGCGGTGGAGGAACTCCTCGCCGAACTGGGCGCCGAGCAGGCCCGGGTGCGGCGGATCGCGGTGGACTACGCCTCCCACTCGGCGCACGTGGAACGCATCCGCGACGAGCTGGCCGAGGTGCTGGCGGGCATCACCCCCGGCCCGGCGGCCGTGCCGCTGTTCTCCACCACCGACCTGCGCTGGCTCGACGGCGAGGAGATGGGCCCCGACTACTGGTACCGCAACCTGCGGCAGCCGGTCGAGCTGGAGCGGGCCGTCCGGTCGCTGGCCGACCAGGGCCACGACACGTACGTCGAGTGCAGCCCCCACCCGGTGCTCACCGTCGGCATCGAGGAGACCCTCGCCGACCACGACGGCGGGACCGTGGTGGTCGGCTCGGTGCAACGCGACCAGGGCGGCCACGACCGGTTCCTGCTCTCCCTGGCCCAGCTGCACGTGGCCGGGGTCCCCGTCGACTGGCGGCCCGCGCTGGCCGGCGGCCGGCGGGTCGACCTGCCCACGTACGCGTTCGCCCACCGCCGCTACTGGCCCCGGCCCGTCGCCGGCCCCGGCGACGTCGGCGCCGCCGGCCTGGACGCCGCCGGGCATCCGCTGCTCGGGGCGTCGGTGGCGCTGGCCGAGGCGAAGGGGCACCTGTTCACCGGGCGGCTGTCGACCGACGTCCAGCCGTGGCTCGCCGACCACCGGGTCACCGACAGCGTGCTGGTGCCCGGCACCGGCCTGGTGGAACTCTGCCTGCGCGTCGGCGACGAGATCGGCCACCCCGTCCTCGACGAGCTGGTCATCGAGGCCCCGCTGACCCTGCCCGCCAACGGCGCCAGCCAGATCCAGGTGGCGGTCGGGGCGGCCGGCGACGACGGGCGCCGCTCGGTGACCCTGCACTCCCGGCCCGCCGACGGCCCGGCCGGGAGCCCGTGGACCCGGCACGCCAGCGCGACCCTCTCCGCCGTCCAGCCCACCCCACCGCCGCAGCTCACCGACTGGCCGCCGCGCGACGCCCGCCCCGTCGACCTGACCGGGTTCTACGCCACCCTCGCCGCCGACGGCTACGCGTACGGGCCGGCGTTCCAGGGGCTGCGGGCGGTGTGGACCAGCGGCGACGAGGTCTACGCCGAGGTGGAGCTGCCGGCGGTCCAGCGGGTCGACGCCGACCGCTACGGCCTGCACCCGGCCCTGCTCGACGCCGCCCTGCACGCCGCCCACTTCGGCGGCCTCGCCGACGCGGGGGCCGGCCGGCTGCTGCTGCCGTTCGCCTGGAACGGCGTCACCCTGTACGCCACCGGCGCGACCGCGCTGCGGGTCCGGCTCACCCAGGTCGGGCCGTACGCCATCGCGGTGACCGCCGCCGACCCGACCGGCGCCCCGGTCGCCGACGTGACCGCCCTGACGATGCGGCCGATCTCGGCCGCGGAGCTGGCCGTCACCGACGACAGGGCCACCCGCGACGCCCTGTTCCGCCTCGACTGGACGCCCCTGCCGCCGGCCGACGGGGTCGCGCCGGTCGCGGCCGTGGCGGTCGCCCCCGGCCTCGACGGGTTCCCGCTCCACCCGGGGCTGGACGGGCTCGCCGCCGCCGTCGACGCGGGACTGGACCTGCCCGGGGCCGTGCTCGTGCCGCTCGACGCGGAGCCGGCGCAGCCGGCCCCCCAGGCGGCCCGCCGCGCTGCCGTCGCGGCCCTCGACATGGTCCGGCGCTGGCTCACCGAACCCCGCTGGGCGGCCTCGCGGCTGCTGCTGGTGACCCGCGGCGCGGTGGCCGTGCACGGCGCCGGCGAGGTCACCGACCCGGCCGCCGCGGCGGCGTGGGGACTGGTCCGCTCCGCCCAGTCGGAGAACCCGGACCAGCTGGTCGTCGTCGACGTCGACGCCGACGGGATCGACCCCGACCAGGTCGCCGCGCTGCTGGCCGCCGCCGAGCCGCAGGCCGCCGTCCGCGGCGGCGTCGCGTACGTGCCGCGGCTGGCGCGGGCCGGCTCGGCGGGCGAACTCGCCGCGCCGCCCGCCACCGCGTGGCGGCTGGACGCGCCGGTGCGCGGCAGCCTGGAGAACCTCACGCTCAGCCCGACCGACGCCGCCGACGCCGTCCTCGGCCCCCGCGAGGTCCGCGTCCGCGTCCACGCCGCCGGCCTGAACTTCCGCGACGTGCTCAACGCGCTCGGCCTCTACCCGGGCGACGCGGGGCCGCTCGGCGGCGAGGGTGCCGGGGAGGTCGTCGAGGTGGGCGCCGAGGTGACCGACCTGCGCCCCGGCGACCGGGTGTTCGGGGTGTTCGTGGGCTGCTTCGGGCCCGTCGCGGTCACCGACCGCCGGCTGCTGGCCCCGATGCCGGCCGGCTGGTCGTACGTGGCGGCCGCTTCCGTGCCGGTGGTCTTCCTGACCGCGTACCACGGCCTGGTCAACCTGGCCGGGCTCGGCCGGGGCGAGTCGGTGCTGGTGCACGCGGCGGCCGGCGGCGTCGGCATGGCCGCCGTGCAGCTCGCCCGGCATCTGGGCGCCGAGGTGTACGCCACCGCCAGCCCCGCCAAGTGGGACGCCCTGCGGGCGATGGGCATCGACGAGGACCACCTGGCCTCGTCCCGGACCCTGGACTTCGAGACCCGGTTCGCCGACGCCACCGGCGGCCGGGGCGTCGACGTGGTGCTGGACTCCCTGGCCCGCGAGTTCGTCGACGCCTCGCTGCGGCTGCTGCCGCGCGGCGGACGGTTCGTCGAGATGGGCAAGACGGACATCCGGGACGCCGCCCGGGTCGCCGCCGACCACCCGGGCGTCGACTACACCGCCTTCGACCTGACCCTCGAGGACCCCGACGAGGTGCAGCGCATGCTCGTCGTGCTGCTGGGGCTCTTCGAACGCGGCGCGCTCACCCCGCTGCCCACGCAGGTGTGGGACGTGCGCCAGGCGCCGGAGGCGTTCCGCTACGTCAGCCAGGCCCGGCATGTCGGCAAGGTGGTGCTCACCATGCCCCGGGCGTGGGACCCCGACGGCACCGTGCTGCTCACCGGCGGCACCGGGACCCTGGGCCAACTGGTCGCCCGGCGACTGGTCGAGACCCACGGCGTACGACGGCTGCTGCTGGTCAGCCGCCGGGGCGAGCAGGCCCCGGGCGCGGCCGAGACGGTCGCCGAGCTGCGAGCCCTGGGCGCCGAGGCCACGGTGGTGGCGACCGACGTCTCCGACCGGGACAGCCTGGCCGGGGTGCTGGACGCGGTGCCGGCGCGGCACCCGCTGACCGCGGTCGTGCACCTCGCCGGGGTGCTCGACGACGGGGTGGTCACCGCCCTGACGCCGCAGCGCCTCGACACGGTCTTCGCGCCGAAGCTCGACGCCGCGTGGCACCTGCACGAGCTGACCCGGCACCTCGACCTGGCCGGCTTCGTGCTGTTCTCCTCCGGCGCCGGCGTCTTCGGCGTGCCCGGCCAGGCGAACTACGCGGCGGCCAACGCGTTCCTCGACGCGCTCGCGCTGGCGCGCCGCGCCGAGGGGCTGCCGGGCCGGTCGCTGGCCTGGGGCCTGTGGGAGCAGGCCAGCGAGATGACCGCCAAGCTGGACCGCACCGACCCCCGGATCACCGCCCGGGACGGGCAGCTCGCGATCCCGTCCGACCTGGGCATGGCCCTGTTCGACGCGGGCCTGCGGACGGCCGAGCCGGTGCTGGTGCCGACCAGGATCGACGTCGCCGCCCTCGGCGCGGTCGACCGGCCCCCGGCCCTGCTACGCGGACTGACCCGGCGGGAACGGCCCAGCGCCCGGTCGGCCGCCCCGGCCACCGGCGGCCGCACCCTCGCCGACGAACTGGCGGCCCTGGCCGGTCCCGACCGGCACACCCTGCTGGTCGACCTGGTCCGCGAGCAGGCGGCGAGCGTGCTCGGGCACGGCAGCCGCGCGGCGGTCGCCCCCGGCCGGGCGTTCAGCCAGATCGGCTTCGACTCGCTGACCGCCGTCGAGCTGCGCAACCGGCTCACCACGGCGACCGGAATGCGCCTGCCGGCCACGCTGATCTTCGACTACCCGGACCCGAACGCGCTGGCCGAGTTCCTGCTCGCCCAGCTCGCGCCGGACACCGGCCCCGACGTTCCGCCGGTCCTCGCGGACCTGGAGAACCTGGAACGCTCGCTGACCGAAGCCAGCGTCGAGCCGGAGCTGCACGCCCAGATCGGCTCCCGGCTGGAGGTGCTCATCGCCAAGTGGCGGACGATGCGCGCCGGCTCGGACGGCAGCCCCGACCTCGACATCGACCTCGACCGGGCCAGCGACGACGAGATCTTCGACCTCATCGACGCCGAACTCGGCCTCTGACCGCCGTCCGGCCGCCCCGGACGGCGCAAACCGTCCCCACGACACCGTGTCCGACCGACCCCGCGAGGAACCGATACCGATGCTGATGACCGACGTGCTGATCGTGGGCTACGGCCCGGTCGGTGAGATGCTCACGATCCTGCTGGCGCAGCGAGGGCTCACCGTCACGGCGGTCGAGCGGTGGGCCACCCCGTACGACTTCCCCCGCGCCGTGTCGTACGACGGCGAGGCGAGCCGCATCCTGGCCGCCGCCGGGGTCGTCGACCGGCTCGGCCCGGTGGTGGAGTCGTCGGGCGAGTACACCTTCAAGAACGGCTTCGGGCGGACCCTGCTGCACGTCAAGGTGACCGGCGACGGCCCGATGGGCTGGCCCGACTCGGTCTCCTTCTACCAGCCCGGCCTGGAGGCGCTGCTCGCCGAGCGGGGAGCGGAACTGCCGGGCGTCACGGTGCTGCGCCCGTACCAGGTGACCGGCCTGGTCGAGCACGACGACCGGGTCGAGGTCACCATCGCCGGGCCGGACGGCGAGGAGGTCCGCGCGGCCCGTTGGGTGGTCGGGTGCGACGGGGCCAACAGCTTCGTCCGGGAGCACCTGGGCAGCGGCGTCACCGACCTCGGCTTCACGTACGACTGGCTGGTCTGCGACGTGGTGCCGCACGAGGCCCGCGAGTTCAAGCCGAACAACCTCCAGGTCTGCGACCCGGCGCGGCCCCGCACCGCAGTGTCGGCCGGCCCCGGGCACCGCCGGTGGGAGTTCATGCGGGTGCCGGGGGAGAGCCGGGAGGAGTTCGAGAGCGTCGAGAGCGTCTGGCGGCTGCTCGGCCTCTTCGACATCACTCCCGACAACGCGACCCTGGAGCGGTACGGCGTCTACACCACCCAGGCGTGCTCGGCCGACCGCTGGCGCTCCGGCCGGATCCTGATCGCGGGCGACGCGGCGCACGTGATGCCGCCGTTCATGGGGCAGGGAATGAGTTCCGGTTTCCGGGACGCCATCAACCTCACCTGGAAGCTCGACCTGGTGCACCGCGGGCTCGCCGACGAGACCCTGCTGGACACCTACCAGGAGGAGCGCTGCGCCCACGTGCAGCACGCCATCCGGATGTCCATGGACTCGGGCACGGTGATCTGCGAGACCGATCGGACCGCAGCAGCCGGCCGGGACTCCGTCATGCTCGCCGAACTGCGCCGGCGCACGGCCCGCCCGCGCACCCGTTCCCTGCTGGAGCCGCTGGCCGGCGGCGTCCTGCACGGCCGGGGCGACGACGCCGCCGGCGCCGGCGTGCCGATGCCGCAGGGGCGCGTCGAGGTCGACGGCCGGGCCGGGCTCTTCGACGAGGTGGTCGGCACCGGCTTCGCCCTGCTCTGCGCCGAGGACCCCGACGGCCTGCTCGACGCGGACGCCCGGGCCGTCCTGGACTCCTTCGACGTTCGGGTCGTCCGGATGCTCCCCGCCGGTGCCCCCGCCCCGGAACCGGGCACCGGGCCGACCGCGTACGACCTCGACGACGTGTACCTGCCTCTCCTCAAGCGGTACGACGCCGTGGCGGTGCTCGTCCGGCCCGACTTCTACGTCTTCGGCACGGCCGCCGACCCGGCCGGTGTGCCCGCGCTCATCGAGGACCTGCGTCGGCAGGTCCGGCGCGGCTGATCAAGAGACCACCCACGGAAGGAACACCACATGTTCGAGAACCTGAAGATCGCCGGTCGGGCGATCCGCACGGTCTTCACGGCCGACCCCATCACCCGGGTCCGGCGCTTCTACGAGATCCAGTCGCCCGACGTGGAGTTTGCGGCGCGCCGCACCCACTACATGAACGTCGGCTACTGGTCCGACGGGGTCACCGACCTCGACACGGCGGCCGAGGCGCTGGCCGACAAGCTGGCCGACGCCGCCGGGATCAAGCCCGACGACACCATCCTCGACGTCGGCTTCGGCTACGCCGACCAGGACTTCAAGTGGCTGCGCGAGCGCCAGGTAGCCAAGATCTACGGCCTCAACATCACCCCGCACCACGTCGAGGCCGCGCAGCGCCGGGCACAGGAGGAGGGCTTCGCGGACCGGACCGACTTCCGCCTCGGCAGCGCCACCGAACTGCCCTTCGAGGACAACACCTTCGACCGCGTCGTGGCCCTCGAATCCGCCTTCCACTTCTACCCGCGCAGCGCGTTCTTCGCCGAGGCGCTGCGGGTGCTGCGCCCGGGTGGCGTGCTGGCCACGGCCGACATCATCCCGGTCAGCGCCGACGTCGTCCGGGCGGCCATCCAGTCGGGCCCGCTGAGCTTCGTCAAGTTCAGCATCCCGAAGGAGAACTGGCACGACCGGGACACGTACCGGCAGGAGCTCGTCGAGGCCGGCTTCGCCAGCCCGGAGGTGACTTCGATCAAGGACCAGACCTGGGAGGGCTGGCGGGCGTACATGGCCGACCGGACCAACGACCCCGAGTTCCGCGCCGTCGTCAAGCCGGCCGTGCGCAAGAGCATGGCCGCGCACTGGAAGAACCAGGACCTGATGAAGCGGGAGCTGGCGCAGCTCGACTACGTGATCGCGGTGGGCCACAAGCGGTGACACCCCGCACGGACGAGGGGCCCGCCGACCGGTCGTGACAACCGGTGGACGGGCCCCTCGTCCGATGAGGATCAGATGGCCGGCGCCACGGTCAGGGCGGTCGAGATGGCCCGCAGGACCGCCGCCTGGTGCTCGGCCAGGAAGAAGTGCCCGCCCGGGTAGACCTGCAGGTCGAACTGCCCCGTGGTGTGGGTCGACCAGGCGCGGGCCTCCTCGACCGTCGTCTTCGGGTCGTCGTCGCCCGTGAAGACGGTGATCGGGCAGCTCAGCGGCGGACCCGGCCGGTAGGTGTAGGTCTCCGCGGCGCGGTAGTCGCTGCGGATCGCCGGCAGGGCGGCCCGCAGCATCTCCTGGTCGCCGAGCACGGCCGGGTTGGTGCCGCTCAGCTTCCGGACGTCGGCCAGCAGGCCCTCGTCGTCGAGCAGGTGCACGGTCTCGTGCCGCGCCTGCGACGGCGCGCGGCGGCCGGAGGCGAACAGGTGCGCGGCCGAGCCGCCGTCCTGCTCGATCAGCCGGGCCAGCTCGAAACCGACGCTGGCGCCCATGCTGTGCCCGAAGATGGCCACCGGCTCGTCCAGCCAGGGCCGCAGCACGGTGAAGACCTCCCGCGCGAGCTGGTGGATGTCGCCGATGCACGGCTCGTGGCGCCGGTCCTGCCGGCCCGGGTACTGGATCGCCAGCACCTCGACGCCCGGGGAGAGGCTGCGGGAGACGGGGAAGTAGAAGCTGGCGGAGCCGCCGGCGTGGGGCAGGCACACCAGCCGCCTGGCGCGGCCCGGTGCCGGGTGGAAACGTCGCACCCACAGGCCGTTGTCGGTATCTGGCGTGGTCATCCTCGGCGGTCCTTCCCGGCGGCTGGAGTTCCCGACCGGGCCGAACGCAGACCCGGTCGAGGCGACGCTAGTGCGACCGGTCGGCACCCGGACACCCCTAGCTGGCCGGACGCCTGGTTAGGGGTTGTCCGCGCTCGCGCACACCCAATAACTTCTCCCCGCAGATGGGGATCCTCGTGGCTCTCGGCCGAGCGAGCCGAACGACAGATACAGGTGTCGCCTGAGACTTCTGCGCATTCGTACCGTCGCTTACGTCGAGTCTCCGCCGTGCATCGCGATGGGCTGGGTTGATGGACACCGAAGACAAGCTCCGGGAGTACCTGAAGAGAGTCACCGCCGACCTGCGGCGGACCCGGCAAAGGCTCCGCGACGTCGAGGCCGACGCGCAGCAGCCGATCGCGATCGTCGGCGTCGGCTGCCGCTTCCCCGGCGGGGTGCGGACGGCCGATGAGCTGTGGGACCTCGTCGCGGCCGGCGGGGACGCCATCGCCTCCTTCCCCACCGACCGTGGCTGGGACCTGGACACGCTCTACGACCCCGGGCGGTCCCGGCCGGGCACCTCCTCCGTGCGGGAGGGCGGCTTCCTGCCCGACGCCGGCGCGTTCGACCCCCGGCTGTTCGGGGTCTCGCCGCGTGAGGCCCTCGCCATGGACCCGCAGCAGCGGCTGCTGCTGGAGACGTCCTGGGAGGCGGTCGAGTCCGCGGGGATCGACCCCACCAGCCTGAAGGGCGCCCGCGTCGGCGTCTTCGCCGGCATGACCCACAACGGGTACGCCCACCCGCCGGAGACGCCGCCGGCGGGGGTGGAGGACTACCTGGGCCTCGGGAACGCGGGCAGCATCGCCTCCGGTCGGGTGGCGTACTCGTTCGGTTTCGAGGGGCCGGCGGTGACGGTGGACACGGCGTGTTCGTCGTCGTTGGTGGCGTTGCACCTGGCCGTGCAGGCGCTGCGGTCCGGGGAGTGCGACCTGGCGCTGGCCGGCGGCGTGACGGTGATGCCCACCCCGGCGGTGTTCGTCGACTTCACCCGGCAGGGGAACCTCTCCCCGGTGGCCCGCTGCCGGGCGTTCGCCGACGCGGCGGACGGCACGGCGCTCGCCGAGGGCGTGGGCGTGCTGCTGGTGCAGCGGTTGTCGGACGCGCGGCGGGACGGTCGGCGGGTCCTGGCGGTGGTGCGCGGCACGGCGGTGAACCAGGACGGTGCGTCGAACGGTTTGACGGCGCCGAACGGTCCGTCGCAGCAGCGGGTGATCCGGCAGGCCCTCGCGTCGGCGGGGTTGTCGGCCGGTGACGTGGATGTGGTGGAGGCGCACGGCACGGGTACGACGTTGGGTGATCCGATCGAGGCGCAGGCGTTGCTGGCGACGTACGGGCAGGGTCGGGACGAGCCGCTGTTGTTGGGTTCGGTGAAGTCGAACATCGGTCACACGCAGGCCGCCGCCGGAGTCGCCGGCGTGATCAAGATGATCTCCGCGATGCGGGCGGGCCTGGTCCCGGCGACCCTGCACGTCGACGCGCCGTCGTCCCACGTGGACTGGGCGTCGGGTGCGGTCGAGCTGGTGACCGAGTCCCGGGCGTGGCCCAACGTGGAGCGTCCACGGCGCGCGGGCGTGTCCTCGTTCGGCATTTCCGGCACGAACGCGCACGTGATCCTGGAGCAGCCGGAGCCGGAGCCGGAACCCGAGGGCGGTGCGGAGCCGGTGGCGGCGGGACCCGTCGGGTTGCCGGTGCCGTGGGTGGTGTCGGCGCGGTCGGAGCGGGGCCTGTCGGGTCAGGCGGCGCGGTTGGTGTCGTTCGTGCGGGACCGGTCCGACCTCGCGGTGGCCGACGTGTCGTGGTCGTTGGCTACCTCCCGGGCGGCGTTGGAGCACCGCGCGGTGGTGTGGGGCTCGGACCGCGAGGAGTTGGTGGCCGGCCTGGCGGCGGTGGCCGAGGGTCGGTCGTCGGTGGTGTCGGGTGTGGTGTCGGCGGGTCGTCGGGCGGTGTTGTTCACGGGTCAGGGTTCGCAGCGCGCCGGTATGGGTCGCGAGTTGCACGAGGCGTTCCCGGTCTTCGCCTCAGCCCTCGACGAGGTGTGCACCCATCTCGATCCGTTGTTGCCGCGCCCGTTGCGTGAGGTGGTGTTCGTCGAGCCGGGCAGCTCCGAGGCCGGTCTGGTGGATCAGACGGTGTTCGCGCAGGCGGGGTTGTTCGCGGTTGAGGTGGCGTTGTGGGAGTTGTTGTCGTCGTGGGGTGTGCGGGTGGACTTCCTGGCGGGTCACTCGATCGGTGAGGTGACGGCCGCGTACGTGGCGGGGATGCTGTCCCTGTCGGACGCGTGTGCGCTGGTGGCGGCGCGGGGTCGGTTGATGCAGGCGTTGCCGGCCGGTGGGGTCATGGCCGCGATCGGCGCGTCGGAGGACCTCGTCGCGGAGCTGATCGAGGCGTCGGGTGCGGCGGTGGACGTCGCGGCGGTGAACGGTCCCGCGGCGGTGGTCGTCTCGGGCGCCGCCGACGAGGTCGCCTCGGTGGTGGCGACCTCACGTGAGCGGGGTTGGCGGGTCAAGGAGCTGTCGGTCAGTCACGCGTTCCACTCGCGGTTGATGGATCCGATGCTGGACGAGTTCGCGTCGGTGGTGGCGGGGCTGGGCTGGCAGTCGCCGAGGATTCCGATCGTGTCGAACGTGACCGGGGCCGTGGCGGACACGGCGGAGATCACCGACCCGGGCTACTGGGTGCGGCACGTACGGCAGCCGGTGCGGTTCGCCGACGCGGTGCGGACCCTTCACCAGCAGGACGTGACACAGTTCCTGGAGGTGGGCCCCGACGCCGTACTGACCGCGATGGCGCAGGACTGCGTCGAGGCGACCGACGACGTCCGGTTCACCGCCACGCTGCGCGCCGGCCACTCCGAGGCCGGCACGCTGCGCACCGCCCTGGCCGAGCGGTACGTCACCGGCGGCCACGTCGACTGGGCCGGGTACCTCGCCGGCACCGGGGCCCGCCCCCGCGCGGTCGACCTGCCCACGTACGCCTTCGACCACCAGCGCTACTGGCTCAACGCCACCATCACCAGCGACGTGGGGGCGCCCGGCCTCGGCGTCCGCGCCGTCGACCACGCGCTGCTCGACGCCGCCGTCCGCGTGGCCGACGACGACGTACGGGTCTTCGGCACCGAGCTGTCCGCGCGGACCCACCCGTGGCTCGCCGAACACGTCGTCTGGGACTCGGTGGTGGTGCCGGGCGCCGCCTTGGTCGAGATGGTCCTGCACGCGGGCGCGCAGGTCGGCTGCGACGCGCTGGACGAGCTGACCCTGGAGGCGCCGCTGACGCTCGCCGAGCAGGGCGCCCGGGCGGTGCAGGTGAAGCTGGGGAGGGCGGACGACGAGGGACGCCGGCCGGTCACCATCCACTCCCGACCCGCAGCCGACCCGGAGGGGAAGTGGGACCGCCACGCGACGGGCGTCCTCGCACCCACCGCGGCGCAGCCCGACGCGTCCGATCCGTCGCCCTGGCCGCCCACGGCCGCGGTCGGCGTCGCGGTCGACGCCGTCTACACCGAGCTGTCCCGCCTCGGCGTCGAGTACGGCCCGCTCTTCCGCGGCCTGCGCGCGGCGTGGCGTACCGACGACGAGGTGTGCGCCGAGGTGGCGGTGCCCGACGGCACCGAGGTCACCGGCTTTGGCATCCACCCCGCCCTGCTCGACGCGGCGCTGCACGTCGTCGGCCTGCTCGACGAGGACGGGGAGGCGTCCGGCGTACGCCTGCCCTTCGCCTGGACCGGCGTCACCCTCGCGGCGGTCGGCGCGACCGCGCTGCGCGTGCGCGCCCGGCGCAGCGGCGGCGGGGTCACCCTGACCCTGACCGACCCGGCCGGCTCCCCCGTCGCCCGGATCGGCTCGCTGGTCTCCCGCCCGGTGACCGCCGACCAGGTACGCGGCGCCGGTGCCGGCCTCGATTCGCTGTTCGACGTCGCCTGGCAGGCGGTGCCGATCGGCGGCCCGGCGGCCGCCCGCGCGGTGCTCCTCGGCGACGCTCCGTCCGGCCCGGCCGGCCTCACCACGGTCGGGCTCGCCGAGCTGGCCGAGGCGGTCGACTCCGGCCGGCTCGACCCGGACCTGGTGCTGCTTCCGGCGTACGCCGACGACGAGCGCGACCCCGTCCCCGCCACTACCCGGACCCGGCTCGCCGCCGTGCTGACCGCCGTGCAGGGCTGGCTCGCCGACGACCGGCTGGCGGAGCGGCGGCTGGTCGTGCTGACCCGGGGAGCCGTCCCCGCCGGCGACACCGGCCGGGCGACGGACCTGCCCGGCGCCGCGGTCTGGGGCCTGCTGCGCTCGGCCCAGGCGGAGCACCCCGACCGCTTCGTGCTCGTCGACCTCGACGAGGCGGGGCGACCGGAGCCCGGCGGCGTTGCCGGCACGGTCGACCTGGTGGCCCGCGCGGTCGCCACCGGCGAACCCCAGCTCGCGGTCCGGGGCGACCGGGTGCTGGCGCCCCGGCTCACGCCCGCCGTCCTCGACCCGGCGCTGGGCACCGAACCCGACCCCGACGGGACGGTCCTGGTCACCGGCGCCACCGGCGCCCTCGGCGGCCTGCTGGCCCGACACCTGGTCGCCGCGCACAAGGTGCGCCACCTGCTGCTGGTCAGCCGCCGGGGACCGGACGCCCCCGGCGCGGCCGAGCTGCTGGCCGGGCTGGCCGCCCTGGGCGCGCAGGCCCGGCTGGTGGCCGGCGACGTGGCCGACCGGGACACCGTTGCCGCCCTGCTGGCCGACATCCCCGCCGAGCACCCGCTCACCGGGGTGGTCCACGCCGCCGGCGTCCTCGACGACGCGGTGGTGTCGGCGCTGACCCCGGATCGCGTGTCCGCCGTGCTGGCCGCGAAGGCCGACGCCGCCTGGCACCTGCACGAGCTGACCCGGGGGCGGAACCTGCCGATGTTCGTCCTCTTCTCGTCGGTCGCCGGCGTTCTCGGCGGCCCCGGGCAGGGCAACTACGCCGCCGCGAACGCGTTCCTGGACGGCCTCGCCCACCACCGGCGCGCCGCGGGCCTCGCCGCCACCGCCCTGGCCTGGGGCCTCTGGGCCGCGGACAGCGGGATGACCGGCGCCCTCGACGCCGCCCAGCGGCAACGGATGAGCCGTAACGGCCTCAGCCCGCTCGACACCGATCAGGGGCTGCACCTGTTCGACGCCGCCCTGCGCGGCGGCGGCCCCCACCTGGTGCCGGCGCTGCTCGACCTCGCCGCGCTGCGCCGCCAGTCCGATACCGGCCAGTTGCCGGCGCCGCTGCGCGGCCTGGTCCGGGCCAGGCGGCGCGTCGTCGACGGCGGCGGCGACGGCGGGCCGTCCTTCGCGCAACGCCTCGCCGGAACGCCCGAGGCCGAGCGCGGCCGGCTGGTGGAGGAACTGGTCAAGGCGCAGGTCATCGAGGTGCTCGGCTACCCGCCGGCCACCGTCATCCCGTCCGGCCAGACGTTCACCGGCCTCGGCTTCGACTCGCTGACCGCGGTGGAGCTGCGCAACCGGCTGACCGCCGTCACCGGGATCCGGCTGCCGGCGAGCCTGATCTTCGACTGCCCCACGCCCGCCGCGCTCGCCGACTTCCTGCTGGCCGACGCCGCGCCGCCCGCGCCCGCGTCGAGCCTGCTGGCCGAGCTGGACCGGCTGGAGGCCGCGTTCGCCGCGACCGGGCCGGACGAGCTGGAACGACTGGCCGGCGACGACGAGACGCGGACCGCCGTCGCGGTTCGCCTCCGGGCGCTGGTCACCCGGTGGAGCGACGCCACCGACCGGCCCGCCGACGTCAGCCAGGCCATCGACGATGCCTCGGACGACGAGCTGTTCGACTTCATCGACCAGAAGTTCGGCCGATCCTGACCACGAGTCCGCCGCTTGCCCCTTAGCGACAGGTGATCACCCCGATGGCGAACGAAGCCAAGCTCCGCGAGTACCTCAAGCGCGTCACCGCTGACCTGCACGAGACCAGCGAACGCCTGAGGGCCGTCGACGAGCAGAACCACGAGCCCATCGCGATCGTGGGGATGAGCTGCCGCTACCCGGGCGGGGTGCGGACCCCCGAGGCGCTGTGGCGGCTGGTCGAGTCCGGCACCGACGCCGTCACGGAGTTCCCGGCCGACCGGGGCTGGGACGTGGCGAACCTCTACGACCCCGACCCGGACGCGCACGGCAAGTCGTACACCCGGGAGGGTGGCTTCCTGCACGACGCCGGCGAGTTCGACGGCGGCTTCTTCGGCATCTCCCCCCGGGAGGCGCTGGCGATGGACCCGCAGCAGCGCCTGCTGCTGGAGGTCGCCTGGGAGGCGGTCGAACGGGCCGGCATCGCCGCCGACTCGCTCAAGGGCAGCCGCACCGGCGTCTTCACCGGCGTCATGTACCACGACTACGTGTCCCGCCTGAACGGCGTGCCGGAGGAGGTCGAGGCCTTCGTCGGCACCGGCAACCACGGCAGCGTCGTCTCCGGCCGGATCGCCTACACGTTCGGGTTCGAAGGCCCGGCGGTCACCGTCGACACCGCATGCTCGTCCTCCCTGGTGGCGATGCACCTCGCCGTGCAGGCGCTGCGCTCCGGCGAGTGCACGCTCGCGCTGGCCGGCGGCGTCACCGTCATGTCCAGCCCCGACACGTTCATCGGCTTCAGCCGCCAGCGCGGCCTGTCCCCGGACGGGCGGTGCAAGTCCTTCGCTGCCGCCGCCGACGGCACCGGCTGGAGCGAGGGCGCCGGGCTGCTGCTGCTGGAACGGCTCTCCGACGCCCACCGCAACGGGCACCCCGTGCTCGCCGTGGTGCGCGGCACCGCGGTCAACCAGGACGGCGCCTCGAACGGCCTCACCGCGCCCCACGGCCCGTCCCAGCAGCGGGTGATCCGCCAGGCCCTGGCCAACGCGCGGCTCTCCCCGGCCGACGTGGACGCGGTGGAGGCCCACGGCACCGGCACCCGCCTCGGCGACCCCATCGAGGCGCAGGCGCTGCTCGCCACCTACGGCCGGGACCGGGCCGACGACCAGCCGCTGTGGCTCGGCTCGATCAAGTCCAACCTCGGGCACACGCAGGCCGCGGCCGGCGTCGCCGGCGTGATCAAGATGGTCATGGCGATGCGGCACGGGGTGCTGCCGAGGACCCTGCACGTCGACGAGCCGTCCCCGCACGTCGACTGGTCGGCCGGCGCGGTGAGCCTGCTCCGCGAGCCGCGCCCGTGGCCGCACGGGTCCCGCCCGATGCGGGCCGGCATCTCATCCTTCGGCGTCAGCGGCACCAACGCCCACGTCATCGTCGAGGCCGCCCCGCCCACGCCGCAGCCGGCCGCCGACGCCGTCGCCGGGCCCGACCCGCTGCCGTGGGTCGTCTCCGCCCGCAGCGCCGCCGCGCTCACCGCCCAGGCCGACCGGCTGCGCACCTGGCTCGCCGACCACCCCGACGCCGCGCCGGCCACGGTGGGCCGGGCCCTGGCCGTCGGACGGTCCGCCCTGGAACACCGGGCCGTGGTGCTCGGGGCCGACCGGGACGAGCTGATCGCCGGGCTCGCCGCGCTGGCCGACGGCGTCCCGGCCGCGTCCGTGCGGCGCGGCGTCGCCGGCCCCACCCGCGTCGCGGTGCTCTGCACCGGGCAGGGCGCCCAGCGGGTCGGGATGGGCCGGCAGCTGTCCGCCGCCTTCCCGGTCTTCGCCGCGGCCTTCGACGCCGCCTGCGCGGAACTGGACCGGCACCTCGACCGGCCCCTGCGCGAGGTCCTCGACGGTCCCGCCGACGTGCTCGACCGCACCGGTTACGCCCAGGCGGCGCTGTTCGCCGTCGAGGTGGCCGCCTACCGGCTCGTCGAGTCCTGGGGCGTCGTGCCCGACTTCGTGGCCGGGCACTCGGTCGGCGAGGTGGCCGCCGCGCACGTCGCCGGCGTGCTGTCGCTGCCGGACGCCGCCCGCCTGGTCGCCGCCCGGGGCACCCTGATGCAGGCGCTGCCCACCGGCGGCGCGATGGTGTCGGTCCGCGCCACCGAGGCCGAGGTGCGCCAGCACCTGGACACCACCGTCGAGGCGGCCGGCGCGGGGCTGGCCGCCGTCAACGGCCCGGAGTCCGTCGTCGTCTCCGGCGACGAGGACGCGGTGCTGGCGGTCGCCGACCACTTCGCGGCCCTCGGCCGGCAGACCAAACGGCTGCGGGTCAGCCACGCGTTCCACTCCGCCCGGATGGACCCGATGCTCGACGCGTTCGCCGACGTGCTCGGGCAGTTGACCTTCGCCGCCCCCCGGATTCCCGTGGTCTCCACCGTGACCGGCGTCGTGCTCACCCCCGACGAGGTGCGCTCGCCGGCGTACTGGCTGCGCAACGTCCGGGAGACGGTCCGCTTCGACGCGGCCGTGACCGCCCTGCGCGAGCTGGGCGTGGGCGCGTACGTCGAGGTGGGCCCCGGCGGGGTCCTCTCCGCGCTGACCCAGGAGATCGTCGGGTCGGACCAGGTGGTCTGCGCCCCGGTGCTGCGCGCCGACTCCGACGAGCCGGCGACCGCGCTGGCCGCCGCCGCCACCGTCTGGGCCCGCGGCGTGCCGGTGGACTGGGCCGCCCTGTTCGACGGCCCACCCGCGCCGCTCGACCTGCCGACGTACGCGTTCCAGCGCCAGCGCTACTGGCTGCTGCCCCTGCCGCAGGCCGCCGACGTGACCGCTGCCGGGCTGACCCCGACCGGGCACCCGCTGCTCGGCGCGGTGTTCCGCTCCGCCGACGGCGACGAGGTGACGCTCACCGGCCGGCTGTCGGTGGAGAGCCAGTCCTGGCTGGCCGAGCACGCCGTCCGCGGCGTGGTGCTCCTCCCCGGCACCGGGTTCGTGGAGCTGGCGTTGCGGGCCGGCGCGGAGGTCGGCGCGGACCGGCTCGCCGAGCTGACCCTGGAGGCGCCGCTGGTGCTGCCGGAGACCGGCGGCGTCGACGTGCAGGTCGCCGCCGAACGCGGCAGCGCCGACACGTGGCAGCTCACAGTCCACGCCCGCCGGTCCGGCACCGACGACCTGTGGGTCCGGCACGCCACCGGCCTGCTCACCCCCGAACCGGGAGAGGACGGGACCCCGCTGACGGCCTGGCCGCCGGCCGGCGCCACCGCCCTCGACGTGTCCGAGCTGACCGGGCGGGCGGCGGAGGCCGGATTCGCGTACGGCCCGACCTTCTCCGGGCTGCGCGCCGCCTGGCGGCTCGGCGCCGACGTCTACGCCGAAGTCGCGCTGCCCGAGCCGGCGGCCGGCGAGGCCGGCGGGTACGGGCTGCACCCGGCGCTGCTCGACGCCGCCGTGCAGGCGGTCGGGTTGGGCATCGTCGACCCCGGCCAGGCCCGGATGCCGTTCTCCTGGTCCGCCGTCACGCTGTCCGCCCACGGCGCCGACACGCTGCGGGTACGGCTCACCCCCACCGGCCCGGACACCGTGGCCATGCTGGTCGCGGACGCGGCCGGCGAGCCCGTCGCCCGGGTCGGGTCCCTGGTGCTGCGGCCCCTGCCGGCCGGGGAACCGGCCTCCGGCGCGTCCTCCTGGCGTCGCTCGCTGTTCCGCCTCGACTGGCCCCGGCACGGTGGCGGCGCCGGCGCGCCCGACGACACGACCTGGGCCGTGCTCGGCGACCACCCCGCGCCGCTGCCGTCCGGCGTGACCGCCGCCCGGCACGCCGACCTCGACGCGCTGGTCGACGCCGGAGTGCCCGACGTCGTCCTGTTCCCGGTGGCCGGTGCCACCGCGACCGGCCCCGGCCCGGTCCACGGCCTGCTCGCCGAGGTCCTCGGCGTGCTCCAGGGCTGGCTCGCCGCCGAGCGGCACACCGGCGGATCCCGGCTGGTGGTGCTCACCCGCGGCGCCGTCGCCGTGGACGACGACGCCGAGGTGGCAGACCTGGCCGGCGCGGCCGTCTGGGGTCTGCTCCGCTCCGCGCAGGCCGAGCACCCCGGCCGGTTCCTGCTCGTCGACGTCGACGACCCGGACCGCTCCGCCGCCGCCCTCGCCGGCCTGCTGTCCGCCGACGAGCCGCAGGCGGCGGTGCGCGACGGCGTGGTCCGGGTGCCCCGGCTCGTCGCCGCCACCGAATCCGACGCCCCGGCCCCGTCGCTGGACCCGGACGGCACGGTGCTGGTCACCGGCGGCACCGGCGCCCTGGGCGCACTGACCGCCCGCCACCTCGTCACCCGGCACGGGGTCCGCCACCTGGTGCTGACCAGCCGGCGCGGGGCCGACGCGGACGGCGTCGCCGACCTGCTCGCCGAGCTGGCCGACCTGGGCGCGACCGCGACCGTCGAGGCGTGCGACGCCGCCGACCGGAACGCCCTGGCGGCGCTGCTGGACCGGATCGACCCCGCCCACCCGCTGACCGGCGTGGTGCACTCCGCCGGCGTGCTCGCCGACCGCACGCTGACCTCGCTCACCGCCGAATCCCTCGCCGAGGTGCTGCGGCCCAAGGTGGACGCCGCCGCGCACCTGCACGAGCTGACCGCCGGCCTGGACCTCGGCCTCTTCGTTACGTACTCGTCGGCGGCGGGCGTGACGGGCAGCCCCGGCCAGGCCAACTACGCCGCCGCCAACGCCTTCCTCGACGCGCTCGCCCACCGACGGCGGGCCGCGGGCCGCCCGGCGCTCTCCCTGGCCTGGGGGCCGTGGGCCGAATCGGGCGGCGGCATGACCGCCGCCCTCGACCGGGCCGACACCGACCGGCTGGCCCGCGCGGGCGTCCGGCCCCTCCCGCAGGCGGACGGCCTCGCCCTCTTCGACGCCGCCCTGCTGACCGGCCGGTCGGTGGCGGTGCCGATGACGGTGGACGGCCCGGCGCTGCGCGCCCAGGCCGAGGCGGGCACCCTGCCGTCCGTGCTGCGCGGGCTGGTCCGGACGCCCCGCCGCCGCGCCGCACGGACCGGTCCGGCCAGGACCGCCGCCCTCACCGACCAGCTGGCCGGGCTCGACCGCGAGGAGCGCGCCGCGGCCCTGCTGCGGCTCGTCCTCGACCAGGTCGCGGCGGTGCTGGGGTACGCCGACGCCGCCGCCGTCGAGGCCGCGCGTCCGTTCACCGACCTGGGCTTCGACTCGCTGACCGCCGTCGAGCTGCGTAACCGGCTGGGTGCGGTCACCGGCCTGCGGCTGCCGGCGACCCTGGTGTTCGACCACCCGACGCCGCTCGCCCTGGCCGACCACCTCGACGCCGAGACCGGCACGGACACCGGCCCGCTGCCGGCGCCGGTCGCCAGCGCCGCGGCGCTAGACGAACCGATCGCGATCGTCGGGATGAGCTGCCGCTACCCTGGCGGCGTACGCTCCCCGGAGCAGCTGTGGGACCTCCTCGTCGCCGGCGGCGACGGCATCACGGACTTCCCCGCCGACCGCGGGTGGGACCTCGAGGAGCTGTACGACCCGTCCGGCACGCGCCGGGGCACCAGCTACGCCCGCGAGGGCGGCTTCCTGGCCGACGCTGGTGACTTCGACGCCGACCTGTTCAAGATCTCGCCGCACGAGGCCCTCGCCATGGACCCGCAGCAGCGGCTGCTGCTGGAGACCTCGTGGGAGGCGATCGAGGACGCCCGGATCGACCCGCTCGCGCTCCGGGGCCGCCCGGTCGGCGTGTTCGCCGGCATGATGTACCACAACCACGCCGCCGGGCTGGCCGACGTGCCAGAGACCCTCGACGGCTACCTCGGCGTCGGCACGGCGAGCAGCGTGCTGTCGGGTCGGGTGGCGTACTCGTTCGGTTTCGAGGGGCCGGCGGTGACGGTGGACACGGCGTGTTCGTCGTCGTTGGTGGCGCTGCACCTGGCCGTGCAGGCGCTGCGGTCGGGCGAGTGCGACCTGGCCCTCGCGGGCGGCGTCACCGTCATGGCGACCCCCGAGACGTTCATCGACTTCTCCCGCCAGCGGGGCATGTCCCCCGACGGCCGGTGCAAGTCGTTCTCCGATGACGCGGACGGCACCGGCTGGTCCGAGGGCGTGGGCGTGCTGCTGGTGCAGCGGTTGTCGGACGCGCGGCGGGACGGTCGGCGGGTCCTGGCGGTGGTGCGCGGCAGTGCCGTGAACCAGGACGGCGCGTCGAACGGGTTGACGGCGCCGAACGGTCCGTCGCAGCAGCGGGTGATCCGCCAGGCTCTCGCGAACGCCCGGCTGGGCGTCGCGGACGTCGACGTCGTCGAGGCGCACGGCACGGGCACGACGCTCGGCGACCCGATCGAGGCACAGGCGCTGCTCGCCACGTACGGGCAGGAGCGAGGCGACCACGACGCGCTGCTGCTGGGTTCGGTGAAGTCGAACATCGGTCATACGCAGGCGGCTGCCGGGGTGGCGGGGATCATCAAGGTGATCTTGGCGATGCGGGCCGGGGTGGTGCCGGCGTCGTTGCACGTGGGCGAGCCGTCGTCGCATGTGGACTGGTCGTCGGGTGCGGTGGAGTTGGTGACGCAGGCGCGGGAGTGGCCCGTGGTGGGGCGCCCGCGTCGGGCGGGGGTGTCGTCGTTCGGCATTTCCGGCACGAACGCGCACGTGATCATCGAGCAGGGAGAGCCGGAGTCCGCTTCGGCGTCCGTCGCGCCGGTCGGGTTGCCGGTGCCGTGGGTGGTGTCGGCGCGGTCGGAGCGGGGTCTGTCGGGTCAGGCTGCGCGGTTGGTGTCGTTCGTGGGGGACCGGCCTGACCTGTCTGTGTCGGATGTGTCGTGGTCGTTGGCTTCGTCCCGGGCGGCGTTGGAGCACCGGGCGGTGGTGTGGGGCTCGGACGTGGACAACCTGACGGCGGGGCTGTTGGCTGTGGTGGAGGGCCGTCCGGCGGTGGTGTCGGGTGTGGTGTCGGCGGGTCGTCGGGCGGTGTTGTTCACGGGTCAGGGTTCGCAGCGGGCCGGTATGGGTCGTGAGTTGTATGACGTGTTCCCGGTGTTCGCGGCGTCCTTCGATCGGGTGTGTGGGAAGTTCGACGGGCTGTTGCCGCGTGCGTTGCGGGAGATCGTGTTCGCCGAGCCGGGTACCCCCGATGCCGGTCTGGTGGATCAGACGGTGTTCGCGCAGGCGGGGTTGTTCGCGGTTGAGGTGGCGTTGTGGGAGTTGTTGTCGTCGTGGGGTGTGCGGGCGGATTTCCTGGCGGGTCATTCGATCGGTGAGGTGACGGCCGCGTATGTGGCGGGGATGTTGTCGCTGACCGATGCGTGTGTGTTGGTGGCGGCGCGGGGCCGGTTGATGCAGGCGTTGCCCGCCGGTGGGGTGATGGCCGCGGTCGGCGCGTCGGAGGAGTCGGTCGTCGAGCTGATCGATCTCACGGGTGCGGCGGTGGACGTCGCGGCGGTGAACGGTCCGGCGGCGGTGGTGGTGTCGGGTGCCGCTGCCGAGGTGGCCTCGGTGGTGGCGGTTTCCCGTGAGCGGGGGTGGCGGGTCAAGGAGTTGTCGGTCAGTCACGCGTTCCATTCGCGGTTGATGGATCCGATGTTGGACGAGTTCCGGGCGGTGGTGGCGGGGCTGGATTGGCGGGTGCCGCGCGTGCCGGTGGTGTCGAATGTGACCGGTGGGGTGGCGGATCCGCTGGAGTTGGTGGATCCGGAGTACTGGGTGCGGCACGTGCGGCAGGCGGTGCGGTTCGCCGACGGGGTGGCGGCGCTGCGGGAGCAGGGGGTCGACACGTTCCTGGAGGTCGGCCCGGATGCGACGTTGACGGCGATGGTGGCGGAGATCGTCGGCGGCGGTGGCGTGCGGCGGATCCCGGCGTCGCGGCGGGAACAGGCGGAGGTCGACGCGCTGACGTCGGCCGTCGGGCAGCTCTGGGTCGCGGGTGTCCCGGTCGACTGGGCGGCCTACCACGGCCAGGCCGGCATCCGGCCGCGCGTGGTCGACCTGCCCACGTACGCCTTCGACCATCGACGTTACTGGATCAATGCGGCGACGCGGTCCTACCGGCCCCCGGTCGCCGGGCGTACCGCGGCCGACGAGGACTTCTGGCGGGCCATCGAGGCGGAGGACGTGGCGAGCCTCGCCGAGAGCCTGGCCGTCGACGCCGACGCCCCGCTCGCGGACGTGCTGCCGGCCCTGTCCACCTGGCGGCGCCGCCGGGACGCCGAGGCAACCCTCGACTCGTGGCGCTACCGGGTGGCGTGGCAGCCGCTCGCCGACGAGCCCGCCCGTGCCGAGGCTGCGGAATTCCTACTCGTCGTACCGGCCGACGCGGGCGCGGCCGTGACGGACTGGGTGGCCGCCCTCGGTGCCGACGGCGCGCGGGTCGTCGAGGTCCACGCCGCCTGCGACCGCAAGCGCATCGCCCACGACCTGGTCGAGGCGTCGGCCGGCCGCGACGGCGAGCCGCTGCCCGTGCTCTCCCTCCTCGCGTTCGACGACCGGCCGTACGCCGGTGCCGAATCCGTTCCGGCCGGTCTCGCCGGCACCGTCGCGCTCGCCCAGGCGCTCGGCGACGCCGGGGTCGCCGCCCGACTCTGGATCGCCACCCACGGCGCCGTCTCCGTCGGCTCCCGCGACCGGCACGTCGACCCCGTGCAGGCGATGGCGTGGGGCTTCGGCAGCGTGCTGCGGGCCGAGCACCCGCACCGCTGGGGTGGGCTCGTCGACCTGCCCGAGCAGCCGGACCAGGGTGTCGTGCGCAGGCTCCGTACGCTGATCGGCGGCGCCGGCCGGGAGGACGAGGTCGCCCTGCGCCAGGCCGGTGCCCACGCCCGCAGGCTGGTTCGCGCGACGGACCGCGACGCCGGCCCGCGCCGTTCCCGGACGCCGCGCGGCACGGTGTTGGTCACCGGCGGCACCGGCGCCCTCGGCGGTCACGTCGCCCGGGCATTGGCCGGCGACGGCGCCGAACACCTCCTGCTGGTCAGCCGGCGCGGTCCCGAGGCGCCCGGCGCCGCCGCCCTCGCCGAGGAACTCACCGGGCTCGGCTGCCGGGTCACCGTCGCATCCTGCGACGTGGCCGACCGGGACGCGCTCGCGGCGTTGCTCGACTCGATCCCCGACGAGCTTCCGTTGACCGGGGTCGTGCACACCGCCGCCGCCCTCGACGACAACGTGGTCGACGCGGTGAGCGTCGACCAGCTCGCCACCGCGCTGCGGGCGAAGGTCGACGCCGCGCGCAACCTGGACGAGCTGACCCGGGGCAGGGACCTCTCCGCGTTCGTCCTCTTCTCCTCACTCGCCGGTCTCCTGGGTGCCGCCGGCCAGGCCACCTACGCGCCCGGCAACGCCTTCCTCGACGCTCTGGCGCAGCGGCGTCGCGCGGAGGGGCTGCCGGGGACCTCGCTCGCCTGGGGCCTGTGGGCCGACGGCGGGGTGAGCGCCGGCGAGTTCGAGCAGCGGCTGAGCCGCACCGGGTTCGGCGCGATGGCGCCGGAGACGGCGGTGCGGGCTCTCACCCGGGCGCTGGACCGCGACGAGACGTACCTCGTGGTGGCCGACATCGACTGGGCCCGGGTGGCCACCGCCGGCGGTCGGCGGCACGCCCCGTTGGTCCGGGACCTGCTGGCCGCGGCCGGCCCCGCGGCAGCCGACGAGGCCTCCGCGCCGGCGGCCGACCTGCGCCTTCGCCTGTCCGGAATGTCTGATACGGAACAGCTCCACGCGCTCCGCGAACTCGTCCGTGCCGAGGTCGCCGCCGTGCTGGGCCACGAGTCCGCCGAGCGGGTGGCACCGGATCGGGCGTTCCAGGACCTGGGCTTCACCTCGCTGGCGGCGGTCGAGCTGCGCAACCGGCTCGACGCGGCCACCGGCCTCGCCTTGCCGAGCACGCTCGCGTTCGACTACCCGAACTCGACCGTCCTCGCCGGGCACATCCACGCCGAGCTGCTCGGCGGGCAGGCCCTCTTCGACGCCGCCGCGCTCACCGGCCCCGTCGTGGGCGACGACCCGATCGTCATCGTCGGCATGGGCTGCCGTTTCCCCGCCGGAGCCGAGTCCCCGGAAGGGCTCTGGGGCCTGCTGACGGCCGGCGTCGACGCGATGTCGGACTTCCCGACGAACCGGCACTGGGACCTGGAGTCGCTGGCCGACCCCGGCGCCGAGGGCGACGATCACTCCTACGTCACCCGAGGGGCCTTCCTGGCCGACGCGGGCGGCTTCGACGCCGAGTTCTTCGGGATCTCGCCCCGCGAGGCCCTCGCCATGGACCCGCAGCAACGGCTGCTGCTGGAGGTCACCTGGGAGGCGTTCGAGGACGCCCGGATCGAACCCCTCGCGTTGCGCGGCAGCCGCGTCGGGGTGTTCGCCGGCACCAACGGACAGGACTACGAGACCGTCGTGCGTCAGGCCGGCGAGTCCCTCGCCGGGTTCGGCGCGACCGGTGCCTCGGCGAGCGTGCTGTCGGGTCGGGTGGCGTACTCGTTCGGTTTCGAGGGGCCGGCGGTGACGGTGGACACGGCGTGTTCGTCGTCATTGGTGGCGTTGCACCTGGCCGCGCAGGCGCTGCGGTCCGGCGAGTGCGACCTGGCGCTGGCCGGCGGTGTGACGGTGATGGCGACTCCGGGAGCCTTCATCGAGTTCTCCCGCCAGGGCGGGCTGTCGGCGGACGGCCGCTGCAAGGCGTTCGCCGAATCGGCCGACGGCACCGCGTGGGGCGAGGGCGTGGGCGTCCTGGTCGTGCAGCGGCTGTCGGACGCGCGGCGGGACGGTCGGCGGGTCCTGGCCGTGGTGCGGGGTACGGCGGTGAACCAGGATGGTGCGTCGAACGGTTTGACGGCGCCGAACGGTCCGTCGCAGCAGCGGGTGATCCGGCAGGCCCTCGCGTCGGCGGGGTTGTCGGCCGGTGACGTGGACGTGGTCGAGGCGCACGGCACGGGCACCACGTTGGGCGACCCGATCGAGGCGCAGGCGTTGTTGGCGACGTACGGGCAGGGTCGGGACGAGCCGTTGCTGTTGGGTTCGGTGAAGTCGAACATCGGTCATACGCAGGCCGCCGCCGGAGTCGCCGGCGTGATCAAGATGGTCCTGGCGATGCGGCACGGGGTGGTGCCGGCGTCGTTGCACGTGGATGCGCCGTCGTCGCACGTGGACTGGTCGTCGGGCGCGGTGGAGCTGGTGACGCAGGCGCGTGAGTGGCCGGCGGTGGGGCGTCCGCGTCGGGCGGGCGTGTCGTCGTTCGGTATCTCCGGCACGAACGCGCACGTGATCATCGAGCAGCCGGAGCCGGAGAACGCTCTGGCGTCCGCCGCGCCGGTCGGGGTGCCGGTGCCGTGGGTGGTGTCGGCGCGGTCGGAGCGTGGTCTGTTGGGTCAGGCGGCGCGGTTGGTGGCGTTCGCGCGGTCCCGCACGGATGTCGCGGTGACGGACGTGTCCTGGTCGTTGGCCATGTCGCGGGCGGCATTGGAACACCGCGCGGTGGTGTGGGGTAGCTCGGGCGAGGAATTGACGGCGGGATTGTCGGCTGTCGCCGAGGGCCGGTCGTCGGTGGCCTCGGGTGTGGTGTCGGCGGGTCGTCGGGCGGTGTTGTTCACGGGTCAGGGTTCGCAGCGGGCCGGTATGGGTCGGGCGTTGTACGAGGCGTTCCCGGTCTTCGCTTCGGCTTTCGACGCGGTGTGCGGAGAGATCGATCCGCACCTTCCGCGTCCGCTGCGGGAGATCGTGTTCGCGGAGTCGGGCAGTGTCGACGCTGGTCTGGTGGATCAGACGGTGTTCGCGCAGGCGGGGTTGTTCGCGGTCGAGGTGGCGTTGTGGGAGTTGTTGTCGTCGTGGGGTGTGCGGGCGGATTTCCTGGCGGGTCATTCGATTGGTGAGGTGGCCGCCGCGTATGTGGCGGGGATGTTGTCGCTGTCGGATGCGTGTGTGTTGGTGGCGGCGCGGGGCCGGTTGATGCAGGCGTTGCCGGCTGGCGGGGTGATGGCGGCCGTCGGTGCGCCCGAGGCTGCGGTGTGGGAGGTCATCGAGGCGTCGGGTGCGGCGGTGGATGTCGCGGCGGTGAACGGTCCGGCGTCGGTGGTGGTGTCGGGGGCCGCGGGCGAGGTGGCCTCGGTGGTGGCGGCGTCTCGTGAGCGGGGGTGGCGGACGAAGGAGTTGTCGGTCAGTCACGCGTTCCATTCGCGGTTGATGGATCCGATGCTGGACGAGTTCCGGGCGGTGGTGTCGGGGCTGGACTGGCGGGTGCCTCGGGTGCCCGTGGTGTCGAATGTGACCGGCGCGATGGCGGATCCGTTGGAGCTGGTGGATCCGGAGTACTGGGTGCGGCACGTACGGCAGGCGGTTCGGTTCGCCGACGGGGTGGCGGCGCTGCGGGAGCAGGGGGTCGACACGTTCCTGGAGGTCGGCCCGGACGCGACGCTGACGGCGATGGTGGCGGAGATCGTCGCCGACGTGCGGCGGATCCCGACGTCGCGGCGGGACCAGGCGGAGGTCGACGCGCTGACCTCGGCCGTCGGGCGGCTCTGGGTGGCGGGTGTCGCGGTGGACTGGGCGGCGTACCACGGCCAGGCCGGTGCCCGGCCGCGCGTGGTCGACCTGCCCACGTACGCCTTCGACCACACCTGGTACTGGCCCGAGGCCGCGGCCTCGATCCGTCGGGACGCTCACGCCGACGCACTCGACGGGCGGTTCTGGGCGGCCGTGGAGTCCGGCGACCCCGACCGGATCGGCGGCGAGCTGGGCGTCCGCTCCGACGAGCCGTTCAGCGAGGTCCTGCCGAAGCTCGCGCAGTGGCGGCGGACCGCCCGGCAGCAGTCCGTCGTGGACTCCTGGCGGTACCGGGTCGAGTGGCGGCCGGCAGCCGTCGCCGAGCGTGAGGGCCTGACCGGTACGTGGCTGGTGTTGATCCTCCCCAGCCAGGAGGACCACCCGCTACTGGCCGGGCTGGCGCAGCGGGGCGCCGAGGTGGTCCCGGTGGTGCTGGACGAGTGGGACCGTGACCGCATCGCGCGCCAGCTCACCGAGACGCGGGAGACCCGCGGGCCGGTCGCCGGCCTGGTCTCGCTGATCTCGCTCGCCGGCGCGGGCGTGGTCGAGGCCATGACGGTGGCGCAGGCTCTGGCCGTGGCGACGGTCGACGCTCGCTTGTGGTGGCTCACCTCCGGCGCCGTCGCCGTGGACGACTCGGAGACCCTGGGCGACCTCTCCGCGGGTGCGGCGGTGTGGGGTTTGGGTCGGGTGGTGGGTTTGGAGTTGCCGTTGCGGTGGGGTGGGTTGGTGGATGTGTCGGGTGTGTGGGATG
>NZ_JBVJHK010000034.1:0-43835 GCF_055586845.1 Micromonospora sp. NPDC049139 | reverse complement strand
CGACATCGAGGACAACCTGTCCGAGCGGATCCTGTTCAACGAACTGACCCCCGGCCAGATCGTCGTCGTCGACTGCGAAGGCGACCCCAGCAACACCGCCAAGTCCAAGCTGGTGTTCCGGGGCGGCGACAAGCCGGCGACAGGGCCGGTCCCCGACGCCGGGGCGGTGACGGCATGACCGGCGTACGCGAGCAGGAGCGCGTCACCGACACGCCCACCGGGACGGACACCCTCCGCTTCCTGGGACCCGTCGACGGCGGGCTGCCCGACGAACCGGCGCCCGGCTGCATCGGGACCGGACAGATCCTCCGGCTGCTCACCCGGCAGCTGTTCGCGTACCCCACCGGCACGGATCCGGCCGTCCGACCGGTGGCGGACGCTGCCGTGGAACTGCCCACGGTCGACAACGGAGGAATCAGCGCGGACGGGCGCACCTGGCGCATCCGGCTCCGGGACGGCATCCGCTGGGACGCCCAGGCCGCCCGGGAGCTGACCGCCGGCGACGTCGTCCGGGGCCTCAAGCGCACCGCCCACCCCCTCGCCCGCGCGATGCGCCCGTACCTCGGCGAGATCATCGAGGGCATGGCGGACTACTACCGGGCGTACGACGAGGCGCTCGGGCACTGGGAGGCGCACGCCCCCGCCTTCGCCCAGTTCCAGCAGTTCACCCGGATCCCGGGGCTGCGCGCCGAGGGGGACACCGTCGTCCTGCGGCTCACCGCGCCGGCCAACGACCTCGTCGACCTGCTCGCCACGGGATTCACCGCAGCGGCCCCCCGGGAGTACGACTACTACGTGCCCGAGAGCCCCGAGCTGTACCGGTGCACGCCGTCGGCCGGGCCGTACCGGATCGCCAAGCGGCTGTCCCCGGGCGGCGACCTCGTCCTGGAGCCCAACCCCCGGTGGGATCCGGGCACCGACCCGGTACGCCGGCGCACCGCGCGGCGCATCGAGGTCGTCGCGGCGGCGGACGGCCAGCCGGTCGACCCGGCGTCGGGCTTCGGGGTGCTGTCCTGGTCGGCGCCGTCGCCGGCGGCCCGGTTCGCCGGCACGGGGTGCAGCTACTACCTCGCCGCGGGCACCAACGGGGCGGCCGAGCCCCACGCCGTACGGCATGCCCTGTCCTGGGCGCTCGACCGCGCGGCCCTCGCCGAGGCGGCCTGCGCGGCCGGCGCCGACGGCGCCGCCACCCAGCACAGCGTCTTGCAACCCGGGCACCCGGCGGCGGAACGCGGCGCCGACGACGCACCCGACGCCGGTGATCCGGAGCGGGCGAGGCGTCTGCTCGACGCCGCCGGGCTGGGGGAGGGGGCCCGGCTGACCCTGGGCGTTCCCGCCGGCTCGCGGCTGGGCGCCGTGGCCGCCGCGCTGGTCGCGGTGTTGGCCCGGTACGGCATCACCCTCGTGCCGGTCCCGCTGGCCCCCTCCGGGGGGCCGGGCGTCGACGTCGTGTTGCACGAGTGGGTGCCGGCCTGGGCCGGCGACGCCGGTCGCGACCTGGTGCACCGGATGTGGCCGTCCGACGGCCGCGCCGGCGACCCGGCCGAGGTGGCCCGGGAGGCGCTGCGGGCCACGGACCCGGGCGAGGCGGCGACGCTGTGGCGTCGCTTCGACCGGCTGGCCACTGCCGACCTGCGGCTCGTGCCCCTGCTCGTGGCCGACTGGCCGCGGGCCCGGGCCGACGGTGTGGCCGCCGGGGCGGCCCGGTGGTAGGGGCCGTCGGGCCGGGCTGACCACGCCGGCAACGTCGCGGGCCGGTCGCGGATGCGACCGGCCCGCGGCACGTCCGGCACCGGTGAGGCGGGCGAGCCCTCGGCCCGGTCCGACGTCGGCGGGGTGGCCGGACCGGGCCGAGGCTGCTTCGACGGGTGGGCGGTCGGGTGATGTGGCCCTGTCGAGCTGCCCCGCCTGTGGGACCGCCTGTCGTCAGCGGATGCCGAACAGCGCCCGGTTGAGCACCGGCTTCGCGGTCTCCTGGAAGTCGATGTCGGGGTCGAGCGACCGCACCGTGCCCTCCACGACGAGCAGCGACAGCAGCGGGAAGACCAGCTCGGGCGACGCGGCCACCCCGTACCGGCGTTGCAGGTCGAACAGCTCGCCGGCGAAGGCGATCAGGCTGAACTCCTTGGCCGACAGGCGGTAGCTGCGGGCCACCAGGTCCTTCACGCCCTCGGTGAAGGCCGGCACGTCCGCGTCGTCGGCGACGCCGATCGCGCTCTCCAGCACGATCGCGGCGCAGCGGTCGCCACGCCCGATCGACATGTTGAGGAAGAAGTCCGCGAAGAGCCCGCGCATCTTGTCCGACAGTTGGACGCTGAAGCCCGCGTCCAGCACCACCACCTGCCCGCTGCGGGTGAAGTAGAGGTTGCCGGGATGCAGGTCGCAGTGGACGAAGCCGTTGATGAACAGCATCTGGTAGACCACGGTCAGCGTCGACGCCGCGAACGTCCGGCGCATCGCGCGGGGGCACCGGGCGCCGGTGTCGACGGCCAGGTCGGGGATGAAGTCCATCACGATGGCCGCCGGCCGGCTCGCCGCGGCGTGCACCCGGGGCACGCGTACCCGCGGGACCCCGCCCAGGTCCTCCCGCAGCCGGTCGAGGTCGCGTCCCTCGCGGCCGAGGTCGAGCTGTCCCAGCACCGACTCGCAGAGGCTGTCCACCACCTCGCGGACCGGCACGCCGCGGAACATCGGCAGCCGGGCGACCACCGAGGCGCCCCGGCGCAGCAGGCCGAGGTCGGCGGCCATCCGGGGACCGATCCCAGGGCGGCGCAGCTTCACCGCGACGGTGGCCCCGTCCGGCAGCGTCGCCCGGTAGACACAGGCGATGCTGCCGCTGGCCACCGGCGTCTCCTCGACCGAGGCGAAGACGCTGTCCAGCCGGTCCCCGTACACCTCGCGCAGCGCGGCCCGGCTCTGCGCGGCGTCCATCGGCGGCACGTCGTCCTGCAACATGGACAGCTCCTCGCAGAGCAGCGCCGGTACGACGTCACGGCGGGTGCCCAGCACCTGCGCCGCCTTGATGAACGTCGGGCCCAGCCGGGCGACCGTCCGCGCGACCTCCCGGGCGAAGCGGCGGCGGCCGGCCGGCCGGCCGTGCCGGAGCGCCGTGCCGGCGGCTGCGGCGAGCCCCGCCGCGAGTGACGCGGTCGCCACCGAACCGATGACGACCGCGCGTGCGCCCAACCCCGCCCCACCGGGTGCGAGCGGTGGACGGCGCGATCCGGAGGGTGGGGCGGCGCGCAGGGCCGCCGAACCGAGGGGGGAGAGGCCGAAGATGAACTTGGACGGAACCATCGTGCGCCTTTCTGCCGAGGGGTCAGCAGGCCGGGTCAGGCGGTCGTCGCGGACAGCCCCGGCACGTCCAGCGCCCGCAGGCGCAGGTTGGCGGCGTCGCCGTACCACAGGCGCAGGCCGTCCCAGGTCAGGCTGGTGGGCCGGCCGTCGACGTGGATCTGCAGCACGTTCCGCCCGGCGCGCAGGTCGAAGACGGTGATCGCCTCGCCGAGCCGGTCGGTGTGGGCGACGTACCGGTCCGTCACCGTCACCCCGGTGACGCCGAGCGGGGCGGGCACGGTGGCCAGGAGCCGCAGGTCCGAGGAGTGCCGGAGCTCCAGCGCGTCGGACCAGCCCAGCCAGATGCCGTCCTTGCCCGCCTCCATCCCGCAGATTGGCACGCCCGGCCGTGGGCTCGGCACGTCCCGCAGGATGTCGCCGGTCTGCGTGTCGCAGAGCCGCAGCGCCCCGTCGGTGGCGTAGAGCAGGGCCCCGCCGAGCGAGGTGAGCCCGGCCACCAGGCCCGGGCAGGACAGCGTGTGCCCGGGGGCGCCGGTGCGTGGGTCGAGGCAGGTGGCCTGCCCGCGGCCCTGGTCGGCGTACCAGAGGGCGTGGCCGGACCAGGTGAGGCCGGCGAGCTGTTCGACGTCGATGGAGAGGTCGTGCACCGACGCCGCGGTGTAGATGATCATCGCTTGTCCGCCCGGTCGAGGTGACAGTCGAGGCGCCACCGGGTCACGTCCCGAGCGGCGGGACCCTCCGGACGTCGGGGGCGCACGTGCACGGTGTCGCCCGCGGCGACCCGCGTGTGCCGGAGCGGCCAGACGAAGACCGCCCAGTTGCAGCCGAGGTAGGAGGGCATGTTGGACAGTTCGATGCCCGGCGCCAGCGTGGCGGTGAAGTACCCGAGCACCGCGTGCAGCGTGCCGTCGCGCTCGAGCGGCAGGGCCAGCGGCCGGGCGGCGCGCAGGCCGGTGTCGCCGCGGCCGGTGTCCACGAGGACGGCCGGCTCGCCCAGCAGGACCGGCTCGCGGCTGAGGAAGTGCAGGTGCGCCGACGGCTCGACCAGCTCCTGGACCACGTCCAGCCGCATGCCGAGGAAGTCGTCGCTCCAGATGCCCCAGCCCTCGTCGTCGAACTGCACGGCGGCGAGCCGGGTGACCACCCGCTCGGGCACGACGACGCCGCCGGGCCGCAGGTTGCGGCGGTTGAACGTGCGCAGGATGCGGGCCATGTCCTCCTCGGGCCCGAGGTTGCCCATCAGCTCGCAGACGGTCACGTCGACCTGGCGCGGCAGCCGGGCGAGGCGCGCGTCCCCGACGACCAGGGTCACCCGGTCGTCCCAGTCGTTGGCCTTGATGATCCGGTCGGCGACGGCGGCGACCTGGGGATCGGCCTCGACGGCGTAGACGTGGGCGGCGCCGTGCCGCAGGGCCAGCGCGGTGAGCGCCAGGGTGCCGGCGCCGACGTCGGCCACCACCGTGTCCTCGTCGACCGCCGCGGCCAGCGCCCGGTCGTACGCCTCGACGCGGCGTCGGTCACCGAGCATCGCCTGGTGCATGAGCAGGTGGCGCTGGTCCATGTGCGATCTCCCGCCCCGTCGACCGGCTGATCTACTGGAGAATCATATAGTAGAAATTGACGCTTGTCCCCTGCCTCAGCGACCCGTGTGGCAGCCGCAGGTGCAGCCGACGGCGGGGGGTTCACCGTCCACGCCGTGCTCGTGCAGGAGCTGCCGGGCCAGGGCGTGCACCGTGCCCAGCATCCGGTAACGCCGGCCCGACGAGCTGTGCCGGACCTCCAGGACCGACTTGTCCACCAGCCGCTCCAGCAGCATCTGCACCGTACGCGGCTCGCCGGCGATCGCCTTGTCGGCGACGGCCGCCGCCTCCAGGCAGAACGCGGCCGGCATCGCGCCGAGCGCGGTGAAGCAGCGTTGCTCGGCCGGATCCAGCAGCTCGATGCTGCGGTGCACCGCGGCGTGCAGCGAGCGGTGGTGACTGGGCACGCCGCGGCGGGGCGGCTGGATCCGGCGCAGCGGGTCGTCGAGCCCGTCGACCAGCGTCTCCAGGCGCTCCGTCCGCAGGCAGGCGGCGGCGAGCTCGATGGCCAGCGGCAGCCCGTCGAGGGCCCGGCACACCGACGCCACCGCCTCGACGTTGGACTCGGTGAGCCGGAAGCCCGGCCGCACCTGCGCCGCCCGCCGGGCGAACAACTGCAGGGCGGGCTGCGCGGCCAGATGGCCCGGCTCCGCGTCCACGCCCAACGGCCGCACCGGGTACACCGCCTCGTAGGGCAGCCCGAGCAGCTCCCGCGAGGTCAGCAGGATGGTGATCTGCGGGCAGTTCCGCAGCACGTCGTCCGCCAGGTCGGCGGCCTCGTCGGTGACCAGCTCGGCGTTGTCGAGCACGAGCAGCAGCTTCCGGTCGTGCAGCCGGTGCACCAGCGGGTCGCAGCGGCCGGCGCCCCGGGCAGGTGGCTCGTCGACGGCGACCTCGACCGCCCGGGTCAGGTCCGGGCCGGTGCGGACGTTCGCCAGGTCGGCCACCGCCACGCCGTCGGCGAACCGCTCGCGCAGCTCCTCCGCCGCCGCCAGGCCGAGCGCCGTCTTGCCGACGCCGGCCGCCCCGGTCAGGCTCACCAGGCGGTACTCGCGCAGCAGGTCGCAGACCGCCGAGAGGTCCGCCGCCCGCCCGATCAGCTCGTCCACCACCGGTGCCGGCCCCCGCCACGGTGGTTGGTGGACGCCGGGCCGGGCGTCCAGCACCTCCCGGTACGCCGCCGTGAGCTCGGGGCCCGGGTCCACGCCCAGGTCGAGCTTGAGTCTCGTGCGCACGTCGGCGTACCGCTCGATGGCCCACGCGCGCTGGCCGATGTGGGTGAGCGCCTGGAGCACCCGGGCCTGCACCCGCTCGTTGAGCGGCTCCGCCTGGGCCAGCCGCTCGGCCAGCGGCAGGACCGCATCCGGCCGGCGCAGCTCGAGGCCGAGCGCGACGTAGTCGAGCGCGGCGGCCAGGAACTCCTGCCGCAGCGGGCCGATGTCGTCCTGCTCGGCCAGCAGCACGGACAGGTCGCCGATCTGGGGATCCTGCCACTGGTCGACGCTCTCGCCGTACCGGGCGAACGCGCTCTCCAGCTCGCCGCTGTCCCGCAGCGCCGCCGCCCGCCGGACGCCGGCGCGGAACACCTGCAGGTCGAGCTGGTCGTCGGCGACGGTCAGCCGGTACCCGCCGGGCACCGACACGATGGCGTTGGTCCGCTGTCGTCGAGGCGTGTCGGGCTCGACCGCGTGGCGCAACCGCGCGACGTAGGTGTGGACCAGGTTGGCGGCCCTCGTCGGTGGCTGTCCCGCCCAGAGTGCGGCGATCAGGTCGTCCAGCGGCACATGTCGTCCGGCCCGCAGGGCCAGCAGGGCGAGGACCGCCCGCTGCTTCGGGGGGCCGAGGTCGACCTCCCTGCCGCGAATCGTCGCTCGGACGGGACCGAGGATCTGAATTCGGAGTCCGATCTCGGTCCGGTTCACACGTCCCCCAGCTGTCGTGGCGCTGTGCTCAGTGCTCCTCCACTTTAAGTGAAGAACTTCCATACTTAAAGAGGCGGAGCTGTCGCACTGGGTAGCCGGGCCGGCGTCATCCCGGCGTCAAGTGGCCGTCAAGAACGGTGCCGGAAACTTGGCTGCGGCAGCCGGCGGCACCCGATCGAATCGTGTCCGGCCCAGGCCGGGCAGCTCTCGACCACGACCCGGAGCGGAGAGATGCGGACGATCGCACCCCACGGTTCGTACCCCCACCTCGCGACGCGGCCCCGCCCATGATCGTCGGCATCATCGGGCGCGGTCGGATGGGATCGGCCCTGGCCAGGGCGCTTGCGGCGCACGGGGGGCCGGTGCTGATCGCCGGTCGCGGCGACCCGGTACGGCCGCCCGACCCCTTCGCCCCGTACCCCGGAATCCGGTCCGTCCCGACGGGCGCCGTCGTCGCCGGGGCTGACCTGGTCGTCCTGATGCTGCCGTTCGCCGCCGCCGTGGAGCTGGCCCTGGCCGGCCGGCTCGACGACGGACGAGGGCGTACGGTCATCGATGCGACGAACCCGCCGCAGGCTGGTGTCGCCCCGCCCGCTCCGGCCGGATCCGGGGGACGGTTGCTAGCGGAACTGTTACCGCAGTGGCGCGTCGTCAAGGCGCTCAACACCGTGCCGGCCGGCATGCTCGACGAGCCCGTCCTCGACGGACGCCCGGTCACCGTGCCCCTGGCCGGCGACCACCCGCCGGCCAAGGCGCAGGTGAGCGCGTTGCTGCGCCGGCTCGGGTTCGCCCCGGTGGACGTCGGCGGCATCGACCGGGCGCCGGCGCTGGAGTCCCTGGCCGACCTGTTGATGGCGATCAGCAGCCGGCACGCCCTCCGGGGCCGGCTCGGTTTCCAGGTCGCCCTCGCGGAGCCACCGGCCGCGGTGGACGGTGGGCTGTCCGGGCCCGCGTACGTCGAGCTGAGCCACCGCGCGCCGGCCGCCGGTGGCGAGCGTCAGCGCCGGCCGGCGCCCGCCGCGGAGAGCGCCCGCTCGCCGGCCGGCCGGCCGCCGAGGCCGAGCAGGTAGAGGCAGCGGGGGAGTGCCGCCGGCGGGCCGGTGACGGAGACCGCCCCGCTGACCACGGCCTCGACCGGCTCGATCGCGCCGCTGCCGAGATCGAAGAAGGTCCGGGCGTCGGTGGCGACCCGCAGCGTGGCGTCCGCGCCGGCCGTCCCCTGCACCGTGCGGGCCTCGCCGTCGGCGACGCGGACGTGGAACACCTCGCCCTCGATGTCGAACTCGTAGACCTCGTCGGCGAGGGCCCGGGCCGGGTCGACCATGGACTCGATGGCCAGCACGGCCCAGGAGGCCCGGGTGACCGAGGCGCCCGTGCGGACGGGCTGCTCGGCGAGCAGCGTCAGCCCGAACCGGGCCAGCACCAGGACCGGCTCCCGCAGCTTCTCGCCCAGCTCGGTGAGCGCGTAGCCCGCGGTGCGCCGTTCGGCGTCCAGCGGCTCGATGATGCCGGCCTCGGTCAGGAAGGCCAGTCGGTCGGCGAGCAGGTTGGTGCCGATGCCCGGCAGGGCGTCCAGCAGGTCGCGGTAGCGGCGAGGCCGGACCAGCAGCTCGCGGATGATGAGCAGCGTCCAGCGTTCACCCACCACATCCAGTGCGAAGGCCAGCCCGCATTGCTGGCCGTACGTCCGACGGTCCCGTTGCTCTTTCACGGCGCTCCTCGATGCCGCAGCGCGGACTCGGCCGCGCTTCTTTACTTAGACATAGTACATGACTGCCTCTTCCAGATTGCCCTCCTGCCTGCGGAAATTCCCGTGCCGCCGATACGCCCCATTTTGTCCATCCGCGACCTGCCTAGAATCGGCCCGGTGACGACCGCCGTACCGGCCGGGCAGGACCTCACCGACGTCCTTGCCCGCCTGCCCAAGGTCGAGTTGCACGTGCACCTCGAAGGGTCGGTGCGGCCCCGCACCCTGCTCCGGATCGCCCGCCGGCACGGCCTCGACCTCGGTCGGCTCGACGAGGCGGCGGTGGTGGAACTCTTCCGCTTCCGCGACTTCCGCCACTTCACAGATCTGTACGAACAGTGCTGCGCGGCGCTGCGCGACCCGGCCGACCTCGAGCTGATCACCGAGGAGCTCGCCGACGAGGCGCACCGGCAGAACGTCCGCCACCTGGAGGTGACGTTCAGCCCCGGCACGCACCGGCGGGGGGCGGGCATCCCGTTCGACGAGCAGCTCGACGCCGTGGCCCGGGGCGCCGAACAGGCCCGCCGCCGCACCGGCGTCACGATGCGCTTCGTCGTCGACCACGTCCGGGGCGGGCCGCCGGAGGAGTGCCAGCAGGTCGCCGAGTGGGCGGTGGCCGGCGCCGGCCGGGGAGTGGTGGCGCTCGGCCTCGGCGGTTTCGAGCCGCGGCGCCCGGCGTCGCTGTTCGGGGAGGCCGTCCGGTGGGCGGCGGCGCGGGGGATGCCGTTCGTGCCGCACGCGGGCGAGGCGGTGGGGCCCGAGGGCGTCTGGGACTGCCTGCCGTTCCGCCCGCCGCGCATCGGGCACGGCATCCGGGCGGTCGAGGACCCGCGGCTGGTGGCGGCGCTGCGGGACCGGGGCGTGGTCCTCGAGGTCTGCCCCACCAGCAACCTGCGTACGGGTGTGGTCTCCGAGCCGGGGGCGCACCCGCTGCGCCGGTTGTGGGACGCCGGGGTGCGGCTCACCCTCAACACCGACGATCCCAGCATGTTCCACACCGACCTGCTCGCCGAGCACCGGCTCGCCGTCGAGTGGCACGGTTTCACCGTGGCCGAACTCGCCGCCATGACGCTGATCGGGGTCGACGCCGCGCTGCTGCCCGCGGCGGAGCGCGCGGCGCTGCGCGAGCGGGTGACGACCGAGCTGGCGGAGCTGGGCGTGACCGCCGCCGGCCTGCCCGCCTGAGCCCGCACGGTCAGCCCGGGCGCGGCGCCAGGCGGGACCGCAGCGCGGCGATGTGCGCCGGGGTGGTGCCGCAGCAACCGCCGACGACGCCCAGCCCGACCGGGCGCCAGGCCGTCCAGAGGTCGGCGAAGGCGTCGGGCGTCAGGCGGGGCGGGAGATAGCGGTCCACCGGGGTGGCCGGCGGCACCCCGCTGCGGTCCTCCACGTTCGGGTACGCGCCGAGCAGGCCCGGCCCCGCAGCGCGGAGCCGTCGCAACGCCCGGTCGGTGCCCGCCGGGTCGGTGCAGTTGACCAGGACCGCCGCCGCGCCGGCCGCCCGTACCGCGTCGGCCGCCGCGGCGACGTCCTCACCGGACAGCAGGCGGGCGTCGCCGGTGCAGACGAAACTCACCCAGGCCGGCAGGCCGTGCTCGCGTACCGCCCGGGTGGCGGCGACCGCCTCCCGGACGGTGTTCATGGTCTCGACCAGCGCCAGGTCGACGCCGGCGCGGGCGAGTCGGTCGGCCAGCCAGCCGTGCTCCCGCCGCAGCACCGCGGCGCCGGGCACCAGGTCCGGCCGGTAGCAGTCCTCGACCGGAGCGACGGAGGCGGCGACGAGCACCCGCCGGCCGGCCACCGCCGGGTCGGCCGCCTGGCGGGCCAGCGCCACGGCGGTACGGACCAGACCGGCGGCCGTGGCCTCGTCCGTCCCGGCCCGGTACGCCGTCCGCAGGGTGGTGCGGAACGTGTCCGCGGTGAGCACGTCCGCTCCCGCCGCCACGTACGCGCCGTGGATGCGGGAGACGAGGCGCCGGCCCTCGGCGTCCAGCAGGCAGCGCGCCGTCCACCACGGGGCGGACACGGAGCGGCCGTGCCGTTGCAACTCGGTGCCCAGCCCGCCGTCGAGGACCAGCGGCCCGGACGTCGACGCCCCCGGTACGTCCACCGGCGCCTCCCCGCCCCCGCCGGCCCCGCTCGCCGTGGCCGGCTGCCCGATCGTGGCACGGTCGGCCCGGCCGGCACGACGTCCGCGCGCCGCCGGAGGGGAACTCCGCAAGCTGTGAGACAGGCGCGGCCGGGCCCCGCCGGCCACGCCGGTGCCGTACCCGGCCGGCGGGGTCAGGCCCGGGGGGAGGCGATCGCCGCGACGCCCCCGAGCAGCGCCCGCACGTCGTCCCGCGTCGTGTAGCGCGCCACCCCCGCGCGCAGGGACTCGGGCGCGTCGGGCGACACGGCCCGCAGCGCCGGCTCCGCGCCGAAGGTGCCGTGCCCCACGGTGATCCCCTCGGCGGCGAGGACCGCCGCCACCTCGGCCGCGGACCGGCCGACGACCTGGAAGGACACGATCGGTATCGGGGACCTGCCGTCCGGACGGCCGAGGACGCGCACCCCGTCGATCATCCGCAGGCCGCGGGCCAGCAGGTTGGCGAGGCGTTCGCCGTGCCGGAACACGGCCGAGCGGTCCCAGCGGAGCAGCACCTCGGCCGCCACTCCCGCGGCGAGGACCGCCTCGATGCCCGGCCCGCGCGCCACCCCCGGCCGGTCGCTGGTCCGGGCGACCACCGACCGGGGCCGCCCGTCGCGGTTCCACAGCACCCCGCACCGGGGGCCGTACCACTTGTCGGCGGAGGTGACGAAGGCGTCGCAGCCCCACGCGGCGACGTCCACGAACCGGTGCGCCGGCGCCTGCACCCCGTCCACGAAGATCCGCGCGCCGGTGGACCGCGCGGCCGCACAGATCGCCGGGATGTCCGGCGCGCTGCCGAGGACGTTGGAGCCGGCGGTGACCGCGACCCACCGGGTACGCGGGCTGAGCTGCTCGGTGACCGCGTCGACGGTCAGCTCGCCGCTCGGCGACAGGTCCGCCACCCGGACGACGGCACCCTGCCGCCGGGCGGACTCGCGCCACGGGTCCACGTTGGCCGCGTGGTCGAGAGCCGTGCACATCACCTCGTCGCCGGGGCGGAGTGCGGGTGCCACGGACCGGACGAACTTCTCGGTCAGGCTCGTCATGTCGGCGCCGAACGACACGATGCCGCCCGGTGCCCCGATCAGCGTACGGAACCGGCCGGCCGCCCAGTCGAGCACCGTGCGGGACCGCGGGTGCGCGACGTCCGCGCCGGCCCGCGCGGGATACCGGGTCATCACGTCGCGGACCGCGTGGTGCACCAGGGTGCCGGCGGGAGCGTCGAACCGGGCGGCGCCCGGCCGCAGGTCGGGGAACTGCTCCGTGACGGGCCGTGTCACCAGGGCGGTGAGGGGCAGCGCGTCCAGCTCGCCGAAGGTCATCTCAACGAGGGGGATCAGATCGGCGCGGCGGTCGTACGGACGCGCGCGGTGGTGCCGGTCGGCAACGGGGAACCAGGCAGAGCACGGTCCCGACAGGGCACCGGCACGGTGTCTCCTCGATGGGCGCATGTGGACATCGCGTTCGTCGCAGCTGCGTGCTATCCCAGAGTCGTACTGACGGGCCGCAGGGGACGGCTCCTCTCAGTTCGGCGAAAAGTATCACATCCGGCGCGTACGGGCGAGCCCGTGACGACGGTGAGTGAGTTTCGCCCGTGGTCGTGGCCGACCACGTGCTCGTACCCGGCGCGATCCCGCCCGGCTACGGCATGAGCCCGGGCCCACCCGGTCCGACGTCGGTCGCCGCCGGGTCGGCGTCCGCGTCGGCACCGTGGGGGTCGCCCCACCACCGCCAGAAGTCCGCGCCGGTGGCCGGCGCCCGTCCGGCGGGTGCGCGACGCCGCGGGCCCGTCCGCGCGTCCGGATCGGCTGCGGTCCACCAGGACAGATGCCGCGGGTCGACCTCGGGCACCTCGGCGCTCCCGTCGGCTCCGGCGACCCGGGGACCCTCCGGCGGGGCTCCACCGTGACAGGCGACGGACACCATCGCGGACCTCCCGTCCGGTGTCGATCGAGGACAGTCAGGCTAACCCGCCGTCCGTCCCGGGCGGTCTCCCAGCTTGCGCAACACCGGGCGGCGCCGGAGCGGCTCCCACCAGGCGCGGTTCGCGCGGTACCAGGCGACCGTCTCGCCGAGCCCGTCGTCGAGGTCCTTGCGCGGCGCGTACCCGAGCTCACATCTGATCTTGCTCCAGTCGACCGCGTAGCGCCGGTCGTGCCCCTTGCGGTCCTCGACGTAGCGGATCCGGTCGGGGCCGGCGCCGCAGGCCGCCAGCAGGCGATCGGCCATCTCCCGATTGGTCAACTGGGTGCCCCCGCCGACGTTGTAGACCTCCCCGGCCCGGCCCCGCGTCCGCACCAGCTCCAGCGCCCGGACGTGGTCGTCGACGTGCAGCCAGTCGCGCACGTGCAGCCCGTCGCCGTAGAGCGGGATGTCCCCGCCGTCGAGCAGGTTCGTGATCGCCAGCGGCACCAGCTTCTCCGGGTGCTGGTGCGGGCCGTAGTTGTTGGCGCAGCGCGTCACCCGCACGTCGAGCCCGTGCGTCCGGACGAAGGCCAGGGCGAGCAGGTCGCTGGCGGCCTTCGCGGCGGCGTACGGCGAACTCGGCAGGACCGGGTCCGTCTCCGGCCACGTGCCGTGCTCGATCGACCCGTACACCTCGTCGGTGGAGACGTGCACGAAGACCGCGCGGTCGCCGTGCCGCCGCCGGACCGCCTCCAGCAGCGTGTAGGTGCCGAGCGTGTTGGTGCGGACGAAGTCACCGCCGTCGGCGATGGACCGGTCCACGTGGGACTCGGCAGCGAAGTGGACGACCTGGTCGTGCTCCGCCACCAGCCGGTCCACCAGGTGGCTGTCGCAGATGTCGCCGCGGACGAAACGGTAGGCCGGGTGGCCGGCGACGGGGCGCAGGTTGGCGAGGTTGCCCGCGTACGTCAACTTGTCCAGCACCGTGATCCGGACGCCGCGCGGTCCCGCCGGCCGCAGCAGGGTGCGGACGTAGTGCGACCCGATGAAGCCGGCGCCGCCGGTGACGAGGATCCTCGTCGCGTTCATGCCGACCTCCGTCGCGTGCGGTCTCCGCCGGCCGGCTCGGCCCGGCCCCGCTCCTCGGCCACGGCCGCCTCGATCATCCGTCGCCACGGCGGCAGCGGGCCGAGGCCGGCCCGCGCCCACCCGTCGTGCCCGAGGACGGAGATCCGTGGCCGCCGGGCGGGCCGGGCGGCGAGCGTCCCGCTGCCCGTCGGGCGCACGCGGTCCGGGTCGAGCCCGTGCAGCGCGAAGACCGTCCGGGCGAAGCCGTACCAGGTGGTCCGGCCGGCCGCCGTGCCGTGGTAGATCCCGGCCGGCGCCCGCCCGGCGGCGGCCAGCCCGGCCAGCGTGACCAGCCGGCCGGCGAGCGCGCGCGCCCAGGTGGGCTGGCCGTGCTGGTCGTCCACGACGTCCACGAACTCCGTCTCGGCGGCCCGGCGCAGCACCGCGCGGACGAAGTTGGGGCCGTGGCGGCCGTACAGCCAGCCGGTGCGGACCACGTAGCCCCCGGCGGGCAGCAGGCCGCGCACGGCCCGCTCGCCGGCGAGCTTGCTGCGGCCGTACGCGTTCAGCGGGGCCGGCGGAGCGTCCTCCGGCCACGGCACGGTGGTCTCGCCGGAGAAGACGTAGTCGCTGGACAGGTGGATCAGGAGCGCCCCGCTGCGCGCACACGCCCGGGCCAGGTTGGCCGGGCCGGCGCCGTTCACCGCGGTCGCGCCGGCCTCGTCCGACTCGGCCCCGTCCACGTCGGTCCAGGCGGCGGCGTTGACGACGACGTCGTGGCCGGGCACCGCGTGCCGGACCGCGGCGGCGTCGGTGATGTCGAGCATGGCCCGGTCGAGGATGGTGTGCCGGCCGCCGGCGAGGACCTCGCCCAACTCGCGGCCCAGCAACCCACCCGCGCCGGTCACGAGCAGTCGTGGCGTCGGCGCGCTCATCGCCGCCTCCGGTGCGTCATCGCCACGCCCACGCCGTCGGCCTTATCGTCCACAATGGATCGATGGTGTCCCGGCGTGGCCGGTGGACGCCGAGTCGGTTTTCCGATTCGCTGGCTCGACGGCCGGCCGTGACCGGCCCGCGAGTTCCGCGACGGGTGAGGAGGACAGTGGTGGACATCCGGGCGCTGACGATCGAGGGTTCGTGGCTGGTCACCCCGGAGCAGCACCACGACGACCGGGGCCTGTTCCTGGAGTGGTACCAGGCGGGCCGCTTCACCGAGGCGGTCGGACGGCCGTTCAGGGTGGCGCAGTCCAACGTCTCCGTCTCGGGACGGGGGGTGATCCGAGGCATCCACCTGGTGGACGTGCCACCCGGCCAGGACAAGTACATCACCTGCGTCTCCGGGGCGGTGCTCGACGTCGTGGTGGACCTGCGGGTGGGCTCGCCGACCTTCGGCCGGTGGGAGGGGGTGCGCCTGGACGACGTCGACCGCCGCGCCGTCCACCTCGACGCCGGGCTCGGTCACGCGTTCTGCGCGCTGACCGAGCCGGCCACCGTCGTCTACCTCTGCTCGTCGCCGTACGACCCGGCGGCCGAACGCACCGTCAACCCCCTCGACGCGGAGCTCGGGATCGCCTGGCCGGAGGGGCCGCGTCGGCTGTCGCCCCGCGACGCCGCCGCCCAGACCGTGGCGCAGGCGCTGGCCGGCGGAGTGCTGCCGGCCTACGTGCCGCGCGGGTAGCGCGGCGCGGCGCCGGCCGGGCGTCACCCGCCGCACCCGGGCGGCGTGCCGGCGGCCGGGTGCAGCGCGTCGGCGGCCGGCCCGGGTCGGGGTCGGGCCGGCGCGGGGACACCGACGGCGGTGCCGCCGGCCGTGGCCGGCGGCACCGTTGCGCGGGCGGCGTGGTCGCGGCGACCGGCCGCCGCCGCGGGTCCGGCGCCGGCCGGCCCGCCCGGCATCGCTCACCTGCTGTTGTACGGCATGGTCGGGAACCATCCGTAGTCGAACATCGCCGGTAGCCGGACGTCCCAGTAGACGACCATGAACACGCCCAGCGCGATCAGCATCCCGCCGGTCAGCGCGGCGGTCCGGGACGGGCTCGCCGCCAGCCAGCTCACGAAGCGGCCACGGGTGAGCACCACGATCAGGGCGAACAGCGCCGTCACGACGGCCACGTTGCCAATGGACTGCAGGACGAACGCGCCGGCGCCGTAGAGCGGGTTGCCGGAATCGACGGCCCAGTGGAAGAGCTTGTTGAACAGGGGGTACGGCCGGCCGATCAGGAAACCGCCGACGAGGGCGCCGAGCACCACGACCCGGGCCGCCGGCCGGTGCGCGAACGGGTCCCGCAGCACCCCGAGCGCGGCCAGGCCCAGGTAGACGAAGGCCAGCCCGATCAGCCCGAACACGACCATGGACTGGACCAGCCGTACCGGGAGACCGCCGACCGTGGCCGTGGAGAGCTGCGGCAGACCGTCGCCGACCAGTACGCCGACGAAGCCGTAGACCGCGGCGACGGCGACCATGCCGGCCGTGAGCCAGCCCACCGGCCGTACCAGGCTGCGCAGCCCGGCCCTCGTCGCCCCGCCCGCACCGGCCTGGCTCATCGGGCCGATGGACGCCGCCATGGCGATGTTGCAGGCGGTGAACGTGCCGGCCAGACCGGAGACGAAGGCGAAGACGAGACCGGCCAGGGTGCCCCCGATCGCGGTCGCCTTGGCGTCGCGGCCGAGCATCGCGTTGGCCACCGAGTCGCCGATGACGTGGTCGACGAATTCGTAGGACCACAGCACCGACAGCAGCACGCCGGCGGCCGTGGCGCCCAGCACGATCCGTCCCCGCCCGGCCGGTGTCGCCCGGGGGGCGACGGCGGCGGCTCCTTGCTCAGTGACAGTCATGACTGGATTTTGGGCGACCGGCCGCCGGTCGGTGTTCTCGCAGGTTGCCCGATGCCCCGCGGGCCCGACTGCGCCCGGTGACCCGCCGGTCGGCCAATGGTCCGCGTCACGTCGGGGATAATTTCTTGCACAAAGTGCAAGATCGCTTGTAGCGTTCCCGCGTGCACACCGCCGAGACCGAACCCGGCCCCGGCCGGCGCGACCGCAGGAAGCGCCGGACCCGGGCCGCGCTGACCGAGGCGGCGCTCCGCCTGGTGGCCGAGCGCGGCCTGGCCCAGGTGACGGTGGAGGAGATCAGCGAGGCGGCCGGCGTCTCCCCGCGCACCTTCTTCAACTACTTCGCCTGCAAGGACGACGCGCTGGTCGGCGACCACGCGGGCGACGCGGCGCGGCTGGTCGCGCGCCTGGCGGCCGTGCCGCCGGAGGTGCCGGTGCTGGCCGCGCTGCGGGCCGCGCTCGCCGACGTGGTCGACGAGGTGCGCACCGAGCGCGAGCTGTGGTGCCTGCGGATGGAGGTGGTGACGCGCAACCCGTCGTTGCTGCCCCGCCTGGTCGCCGGCAACGTCGAGACCGAGCGGGCCATCGCCGAGGTCGTCGCGGCGCGGGTCGGGGTCGACCCCGACCACGGCTACCCGGCACTCGTCACCGCCGTGGCCGGCGCGGCGGTGCGAACCGCGATGACCCGGTGGGCCGCACACCCTGACGGACCGGACCTGGCCGACCTCGTCGACGAGGCGTTCGCCGCGCTCGCCGCGGGCCTGCCGCGGCCCGACCCGTCCTGACCCTGCCAGCCTCCTTCCGGGGAACGGTCCCCGGACGGCCCGTGAACCCGCACCCGTGAGGAAGCGTCAATGACCGCCACCGTGCCCGCCGAGACCCCCGAGGTCAGCGCCGGCCGCATGTCCCGCCGAGAGGTGCTCCAGGCACTCTCCGGCCTGATGGTCGGCATGTTCGTGTCGATCCTCGCCTCCACGGTCGTGGCGAACGCGTTGCCGCGCATCATCGCCGACCTGGACGGCTCCCAGACCGTCTACACGTGGATCGTCACCACCGAGCTGCTGGCCATGACGGCGACCGTGCCGCTGTGGGGCAAGATGGCCGACCTCTACAGCAAGAAGCTGCTCATCCAGCTCTCCCTCGGCCTCTTCGTGGTCGGCTCGCTGATCGCCGGGCTGACGCCGAACGTCGAGGTGCTGCTGATCAGCCGCATCGTGCAGGGGGTCGGCGCGGGTGGCATGACCGCCCTGGCCACCATCGTGATGGCGGCGATGATCCCGCCCCGCGAACTGGGTCGCTACGCCGGCATCTTCGGCGCCGTGTTCGGCGTCGGCACCATCGCCGGCCCGCTCATCGGCGGCGTGCTGGTCGACACCTCCTGGCTCGGCTGGCGGTGGTGCTTCCTGATCGGGGTGCCGTTCACCCTGCTCTCGATCTTCCTCCTCCAGCGCACCCTGCACCTGCCGGTGACCCGCCGCAAGGTGCGGATCGACTGGCTCGGGGCGCTGCTCATCACCTCCGGGGTCTCCACCCTGCTGATCTGGTCGTCCCTGGCCGGCAACTCCTTCGCCTGGGCGTCCGGCTGGACCGCCCTGATGGTCGGCGGCGGGATCGCCCTGCTGGCGCTGGCCGTCGCGGTGGAGGCCCGCGCGGAGGAGCCGATCGTGCCGCTGGGCATCTTCCGTAACCGGACGGTCTCGTTGACCACCATCGCCAGCGTGCTGGTCGGCGTGGCGATGTTCGGCGGCACGGTGTTCCTGTCCCAGTACTTCCAGATCTCGCTGGGCAAGTCGCCGACGGTGGCGGGGCTGATGAGTCTGCCGATGATCTTCGGCCTGCTGGTCTCGTCGACGATCGCCGGCCAACTGATCACCAAGACCGGCCGGTGGAAGCGCTACCTGGTCGCCGGCGCGGTGGTGATGTCGGTCGGCATGCTGCTGCTGGCCACCATCGACGCGCACACCAGCGGGCTGCTGCTCGGCGTCTACATGGCGGTGCTCGGCGTCGGGGTCGGCATGCTGATGCAGAACCTGGTGCTCGCCGCGCAGAACGACGTGCCCGCGCAGGAACTGGGCGCCGCCACCTCCGTGCTGACCTTCTTCCGCAGCATGGGCGGCGCGATCGGGGTCAGCGCGCTCGGCGCGGTCATGGCCAACCGGGTCGCCTCGCTGACCGCCGAGAAGCTCGGCCCGCTGGCCGGCGGCGCCGCGGGGGAGGGCTCCGCCGAGGTGCCCGACCTGTCCACCCTGCCGCCGCCGGTGCTGCGGATCGTCCAGGACGTGTACGGGACCGCCACCGCCGAGCTGTTCCTGATCGGCGCCCCGTTCGCGCTGCTCGCCGTGGTGGTCGTGCTGTTCATCCGGGAGAAGCCGCTGCACACCCTCAGCGGTGAGGAGCGGCGCGCCCGGGAGGAGGCGGCGGCCGCCATGCCCGGCGCGCACTGAGGTTCGCCCGATCGACGGAGGGGGCGGCCCGGCCCGCGCCGGTCGCCCCCTCGCCGGGTGGCAAGGGCCCGCCCGCCCGGGCCGGCGCGTCGCTCAGGACGGGCGGAGCCGGGGCGGGGCGACCGGCACCGGCGGGCGCGCCGACGGCCAGGCCGCCGGGATGCGTTCCAGCAGCCCACCGGCGAAGACGTCCCGCAGGCCGAGCGGCTTGAGGTGCACATACCCAATGTGGCAGTCGCAGGTCGCGTTGGCGCACGGGCGGGGCCGCAGGGCCGGCCGCCACGAGCCGTCGTACAGGTTGCCGATCGGTTCGGCGATGAAGTGACACCGGCGCACCGTGCCGTCTCCGAGCACGGAGACGGCGGTCTCGCCCGCGTGGCAGGGCCGGTCGAGCGACACGTGCGGGCGGACGCTGAAGCCGAAGAGCGGATCCAGCTCCGTCCAGACCGCCTCCTCGGCGGCGTCGTAGCGCCGGCCCTCGGCGGCGTTCACCCACAGGTAGACCTCGGCGGGCAGGGCGGCCCGCAGCGCCCGTGCCTCGCCGAGGTGCTCCGGCAGGCCGACCACGCCGACCGAGTATCGGATGCCCAGCTCGGACAGTCGCAGGCAGCGGCGCAGGAAGCGGTCCCGGTCGACCTGGCCGGGGTGGTAGGTGGTCCACAGGGCGGCGGCGCGGGGGTCGGCGTCGGCCAGCCAGTCCACCCGGGCGGCGAGGTTGGTCTGGATGACGACCCGGTCGACGTGCGGCAGGTGCGACAGCGACACCATCGCGTCCCGGTACCAGCTGCGGGTCAGCCCCTCGCCCCACGGGGTGAACAGCACCGACAGCCGCACGTCGGTGGTGGCCGCGACCCAGCCGGCGAAGCGGTCCAGGGCGGCCCGGTCGGCGCGCAGCAGCTCCGGCGGGTCGTGCCGCTTGGCGAAGGGGCAGTACGGGCAGTCGTAGTTGCAGCTCGCCAGCGGGCCCCGGTAGAGGATCGCCAGGTTCACCTCGGCACGTACCCGGTCATCGCGTCGCGGACCCGGGCCGAGGTCAGCCACGGGCCGACGGCGTCGGAGCGGGCCAGCCCGGCCGGGGTCAGCCGCAGCCCGCCGTGGGTGGCCCAGCCCCGGTCGACCAGGCGGCCCAGCTCCGGGAAGTCGTCGCCGGGCGGGCGGCCGAACCGGGCCCGGTAGGCGGCTGCGTCGACGCCGTCGACGCGCAGCAGCGACTTGAGCAACCACCGGCGGCGCTGCTCGGCGCCGTCGAGGGTGAACCCGAACTCGGCGTGCCGGAAGTCGTCGGCCGGGCGGGTCACGTAGTCGTCGAGCACCGCCCGCACCTGCGAGACGCCGACCGCGTAGTCGAACGAGTAGTGCAGGCTCGTGGTGTAGGAGCGGGCGCCGCAGCCCAGCCCGACCATGCCGTCGTCCTGGCAGCAGTAGTCCGGCCCGTCCGGCGCCGGCACGTCGGCGCGGCGGAACTGCCGCATCGACTCCTGGCGGTACCCGGCCGCGCCCAGCGTCGCCACCGCCTGCTCGTAGAGGGCGAGCCGCTGGGCGTCCCAGTCCGCCCGGTCGTGCGCCCGCCGCCCGAGCCCGGTCAGCGGCCGCACGTACAGCGGGTAGAGGTAGAGCTCCTCGGGGCGCCACGCCAGCGCCGCGTCGAGGCTCTCCCGCCAGGTGTCGGCGGTCTGCCCGTCGATGCCGTAGATCAGGTCGATGTTGAGCACCGGGATCCGGGCGTCGCGGATCGCGGCCAGGGCCGCCTCCACCTCGGTGCGGCGCTGCGGCCGGCCGGCGGCGCGGGCCTCGGCGTCGAGGAAGCTCTGCACGCCGATGCTCACCCGGGTGGTGCCGTGCGCGGCGAGCACCGCGAGCCGGTCCGGCGTCGCGGTGGCCGGCGAGGTCTCCACCGACAGCGGTACGCCGGGCAGCCGTGTCCCCGTCGTGGTGGTGGCGACGTCGAACAGCTCGGCCAGCTCGTCGGCGCTCAGGTAGGTGGGGGTACCGCCGCCGAACGCCGCGCGGGCGTACCCGGCGTCGGCGCCGAGCGCGTCGGCGACCCGTTCGGCTTGCCGGCGCAGCTGCCGCAGGTAGCCGGTCACCTGCTCGGCGGGGGCGTTGGCGCGGGTGAACAGGTTGCAGAACCCGCAGCGCATCTCGCAGAACGGCACGTGCACGTAGAGGAAGAGCGCGTCGCGTGCCTCGGCCCGCCACACGTCCGCCAGCAACGGCCGGGGCCGCAACGGCCGGTACGAGGTCTTGTGCGGGTACGCGTACAGGTACTGCTGGTACGGCGAGCCGTCGAGGCCCGTGTCGGTGCTGGTCACCATTCTCCCGGGTGCAGGGTGAAGTGGGCGTACGGGACGCTCCACACCACGTCGTGGCCGATCCGGTGGCCGGTGTGGCCGTCCTCCCCGTACGCGGTGCCGTGGTCGGCGCAGACGATCGCGAACACCGGCCGGCCCCGGCCGGTGAGCAGGGCGAACAGCCGGTCGATCCGGCCGTCGACGTACTCCAGGGCGGCGGCGTGGCTGGCGAGGTCGTCGGCCCGCGCGCCGGGCAGATAATGCCGGTTGGGCTGGTGCAGCGCCGCGACGTTGAGGAACGTGAACAGCGGCTGCCCCGCCGGCACCCGCGGCAGCACCTCGGTCAGCCGGTCGAGCTGGGCGTCCAGGCAGGTGGGGGAGGTGACCCCGAACTCCGGCTCCCAGTGCGCCTCGGCGAACAGGCCGGGCAGCACCGCGCCGAGCGGGCTGCGCCGGTTGAAGAACCCGACCCCGCCCAGACAGAGCGTGTGGTAGCCGACGCCGGCCAGGGCGGTCGGCAGGTCCGGCGCGTCGAACACCCACGTGTCGCTGCCTGCGGTCTCGCTGCCGGGGAAGGCCGCCGCGTACAGCCGCTCGTGCCGGCCGGGGGCGACCGGGGTCGGCAGGAAGCCGGCGAAGAACGCGTGGTGCGCGGCGTAGGTGAAGCTGGCGGGGGAGTGCCGGCGCTCCCACCGACCGCCGGGCAACGCCCGGGCGAGGTGCGGCGTCCGCCCCCGCTCCGCCAGCTCGGCGGCGACGTCGTAGCGGAGCGTGTCGAGGGTGAGCAGGAGCAGGTCGTGGCTGCCGATCAGACTCCGCACGGCAGCACCTCCGCCCCGGCGGGGGCGCGACCGGCCGCCGCCGACCGCCAGCGCAGCCACCGGCCGTCGGTCAGGGCGTGCACCTGCTCGGCGTAGGTGTCCCGGCCGTCGGCCAGCACCCCCGGCAGCAGGTCGCCGAACGCGTTGACCTCCGCCACCGCGTGCCGCCGCCAGCCGACGAGGAACATCAGGTCGATCCCCACCTGGAGCGTGCGGGGAAAACACCCGGCGACCCGCTCGCAGGTCTCCATCGCCGCCGCCCACGCCGCCGGCCCGGCGGCCGCCCGCAGCGCGGCGAGGTCGCCGCGGGCGTTGCCCAGGTGCAGGTTGGTCAGCGGCCCCCGGGCGGCCCGCACCACGGCGTGGGTGGGCCGCCCGGCGACCACCACCACCCGCAGGTCGACCACCCGGTCGCCGAGCCCCGCCTTGGGCAGCCACCGCTCCACGTGCAGGCCCTCGGGCGCGATCCGGTCGACGATCGCGGCGACCTGCGCCTCGTCGGTGTAGCGGCGGGGCCGCAGCGAGTTGAACAGCCCGTCGGGGGTCGTCTCGACCGTGGTGACCGCCTGCACCCGGCGCCCGGCGACCGCCAGCGCGACCACCCCGGCGGCGGACGAGCCGTGCGCGGGCTTGACGAACACCCGGCCCCAGCCGGCCGCCGCCATCGCCGCCCGCAGCTGCGCCCAGCCGTGCACCGGGGGCAGCGCGGCCGGCACCGGCACCCCGGCGGCGGACAGCCGCGCGTGGCAGCGCCGCTTGTCGCACATGACGGCGACGTCCGTCGGGTCGTTGAGCAGCTCCGCGCCGCCGGCGGCGACCCGGCCCAGGCCCCTGAGCAGCCCGGCGTACGTGTCGGCCAGGCCGACCAGCTCGCCGTGCCGGGCCGGGACGGCGGCCCGGCGCAGCAGCCGGTCCACCTCGGCGTCCTCCCCGGGCGAGTCGACCCGCACCAGCGCGCCCGGCGCCGGCGGGGCCGCCCCGGTCAGCACGTCGGCCCAGGGCAGCACCGCGGGCCGGGGCAGGCCGGCATCGAGGACCGCCCGGGTGAACAGGCCGACCCGACGGTTGGCGGGGTTGCCGACGACGGTCAGGCGCATGTCACTCCGACACCGCCGTGTAGCGGTAGCTCTCGCCGTCGTACTCGTCGGCCTCCTGCGGGTCGGACACGTCGACCCGGACGCCTGGCAGCGCGGCGACCACCGAGGCGGCCATCTCCTCCGAGAGGTAGTGGTGGTGCAGGTCCAGCTCCGCCAGGTGGCTCAGCGGCTGCCCGGCCAACAGCCCCGCCGCGCCCCGGTCGCCGAGCGTGCCCAGCGACAGGTCCAGCCGTTCCAGGCGCGGCACCACCGCCGCCCTCGCCAGGGCCTCGGCGAGGTCGTCGGCGATCTCCGCGTTGCGCAGCCCGAGCCGGCGCAGCGCGCCGAACCGCTCCCCGGCCAGCAGCGGGGCCAGGTCGGACACCTGTGCGTCGCCGCCGTAGTCGGAGGTGCCGAGCCACAGCTCCAGGTCGGTCAGGGCGGGCAGGTCGGAGTCGAGCACCGCGCCGACGAACGCCCGCGACAACCCGCCGGTCTCCACCGCCAGCTCCCGCAGCCGCGCGTGCCGCGCGGGAGAGAACGCGAGGTCCTCGCCGCCGCGGACGCGCAGCACCTCCAGCTCCGGGTACGCCGTGAGCAGCGGGCTGACGTCGCCCACCCTCATCCAGGAGACCTCGCACTCCTCGCTGGTCATGTCACCGAGGAAGAGGGCCCGCAGGGCGGGCAGCCGGGGCGCCGCCGCGCAGAGCTGCGCGATCGGGGCGGGGTTGAACGCCGCGTACCCCCACGCGCCGACGACCAGGGACTCCACGGACGGCCCGGCCTGCGCGACGAACCGGTCGAACGCCACCCGGAACTCGTCCGAGAGCTTGTAGTCGGCGGTCTCGTCGAAGTGCCACAGGGAGAACCGCCACGAGACCGGACCGTCCACCGTGGGCAGCGGCCCGTCGACCGGGACGTCGACGACCGGTCGACCGGCGAAGGTCCGCGCGTGGGAACCGAAGGCCACGGCCGGTCACTCCCCGACGGCGGTGTAGCGGTAGCGGGTGCCGTCGTACTCGTCGGCGGTCTGCGGGTCCGACACGTCGACGCGCACGCCCGGCAGCGCGGCGACCACCGCCGCGGCCATCTCCTCGGAGAGGTAGTGGTGGTGCAGGTCGAGCCGCGTCAGGTGGGTCAGCGGCTGGCCGGCCAGCAGCGCCTTCGCGCCCTCGTCGGTGAGCGTGCCCATCGACAGGTCGAGGACCTCCAGCCGCGGGACGACCGGCGCCGCGGCGACGGCCGCCGCCACCACGTCGGCGATCTCGGCGTTGCACGGTGCCAGGTGCCGCAGCGCGGGCAGGCCGGCGCCGGCCAGCACGCCGGCCAGGTCGTCGACGGTCGCGTCGCCGCCGTAGTCGGACCGGCCGAGCCACAGGTCCAACCGGTGCAGGGCCGGCAGCTCGCAGGCGCCGACGGCCCGCACCACCCCGGCCGGCAGCCCGCCGGACTCGAACCGCAGTTCGCGTAGCGCGTCGTGCCGGACCGGCTCCAGCCGCAGGTCCTGCGCGCCGCGCACCCACAGCACCTCCAGCGACGGGTACGCCGCGAGCAGCGGGGTGATGTCGCCGTGCCTGAGCCAGGAGATCTCGCACTGCTCGTAGGTCAGGTCGGCGAGGAAGACCGCCCGCAGCGCGGTCCACTCGCCGGCCGCCGCCACCAACGCCTCCACCGGCAGCGGCCGCTCGTACGCCTCGCCCCACTCGCCGATCACCAGGGCGCGCACCGCGTCGGCCGGCACCTGCTCGCGCAGCGCCTGCACGAGGCCGGCGAACTCCTCGGGCTCCGCGTCGAAGTCCTCGACCTCCAGCCGCCAGGCGACCGCCGACGGGTCGTCGGGGAGGGGCATTCCCGGTGTGAACGGCAGCACCGGCAACCCGGCGAACGACGACACGTGCGAACTGATCACGCCTACCTCCGGTCGACTGGTGCAGCGGCGGCGAGACCGTAACAGGTGTGCCCGACAAGATGATCAGCGGCGGCCGGTGGCAGGCGCGCGCGGCCCGCTGCCGCCGGCGGCGGTGCGCCACGGTGGCGGGGGCGGACGACGGCGGCGAGACGCCCACCTCCCTTTTCTACCTATTGAGGCTTTCGTCCATCAGCCGTTCGGTTGATGTGGCTACAGCCTTTGGTCTAGGGTGGGCTGCACTGCGGTCGACGCCCCCGGGTGCCGCCGCGCCGTGCGGGACAGGAAGGCCAACATGATCACCACGACCACCGCGCCGACGACCACCACCGACGCCAGCACCACGGCGGCCGGGGACGAGTCCCGCGCGAGCGAGCTGATCGCCGCCCTCGCCGCACTGCCCGAGGGGCACCCCGACCGGCCGGCGGTGCGGGAGCGGGCGATCGAGGCGTGGCTGCCGCTGGCCCACCACCTCGCCTACCGCTACAGCGGGCGCGGCGAGCCCACCGGCGACCTGGCCCAGACCGCCGCCCTCGGGCTGATCAAGGCGGTGGACCGGTTCGACGCCTCCCGGGGCGTCGACTTCGCGGGCTTCGCCATCCCGACGATCCTCGGCGAGATCAAGCGCCACTTCCGCGACCGCACCTGGAACATCCGCGTCCCCCGACGGCTGCAGGAGCTGCGGCTGCGCATCTCCGAGGCCAACGGCACCCTCACGCAGACGCTCAACCGGGCCCCGACGGTCGCCGACATCGCCGCTTACCTCGACATCACCGAGGAAGAGGTCCTGGAGGGCCTCGAGGGCGCCCGGGCCTACAACGCCGTCTCCCTGTCCACCCCCATCGGTGACGGCGACAGCGCCACCGAACTGGCCGACACGCTGGGCGCCGAGGACGGCGAGTTCGAGCTGGCGGAGCTGCGGGTGGCCCTCGGCCCGGCGCTCGCCACCCTCGACGAGCGGGAGCAGAAGATCCTCACCCTGCGCTTCTACGGCAACCTCACCCAGAGCGAGATCGCCGCCCGGGTCGGCGTCTCCCAGATGCACGTCTCCCGGCTGCTCGCCCGCGCCCTCGGCAAGCTGCGGGGGCAGCTCGCCGACTGCTGAGTCGGGCTTTCCGCCGCACCGGCCTCCATACGTCAGCGAGGGGCCCTTCCGTACGCCTCCGACAGAGGAAGGGCCCCTCGCTGACGCTGCGCGCCGGCGGCCCGCCACCGGGCCCGGGCCGCTTCGGGGCACCGGGCACGCCTGCGACGGCCACCCTCCGCGGCGACGCTGCTGGCATACGCCGCAACGGCCGGCCGTCCGTTCCACCGGGCGGCCGGGCACACTCGTCCGGGTGAACCACCCACGCGGGCCCGCCGACGGCGGGTCGCGTCGCATGGACTGGCCGGACGTCGCCGACGGACCCTCCGGTGCCACCTCGGAGGCCCGCCGGGCGAAGGTAGGAGAGATCAATGAGCACGATTCTCGTGACGGGCGCGGCGGGCTTCATCGGCTCCAACTTCGTCCGCCACTGGCACCGCGCCCACCCGCGCGACCGGGTGGTCGCCTTCGACCTGCTGACGTACTCCGGCACGCTGGCCAACCTCGCGGACCTCGGTGACGCGGTCACCTTCGTCCAGGGCGACATCCGGGACGAGCCGGCCGTGGCGCGGGCGCTGCGCGAGCACGGGGTCGACGTCGTGGTCAACTTCGCCGCCGAGTCGCACAACTCCCGCGCGGTGCTGGGCCCGACGGCCTTCTTCGAGACGAACGTGCTCGGCCCGGTCGCCCTGATGGAGGCCGTCCGGCGGATCGGCCGCGACGGCATCCGCTTCCACCAGATCTCCACCTGCGAGGTGTACGGGGACATGGCGCTGGACGACCCCGGCGCTTTCACGGAGGACTCGCCCTACCTGCCGCGTACCCCGTACAACGCGGCGAAGGCCGGGGGCGACCACGCCGTGCGGGCCTTCGGGCACACCTACGGGATCCCCTTCACGATCACCACCTGCTCCAACAACTACGGCCCGTACCAGTTCCCGGAGAAGGTGATCCCCCTGTTCGTCACGCACGCGTTGCGGGGCATGCCGCTGCCGGTCTACGCCTCCAGCCGCAACCGCCGCGAGTGGCTGCACGTGGCCGACCACTGCCGCGCGGTCGAGGCGGTGCTGCTGCACGGCCGGCTGGGGGAGACGTACAACGTGGGCAGCGGCGTCGAGGTCGACGTCGAGACGCTCGCCGACGCCGTGCTGCGGGAGCTGGGTCTCGGCGCGGAGCTGAAGCGACGGGTGCCCGACCGGCCCTCGCACGACCGGCGCTACCTGCTCGACTCCGGCAAGCTGCGCCGTGAACTGGCCTGGGAGCCGAGGATCGGGTTCGGCGACGGGCTGAAGGCGACGATCGCCTGGTACCGGGAGCACGAGAGCTGGTGGCGGCCGCTGCTCGACCGCGTACAGGTGGCGGAGGAGACCGCGTGGCGGTGAGCCGGCGCTGAACCCGTCCGCCGGGCGGCGCGCGGCCCGGCCTCCCGCCGATCGCGGTGATCCCCGGCCCGGCGACCCCCGGTTCTCCTACAGTGGTTCGTGCGTCCGGTCGCACGCGGGCCGCCCGCCCCGGCGCCCGAACGCGGTGGCGGCGGCCGGTGGGCCCGGGCCCGGTGTGGCCGCGGGAACGGGGGTTCGGGTTGTTCGCACGGGCGTTCCGCCCGCACCGTGACGCGGCCCGTTCGCCGGGCGGCCACGGCCAGGGCCACGACCGAGCCGCGCACGGCGGGCCCGACGACCACGGCGGGCCCGGCCGGCACGGCGGATCCGGCGAGCAGGCGGGGCACGGCGGGCACGACAAGCACGCCGGTCACGACCCGGAGCAGTTCCGCCGCAAGTTCTGGCTGTGCCTCGCCCTCACCGTGCCGATCGTGCTGACCAGTCACCTGGTGCTGGACTGGTTCGGCTACGCCCTGGACTTCCCCGGCAGGAGCTGGGTGGGCCCGGTCCTCGGCTCGGTGGTCTTCCTCTACGGCGGCTGGCCGTTCCTGGTGGGCGCCGTACGGGAGGTCCGCGACCGCGCCCCGGGGATGATGCTGCTGGTCTCGATGGCGATCACGGTCGCGTACGCCGCGTCGCTGGCGACCAGCCTCGGCGCGTTCGACCTGGACTTCTGGTGGGAGCTGGCGGCGCTGGTGACCATCATGTTGTTGGGGCACTGGCAGGAGATGAAGGCGATCGGCCAGGCGCAGGGCGCCCTCGCCGCGCTGGCGGCGTTGCTCCCGGATGACGCCGAACGGCTCGACGACGGCACCCCGCACCGCGTGCCGCTGGCCGAGCTGCGGGTGGGTGACGTGGTGCTGGTCCGCTCCGGTGGCCGGGTGCCGGCGGACGGCTCGATCGTCGACGGGTCCGCCGAGTTGGACGAGTCGATGATCACGGGGGAGTCGCGGCCGGTGCCGCGCGGCGTGGGGGACCGGGTGGTGGCCGGCACGGTGGCCACCGACTCCGCGTTGCGGGTCCGGGTCGACGCGGTCGGCGAGGACACGGCGCTGGCTGGCATCGGCCGGCTCGTCGCCCAGGCTCAGGCGTCCAGTGGCCGGGCGCAGGTCCTGGCTGACCGGTTCGCCGCGATGCTGTTCTACGTCGCGACCGCCGCCGCGTTGGTCACCTTCGCCGCCTGGTGGGCGCTGGACGACCCGGTCCAGTCCGTGGTCCGGTCGGTGACGGTGTTGGTGATCGCCTGCCCGCACGCCCTCGGGCTGGCCATTCCGCTGGTGATCGCGTTGTCCACCGCGGTGTCGGCCAAGGCCGGCATCCTGGTCAAGGACCGCCTCGCGTTGGAGCGGATGCGCACCGTCGACGCGGTGCTGTTCGACAAGACCGGCACCCTGACCAAGGGCGCCCACACCGTCACCGCCACGGCCGCCGCCAGCGGCACCACCGAGGACGAGGTGCTGCGGATCGCCGGCGCGGTCGAGGCTGACAGCGAACACCCCCTGGCCAAGGCTCTGGTCAAGGTCGCGCAGGACCGGGGGCTGCGGGCGACCGCCCGGGACTTCCGGTCCCTGCCCGGCCGGGGGGTCCGGGCCGTCGTCGACGGCACCACCTGGGCGGTCGGCGGCCCCGCCCTGGTGCGCGAGGTCGGGGCGGCCGTGCCGGACGACCTCGCCACCGTGACCCGGGGCTGGTCGTCACGCGGTGCGGCGGTGCTGCACCTCGTCCGGCTGCCCGCCGACGGGCGACCCGAGGCGGTGGGCGCCTTCGCCCTGGAGGACGAGGTCCGCCCGGAGGCCCGCGCGGCCATCGCCGAACTACGCGAGCACGGCGTACGGACGATCGCGATGATCACCGGCGACGCCCGGCCGGTCGCCGAGGCGGTCGCCGCAGACCTGGGCTTCCGGCCGGGCGTCGACGAGGTCTTCGCCGAGGTGCTACCCGCCGACAAGGACCGGGCCGTCGCCGACCTGCAGGCCCGCGGGCTGACCGTCGCGATGGTCGGCGACGGGGTCAACGACGCCCCGGCCCTGGCCCGCGCCGACGTCGGCCTGGCCATCGGCGCCGGCACCGACGTCGCCATCGAGTCCGCGGGGGTCATCCTGGCCTCCTCCGACCCGCGCGGCGTCATCGGCGTGCTCCGGCTGTCCCGCGCGTCGTACCGGAAGATGATCCAGAACCTGGCCTGGGCAGCCGGCTACAACGTGGTGGCGATCCCGCTGGCCGCCGGCGTCCTGGCCTGGGCCGGGGTCGCGCTCAGCCCGGCCGTCGCGGCGGTGCTGATGTCCGCCTCCACCGTCGTGGTGGCGGTCAACGCGCAACTGCTGCGCCGGGTGCGGCTCACCCCCGCACAACCGGCCGGCGGGAGGGCGGCACGGCCGGGGCGGTGACCGCCTGTGCGCGGCCGCCGGCGCCGCGCGTGCGGCCGGTCGCCTCGGCCCATCCGGCGGTGATGAGCAGCAGGGCCGCGATGTAGGTGGTCATCACGGCCAGGCTGTGGCCGGGCAGCGTGGTGCCCGCGGCGTCCAGCCCGATCAGCAGGTCGGAGACGAGGAACAGCGCCCCGCCCACGGCCGCCCGGCGGGAGACGCCGGTCGCGGCGGCGGCCATCAGGCTGAGCGCGAGGCTGTAGCCGAGGACCGGCAGCCGCAGCGGGCCGAGGGCGTTCCACAGCGCGACGTTGGCCGCCGCCCAGCAGACGAGGTAGCCGACGACCGCCGCGACGGGCGGCCGCCGGTGCCGCAGGAAGGCGGTCAGGAAGCCGACCTGGGCGCCGAGGAAGCACCCCATGCCGACGAGGAACGCGGTGCGGCCGGAGAGCAGCAGCGCGACGTCCCCGGCGGTGGCGAAGACCAGCCCGACGGCGACCCCGTCGATGCGCCGGCGCGCCCGCAGCAGGTACGCCAGCAGCACCGGCGCGAGCAGGGGCTTGGCCAGCCACTGCAGGGCGGTCACGTCGGCCGCGACGCCGATCAGTTCGACGGCGGCCACCACGCCGAACGGCCAGAGCCGCCTCATCGGACGGCGACCGGCTGCGCGTGCGGGACGGGCTGCCAGCCGGGCCGGCCGAGCACGTAGCCGAGCCGGTGCCGCCAGGACGAGGCGGCCCGCGCGTCGGCCCAGATGGCCCGGTACTCGTGGGTCGCCACCCGCAGCGGGTTGTACGTGTCGATGTTCTTCGTCAGGCCGTACCGGACGGGGGCGCGCTCCGGCTCGAAGGTGCCGAACAGCCGGTCCCAGACGATCAGGATGCCGCCGTAGTTGCGGTCCAGGTACTCGGCGTTGGCACCGTGGTGGACCCGGTGGTGCGACGGCGTGTTGAAGATCCACTCGACGGGGCGAGGCAGCACGGTGATCCGCTCGGTGTGCAGGAAGAACTGGTACAGCAGGCTGACCGACTGCTGGAGGAAGATCATCCACGGCGGGATGCCGAGCAGCGCCAGCCCGAGCCAGAACGGGATCGACGTTATCGGCGTCCAGCTCTGCCGCAGCGCGGTCGAGAGGTTGAAGAAGACGCTGGAGTGGTGCACCACGTGCCCGGCCCAGAGCAGCCGCACCTCGTGGTGGGACCGGTGGAACCAGTAGTAGGCCAGGTCGTCGGCGAAGAACAGCAGGACCCAGGTCCAGACGCTGGTGGGGGAGAGCTGGATCGGCGCGACCGTGTACGCGGCGGCGTAGAGGCCGATCGTCAGCAGCTTCCACGGCACGCCGATGACCTGGCTGCCGGCGCCCATGGTCAGGCTGGTGGCGGTGTCGCGCAGTTCGTACCCGCGTTCGTCGTCGTCGGGCGCGAAGCGGTAGGAGAGCGCCTCGACGGCGATGAGGAGCAGGAACGCCGGTACGGCGTAGAGCACGGCGGGGATCATGCCCGGGCTTCCCTTCTCGGCGGTGCGGCGGGGGTGGCGAGGGGGGCGGTGAGCAGGGCGCGTGCCTCGCGGGCGGCGTCGGAGGCCCGGCCGGCGACGATGGCGTCGGCGAGCCGGCGGTGGCCCGCGACGTCGAGCAGTTCCGCGGCGCGCCGCTCCGGTGGCACCTCGCCGACGGCGAGCGCGCCGGCCACCAGGCTGTTGAAGGCCAGCAGGTAGGCGGTGTTGCCGGAGCCGGCGACGATGTGCCGCCAGAGCACGATGGTCGCCTCGCCCATTCCGGCCAGGTCCGGCGCGAGCCCCGCGTACTCCTCGACGGCCCGCGGGATCGCGGCCCGGGCCGCCGGGTCGCCGCGCTCGGCGCAGAGCCGGGCCGCGTCGACCCCGACGCAGGCCCGCATCTCCAGCATGTCCCGGACGAGGGTGTCGACCGGGAGGGTGTCGTGGAAGCGGGTGAGGGAGAGCGCGAGGTCGAGCCCGGCGTGCACCCGCCAGTCCAGCACCCGGGTCGCGCCGCCCTGGCTGACCCGGACCAGCCCGAGCTGCTGCAACCGGCGCAGCGCCTCGCGGACGGCGTGCCGGTTGACCCCGAAGGTGGCGGCCAGCTCCCGCTCCCCGGGCAGGGCGTCGTCGGGGCGGTAGGAGCCGCTGACGATCGCGTCGCGGATCTGGCCGAAGACGTGGTCGGAGACGGAGGAGCGGGGGACGGGGGCGAAGTCCATGCCGAGGAGTGTGGCGCAGCGCACATCAACCCGTCAACTGGTTGGACCAGATCGGCTTGCGGCCGTGCCGGCGCGCGGGACCGGGCCGGGTCAGTCGTCGATCGTGACGCTGGTGATCCAGGACGGCGGCAGCGGCGCGCCCGCCCCGACCAGCCCCGCGACGACCCGGGTGGCCTCGAGCGGCGCCGCCGGCCACGGCGTCAACCCGTCGGTCAGCACCACCACGATGTGCGGTCGGTCGCGCAGCGCGGCCTCGATCCCGACCCGCATGTCGGTGCCGCCGCCCCCGGCCAGCCGCACCTCGCCCACGGTGTGCACCCGCCGTACGACGTGCACGGCCGCGTCGCAGGAGAGCACGGTGACCCGGTTACCGCCGACGCCGACCGCCCGGAGCACCCCGGCGACCTCGGCGAGCGCCGCGGCGAGCTGCGGCTCGCCCATCGACCCCGACGTGTCCACCACGACCGCCACCCGGGGCACCGGTCGGCGCAGGCTGGGCAGCACCACCCCGCGGGTCGCCGCGGCGCGCCGGGAGGGCCGGTGGTAGGTGTAGTCGACCGCGCCGCCGGCCCAGGCGGCCGCCTCGCGTACCGCGCCGGTGAGCGCCCGCCGCCAGTCCACCCGGGGTTCGAGCAGTTGGGCGGCCCAGCGTTCCCATCCGGCCGGGACGGTGCCCCGGGAGCGGACGTGTGCGCGGACCGCGTGGGCCGTCTCTCGGCGGATCGCCCCCGCCTCCACCGTGCTGACGCCGCCCGCGCCGTCGCGCTCCCACGGCCGGTCGACGCCGTGCGCCCCCGATCCGCAGTCGTGCGGCCCGGCCGCGCACACCTGCGGCGGCAGCAGCGGCAGGTACGCCTCGAACAGCAGGCCCGCCGGCAGCCCGAAGGTCTTCGGCTCGATCCGGTCCGGCGGCAGCGGCAGCCGGTCGGCCACCAGGTCGTCGTTGATCTCGCAGTCCTGCGCGACGTTGACCCGGTGGTGGTCGCGCCGCTGCCCGACGGGGAGCCGGTCGGCCCGGCCGTGGTGGTCGCGGAGCAGGTGGGCCACCTCGTGGATCCACACCGCCGCGAGCTGGGCCACGGGCAGCCGGTCGACGAACCCCGGCGAGACGTAGCAGCGCCAGTGCCGGTCGACGCCCATGGTCGGCACGTCCGGCGACTCCACCACCGTGACGCTGTAGAGCGCGGTGGCCAGGTAGGGACGGTCCTGCGCCGCCCGGAACCGGGCGGCGAGCAGCTTCGTGCGGTCCAACCGGCCGCCGCCGGCACTCATCCGGCCAGGCGTCCCGACAACCGCAGCACGTCCGCGAAGGCGTGGATGGCCGGCGGCACCGGCCACGAGGTGTCGCGCAGCGCCGCCAGGTCCATCGCGGCGCGCGCCGCGACGTCCGGCACGCCCGCCTCGACCGCCTTGCCCAGCACCACCCAGCCGGCCTCCCAACGGGACCGGTCGACCTTCGCCTGCACCGCGGAGATCACAGCGGTGAGGAACGCCAACTGCCGGTCGCCCCGCTCCGGCAGCCGGAACGCCGCCGGGTCGGCGAGCACCCGCTCCGGGTCGGGCAGGTCCAGGTTCTCCAGGTAGGTGACGAACTCCAACCCCGCGCCGTCGCCCACGGCGCCGATCACCGCCAGCGCCAGCGCCTCCGCCCCGGTCCCCGCCGCGTGATGGACGGTGAGCAGCCGCAGCACCATCTCCCAGGTGCGCGGCGACGGCCACGCGCCGCCGCGGGCCTCGGCGTCGGCGGGCAGGTGGTGGGTCAGCCCCGGCCGGGCGGTGAGGAAACCCGCGATCGCGCCGCGCGCCCTGGCCAGCGCCGTCGCGGTGCGCCCTGGCCGGACCTCCGGCACGGTCACCGCCGGCCACGTGCCGGCCAGCCCCCGCGCGACCGTGCGCGCGTCGTGCGTCCAGTGCAGGTGCACGAACCGGTTCGCCAGCGGCGGGGCGAGGTGCCAGCCGTCCGCCGCGCTGGTCGGCGGGTTCGCGGCCGCCACGATCCGCACCGACGCCGGCAGCGCGAGGCTGCCGACCCGACGCTCCAGCACCACCCGCAGCAACGCCGCCTGCACCGCCGGCGGCGCGGAGGAGAGCTCGTCGAAGAAGAGCAAGCCCGATCCGGTACGCGCCAGCCGGACCGCCCAGTCCGGCGGAGCCATCGGCACCCCGTCGGTGGCCGGGGAGTCCCCGACGATCGGCAGCCCGGCGAAGTCCGACGGCTCGTGCACGCTGGCGATGACCGTCTCCAGCGGCAGGCCCAACCCGTCGGCGAGCTGCTGGAGGGTGGCGGACTTGCCGATGCCCGGCTCGCCCCACAGCAGCACCGGCAGGTTCGCCGACACCGCCAGGGCCAGCGCCTCGACCTTCGGGTCGGCGGCCGGCTCCGTCCGCCACGCGCGGGTGGCGGCGACGAGGTCGTCGGCGGCGGCCAGCGCCGGCACGGCCGCCGTCATCCGTCGACCCATTCCGCCAGCACGTCCCGGATCCGGAACACCGGCTGCACGTCCTCGCCGTCGTCGTCGTACATGCTCGCCTTTCCCTCCGCCAGGTCGCGGGGGCTGTAGTCGTCCTCGTCGGGGGCGTGCGGGTCGGCGCCGGCGACCAGCAGCGCGCGGACCAGCTCCGGGCTGCCGCCGTCGCCGACGGCAACGTGCAGCGCCGTACGGCCCCGACGGTCCCCGGCCCCGATCGGCACGCCGGCGTCGAGCAGCCGCCGGACCAGCGAGACGTCCTCCACCGCGCGCAGGTGGTGCAGCAGAGTGCCGCCCCGGCCGTCGCCCATCCTCGGGTCGAGCCCCGCGTCCAGCAGCGCGGCCAACGTCGCCGCGCCGCCGTGCTGGATCCGCAGCAGCACGTCGCGCCGCAGCTCGCGCAGGGACCGGGGCAGCCGGCCGGTCCCGCCGCGCCACGCCTGCACGGCGGCGAAGCAGCCCGCCGACTGCCCGCCGAGGGCGCGCAGCAGCTCCTCCCCGGCGACCTCCTCGGCGGTGTGCGACACCGGGTCGAGCCGGCCGTCGCCGTGGACGAGGAGGTGCCACCCGCCCCCGCACCGCACCGGCACCTCCACCCGCAGACCGGCCACCCCCGGCCGCGCCGTTCCGGCCCGCGCCGTGATGTCCACGCCCGCGTCGAGCCGGTCCACCGTTGTCTCCGGCTGTTCGGCGTGCGCCGTCTCGCCCTGCGCGGTCTCCGAGGTGGCCGTCCCCGGCCGTGCCGTCCCGCCCTGCGCCGCGCGCAGGAGTACCGCCGGCACCGGTGGGCCGTCTACCGGTGACGGGGCGCCGTCCGGCGTGGACGGTGCCGACGGGAACAGGGCCCGGCGCACGAGGGGGTGCAGCTCGGCGGGGCGGAGCAGGCCGTGCCGCAGCAGGTCCAGGTCGGGGGGTCGCTCGTGGACCACGCCGGCGAAGCGGGGACGGGTGAAGTGCTCCCGCTCGTACCCGACGAACGCGGCAGCCGGCGTGCCGTCGCCCCGCCGGTGCACCTCGGCCACCGGCCGCCCCCCGGACCAGATCATGACCCGGTCGACGCCGTAGCGGTCCTCCAGCCGGGCCAGCTCGGCGTCCAGCCCGAGCGGGACCAGGCAGCCGCGGGCGGCGCTCGCGACCTCGCGGTTGAGGTAGTAGGTCTCCGGGGCCTCCGGGTCGAGGTCGACCCCGGCCGCCGCCCACGCCTCGACCAGCTCGCCGCCGGCGACCAGCCGGTCGAAGACCTCGGCCCGGCTCGGTGGGGCGCCCGGGTCGACCACCGTCGCGTACGACCCGAACGGCCGGACCGTGCCGTCGGCCGCCAAGCCGGGCAGCCGGCCCGGCGAGCCGCCGTACGCGCCGGCGAGCCCGTCGACGTGCGCGGCGCTCCAGTACACCGGCGGCAGGTCCTGCCGGGGGTAGCCCTCGCCCAGTGTGGGGCGGACGGTCAGCCGCAGCCGCTGCGACCCGTCGACCGTCTTCGGCGTGTCCACCGTCAGCGCGACGTCGCGGTCGTCGAACCGCCCGTCCCCGGCGGACAGCACGAACCGTTGGTGGGTGGCGACGCTGGTGCGGCCGCCGAGCACGCGCGGCAGGTGCCAGCGCAGCAGGTCCGGGGCGAGCACGCCGAGGTCCGCCTCGATCCGGTCGGCACGGGCCCGGCCGTGCTCCCGGGCCACCTCGGCCAGGTCGAACGCCACGTCCACGCGTCCGGCCGCGCAGGCGGCCCGCCAGTCACCTGCCTCCCGGGCCGCGGCGCACGCCTCGACCATCGCGGCCGGCACGGCGTACCGCCGGACGCGCTGCCAGGTGCGGATCTCGTCGACGACGGGCGGGTTCACCGGTAGACGCTCGCGATCGCCCGGATGTCCTCGTGCGGCGCGGTGACCGGCCGCTCGGCGAGCAGGGCCGAGGCCCGGCGACGCTGTCGCCGCGGCACGCCCCCGTTGATGCCCAGGTACTCCAGCGTCGGGTGGCCCTCGACGGCCTCGACGAGCCGCTTCGCGCCCCGCCCCCCGACCTCCGTACGCCGCAGGTCCAGCCGGCGCAGCCGGGCGGCGGGCAGCGCGTCGGCGAGCGCCGCCGCGCCCTCGTCGCCGACCACGTTGCCGCACGCCCCGAGAGCCCGCTCCGAAGGCGGCCGGGCCAGGTCCAGCGCCCGCCAGGCGCCCAGGTGCCGGGCCAGCGCGGTCACCCCGGCCGGGGTGATCCCGTTGCCGCCCAGACCGAGCGTCACCTCCACCCCGTCGGCCAGCTCGGCGAGGGCGGCGGCGCCGGCGTCCCCGAGGTGGTTCGCCGCCAGGTAGAGCTCCCGGACCCGGGCGGCGTGGACCAGCGCGCCGAGCACCGGCACCGCGTCCGGGCCGAAGCCGTTGCCGCCGAGAAAGAGCCGCTGCACCGGCCGCTCCCGGTCGGCCAGCGCCTCGGCCAGGTCGGCCAGCCCGCGTACGCTCATCCCGACGTTGACCAGGTCCAGCGTGCGGATGGTGGAGTTCACCGCGAGCGCGGCGGCGAGCCGCCGGACGCCCTCGTCGCCGACCGGGTTGCGCTTGAGCCACAGCGCCCGCACCGTGTGGTCGCCGGCCAGCCGGGCGGCGAGCGCGTCGACCCCGGCCGGGTCGATCCGGTTGCAGCCCAGGTAGAGCGTCTCGAGGTGGTGCCCCGGGCGCAGCGCCTCGGCGACCGCCCGGGCGCCCTCCGCGCCGAGGCGGTTGGTGCCCAGCAGCAGGTGCCGCACCAGCGGCGAGTCGACCGCGGCGGCCACGATCCGGGCGGTCTGCGCCGGGCCGACGCCCTGCTTGCACAGGTCGAGCCGGCCGTCGGGCTGCACCGTGCCGCGCGGGAACTCCTCGGGCGCGACCACCGCGTCCGGCACGGAGAGGCGGACCAGCAGCGGGTCGAAGTCGGCCGGGTCGGCGAGCCCGGTGTCGGGGTCGGCGATGGCCGGGCACCGCACCGGCGTGGGATCGGTCACCAGGGCACGCTCCGGTAGTCCTTGAGGAACTGGCCGCTCACCGGCGCGCCGCGGACGCCCCGGACGATCGGGTCGTAGACCCGGGCGGCGCCGTCGACCACGTCGAGCGGCGGCCGGAACCCGAGGTCACGCTGGGCGGTCTTGCCGGGGTGCGGCCGCTCGTCGGTGACCCAGCCGGTGTCCACACTGTTCATGTGGATGCCGCTGGTCAGGTAGTCGGGGGCGACCGTGCGGACCAGCATGTTCAGCGACGCCTTGGCCATGTTGGTGTGCGGGTGCCGGGTGGTCTTGCCGGAGCGGCTGTAGCTGCCCTCCATCGCCGAGACCTGCACGACGTGCCGCTGCGGATGGGCGGCCGCCTGCATCAGCGGGCGCAGCCGGGAGGTGAGCAGGAAGGGCGCGAAGGCGTTGACCACGTGCACCTGCAACCACTCGTGCGGGCTCACGTCGGCGTCGCTGAGCACCCACGAGTTGACCTCGCGCAGGTCGAGCGGCTGGCCCGTCTCGTCGACCTGCCCGGCCGGGAAGAACGCGTCCAGCCCGGCGGGCAGCCGCCGCGCCGTGGTGGCGGCGGGCGCGGCGCCGATCGCGATCCGCGCCGCCGGCCCCTCCAGCGCCGTCGACTCGGCCGCCCGGACCTCCCGGTGGTACGCCTCCGGCCGGTACAGCGTCTGCGCCGCGTTGTTGACCAGGATGTCCAGCCCGGCGAAGCGCCGGCCGACCAGCGTGACGAAGTCGAGCGTGCCGGCCAGGTCGAGCAGGTCCAACCCGTGCACGTAGAGCCGGTCGGCCCAGTCGTCCGCGTCCGGCACGGCGGCGAAACGGCGGGCGGCGTCCCGGGGGAACCGGGTCGTCACGATCACGTCGGCGCCGTCGCGGAGCAGCTTGAGCGCGGTGTGGAAGCCGATCTTCACCCGGCCGCCGGTCACCACGGCGGTGCGGCCGGTCAGGTCACAACGGGCGTGCCGCCGCTCGCGGTTCTCCGCCGCGCACGGCGGGCACATCTGGTGGTAGTCGACGTCGACCCGGCGGTAGGGCAGCTTGCACACGTAGCAGTGCCGCTCCCGACGCAACGACCCGCGTTCTGCCGCGTCGTGGCCGGCGCCGCCCCGGCCCGGGTCGGCGGGCCGGTCGGAGACGGGCGGGGCGACGTCGGGGATCTCGGTGTGGAAGCGGGTGGCGCCGGCCAGCAGCGCCCGGTCCGCCGCCCGGGTCGCGGCGTCCCGGCGGGCCTTGGCGCGCTTCTTCACCCCCCGATGGGCGGCAATGACCGCCCGCTCCAACTCCTGCCGCGTCGCCTCGTCGAGGTCGGCGTCGTCGAGCCGGGCCAGGACGGCCAGGCAGGCCGCCAACTCGGCGCGGTCGACGGACACGGTGCTCCTTCGCGAAGGGGTGGCGGCGAGACCGGCCGGATTCGAACCGGCGTCCTCCAGCTTGCTGTCAAGGCGCGTCGACCTCTGCGCTACGGCCTCGCCGCGCGGGAGCATACCGAAGGCCACCGACAAACCGCCGGCTACCGTCGCGTCGGCTTCCGTCGCGTCAGCTTCCGCGCGTCGACTACCGTCGCATCAGTTTCGGCGCGTCAGCTTCCGCGCGGCGGCGAGCAGCCCGGCGGGGGTGCGGCCCTGCGCGTCCCCGGCGTCCGGGTCGGCGCCGGCCGCGAGCAGGGCCGCCATCACCTCGGTGTCCAGTGCGACCGCGGCGGCGTGCAGCGGGGTGCGGCCGTCCCGGTCGCGTTCGTCGACGTCGAGACCGGCGGCGGCGAGCGCCGGCAGCATCCTCGCGTGGTCCAGGTGGGACAGCCAATGCAGCAGGGTGCCGCCCGTGCCGTCGCGCAGCCCTGGGTCGAGGCCGTCGGCGAGCAGGGCGAGCAGACCGTCGGTGTCGCCGTGCAACGCGCGGGCGAAGACGTCCTGCCGGAGCCTGCGGATCTCCTTCGGCACCGGTCTCGCCCCGGTACGCCAGGCCCGCACCGCCGCCGCACAGCCCAGGAGCGGGCCGCCCAGCCCGGCGAGCAGGAACTCCCGGCGCAGTTCCTCGTCGCTGTGGTGCGGGGTGACGAGGCGCCCGTCGGCGGGGCGGACGACGTGCCAGTCGGGCCCGCACCGGATCCGGATCGGCGTGGGTGGCGCCGGTGCGGTGGCCCGCCACGCCTGCGTCCGACCCGGGAACAACGCCTCGTGCACCAGCGGGTGCAGCTCGTCCGGCGTCAGGTCGCCCCGGCGCAGCAGCGCCACGTCCGTCGGCCCCGGCGTCCCGAAGGCGCACGGCCCGACGGCGGGATCGCGCCAGCTCGCCCTGCGGACGGTCGGTCGGCCGTCGGCGGCGACCTCGACGGCGAGCCGACGGTCCACGCTGACCTGTGTCGTCGCCCCGTAGCGGTGGGCGAGGCGGCGGGCCTCGTCGGCGAGTACGGGCAGCGCTGGCGCGTGGGCGGCGAGCGGGGCCGCGAACCAGGCGGCGTGCTGCCGGGCCTCGTCGGGGTCGACGGTGAACCCGGCCGCCTCGTACGCCGCCACCGGCCGTCCCGCCGACAGCAGCGCGGCGAGGGCTTCCACCTCCGCGGCCCGGTCGCCGGTGAGCGCCGGCGCACCCGTGCCGCCGGACGGGTACGGGTGGCCGTCGGGCGAGTGCCAGGCGAGCCGGGCGGCCGAGGCGCCGTACGCCCAACGGCGCGCGTCAACCGCCGCCGCGTCCCAGCACCAGCCCGGCAGGTCGTGCCACCGGGGCGGCAGGCGCCGGCTGTCGGTGACCCGCAGCCCGATCCGCTGCGGGGCGCGGTCGGTGAACGGCAGCGTCGCCACCAGCAGCGGAACGCCCGAGTCGGACGGCTCGGTGCCCGTCGGGACCGGGCCGGGCAGCCGGGTCAGCACGACGACGGCCCGCGGCAGGAGGGCCAGCGAGTCGGTGCGGGGCAGGAAGCGGCGCAGCAGGTCCGGGGCGAGGCCGCGCAGCTCGCCCTCGATCCGGGCGGCCTCGCCGCCGCCGTACCGGGAGGCCACGTCCGGCAGGTCGATGTGCGCGTCGACCAACGCCGCCCGGCACGCGCCCCGCCAGTCTCCGGCGCGGCGGCGGGCGGTGGCGGCGGCGACCATGCCCGGCGGCGAGGCGTACCGCAGGAGCCGCAGCTGCCGCTCCCGCTCGCGTCGGCGCTCCATGTCGGCGTCCCCGTTCCCGTCGGGAGCGGGCCGGCCGGGATCGAACCGGCGTCCTCCCGATTAGCAGTCGGGCGCGACGACCGCTGCGCTACGACCCGCTCGCCGGGGAGTGTAGGGGGTGCGGACCGGCCGGATTCGAACCGGCGTCCTCCCGGTTTTGGAGACCGGGCGCGACGACCGCTGCGCTACGGCCCGCACGGATCGGGCGGGACGACGCCCGGGCGGCGGACGGGCCGGAATCGAACCGGCGTCCTCCTCCCTGCCAAGGAGACGCGACGACCTCTGCGCTACCGCCCGCCGCGAGCGAGTGTAGGGCACCGTTGGGGGCGACCTCGCTGGGCAACGAGTCCTGGTCGGTGGCGCCGCCCAGCCGCTGTGCGCCCACGGGGGGACACGCTCGCCCGCGACCTGACCAGCGGGTGCCGGAGCGTCCCCGGCCCGCCGGGCTCGACGCCGGCCAGGGGCTCCAGCACGTCGTGCCGCGTCAGCCCGGGGCGACCACCGACTCCGCCGGCGGCTGCGCCACGGTGCCGCCCGGGGACCGCTCCTCCTCGCCGGCCGCTGCCCGCCCCGCGTCGCCAGCCGGGTTTCCCGCCGCGCCGCCGGCCCCGCCCGCCCCGGCCTCGACGCCGCCCGCCGCGTAGCCGGCCCCGCCGCCCACGGCCTCGACGGCGGATGCCGCCGGCCGGCCACCGCGGGCGCGGGCGCCGACCTGCGGGTACTCGGCGGTCTCCGCGCCACCCGTGGCCGCCGCCATGACCGCCGCCGCGGCCAGGTCCGCCACCCGCTTCGCCTCCCGCTTCACCCGGGCACGGACCTCCTTGGCGTGCTGCTCGGCGGAATCCGCGGCCCGGCGCACCTCGTCGAGCCGGTGCAGCTCGTCGGCCAGCTCCTGCCGGGTCTCGGCGAGGCGCTGCTGCAGGTCGGTGAACTCCCGCTCGGCGCTGGCGCTGTCCTGCCGTGCCTGGGCGAGTTGTTGCTGCGCAGTCTCCAGCTCGGACTGCAACCGGGCCAGCGCCTCCCGCCGGTCCCGGAGGCCCTGCTGCGCCGCGGCGAGCTGCTGCTGGTGGGCCGCGGCCTGCTCGTCGGCGCGCTGGCGGAACGTGGCCGCGTACTGCTGCGCCTCGGCGATCAGCGTCGCGATCTCCTGCTCGGCCGCCGTGCGCTGGCCGGCCAGCTCCCGCTCCGCCGCCGCGCGCTGCTCGGTGACCTCCTGCTCGGCGGCGGACCGCCGTTCGTTGATCTCCCGCTCCACGCTGGCCTGCCACTGGCCCAGCTCCTGCTGGGTCTTCGCGCGCGCCGCCTGCACTTCCTGCTGGATCTGGGTACGGGCCGCGGTCAGGAACGCCTCGGCCTCGGCGCGGGACTGTTCGAGCTGCTGGGCGCTCTGCTCGTCGATCCGCTTGGCCTCCTGGAGCGCGTGGTCGTGGGCCGCCTCGCCGGCCGCCCGCAGGCGCTCCGCCGCCTCGCGGATCCGGGCCAGCTCGGCCTGGGCGTTGGCGCGGCGTTCCTCGTGTTCCTGCTCGTCCTGGGCGCGCCGGGCCTCCGCCTCCTCCGCCAGCTCCCGCAGCGTCGTGGCGGCGTGCTCCCGGGCCTCGGTGAGCGCCCGCTCCGCTTCGGCCCGCAGCTCGGCAGCCTCCTGACCGGCGGCGTCGGTGATCACCCCGGCCTGCTTCTCCGCCAGGGCCAGGATCTGGTCGACCATCGGCCCCAGGTCACGGAATGACGCCCGGTCCGGCTGCGCCGGCCGCTCGCGCAGCTCGGCGACTTCCGCGTGCAGCCGGTGCAGCTCCGCGGTCAGCTCCCGCAGCTGGCCCGAGGCCCGCTCCCGCTCGGCGGCCAGCGCCGACCGCTCGCCGTCGACCTGTTCGACGTACCGGTCGACCTGTCGTTTGTCGTAGCCCCGCAGTGCGAGGTCAAAGCTCGGCCGCGAGGTCGCGTCCTCGCGTGCCGCGAACGGCTCCTCGCCGTGGGACATGCACCCTCCTCCGTACGATCGCGAGCGCCACACCGGCGGGGAGTCCGCGCCACGGGCCGTGATGTGGCGCCACGCTACCGCCGCCGCACAGGCCCGTGGAACGGGGTGACCCCCGCCCGGCCGCCCCGCGGGACGGATCCTGCCGGCCGCGGAGCCCTCGTAGGTGTCGACTACTTCCGGGTGATGTCCACGCGTACTTCCGGGTGATGTCCACGCGGCGTACAGGCAGGTGACGCCAACGCGTCTGGTGTGGACGCGCGTCAGGCGGGCCGGCTAACGGTGCCCGGGCGTAGTAGGCGTCGGGGCGCTGCCAGGCCGCGACCGGCGCGATGCCGGTGACGACATCCGCGCGGCCCGGCCCCGACCGTCGGTCGGCTCGCGAGGCCGCCGAGCCGAGAGCTGGAAGCCGACCTGGCACGCCCGCCCGTCGCCGCAGGGGGGCGGCGGCCTCACGGTGTTCGGCGGTGGACAGTGCCGGCGGCGGCCAGCTCACGGTGTTCGGCGGTGGACAGTGCCGGCGGCTGCTCCGGCAGCAGGTCGGCCGCCGGTGGCGAGGCAGCCCAGAGCGATCGGCAGCCGGGTGTGCGGCGGGGTGCAGACCACCATCAAGTCCGGCCCCCCCGCCCACAGCATCTCCCCATGGCCGGCCTGGACTGGCGTACGGCCTGCCGACCGCCTCGATCGCGGGTCGGAAGGCTGTGGTCCCGGATGTGACGCGCGACGCCGACCGCCGATTTGACGATCTTCCCGCGGGACGCGTAGCTTTCTCTCTGCCAGCGCGGAACAGACGAAACGGGCGAAAGTCCTGGAGGCCGGAGCGCGGGAACAACCCCCAGCTCGGATGGGTTAGCACTCATCGGAACCTGGACCGGGCGGTGCCCCGGATTCGCCGCGAGGCGGATTTGGCGAGGCGAAACCGACCGGGTATGGTTGACGACCGGCAGGGCACCGGGCGAGCTTGCGGGAGACCGTGGCGGCCGGCCTGCTGAATCCATGATCGGTCCGGCGAAATCCGGCTTCGTTCGTGGTGCCCGGAAATTGGGTTGAAGTGGTGCGGGTCGCGACAGAGCGGTTTGACACGGCGGAAACCCCCGGGTAACGTAGTAAAAGTGCCCGGCGCGAGAGCGGCGGGGATGTGAACGAAATGCCCCGGGTCGGGGGCTCCACGGTGTGGGGTTTCCGGGCGGTG
>NZ_JBVJHK010000033.1:0-47747 GCF_055586845.1 Micromonospora sp. NPDC049139 | reverse complement strand
GTCGGCTGCGTGGAGGACGGCGACCGACTGCTGGAGCTACTGGCCCGTACCCCCGTCGACGTGGCCATTCTGGACATTCGGATGCCGCCAGGCGCGGACGGCGGACTGCAAACCGCCCAGCGTATACGGGCGAGACACCCCGATGTCGGGTTGCTGCTGCTGTCCCAACACGCCGAGGCGCACTACCTGTTCCGGCTGCTGGAGATCGGCACCGAACGGATCGGGTACCGGCTCAAGGACCAGGTAGCCGGGGTGGGCGTGCTCGCCGATACGCTGGTGCGCATCGCCGCTGGTGAGATCGTGATCGAGCCGGCGCTGGCCGCCAACCTGGTGGACCGGCCGAGTCCCCCGGTACGGAGTGTGCTGGCGGATCTCACCGAGCAGGAACGCGCCGTGCTGCGACTCATGGCGGAAGGACGGTCGAACTCCGGGATTGCGACGGGATTGTTCCTGTCGGTCAAAACGGTCGAGAAGCGTATCGCGAGCATTTTTACCAAGCTGGACCTGTCGGCCGAGCCGACCGCGCACCACCGGCGGGTCCTGGCGGTGCTCGCGTACCTGCGCTCGAACCAGATGGCGGGCTAGGGGCCGTGTTCCGGACCGCAGGCGGCGAGCTGGCGCACCCACCCCGCCCAGCCGGGCCCTTCGCCGCCCTGGTCCGGCTGGCGACCTCGGTTGCGCTGCCCGCGCCGGCCGGGCCGCAAGACCCGTTGGGTGGGTACCGGCCGATCCTCCGCACGCTGCTGCGCGAGCTCGCCCAAGCCCACGCGGTGCGCTACGCGGCGCTGTGGCTGCCGGCAGAGACGGCACACGGCACCAGCACTCCACCGTGGACACCCGCGGTCACATGGCGGCCCGGGCGCTGGGTGCGGGGCGCACTGCCGTACCCGGTAGCCGACCCGGACCTGTTGCTGGGCGCGGCCGGTGTGGTCGCGACCGCGGATGTGACCGACGGCGGGGTCCGGTACGGGGTGCTGGTGCTGGCACACCCGGAGGATCCTCGGTATCAGCTGGCCACGGCGGTGCCGCTGGGCGAGACAGCGGTCTGCGTCGGCCTGCTGCTGCGCCAGGCGGGCCACCGCGCGGCGAGCACCGCCGTGCGGGCCCGGGCCGACCGGGTGGTACAGCGGGTCAGCGCGACCCAGCTGGAGCTGCTCACCGTACAGGCGGTGGAGCGCGACCGGCTCGCCAGCGCGGTCACCGCGACGCCCGGCCGGCAGCTGCGGGCGATCCTGGACCGCACCGCGGACCTGGAGCGGGCGCTGCGCGCCGGCTCACCACAGGCCACGGCGATCGCCGGCGACATCCGGGCCGGGCTGGGCGAGATGATCGAGCAGTTCCGGTCCGTTGTCCGCGGGGTGTACCCGCAGGTGCTGCGCAGTACCGGCGTGCGCGCGGCGCTGGAGGAGGTCACCGCGGCGCTGCCGGTACCGGTGGTCTTCTGTGGCGAACTGGGCCGGCGCCCGGGCTGGGAGGTCGAGTCCGGGCTGTACCAGGCCGGTGCGTCCGCGGCGGCTGCGCTGGGCGCCAGCGGCGGCGAGCAGCCGGTGTACCTGGAACTGGGTCGGTCCCACGGCCTGCTGACGATCCGCGCGCAGCGGACCGGCGCCGAGCCGGCCCGGGTCGCTGCGGCGCTGCGGGACGACTCCCGGCGGCTGGCCGCGCTGGGCGGCCGGCTGCGGGTGGATCGGGCCGGTCGGGGCGCGCCGACCGTGGTGGACATCCTGCTGCCTGAGCGGCTTGGCGGCGACTGGCCGGAGCCCGCGCGTACCGCCCCGCCGGAGCCGGCCGGGCCGCAGCCGGGCGGGGCCGACGCCGCCGCACCCGAGCTGTTGGTCGGTGTTTCCGCGCGCCGCCTGCTGACTCTGCTCGTGACCGGCCGGGAGGCGCCCGCGGACAGCCCGCCGTTACGGGTCGCGGTCGACCGGCAGGACGGTCAGGCCCGGGTGGTGGTGGTTGGGGCCTCGGCACCTGATCTGGTGTCGGTGCTGTACGGACCGGCCGGTGCCGCCCGATGGGAGTCGCCGGTCGGGGTGGTCCCGCCGACCGGTTACCAGTACCAGCCGTACCCGCGGATCACACTGGACCCGGCTCGCGGGGCACGGCCGTGGCGGCCGGTCCGGCTGCCCGGCTGGTCCGGCGCCGCGTGGCCGGCCGCAGCGGCCGGGGTGGACCGGATCCTGGTCGAGGGACCCGTGGACGCGCTGCGCGGGCTGCGGCTGCTGCACCACCGCGACCGGGTTGACGCCGACCTCGCGGCCCGGCTGCGCCGCTGGTCGGGTACTGCCGACGGGCCCCCCGACGCGGTCGTGCTGGTGCTGTCCAGGCCGGCCAGCGCGGCGGAGTCGGAGTTCCTGACCGCCCTGCGGTCGCCGGACGGGGACGGGTTCTCCCCGGTGGCGATCTGCGCGCTGGAGGAGGGCACCGCCGCGACGGCCGGATCACCGCGGCTGAGGTCGATGTGCGACGCGATCGTGGACTGGCGTGCGGCCCCGGGCGGCGGTACCGCGCTCGAGGCGGCGCTGCGCGCCCGGGTTCGCGCCTGGGCGGCGGTGATGGCCGCCCGGTGGGCGCTGCGCGCACTGGTGGCCTGCCTGGCCGCGGGGCAGCTGGACGACCGGTTCGCCCGGGCGGTGGAGGCGGCCGTAGCGGGCGCGCACGAGGTGGCCGAGCTGGACCTGTTGCAGGCGTTGCAGGGCCGACGGATCCGGCTGCCGCGCGGGTACGACGAGGCGCTGCGCCTGCTCGGCGCGTACGGTCCGGACTCGGGGTCCCGGCTTGGCCTGGCCGGCGACGCCGGCTCGGGGCAGGTGACCCAGGCCGCGAGCCGGGCGTTGGTGTTCTGGCGGAACCAGTCCATGGCGCCGGACTCGGGACCGGCCGGGCGCAGTGCGTGCGCGCTGCTGGTACGGACGTGCGAGCGGCTGCTCACCGACGGCGCCGAGTGACCGGCGCGAGGCACGGGGTGGGCGGCTCGGCGGGACGGCTCAGATCGCCACGAATCCGCTGACCCGGGTACCAGTGGTCGGGCTCGACCGTACCGTCAGCGTGCCGTCGACCGAGGCCAGACGGGCGGCGAGCTGGCGCAGCGGCATCCGGCCTTCGGTGTCGAAGCCCGGCCCGGTGTCGTCCACCTCGAAGCTGAGGCCCCGGCGGGAGGTACGTAGCGTCAACGTGACCGCGGCGCCCGGAGCGTGCTTGTGCGCGTTGCTGACCGCCTCCAGGCAGGCCAGGTAGACGGCGGCCTCCACCTCGGGCAGGTACCGGTGACCGACCAGTTCCGGGTCGATGTCCAGGGTGACCGTGTCGAGCGCCTCCAGCCGGGCCGTCAACGCGGCCACCAGACCGTGGTCGGCCAACGGTGCCAGCAGGCCGGTCGCGGTGGTGTGCAGCACCTCCTCGGTGCTGGCCAGCAGCTCCCGCAGCCGGTCGAGGTGCTGGCCCGCCTCGGCGGCGTTGCCGGCGTCGAGCTGGTGCTCCACCATGGCGAGCGACATCTGCAACGCGACCATGTGGTGCTGGGCGCCGTCGTGCAGGTCGCGCTCCAGCTGGTACCGCTGGTGTTCCATCTCGCCCGCGGCCCGCAGCCGGGTGTCGGCCAGCAGCAGGGTGCTCTGACCGATCAGCCGTTCGGCGCCGGCGGTGATCAGCTGGGCCTGGATGTCGCTGACCAGCAGGCGGGTCACCGCGTGCAGCTCGGGCCACCGGCGCAGCCGCTCGGCCGCCGCCGGCGGCTCGACCACGAGGTCGGCCAGGACCTGCTCGCCGTCGCACAGCCGGACCGGCGCCGCCCCGGGCACGGGTACCGCCGCCTCGGCGCCGGTAGCGGTCCACCAGTACTCCTGCACGGTGTGTTCGGTTGCCGTGTCCGCGTCGTGGCCCGCCGGCAGGGGCAGCCATACCGCGATGGTGACCGTGGTGGCCTCCAGGCACCCACCCAGCGCCCGGGCCAGGGCTTCGGCCTGCACTCCCGGCAGCGGCCGACCCGGCAGGCCGTGCACCGCGTCGACCACCCGTGCCACATTGTCCGGCGGCCCCGGCACCGGGGACGGCCCGTCGGCTCGCTGCGTCGAACGGCGCATGCCCGTCACTGTAGGCGGCTTTGGCCGGGCCGGCTGACCCGGCTCGTGGCCCGCGGCGGCCCGCCGCCACGGTAGCCGCCGGGGGCTCACGCGGCGCAGAGCAGGTGGTTGACCGTTGCCTTGCGGGCCGCCCGCAGCGCGTAGTGCACCCGGCTCTTGACGGTGCCGACCGGTACCCCGAGCGTTGCGCTGATCTCGGCCGCGGTCCGCCCGTTCAGGTAGGTCTCCACCAGCGCGGCCTGGTGCTCCGGCCACAGCCCGCGCAGCACCTGCTCGACCAGGAGGGAGTCCACCACGACGGCCGTCGGGTCCGCCGTGGCCACCTCGGCGGCGTTCTCGATGTCCACCTCGGTCGGCCGGGCCTTCTTCATGCGGTACCCGTCCATCACCAGGTTGTGCACCACCCGGCGCAGCCAGCCCAGCACCGACCCGCGGTCGGCGGTGAGCTGGTCCAGGTGCGTCCACGCCCGCAGGAACGCCTCCTGCACCACGTCCTCGGCGCGCCCGGTGTCGCCGTCGGTCAGCCGCTGCGCGTACCTCAGCAGCGGCTGCTGGTAGGCATCCATCAGTTCGCGCAGGCGGGAATCGCTTTCCAACGCGCTGCTGTGTCGCTTGCTCTGCACCCGTTCGGCCATGCCCAAGACAGTGCCGCCGCGGGCCGGTCGCCCGACATGGTGCGGCCCCTGCTCCTGCGGGTGCCACCCCTCGGGTTGGAGAGGGTTATCCCTACGCCATGCGCCGGTACCGGCGGCCCGCGCCGCGCCGCCGCTCGTTCGCGTGCTGACCGGTGAACCCGACGGTGCCGCGATGCCGTGCCCCATGTGGACGACCTCGCTCACGGGCAGGCGGCGACGGTCGTCCGGCGCCGCCGCGACGGCCGGTACCGCGGCCGGGCGGCGGCCCGAGGACGGCGCCGTGGCGCCCCGACCGAAGAGGTGGGCATGGAGGAGACGGACTTCCCGGCGGTGGGCATCGGGATCACGACGCACAACCGGGGCGCCGTGCTGCGTACCGCGTTGGAGGCGATCCGCAAGTATGCGCCCAGCGGTGCCGCGATAGTCGTGGTCGACGACGCCAGCGACGATCCGGTGGAGGAGGCGACGTTTCGTTTCGACAGCAACGCCGGTATCGCCCGGGCCAAGAACAAGTGCCTGGAACTACTGCTCGAGCGGGGCTGTACGCACCTGTTCCTGTTCGACGACGACTGCTGGCCGGTCGTGGACGGCTGGGAGCGGCCCTACATCGACAGTCCCGAGCCGCATCTGATGTACATCTTCACCGACACCCCGCGTGGCCGGCTGACCGACTCGACGGAGATCTACCGGGACGCGCAGCTTCGGGCGTACACCCATCCCCGCGGCTGTATGCTCTACTTCGAGCGGCGGGTGCTGGACCGGGTGGGCGGGTACGACACCCGGTACGGCCGGTGGGGGTACGAGCACGTGGACCTGTCCAACCGGATCTACAACGCCGGCCTGACCTCGTTCCGGTTCGCCGACGTGGTGGGCAGCGGAGACCTCATCTTCAGTTGCGACGAAAGCACCAAGGTCGGCTCCAGCGTGTCCGACATCGAGCGCTTCCACCTGGTGCGTAACCTCAAGACCCGGTCGGAGGCCAGCTACACCTCGACCGAGTACCGCGAGTTCCGCACCGTCCCCGTCGGTGCGGCGGCGGCGCAGAACGTGGTGCTGACCACGTACCTCACCGCGCAGCCCGACCCGCAGCGCGGCATCACCTGGACACCGAACTACGACGATCTGGCCGAGTTGCGCCGCTCTGTCGAGCGGCACGGACGGCGGTTGGTGGTGCTGCACGACTGCCTCGACGAGCCGGACACCGACCTGGTCACGCACGTCCGGGTGACGCCGGGCGGGGCCGTCAGCTCGCCGTACTTCCACCGCTGGCTGTGCTGGTGGCGGTACCTGCGCGAGCACCCCGAGATCGACCAGGTGTGGTGCGTCGACGGCACCGACGTGGAGATGCTGCGCGATCCGTTCCCGGAGATGGACGACCGACTGTACGTGGGCGACGAGCCGGCGCCGCTGTGCATCCCGTGGATGGTGTATCAGCACGGCGGCAGCGCCAAGCTGTTGCAGTTCCTGTCCGACAACCGAGGTGTCCCGCTGCTCAACTGCGGGCTCACCGGCGGCCGGCGGGAAACGGTGCTGGAATTCTGCCGGGACATGTTCGACTTCTGCGTCACCAACGCCCGGGAGGCCGGCCCGCTCGACATGGGGCCGTTCAACTACGTGGCCCGCACCTGGTACGCGGGAATGATCGTGCACGGCCGCCAGGTCAGCACGGAGTTCCGTAAGGACGACCGGGCCAGCACCGAGTCGTGGTGGCGGCACAAGTAGTCGTATCCGGCCCGTGGCAGGAGTGAACCCTACTGGCGTACGAGGCGTGCCACAGATGAACCCCCGGACGCGGGTGAAGGAGGGCGGTGACCGTGGACGTGGACACGGACCTGGATGTGGCACCGGAGACGACACGGGACGCCGACCGTGACGAGAGCATGCACGCGTTGCTGCTGCGGTTGGCCGGCTCGCTGCCGGACCGGGTACTGACCGACGCGCGGGACGCGCTGGCCGCCGGTCGGCGGCTGGACGTCGTACAGGCGATCGCCTTCGAGGCAGTCTCCCAGCCGCTGCAACTGGACGCCGACGAGATCGCGGCGCTGCGCGAGGAACTGGCATTCAGTGGCGGGGACATCGACCTCGGCCTGGCGCTGGAGGAGCTGCGCGGAGAACGTCCGCCGGTACCGTGGCAGTTCCTGTCCGACCTGCCGACCACACAGGAAGACCTGGCGTTGATGGTGCTCCCGCAGGACCGCAGCGCCGACCCGGTCGACACCCTCGACCCGGTGGACCGGGCGCTGGTGGCTGCGGCGTCGGCAAACCCGGGGGTACTCGCGGTGTGGCGGGCGTGGCGGATGCCGTCCAGCGCCCGGCCCTGGCAAGACCCGGTACGGGTGGCCGTGGTCAGCGTCGACGACACCATGGACACCCTCCCCGCACTCAGCGTCCAACTGCGGCAGGTCATGGCCGAGGCCGGGGACGACGAGGCCCAGGTCGAGGTCTGCTGGGCCGGGCTGCACGCGCCGTACTACCAGACCCTGGCCCGCTCGTCCGGCGCCCTGCTGTGGGCGGCACGGCCCGCCGCGCCGGTGGCCACCGCCCGGCTCTTCGACGGCGTCGATCCGGTACGCGGCCCGTGGTTCGCCACCAACCGGCCGGTGGTCTCCGATGCCACGGAACGCGACGACCTGCTCGAAGCACTGCGCGGGGGGGTGGTCATCGCGTGGAGCAGCGCCGAGATGCCCGACATCCTGGCCCCGGACCGGGGCGACGTGGTGCCGATGCACCTGCGTACCGACGGGACCTGGCTGTGGAGCGAGGCGGTCGCGTACTACCTGGAACACTACGGCCTGGCGCCGGATCCGCAGCTGGCCACGCACCTGACCGGGGACGAGCCCGTCGAGCCCCTGGACGAGATCTCCGTGCACCGCGCCCTGGTGCACCTGTGCCGGCCCGACGCCGAGGCGGTCGTCTGGTCGCCGTCCGGTGCCGACGACGACCCGGTGGCACCGGCCGACGCCCCCTCGTCCGACATCCCGTCGCCCGACGGCCTGGCGCCGGCCCACCCGGAGCTGCCGGACGTGACACCCGAGGCAAGGCCGGACGCCGGTACGCACCGGCCGGTGTCGCCGTGACCGAAATGCTCGCCCTGCGGCAGCGGGCACCCCTGCCGTCGTCCCGGAAGGTGTCGCCGCCGGCCCAGGGCGAACCGGTCGGGAAGCACGTGGCGCGGTACCTGCGACAGGCGTCGCAGGCGGTGGGCGCCGCCGTGGCGCGCATCCTGCCGGACGCCGGTGCGCGGGTGCCGGTGCTCGATCCGGGGCCGTGGGAGGCACCGGGATCGGTCACCCCCGGCCCGGCGGGTTGGTTCGCGCTCGCGGTCGAGGCCGGCCGGTCCGGCTTCCGGCTGGACGGCCGGCCGGTGGCCGCCGCCGACCTGGCCCGGGCGATCTGGCACTGCCCCCGCTGGCGGGGCCGGCCGGTGCTGCTGGTCACCCAGCGGTCCGCGTCGGCCGACGGGGTCGGACCGGTGCTGCACCAGCTCGCGGTCGACCTGGGAGCACCGGTCTACGCCTCGGACTCCGGGATCCGCTTCACCTTCGGGCGCGCCTCCGCGAACGGGCTGTTCTGGTGCTGGCGTCCCGGTGGCGGGGACGATCCGGAGCCGGCGGGCAACGTGCTGCCCCCGCTGGGACCGGTACGCGTCCGTCCCACCCCGACCGGCTGGGTGCCGGGCCGCAACCACCAGCCGTCGTCCCCGGTGCCGTCCCTTGCGACCCCCGATCCGGGGACCGCCCCGTCGCCCGTCGACCCGGCGGAGGCCACGTCACCCGCTGCGGCACCGGAATCCGGGCCCGAGCTGCCTTCGCCGGTGGAAGCGGCGTTCGAGGTGCACAGCCTGGCGCTTCCGGTGATCGAGCTGCCCCGGCCCGACCTCAGCGTCCAGCGCATGGTGCTGACGGAGTTCGACGTGCCCCGGCTGGAGCTGGACACCTGCCGGCCGCTGATCGCCGACCCGGACGCCGCCAGCCCGACCGTGTCCGTGCCGGCTGCGGCCACCCTGACGGCATCCGTGCCGGCTGCGGCCACGCTGACGGCATCCGTGCCGGCTGCGGCCACCCCGACCGCGGCCACGCCGGAAGCCACGGACGCTCCGACGACCGGCCCGGAGAGCACCGATGCCCCGGCGAACGGCGCGGGCGGCGGTCCTCCGCCGGCGTCACCCGCCAACCGGGGCGCGGCGTGGTTCGGGGTACGGGCCCGCACCGACGAGGCGGACCGGGAGCGGCTGCGTACCGTGCTGGGCTGGAAGTTCCAGGCCCACTCCCGGACGGTGGCCCGGGCGCTGTCGCTGCACCCGGGCTTGCGCAGCGCGGTCGGCGCGCACGACGTGATGGCCGGGCTGGTCACGGTGCTGGCTCTGCTCGACGGGGTGGGCGCGCGGGTCAACGACGCGTTGCGCGGTGGAGGCACGCCCGACGAGGACGTCCAGTTGCTGGCCCGGTGCGCCCGCGCCGGTCTGGAGCAACTGCCGGCCGTCGGGGGACCCGTCTTCGCCGCGGTACCCGCCGGACTGGACGTCGGCCGGTACCGGGCCGGGGACCTGGTGGTGGAGCCGGCGTTCACCACGGTGTCGTGCCACGGTGGCACCGAGGGCGACGCGGGCCGGTACGCGATCTGGTCGGCCACCGCGCGGCGGCTGGACCAACTGGGAATCGCAGACGGGCCTGGTGTCCGAGCCGGACGGGCCATGTTCGCCGCCGGTTCCCGCTTCGCGGTGCTCGGCGTCGACGAGGGGCCGGACGGCGCGCCGTACGTGCTGCTGCGGGAGGTCGTCTCCGGGCACCGCGACGGCGCACTCGACGAGCGGGCGGCCGGCAAGCTGCGCGACGCGCTCGCCGCCCAGCCGCAACGCGCGGCGCCCGCGCCGCTGCCGTGGCCGCTCGGCTTCGCGGCCGGCGACCGCCCGTTCGCGCTCGAACCCGGACCGGGCGGCGCGTGATGTACGAGGAGACGATCTCCGGCTTCCTCCGGTCCGACCCCGGCGGCCCGGCCCGGCCCGGCCCGCCCCGCGCCGGCACCATTCCCGGCGGCAACACCCCCGGCGGCGACAGTCAGCAAGGAGCGAACTCGTGACCACCAGCGTGCTGTCGGTGTCGGCCAGGGACACCGGATGCCTCACCGACATCTCCCGGGCACTGGAGTCGGCGGCGCCCGGCGACACCGTCGCGGTACGCCCTGGTGTGTACCGCGAGGCGCCGCTGTTCCGCCGGAACGTCGTCCTGGTCGCCGAGGACGGACCGGGCACCGTCACCATCGAGGTGCCCCCAGGCGGGGCCATCCTGGCCGCCGGGGGCGAGATCCTGATCCAGGACATCGCCATCCGTGGCAGCGACGAGCGGATGCCGCTGCTCCAGGTGGCGGCCGGCCGGGTCCGTCTGGAGGCGTGCACCGTCGACGCCACGGCGGCGGCCGCGATCCACGTGCGCGGGGGCACCGTGGAGATGCGCGGCGGCGCGATCAGCAACTCCGGCGGGGCCGGCGTGGTCCACGAGGCCGGCACGGGCGAGTACACCCGCGTACGGATGAGCGGCATCGCCAAGTGCGCGATCATGACGGCCGGGTCGAGCGCCCCGGTGTTCCGGGACTGCACGTTCACCGGGATCGGGGAGGCGGCCCTCCTGGCCGTGGGCGCCAGCGCCCCGCGCCTGGAGGACTGCCGCATCGACGAGGTCGGCCAGTACGCCGTCGTCGCGCAGCAGACCGCCCGGCCGTACCTGACCGGGACCACGGTGTCCGGCGGCGAGGTCGGGCTGCTCGTCAGCGACCGGGCGACCCCGGTGCTGGAGCGCTGCGAGATCCAAGACGCCCGGGTGCACGCCGTGGTGACCATGGGGCAGGCGGCGCCCGCGCTCTCCGACACGCGCGTCACCCGGGCCCGGGGCCACGGCCTCGACTGCCGGGACACCTCCGCGCCGACGCTGACCAACTGCGAGGTGCGTGACTGCGGCGCGGCCGGGGTGGTGGTCAACGGCACGGCGACGCCGCACCTCACCGGCGGTGCCGTGGCGGACTGCGCCGACGCGGGCGTGTTCCTGACCGGCCGGTCGAAGGCGCGGCTGGACGGGGTCGGGGTACGCGACGTCCCCATCGGCGTGGCGATCGAGCAGGAAGCCGACCCGCAACTACATGGCCTGACCATCGAGGGCGTCCGGTACGGCCTGCACGCGACCGGCGGAGCCGGCCGGTTCTCCAACGGCCAGGTCACCGGGGCGCGGACCGCCGGGGCGAAGCTCGCCGACAGCGCGACCACCGTGCTGTCCAACTCCCGGATCACCGGCTGCCGGGTCGGCGTGGAGGTGGCCGGGAACGCCCGGCCCACCCTGTCCTCGATGGCCGTGGAGGAGTCGGGCGGGGCGGGCGTGCGGACCGGCGGCCCCAGCGCGGCCACCCTGTCCCGCAGCCGGATCAGCGGCAGTCGCGGCCCGGGGATCCGGGCCGGCGCCGGCAGCACCGTCACCGCCACGGACTGCGAGATCGTCGGCAACCAGGGGCCGGGTGTCGTGGTGGAGACCGACGCGCCGGTGCGGCTCCACGGCGGGGTGGTGCGCGGCAACGGCGGCGTCGCCGTGGACGCGCCGAGCCCGACCGCCGCGGTCGAGCTGTCAGGAGTGGACACCGGCCACAACGGACGCCCGATCTCCCTTCCGCCGCCCGGGGCCGGGCGGCCGGACGCACCGGTGGCCGACGCCCCGAAGTCCGTTCCCGCCCCGACCGGAGGCACCGGGTCGGACGTCACCCCGCCCGGGAAGCCGGCCGGTGCCCGCCCGTCGGGCCCCGCGCCGTCCGACGTCGGGTCACCCGCTCCGGCGGTGCCCGCCGGCGGCGGCCCCGGCTCCGGTGGCCCCGGTGCTGGCGCACCGGGTGGCGACGGGGAGGCGGACGGGCCGGTGGCCGCGCTGCTGCGCGAACTGGACGGACTGGTCGGCCTGGCCGGCGTCAAGCACGAGGTGGCCACCCTGGTCGGGCTCAACCAGATCGCCAAGCGTCGCCGGGAGGCCGGACTGCACGTACCGCCCATGTCCCGGCACCTGGTCTTCGCCGGGCCGCCCGGCACCGGCAAGACCACCGTGGCCCGCATCTTCGCCCGGATCCTGGCCACCCTCGGGGTGCTCTCCAGCGGTCAACTGGTCGAGGTGTCCCGCAGCGACCTGGTCGCCGAGCACGTCGGCGGCACCGCGGTGAAGACCACCGCCCGGTTCGAGGAAGCCCTGGGCGGGGTGCTGTTCATCGACGAGGCGTACACGCTCTCGACCGGTGGGGGCGGCGGCGGCCACGACTTCGGCCGGGAGGCCATCGACACCCTGGTCAAGCTGATGGAGGACCACCGCGACGAGGTGGTCGTGGTGGTCGCCGGGTACACCCCGAACATGCGTACCTTCCTGGCCGCCAACCCCGGTCTGGAGTCCCGTTTCGCCCGTACCATCCAGTTCGACAGCTACTCCGACGACGAACTGGCCGAGATCGTCGAGCGGCTCTGCCGCGCCCACCACTACGCGCTGGAGTACGAGACCCGGCAGGCCCTGGTACGCCACTTCAGCGACATGCCCCGCAACGAGACCTTCGGCAACGCCCGGGTGGCCCGGCAGGTCTTCGAGGACATGCTGGGGCGCCAGGCGTACCGGCTGTCGAGCAGCCCGCAGGCCGCGGACCTCGAACTGGCCCGGCTGCTGCCGGAGGACCTGGGCGAACAGGCGGCCGGGTCGTCGGAGCCGGCCGGCGTGGCGCAGGCCGTCCAGGACCTGCTCGGGAAGCTGAACGCGATGGTCGGCCTGGACGCGGTCAAGCGCGAGGTGACCGACGTCATCGACCTGATCGCCTCCACCGAGGCCCGGACCCGGGCCGGCCTGCCCACTCCGACGATCTCCCGGCACCTGGTCTTCGCCGGGGCGCCCGGCACCGGCAAGACCAGCGTGGCCCGGCTGTACGGCCAACTGCTCAACGCGATGGGCGTGCTACGCACCGGGCAGCTCGTCGAGGTCTCCCGGGCCGACCTGGTCGGCGAGTACGTCGGGCACACTGCCGTCAAGACCACCGACGTGTTCAACCGGGCGCGCGGCGGTGTGCTGTTCATCGACGAGGCGTACGCGCTGACCGGCCAGGGCAACGACTTCGGTCGGGAAGCCATCGACACGCTGGTGAAGCTGATGGAGGACCACCGGGACGACATCGTGGTGATCGCTGCCGGGTACACCGGGGACATGCGCCGGTTCCTGGCCAACAACGCGGGGCTGGCCTCCCGGTTCAGCCGGCAGATCCCGTTCGAGTCGTACACCTCCTCGGAGCTGGTGTCCATTCTGCAGACGCTGGCCCGCGACGGCGGCTTCGATTTCAGCAACGACTGCCTCCCGGTGCTGTCGGAGCATTTCGACAGCCTGACCCGGGACGAGACCTTCGGCAACGGCCGGTACGCCCGCCAGCTGCTCGAACGCACCATCACCAAGCAGGCCAACCGGCTGCGCCGCGCGGCCGCACCGACGGTCGACGACATGCGCCAGCTGTACGCGGCCGACGTGCGGGCAGCCCTGGCCGCCTGACCCAGTAGCGACGAGAGAAGGTGCCCGGAGATGCCGGCAGTGAGTATGAGCGGTACGTGGCGGATCACGGTGGTGGGCAAGGAGTCCCTCTACGCGCAGCGGCTGGTGTTCTCCGGCGACGTCCAGAAGACGCTCGAACTGGAGGTCGGGACGTCGGGGTCCGCGAGTGGGCGGCGCTGGAGGCTGCGGTTCGAACACAACCGTGGGGACGGCGTCTGGCGGCCGAACGTCTCGGTGGAGGCGGGTGCCATCGTCCGGTGCGGCAACGAATTCCAGCGGTTGATCGCGACAAAGGACGTGTACTGGACCGGTGACCGTGGACACGACGACCTGAAGCTGCTGCTCACCCGGCCGGCATCGGCGGGTGACCCGGAGGAGCAAGCGGCCGGGGTGCCCTTCGCCGTCGACGTCAACCTGCACGGGCTGCCGGACATGCCGGTGCTCCCGTCGATGGAGGGCGCGGAGGTGACGCTGGAGCGGCTGCGGTCGTACAGCCGGCCGGGGTCGGCGGGAACTCCCCTGCGGAGACGGTCCTTCTGATCGCCGTGGGCCCCGGCCCGCCCCGCCCGGCCGACGGCGTCTCCGCAATCTCGCGGTGTGAACAGTATCGATCCCGGTGCCGGTCAACCCTTTCCGGCCCGCAGCCGTGTAAGGGATGTGAGCACCAGACCTTTCCGGCGGCCGGCCCGCCGCAACGGACCCGAGCTACCGCACGGCGAGATCACCCTGCAGGAGCCGCCGGTCGTCCCGGAGGTCCAGCCCGCCGGGTTCCGCTCGCTCGGGATGATCCTGCCGAGCCTGCTGATGACCGGCGGGTTCATGTTCATGATGATGAGCAACTCGCTCAGAGGCCCGATGGGCCTGGTCATGCTGGTCATGATGGGCGGCGGCATGCTGGGCATGGCCGTGTTCCAGATGACGATGACCGGCGGCAACCGCAAGCAGCAGATCAACGGCGACCGGCGCGACTACTTCCGCTACCTGTCCCAGACCAGGGCGCAGGTCCGCCAGTACGCGGCGGAACAGCGGGACGCGCTGGCCTGGCGGCACCCCGACCCGGAGTCGCTGTGGTCGCTGGCGATGACCAGCCGGCTGTGGGAGCGCCGACCGACGCATCCGGACTTCGGCGAGATCCGGGTCGGCACCGGTGCCCAGCGGCTCGCGGTGCGGATGACCCCGCTGGACACCAAGCCGGTGGAGGACCTGGAACCGGTGTGCGCCAAGGCGTTGCGCCGGTTCATCAAGGCCTACACGACCGTGCCCGACCAGCCCGTCGCGCTGTGCCTGCCCGGCTTCGCGCACGTGCGGATCAGTGGCGACCGGGACGTGGCGCGGGGCATGGTGCGCGCCATGCTCGCCCAGTTGGCCACCTTCCACGCCCCGGACGAGCTGCGGCTGGCCCTCTGCGTCGGCACCGAGCAGGCCGAGCAGTGGGAGTGGGCCAAGTGGCTGCCGCACGCCAAGCACGCCACCGACGTCGACGTGGCCGGGCCGGTACGGCTGTTCGGCGCCACCCTGGAGGAGGTGGAGCGGCTGCTGGGCGCGGAGTTCGCGGGCCGTTCCCGGTACGACGACGACGCCCAGCCCTCCCGCGAGGAACCGTTCGTCGTGGTGGTCTGCGACGGTGGCGTCATCCCGCCGGGCGCCCGGCTGACCGTCTCCGGGTACCGCAACGCCGTCCTCGTCGACTTCGACGGTCGTGGCCTCGCCGACGGGGACAACGTGCTCAACCTGGAGGTGTCCGCGACCGACGTGGACATGATCGAGAAGGACCACGTGGGCCGGGAGGTGCGTACCCGGCTCGCCGCACCCGACCACCTGGACCTGCCCCGGCTGCGGACGCTGGCCCGGATCATGGCCCGGCACGCCACCAAGGTCACCGGCGAGCAGCCGGCCAGCGGGCTCAGCGCCGTCCTCGACCTGCCGGACCTGCTGGACATCCCCGACCTGGACACCTTCGACCCGCGTGCCCGGTGGGAGGCACGCTCGCCCGCCGACCGGCTGCGGGTGCCCATCGGGGTGGCCGCCGACGGCTCCCCGATCGAGCTGGACATCAAGGAGTCCGCCGAGGGCGGGATGGGGCCGCACGGCATGCTCATCGGCGCCACCGGGTCGGGCAAGAGCGAACTGCTGCGCACCCTGGTCCTGGCCCTGGCGGCCACGCACTCCTCGGAGACCCTCAACTTCGTGCTGGTGGACTTCAAGGGCGGCGCCACCTTCGTCGGGCTGGACCGGCTGCCGCACGTCTCCGCGCTCATCACCAACCTGGCCGACGAGGCCGCGCTGGTCGACCGGATGCAGACCACCCTCCAGGGGGAACTGGTACGCCGGCAGGAACTGCTGCGCAGCGCCGGCAACTTCACCTCGGCACGCGACTACGAGAAGGCCCGTGCCCAGGGCGCCGAACTCGACCCGCTGCCCACCCTCTTCGTGGTGGTGGACGAGTTCAGCGAGCTGATCGCGGCCAACCCCGAGTTCATCCAGCTGTTCGTGATGATCGGTCGGCTCGGCCGCTCGCTCGCGGTGCACCTGCTGCTGGCCTCGCAGCGCCTGGAGGACGGGCGCATCCACCAGCTTGAGGGCCATCTGTCGTACCGCATCGGGCTGCGTACCTTCTCCGCGATGGAGTCGCGGGCCGTCATCGGCGTACCCGACGCGTACGAGCTGCCGGGCGATCCGGGCAACGGATACCTGCGCTCCAGTGTCACCAGCATCACCCGGTTCCGGGCCGCGTACGTGTCCGGCCCGCACCGGGTACGCAGCACCGGGCTGCACCGCGAGGTGATCGCCAGCCAGGTGGTCCCGTTCACCGCCGGGGCCGCCGCGCCCGCCGTCCCGGCGCCGCGCCCGCCCTCGGACCCGGCGCCGGACGAGTCGACCGACACCGGCACCACCGTGCTGCACGCGCTGGTGGACCGACTGGTCGACCAGGGTCCGCCGGCACACCAGGTGTGGATGTCGCCACTGGAGGACGCGCCGACCCTGGACGACGTGCTGCCGCCGCTGCTGCCCGACCCGGAGCACGGGCTGCGTCCGATCGACGCCGGCCAGCAGGGGTACCTGCAGGTGCCGGTCGGTCTCATCGACAAGCCGTTCGAGCAGATGCGCGACCTGCTCGTGGTGGACCTGGCCGGGGTCGGCGGGCACGTGGGCGTGGCCGGCGGACCGCAGAGCGGCAAGAGCACCCTGCTGCGGTCGCTGGTGTGCGGGCTGGCCCTGACCCACTCGCCGCGACAGGTGCAGTTCTACTGCCTCGACTTCGGCGGCGGTTCGCTGGCCGGGCTGACCGGCCTGCCGCACATCGGCGGGGTCGCCGGCCGGCACGAACCGGAGCGGGTGGGCCGCACGGTGGCCGAGGTCCGCTCGATCCTCGTCGAGCGGGAACGGCGCTGCGCTGATCTGGGCATCCACGGCCGGGACGCCTACCGGCAGGCGCAGGCCGACGGTCGCATCCCGGAGGACCGGTTCGGCGACGTGTTCCTGGTCGTGGACGGGTGGTTCGTGCTGCGCCAGGAGTTCGAGCCGGCCGAGGAGATGGCCCGGGACATCGCGGCCCGTGGCCTGAACTACGGGATCCACGTGATGATCACCATGGGCCGCTGGTCGGAGCTGCACATGTCGATGCGGGACAAGATCGGGACCCGTCTCGAACTGCGCCTGGGCGACCCGGTGGAGTCCGGGATCGACCTGCGTGCGGCGGCCCAGGTGCCCCGCCGGCCGGGGCACGGGCTGACGGACGCGAAGCTGCACTTCCTCGGCGCGCTGCCGCGCATCGACGGCGTCCAGTCGGCCGACGGGCTCGCCGCGGCCACCGCGCACCTGGTGTCCGCGGTGGCGGACAACTGGGCCGGGGAACGTGCCCCCGCGGTACGCACCCTGCCGGCCTCGCTGCCGATGGCCGAGCTGCCGGCACCGCAGGACACCCGCATCGCGCTCGGCGTGGACGAGGACCAGCTCGCGCCGGTGTGGCACGACTTCCGGGCGATGCCGCACCTGACCGTGCTGGGGGACACCGAGAGCGGCAAGACGAACCTGCTGCGTCTCATCGCCCACGCGATCGTCGCCAGCCATACCCCGGCCCAGGCGCGCATCATGGCCGTCGACTACCGGCGGCAGCTCTTCGACGACGTACCGGCCGAGTACCGGCTCGGCTACTCGGTCTCGCCGGACAGCACCCGGGACACCGCCGCCGAGGCGCTGGCCGGGCTCCGGCCGCGGGTTCCCGGCCCCGACATCACGCCGGAGCAGCTACGCGCCCGCGACTGGTGGTCCGGCCCCGAACTGTACGTCCTGGTCGACGACTACGAACTGCTCGCCGGGCCCGACAACCCGTTGGCCCACCTGACCCCGTTGCTGCCCCAGGGTGGCGACATCGGCCTGCACGTGGTCGTCGCGCGGGCCGCCGCCGGGGCGATGCGGCTGTCGATGGACCCGCTGCTGCGGCGCATCCAGGAACTGAACACTCCGGACGTGGCGCTGTCCTGCCCGCCGACGGAAGGCCCGCTGCTGGGTAACACCAGGCCGCGTCCGCTACCGCCGGGCCGGGCGCTGCTGTGCACCCGGCGCGGCAGCCGGCTGATCCAGACGGCACTGGTACCCGCGCCCGTGCCCACCGGGGCCGGCTGATGACCCGCACCGCCACCCGCCCGCGCCGTACGCCCACCCCACCGGCCCAGCCCGCCGAGCCGGCCCGTACCGCCGTGGCGGCCGAGCCCGCCGAGCCCGCTACGGCGGCCGAACCCGCTGCGGCGTACGCGGCGGCCGAGGAACTGGCCCGGCGGCTGCGGGCCCTGGCCTGCCTGCCCGGACCGTCCGCCGCGCCGACCGCATGGCCCTGCGACACGGGGCTGCTGGACTGGCTGCGCCGGATGACCTACCCCGCCCTGTACACCTGGGCGGCCGAGGAGAACCTGGCGCGCCGCTGGATCGGCGGCGACATCTTCGGCTCCCGCCGGCTGTCGCGGGCACCGGAGTTCCTCGCCGGCACCGACCTACGCCGTCTGCCCCCGCACCTGGTCGCGCCGCTGTTGCGGCGGGTGAGCATGACGCGTCCGGCGCCGAGCGCCGCCGAGCTGACGCCTGCGGCCCTGGCCGCCGACGCCGGCCGGGTCAGCACGTTCCGGCGCGACGGGGTCGCCCGGCTCTGGGGCCAACCGGAGCACACGCCGCCGCTGCCCGACACCACCACCATCCCGCACGTCGTGCACGGCATCTGGCTCGGCCGGCCGCTGCCCGAGTCGAACGGCTTCTGGGCCAACTACGGCGCGGCGGCCGACAGCTACGCCGGCCAGGTCGACTTCGTGCTGTGGACGGACATCCCGCGGGCCCGCTTCGACGCGGCCCGCGCCACCCCGCCCGCCCCGGCCGGCCGGCCCGATCCGCTGGCCCCGGTACGCGCCCTGCTGACCTGGGCCGACACCCACGGCATCCACCTGGTGAGCGTGGCCGAACTGTTCCCCGCGAACGCGCCGATGACCCTGCACAGTCCGTACGCCCTGGAGCTGAACCGGGGGCTGCCGCAGGGTTTCGCGGCGGCCAGCGACCACCTGCGGGTCGAGGTGGTGCACCGGTTCGGTGGCCTGTACGCCGACGGTGACCTGCACTTCCTTCCGGCCACCGCGCTCCCGCCGGACGAGCGGGCCGACAGCTCGGCGAGCCAGGGTGCCGAGGGCCCGCCGGGCGGTGGGTACCGGCTGTTCCGTGGCCGGTGGCACGGGCCGCCGGAGGCCGACGGGCCGGCCCGGTTGCCGGAGCTGTTCGACCGGGTCGCCGCGTCGACGCACGGGTTCACGCTGCACGCGCTCACCGACGAGATCGTCCTCAACGACGTCATCCTGGCCCCGGCGGGGCATCCCGCGCTGGCGTTGTGGCTGGAGGGCGCGCGGTACAACTACCTGCGCGACCCGCGCGACCTGTACGCCGCCGACACCCCCCAGCCGGACGGGTCGGACGTGCCGGCCGGCTCGGATCCGCCGCCCCCGTCGGATCCGACGCCTACGTCGCCCCCGCCGCCCCCGTCGAACCCGGGGGCCGGGTCCGAGCCGCCGGTCGCGGGGGCGTCCGGGTGGCGGGGGGAGCCGGCCTCCTGGACCTGGGCGGTCACCGCGATGCGTACCGGGCGGGTGCACCACTGGCTGCTGGCCCGGCTGGGCATCGGCGCGGCCGATCTGGTCAAGCCGGCGCCGGCGGTACGCGGGCACAGCGAGCTGAGCTGGCTGCCGCCGGTCGACGGCCAGCCGCCGGTCGCCTGTCCCGACCCGGACCCGCTGCCGACTCTGGTCGCCTGCGTGGACCTGCTGCGCTGGCAGCACCTGTCGCGCTCCGGGGACCTGTGCCTCACCGCGGTCGCTCCGCTGGTACGCGGGCTGCCCGATCCGGACACCGCGTGGACCGCGGTGCTGCTCGCGTTCGGGTATCTGTCCGTCGACCTCGGCCCGGTCACGTCGGTCACCGATCGGCGACGCAACCAGGACCGGACCCTCGACGTGGTGGTGCTGCCGCCCGAGGCGGAGGCGCTGCTGGATCGTGCCGCGACACCGGCCACCTGGTTCGGTTCCGGTGCCCACTCCGGCGACGCTGGCGGAGCCGGACCGGAGGTCACCGCCGGCCGGGAGTACTGGTTCCTCGGCGAGCGCACGGTCCCGGCCCGGCTGCTGCCGCCGCCGCCCGACCCACCGGACGGACGCGGCGGGCGCGACCACATCACGGACCTTCCGGCGGCAGCAGCCGGATGACAGAAAAGGAGAGTCATTATGGCAACCCCCAACAGAGGGGTCGTGGGCGGCGAGTTCGGCCTGATGGCCGACGAGGCGACCATCCACGGCATGGTCATGGCGTTCGCTCAGGCCCAGACCGAGGCCAGGAACAGCCACTCGAACGTCGTGGCCGCGAGCCAGGCGCTGACCGCCTCGTGGTCGAGCGACCTGGCCGCGCCGAAGTTCCTGGAGGCCATCGGCAACTGGGTGGCCGGCTTCCAGAAGGTCCAGCAGGGCCTGAACATGCTCAACCAGAGCATGCAGCAGTACTCGCGACTGACCACGACGACCGAAGACGACAACGCCATGCAGGCCGGCAGTTGGGCCTGGCAACAGCCTCTCCCCGGTCTGTCGCGGGTGCTTTACAAAGAGTGACCGTCAGATGGACGTCTTCCGCTGCCGGCCCAGCGGAAGACATTCGGCCTGAGCGCTCACATCACCCGCCTTCCGGCGACGCGCGCCGGATGACGAACAAGGAGAGTCATGGCAGAGAATCAGTACGGGTACGACGCGCGAGGCATCACACTCCCGATCGTCGCCGATGAGGCGACCATCCACGGCATGGTCATGGCGTTCGCCCAGGCCCAGACCGAGGCCAAGAACAGCAGCGCGAATGTCCAAGCCGCAGGCATAGCGCTGCAAAACTCGTGGCAGAGCGACGTGGCCATGCCTCGGTTCCTTGAGGCCGTCCAGCAGTGGCTGGCCGGCTTCCAGAAGGTCCAGCAGGGCCTGAACATGCTCAACCTGAACATGGAGCAATACGCGCGACTGACCACCACGACCGAAGACGACAACGCCGTGCAGGCCGGCAGCTGGGCTGCAGGGGACGGCCTGCTGTACGGCAGGGCCCAGAGGGTCCAAATGCCGATGGCCCCACTCGGACGGATCGAGCGGTAACTCCGGCCAGTGCCATTGTGACCTACGAGAAGCGGGTCCCTTCTCCAGACGGTGCGTGACCTGGCGCCGGCCGCGTCCAGTTGCGGCAACTGGACGCGGCCGTGGGTCAGCGACCAACCAGAACCTGAAACCGGACCACCATGCCGGTACGGGGCGGCACGACCTGACCGACGCTTGGTGGGCGCCGTCTGCGCCCCTGCTGTCGAGGAACAAGAAGCGAGGTCGGCCGCCGAAGTGCAGTAAACGGCAGCTCATCTACGAGATCCGGTGGCGGGTTCGGGTGGGTTCGCCCTTGATGGCAGAGCGGCCACACAGGCAGCGCGGCGAAGAGCGCGAACACGGCTACCATCACCGTCGCCACGCAGATGATGACCCCGGCCGCGCGCAGCCCTTGCGCGAGTGGTCCGGCCTCCCGGCCCCTGGCGATGCCGACGACCGGCGGGCAGCGTGGCGACAGTCGCGGTTCGCCCGGGTCCCGGCCCGTATCCGGGTTCCTCGGTCCGCCGGTGGCCGACCCCGCACCCGACCCGACCGGGTCTTGGCGGACAGGGTCTACAGCTCGCGCGGCCACCGCGCGAACCCACCCGCGGGAGGATTAAAAAGTCGTGAACCCCAGCGACAGTGCAGGCGTGTTCGGGATATGAGCGCCGAGCGCGGGGAACTCTGCCGACTGCTGGTCGTCGGACCGACCAGTCAGGTCGACGTGAGTCTGCCCACCCACATCCCGTTGGCCGACATGATGCCGGCCCTGCTGAGCGCGCTGGGACCGGACCTCGCCGATCGTGGGCTGGAACACAGCGGCTGGATCGTGCAGCGGCTGGGTGGACCGGCCTTCGACGAGTCGCGCACCGTAGGCGATCTCGACCTGCTCGACGGCGAGGTCGTGCACGTACGCCCGCGTACCGACCAGATCCCGCCGCTGGCCTACGACGACCTGGTCGACGGCGTCTCGGCCGGCATCCGCAAGCGGTCCGGGCTGTGGCGTCCGCAGACCACGCGGGTCACCGCCCTGCTGCTGTTGGCCGCCTGGCTGGCCGCCTGGCTGGCCGCCGCGCGGATGTGGCCGGCCGAGTCCCGGAATCCGCTGCTGCTCGCGGCGATGGCGGGGATGTGCTTCGTCGCGGGCTTCGCGGTGGTACGCAAGCTGGCCGACCGGGCCACGGCCGGAGTCCTGGGGGCCGCCTGTGTGGTCGGTACGGTGGTCGCCGCGCTGGAGGCGGTCGCCGGTGCCTCCGTACCCCGGTTGATCTTCTTGGGTGCCACCGCCGGCACCGTCGCCGCGTTGCTGGTGGCCGCGTTCGTCTTCCCGCGCACCGGCTGGCGGCAGGTCACCGTCGGCCTGCTGGCGGCATGGCTGCTGGTCGTCGCCGCGCTCGCACTGCACACCAGGGCCACGCTGGACTGGACCACGATCGCCGCGATCACGGTCGTCGTCACCACGGCGCTGCGCCCGGCGGTACCGTCGGCGGCCTTCAAGCTCGCCGGGTTCGCCCTGCCGGAGATGCCCGTCGAACCGGCGGACCTGCAGAAGGACATCGACCCGGAACCGGCCGCCGGGGTGCTCACCCGGGCCGCCGCCGCCGACCAGTTCATGACCGCCCTGTACGCGGCCCTCGGACTGGTCTCCGGAGCCGCGATGGTGTGGCTGGCGACGGCGCCCGGCTGGGCCGCACCGCTGGCCGCCTGGCTGGCCGCCGTCGCCCAGATCCTGGTCACCCGCCCGATGACGAGCATCTGGCACCGGGTGGCGCTGGCCGGTCCGGCGTTGGTCGCCATGGCGACCTGGTGCCTGACCGCGCCCACGGACCGGAGTCCGCTCGCCGCCCAACTGGCCATCGGCTGCTGCCTGCTCCTGGCGGTGGCGTGCGGGGTGGCCGCGAGGATCCCGGTCGGCCGGCGGTTCAACCCGATCTGGGGCCGGATGGGCGACCTGGCGCACACCGCGATGGTGGCCGCCCTCGGGCCGACCGTCGTGGTCATCACCGGCCTGATCGACGTGATCCGGGCGCGGGTGGGTTGACATGTCGTCGCGTCGTGACCAGGTGGACGCCCAGCGGTACATGATGACCCGGGTGACCGGTGCGCTGGTGCGGGCCGAGCCGGAGACCGCCGAGTCTCCGACCCGCCGGGACCGCACCGGCACGCTCGCCGGTCTCGTGCTCGGGATCCTGGTGCTGGCCGGGGTCGCGATCTGGGCGCTGATGCCGGGATCGGGCTCGACCAGTTGGCAGCAGCCGCGGATGCTGGTGGTGGACGCCTCGACCGGGGCGCGCTACGTGCTGGTCGACGGCCAACTGCGCCTGGTCAACGACGTGGCGACGGCCACCCTGCTGGCCGGCGGTCGACTCACCCCGGTCACCGTCTCCTCGTCCAAGCTCGCCAAGGTGCCCCAGGGCCCGCCGGTGGGTACCCCGACCGGGCCGCAGGTGCTGCCGGCGGCCAACCGGGTCAACCAGGGCGTGTGGCGAGCCTGTAGCCGGGACACCGGCCGGATCGTCCTGGACGTCGACGTGCCGGCGGCCCCCGATCCGCTCGGCGACGGGCATGCGCTGCCGGTCACCGCAGGCGGCAAAACCTACCTGCTGTGGGGCGGGCGACGGCTGCTCCTTCCCCAGCCGTGGATGGCCGACGTGCTGGGGCTGGGGCTGCTCGCTCCCGTGCCGGTGGCGACCGCCTGGCTGGAGTCGATCCCGCTGGGCGGCACGGTCGGCCCGCCGAAGGTGGCTCGGGCCGGCGGCGCCGGGCCGAGGGTGGCCGGCCGGCCGACGTCGATCGGCCAGATGTTCGGCGTGGACATGGGCAACGGCACGGTCAACCACTACCTGATGACCACCGACGGGCTGGCCCCGCTGACCGAGACCGAGTACCGGTTGCAGCGGGCCACGCCGGGCGGGGCCAGGGAGACCGCCATCACCGCGGCCGATCTGGTCGCCGCCGGTCAGCGCAGTCCGGTGCGCCCGCTGACCACGCTGCCGGCCACCCCGCCAGTGCCACCGTCCATGCCCGAGGACGCCGTGGTCTGCGTGGAGTACGCGGGCCAGGCCGACGAGAAACCCACAATCGTCCTGGCCAGCGGAACCGGAATGCCGACCGGCGGCAGCGGCGGGAAGACCGCCGTGACGGTGCGGGTGCCGTCGGGCGGGGGAGCGCTGCTGATGCCCCCGGCCACCGCCGAGACCGACCGGTGGCGGCAGCAGGGCCTGCTGGTCAACGAGCGGGGGATCGCCTACCCGATCATGGGCGGCGACGTCGCCACCCTGGGCTACTCCCTCAACCAGGCGGTGGTCATGCCCACCGCGCTGGTCGCCATGCTGCCTCCCGGGCCGGCACTGGTCCGGCCGGAAGGGAGGTGAGGCCGCGGGGTATCCGACCGATCCGCTGCCGCGGCCCGGCCCACCGGGCGGACGCGGCAGACGCGCCCACATCACACACCTTCCGGCGACAGCGCCGGATGACAAACAAGGAGAGTCATGACAACCCCCAACAACGGGATCGTCGCCGATCAGGCGACCATCCACGGCATGGTCATGGCGTTCGTTCAGGCCCAGACCGAGGCCAGGAACAGCCACTCGAACGTCGTGGCCGCGAGCCAGGCGCTGGCCGCCTCGTGGGCGAGCGACGGGGCCGCGCCGAAGTTCCAGCAGGCCATCAACAACTGGCTGGCCGGCTTCCAGAAGGTCCAGCAGGGCCTGAACCTGCTCAACCGGAACATGGAGCAGTACTCGCAACTGACCACCACGACCGAAGACGACAACGCCATGCGGGCCGGCGGCTGGGCGGCAGCCTGACCGCCGAGCGTCCCACCGGCGAAACCCGGGCCGACAGAACCCGGACCGACGAACGTTAAGGAGGCCGAGGATGGCCAACTACAACATCAATCCCGCTGCGGTACATGCGGTCGCCGACACCATGACCAGGGAGACCCGCGAGCTCGACGCGTCGCTGGAAAACCTCCAGGCCCATGTGACGCGGTTCGCCGCAGCCAACAACGGCCAGGCGCCCGAAGCCTACAAGGACGCTCAGCAGCTGTGGAATCTGGGTCAGCAGGAAATGCGAGCTGCCCTGGCAATGGGGCAGGCGCGCCTTGTGGAAATCGTCCAGAACTACGTTGTCGGCGACAACCGGGGCGCGGCCATCTTCAGTTAGGAGACCGCTGGCGCCGGTGTCCTGGACCAGTGCATGTGATGCCGGTCCACCGGAACCGACGCGACGGATCACCTACCTGAGGGCAGCACCCAGCCGGACCTGACGCCGCACGGGGTCGGGACGGCAATCCTGCCGAGCCGATACCGGGTCAGACGCACTGGTCCACCGCACCGCCGGGTGGACCAGTGCGTCTGGCTCACCGCTGTCCACGGACTCGCCCGGACCCCGGCTTTCGTCGGGTGAGGACAGCCGAGTCCCGCTGGCCCGTCTCCATCGAGAGGAAGACACGATGAAGAACATCGTCATCAACGAGAGCTACCTGCGGAAGCTGCACGGCATCTACACCAAGCAGGTCGACGAGATCGATCTGATGTACGGCAAGGTCTACCCGTACGGCTCCCTGCCGGATTCGACGGTCGACATCACGAAGCCGCTCAAGCTGCGCCTCGGCGGGAAGGGCTTCACCGAGGCGGAGGATCTCACGGGGGCGATCGACGTCGTCCGGGGGGGAATGGCCGCGCGCTTCAAGGGCGCGCGAAGCGAGATCAACAACCTGGAGCTCGGCATCAAGTTCCTGCTGGCCGACTCCGACGCCATTGAGCAGGCGAGCACGCTGAGCGCCGAGCAGTTCGAGTACTTCATGCCCAAAACCGGGAGTTAGTCATGACGAACACCGCGACGTTCGAGGATGCCCTGGCGAGCATTCTGGGGCTGGTGCTCGGCGGTGGAGAGGGCGGGGACAAGGCTTCCATCAACGACAAGTACCGTCCGCGGACCATCAAGGGGCCCGGCTACTGGCTGATCAACCAGACGAGCACGCTCAAGAAACTCACCCCCGGCGGGTGGATGCCGGAGTACAACAAGGACGCGGTCACCTTCTACCGCTGGAAACAGGACGGGGCGACAAAGCACATCACCCGGTTGACGGTGTGGGTGGGCGTGACCAGCAAGGACAAAACCCAGGGGCAGGAGCGCAACACCACCGACCCGGGGAACTCGACCAACCCCGAGGGCAACGACGTCGTCTCGCTCGGCAACGCGTGGGAACGGATGATCAGCGACCTGCCCAAGGTGGCCGGCCCGAACTCCACGTTCGACGCGGACTCGATCGGGTCCGTCCGCGAGATCCTGGGCAACCTGACCACCCACGCGCTGGGGATCTCGAGCGAGCTGACCGATCAGGTCAAGTCGGTGAACGCCAAGAGCCCCGACTTCAAGGGCTCCGCCGAATCGGCCTGGCGGCACCGGGTGCAAGAGGCGAACAAGTACCTCGCCGACATCATGCCCCAGTTCAAGCAGTGGGACACTTCGCTGGCCCAGGTCGAGCAGGCCATGAGGGACTTCGTCGACGCGGTGCGCGACACCTTCGAGAAGTGGACCTCGATCCACCCGGCCGGCGTCTGGCAGCACCCGTACCGGCTCATCGCCACGATGTTCAACGAAAGCACGCTCGAGTACGGCGACCTGCACGATGGCCAGTCGAACGCCTGGGACCTGGGCCAGCAGTACGCCGACACCGGGGACCAAGAAGGATCGGAATACCGTGGAACCAAGCTCGGTGGATCGGACGCGGGTGTCGTCACGTGGACGCCGCCCGCGTGGGTGAAGTACCACCCGTTCGACGCCTTCAGCGTCCCCGAGTGGAACAAGCTGGACCAGCATCTGCGCCAGATGTGGGCCGACAAGGCCCTCGAGACCTTCGAGCCGGCGGTGCTCGCGGCGAAGAACCTGGTGGCGGTGTTCGCCGAGGCACGCAACCCGATGAGCATCACCGACCCGAAGCCGGTGCCACCGAATCCGATGCCCAACGACGTGGGGATGCCCAACGGCGCATTCCCCAACAACCCGTTCGGGAACATGGGTAACCCCTTCGCCAACTGGGGTGACCCCTTCGCGAACATGGGCAATCCGTTCGCGAACATGGGTAACCCGTTCGCGAACATGGGTAATCCGTTCGCGAATGTGGGCAATCCGTTCGCGAACGTGGGAGCGAACTTTGGCAACCAGTTCCCCAACGGCGGCAGCATGGGGAACCCGTTCGCCAACGGCGGTGGCTTGGATAATCCGTTTACCAACGGGGCCGGCGCGGGCGCTCTCTTCCCCACCAGCCTGATGCCCAATTCGGGCGCCGGTGGTGGCGCGGGTAATCCGTTCGCCAATGGCGCTCTGGGTGCCGCTTTCACCGGCGGTGGCGCGGAGAATCCGTCTGGCGGTGGCGCGAGCAACCTCTTTCCCGCCAGTCTGATGTCCAAGTCAGAAAAACCGTCCGAGGCTGGTGGTGCGGGTAATCCGTTTGCCAACAATGGCGCCGTGGGTGCCGCGTTCGGCGGTGGCGCGGGTAATCCGTTCGCCAACAATGGCGCCGTGGGTGCCGCGTTCGGCGGTGGCGCGGGTAATCCGTTTGCCAACAATGGCGCCGTGGGTGCCGCGTTCGGCGGTGGCGCGGGTAATCCGTTCGCCAACGGCAGCTTGGACAATCCGTTCACCGAAGGCGGTGCGGGCAACCCGTCTGGTGGTGGGGGCGCGAACAGTCTTCTTCCCCCCGTTCCGATCCCCGAGCCGGTCGTACCGTCTGTCGGCGGTGGCGCGCAGAACCCGTTCACCGGCGGTGGTGGGGGCAGTTCCCTGCCGACCAAGAACCTCGGGCTCAACCGCAGTCCGTCCGGGCCGCAGTCGTTGGGTGACCTGACGCCGTCCCAGTTGCGGCAACTGGACAAGGCCGGGCTGCTGGACGATGTGCCGCTCACGGCTGAGCAGGCTGACTACCTGCGGAAGAACGGTCTGTCGCCGGGGGGTGCGACGAAGCTCGGTCAGCTCAGTCCGGATCAGCTCGACGCGTTGGCGCGCGGCGGGCTGCTGGACGAGACCCCCCTCACCAGTGACCAGCGGGCGAAGCTCGGCCTGGACGGGCCGCAGTCGTTGGGTGACCTGACGCCGTCCCAGTTGCGGCAACTGGACGGGGCCGGGCTGCTGGACGATGTGCCGCTGACGGCTGAGCAGGCTGACTACCTGCGGAAGAACGGTCTGTCGCCGGGGGGTGCGACGAAGCTCGGTCAGCTCGGTCCGGATCAGCTCGACGCGCTGCAACGCGGCGGGCTGCTGGACGATGTCCCTCTGTCGCCGGAAGAGCGGGCGAAACTCGGGCTGCCGCCCAATCCGTCGGGGAGTTCCGGCGGGGGTGGGTCCGTACCGGGCCTGGACGCGGGCAGGTTGCCGTGGCCCGACACCGGGCCGACGGCGCCGGTGGACCGGAATTTGTTCCCGACCACGGTCGACGGCAAGAACGTGTCGCCGAAGCCGGGTACGACCGGGAGCATCACCACCCCTCCGGCATTCGGCGACGTCACGAGACCCGGTTCGGCCAGCTTCCCGCACGTTCCCGGGGTGCAGGTCGGCACCGGGGGTCTGTCGGCGGTGCCGGGTGTATCCGGCTCGCCCGGGGCGCTGAACCCGGACAAGCTGGGGGTGCCCGTCGGAGGCCCGGTCGGGACCAACCTGAATGCAGGTCCGGGTGCCGGTCCTGGTCTCCCGCAGCCCGGCGGGGGCGGTATGCCGGGCGGTGGGATGCCGTTCATGCCTCCGATGATGCCGGGCATGGGTGGCGCACCCCAGCAAGGGCAGGACCGTGACCGCCAGCGCAGCACCTGGCTGAAGGAGGACGAGAAGGTCTGGGGTACCGACCCCGACTGTGCGCCCGCGGTGATCGGCCGGCGCGGTCGGGACACCCGGGTCGAGGACGACGAGTTCGGCATGCCGGTCGACGAGCGCCCCGGCAGCCAGGACGAACGCCGCCGGTACCGGGGCCGTTGAACACTGTTGCGCCGATGTGAACCCGGTGCCGCATGTCAGCCGTGGGATAGCAGAGGAGGTAATCGGGATGAGCATGTTGGGCGACGAGGAACTGTTGGCCGAGATGCGTGCGGCCCTGAAGGACGTCGAGGAGGCGGCCGACCGGGTACGCCGGCGCGTGGCTCGGGCGCAGACCACCGTGGAGGACAAGAAGAAGCTGTTGTCGGTGACCGTGGGTGGTCACGGCGAGCTGACCCGGATCACCTTCAACGGGGACGCCTACCGGCGACTCGCGCCACTCGAGCTGGCCGACCTGATCGTGACGACGGCGCGTACCGCTCGCGAGAAGGCCCAGCGTAAGACGATGGCCGGTGCCGCCGAGCTGACGCGTCACCTCTCCGAGCTCGACGACGCCGCGCAGTCGGCCGGGAGCATCGAGGAGCTTGTCGAGGGCATCGCCAGCATGGTTTCCGGCAGTGCCGACCGGCGGCCCGGGCCGGCGGCGTCATGAGTGGGCGACGGTACGAGTTCAACGGGGACGCCGTGGCCCAGCGGGTGCCGTTGCTGCGCCTGTTCGAGGAGCACCTGTTCGCCGGCACGGTGGACCCGATCCTCGAGATCGCCGCGTGCCGGTGGGCGGCTGGCGTTCCCGCGGACGACGAGCTGAGCCTGCAGGCCCGCGAGGCCGCGCAGCAATTGCTCGGGGGCATCGTGCTCGCGGCGTACGTCAAGCTGATTGAGGCCTCCGGATTCCAGGGCGACAAGGTGGACCTCTATCGCCGTGTCGGGGAGAACACCGAGGCCACCGTCCACGATCTGGTTCCGGACATGAGCGGTGGCGCGCGGGGTTGATCCGCGGGGACGGGCTGGTCGTGGGTTGGGGCGGCGGCCTGCGCCGCTGAGTGATGTGCACTGAGTGCCCCTGATCGGGGGCGGGAGGGGGCGTTGGCGATGGGTGAGGCCGCCGTTCCTTCCGTGGGGCTCAGTGAGTCGTCGAAGCGGGCCCTGGAAAATTTCACCGGGATGCGGTTGCACCGGTCGAAGTTGCCGTTGTTGGCGTATGACCTGAACGCGTTGGAGGTGTTGGCGGATCGGGTGCGGACCGTCTTGGTTCCGGAGTTGATCCAGGTGATCAAGGCGGTTCGGGCCGCGGGGGAGGGTGAGGCCTTCGACCGGTTCGTGGCGCAGACCGCTCCGTTCGTGGAGTTGCTGGGCCAGGTTGCCGATCTGAAGGTCGATGTGGCCAAGGCGATGCGGGGCTTCCTCGGTCAGATGGAGCTCACGGATCGTCAGGCGCTCGTCATGTTCATATTCATGATGACGGAGTTGGCGGTCGCGTTCGCGTTGGCGTTCTTCCTGCCGGTACAGGCGGCGGCGCACATCGTGAAGACCCGGACGATCATCCAGACGATCCTGCGGTCGTCGATGATGAGGGCGGCGGCGAGTAGCACGGCGATCCAGATGTTGTTCATGCCGGGGTCGTCGTTGTTGGCGCAGATCACCATGGTGGCTGATGGTCTGATGCCGGGGGTCGACTGGGCGCAGGTCGGTAAGCAGGCGTTGTACGGGTTGGCGGTGGCGGGTGTCACCACGGCGGCCGGGCCGGCGATGGGCCGGTTCGCCGGGGTCGTGGGTGGTGGTCTGGCGAAGCTCGGGGTGTCGGACGCCACGCGTGACCTGTTGACCCGTCTGTTGATGGTGCCGGTGTCGGAGGTCGGCCTGGAGGTGGTCGGCGACATCGTCGCCAGCTACATGGTCGACGGGACCTACGACCCCAGTGGTCTTGGTATGGCCGCGATTTCCGGGGCGTTGTCGGGGGCGGGTGAGTTGGCCGCGGCCGGGGCCGGGGCCGCTGCGCGTCGCGTGGCTGTCGGTTTGGGGTTCAACCCGACCCGGCCCCGGTGGACTATGCCCGATGGCACCGGCTTCACCGCGGACGGCAAGCCGGTCGCGCCGGTGCCGCCGCCCATCCCGGTCACTCCGGACCCGTCCACGTATCAGCCGGAGGTCGACGATCCGGCGGGTGCGGGCACCGGCGGGCAGGCCCCGGTGCCCGTCCCGCCGGTGCCGGCACCGGCGCTGTCGGCACCGGACCTGTCCGTGCCGTCGTGGTCGGTGCCGGCTGCGTCGGTGGTACCGGCGCCGGAGTGGGTCGCGGCAGCTGGTGCGCCGGTGGTGGAGCAGTGGCATCGGTTCCAGCGGGAACTGGTGGACCACTACGGTGGGCTGCTGGCCGGCACCGGGCAGGCACGGCAGTTCCTGGCCGCGCTTCCCGTGCCGGTCGAGCAGGTGTTCACCGAGTGGGCCGACGCCCGGCAGAACGACCCGACGGTCCCCGCCTTCCTGTCCCAGATCGGCCTACCCGCCACCGCTCTCACCGAGCAGTACCTGTTCGGTGTCCGGGAAGAGGCCGTCGCCCGCGTCGCCGAAGCCCTCGCGGGGCAGATCCCGACGGGCGGGCAGATCCCGACGGCGGTACGCCCGGAGCAGGTTGTCGCCGCGCTGCCGGCGGCGTTCGATTGGCAGGCGTTGCGCGCGGCCGCGCATCTGGCCGCCAAGCACCACATCGACCAGTACCTCACCGCCGGCACACCGACGCCCGCCACCCTGCCAGGCAGCGTGGTCCTGCCAGGGGTCCCTCACGTGCCGGGGGCCGCTCACGTGCCGGGGGCCGCCGGGGCGGCGGCGGTGCCGTCGGACGCCGCGCGCGCCGTGGTCGCGGGTGACGTGCGGGCCTACCTGGACCGGAGGCTCGACGAGATCCTCGGCACCACCCCACTACCCACCGCACCACTCACCGTGCCGCCCACCGTGCCGTCGGCTCCGGCGGCCAGTCCGGCTGCCGCGCAGGTCAACGCCGTGGCGGACGCGGTCCGACAGGTGGTCACCGACCTGCCCGCCCGCTTCACGGCCGCGGCCATCCCCGACACCACCGGACCGGACACCACCCCATCCACCACGGACACCCCGGCAAACCGGCGCACCGACGTGCCGGCGGTGCCGGTGACCCCAGAGCAGCACGTCGCAGCAGCGAACAGCCTGGCAAAAACCCTGCTCACCGCGTTGGCCGAAAAGTATGGCGTCGATCCGGCCAGCCACGGCACCCTCGCCGGCTTCCAGCAGGACTGGGTCAACGGATACCACCAGGTACTCGCCCAGGCCGCCGGCAGCGCCACGCCGGCCACCCCCAGCGCGCCGGGCACGTCTGGGGTGCCGGCCACCCCCAGCGCGCCGGGCACGTCTGGGGTGCCGGCTGTGCCCAGCGTGCCGGGTGCGCCAGGGGTGCCGGCTGTGTCGAGCGTGCCCGGCACGTCTGGGGTGCCGGCTGTGTCGAGCGTGCCGGGTGCGCCAGGGGTGCCGGCTGTGTCGAGCGTGCCCGGCACGTCTGGGGTGCCGGCTGTGTCGAGCGTGCCGGGCACGTCTGGGGTGCCGGCTGTGTCGAGCGTGCCGGGCACGTCTGGGGTGCCTGCTGTGCCCAGCGTGCCAGGTGCGCCGGGGGTGCCCGCTGTGCCCAGCGTGCCGGGTGCGCCTGGCACTCCGGGCACGCCGGATGCGGCCGGTGCCCGCAGTACGGTGCCAGGTGGCGCTGCCCCTGGCACCGACGGCACGCCGAACCACCACAACACCAGCGACGCGGCGTCGGACAGTAACCTGTCCGTCGTCAGCGACGACGTGTTCAGCGGCGACAGCAGCTTCAACGACACCATGACGGCGCTCGACGAGTCGGACAATGGTGAAGCGGCCAAGCGCGAATTCTGGGACACGGACCCGTTCGGTGACGCCTCTTCGCGGGACGGGTTGATCAACGGCGACCCGGTCAAGCGCGATTTCGGCGACAGGGATTCGTTCAGTAGCGTGTCCTCGTTGGACGACTCGGCCGGTGGTGACCCGGTCGGACGCGGCGAGCCGGCCAGCACGGCAACGGAGCCGGCGGTCCCGGCGACCGGGCCGGCCGCGGCGGCGGCCGAGTCCGCGCAGCGGGTCGCCGACTGGGTCGATCAGACACCGGTGGGCCCCGGCAGCAGCCGCGACCCGTGGTGGTGGTGCGTGCAGGCCACCCTCGACGCCTTCAGAGCCCAATACAAACGGCTCGGCAACCGGGCAGTATCCGACGACCGGATCCTCGGACCCGACGGCCGACTCGCACCCACCACGAGCTGGCCGCAACTCCTGGACATCCTCGACGCGACGTCCGAACGCGTCGCCCACCCCGACGGAGTCGCAGGAGAGGACGTACTCGCCGCGCTGCGGGCCGTGCCGGGATCGATGGTCGTGGTCAGGATCGCGCCACCGAACGAGCAACAACACGTCTTCGCCCTCTACAGCCAACCACAACCAGCCGGACCACCGACCATCAAGGTGCGCGACGGCCTGGTGCCCGAAGCCGAGAACCGACCCGAACCGCCCGACCCGAGGCGCGACCCGTGGCTGGGACACCTGTTCGCATCGAGCACCCGAATCGCCGCGTTCGACAGCACCGGGCGACCCACCACCATCACCGACCTGCTGCCCGGCCAGACCGCCGGCCACCCGCGGCCGATCACCACGACCGGCGTCGACACCAGTGCCATCCTGCTCGCCTCCACCAGCACGCCACGCGGTCCGTCCCAGGCGATGCGGGCAGACACCACTTCCACCGACCCGGCCGACTCCCCCAGGCAGCCATCCGACCATCCGGTCGACCAGCAGCCGCCCGCCCTGGTCCGGATCGGCGTGCCCCGCGACGGTCTCGACCTGTTGTCGGCGCTGATCGTCTCCGAACCGGCCCTGGTCCGCACCGCGCTGGACGCGCGGCTGCCGGCGGACCTGCGGGAGTTCCTGTCCGATCCGGCCGGGGTGCGGGCCGCTGTTGCCGAATCGGTTCGTACCGGGGTGCCGCAGGGGTCCGAGCTTGGTCGGATCACCGAGTTGTTGCGGGACCACGTGTCGGGCTATCTGGAGGAGAACGCGGGCCGGTTGCCGGCGGACGTGACCGCGCAGCGGCTCGCCTTCCGGCCGCAATACGAGCGGGACGTGGCGGCGTTGAGCCCCGACCAGGCGCGGCGGCGCGTCGGTGAACTCGTGGACGCCGGTCTCGTGGACCCGGACACCGCGCGGGCACGTCTCGACGAGATGTGGGCGAATCCGGCGGGCGCCGGCCGTCACCTGTTCGAGCTGTTGACCGACCCCGATCGCCAGCTCGACCCCGGGGAACTGGCCGCGGTGAAGGCTGCCGTGCACGACTGGGCGAACCTGTCGGACAGCCCGGCTGGCCAGTTCCTGGCGCCGTTGCTGGCGCACGCGACCGGTGCCGGGATGCAGATTTCCCAGGTCGCCCCGGGCGGGGTTCGGCCGGTGGGCGGGTACGGCCCGGCCGGGGGCACCCCGGTCAGTCTGGCCCCCGTGGCCGCCGACCCGGATCGGCCGGGCGTCCACTTCGACGCGTTGGTGCCGGAAACCCCTGCGGCGGTCGAGCCGTCGGCCGTACCCCCGCAGCAGCTCGCGCCGACCCCGCAACCGCCGGTACCGGTTGCCGAGGACAGTCAGCAGCAGGTCGTCCGGCCGGCCGCGTCCGCGGACGCGCCGCTGGTCGTGATGGCCGAGGGGCTGCCGGAGAACCTGCGGCTCCAGCGCGCGGTGGGCGGTGTGCTGCTGCACGACGGTGGCACCGTGCCCGGCCCGATCAGCTCGCGGGTGTTGGCCCCGACGGGTCCCGGCCCGGCCGTTCTGCTGCACTCCTCGGTGCTCGACCCGGACCGCCTCGGTGCCGCGCTGGCCGGGTTGCGGGCGCAGGACGCCACCATGGCTGTCCTGCACTGGCCGCAGGACCAGCCGGTCAGCGTGGCCCGGGCGCTGGAGGTCACCGCGCAGGCGCTGGGGCAGTCCTCGGCCATGCTGTCGGTGCCCCGGTCGGCGTTGCGGGACCGGCCGGTGCCCAGCCCGCAGGTCGTCCCGTTGGACGCCAACGGCGAGGTGACGTTCTTCAGTGGGCGGCCGGAGCGGTATCTGTTCCTGCCCGAGAGCGCCGGTGCACCCCGCCGGCCCGCCCCGTACGGGCTGATCGAGCAGTCGCCCGGCGTGTACGGGCTCGGTGACGGTTGGGTGGTGTGGGACGGCGGTAGCCATCTGTGGATCGGGCCGGAGTCCGAATTGGACGGGGCGCGTCGGTTGCTGCCGGACACCGGTGGCTGGCTGGCCGAGCCGGCGGTGTTCCTGGGCTGGCGGGCGACCCCGCTGCCCGAGCGGGTACGCGACCGGGTCGGTCGGATCTTCGGGGGCATGCCGGCCGCGCCACCGACGCACCTCATCACCTCCGGGATGGGGCTGGACCGACGTACTCTCGTCCCGTCGGAGGTGTCCGGCCTGCCGGCCGGGGTCGAGCTGAGCCACGTCCCGGGTGGGGTGCTCGCCCACACCGGTCCACGGCCGCCGGCCGGTGCCACGACCCTGCACTGGTCCGACCTGGCCAGCCCGGACCGGCCCCGGCTGGTGGTGGACGAGTCGGTCGGCGACCCGGTCGCCGTCGTGGAGGCCGTCCGTCGGGGGCTTCCGCCGGGTTCCGGCCCGCTCCAGGTGTTCGTCGCGCCACCGGCCACCAGCACACCGGGTACGCCGTCCGGTGCGGTGGCCGCTGCCCGGGTGGCGGAGCTGTTGCGGGAGCGGTTCGGCGGGCGGCTGGAGGTGGTGTTGCCGGTCTCCGTGGTGGGCCGGCAGCCGGCCGGTGTCGACGAGCTGATCCCGGTCGACGCCCGGGGTCAGGAGACCTTCCCGGCCGCCGCGCACGCCTGGCGGGTGCCGCTGCGTCCGGCACCGCCTCGGCAGCCGGGGCCGCTGGGCCTGCGACCGGCTGCCGCCGGTGGGTTCGAGGTGTACCGGGGTTGGACGGTCCGGGAGCACCGGGGGGTCGTCCTGTTCGCGCAGAACGGCACCAGCCCGGACACGCTGTCCCCCGATGCCCTGGCGGCCCCCGCGACCGGGGTGGCCGTGGTTGTCCAGTCCCGGGGTGGTCCCATCCCGCGCGAGGTGGCCGACGCGGCCACCCGGCTGCTGTCCGGTGTTCCCGAGGCCGACCGGGATGTGCGGGTCTTCGGCAACGAGGCCAGCGCCGGACCGGCCGCACCCGATCCCGACGGGTCGTCTGCGCAGGCCCCGGCGCGGCCGGCCAACCCGGACCGGCGGGCGCTCGCACTGGGCGATCCCAAGGCGGCGTTGCCGGACCTGGACCGCATCGAGCAGGGGCTGCGCGCGGAGGCGACCCGGCGGGGCGTCACCGTGGGGGACAACGAATGGGAACAGTTGCATGAGCGGCTGCTCAACAACTACCCGCAGGTGGTCTCCGAAGACGGGTACGTGTTCACGCTGGGTGGCATGGAGGTGCGGGCCCGCCTGCGGCCGGAGGACCCGCAGTTGGTGTCGAACCCGGCGGGTTCGTTCGACACGGAGGCGTCCGGGCCGTCGCTGGACGACACCGAGGGCCTGACGAGTGAGAACGGCCGTTTCCACGCCAACCAGTTCACCCAGGGTGTTTTCCAGACCGGTGCGCACAGCCAGTCGGACGGGACCCCGACGCGGGCGGTGCGGTTGCGGGGTGACTTCAACGTCGACGTGCCGCTCGGCCCGACGACCCACTGGGGGCCCCGCTTCAACGCCACCCTCAACAAGGTGGACCAGAAGTCCGCCTACCTGATCGACGCGGAGAAGGGTCGGGTGTCCGACACCCGCGCGAATTCGACGTTCTACTCGTACAAGCCGGGGTGGTTGATCGAGGTACGCGGCGACGAACAGCCGTGGCAGGCGGTGGAGGTGCCGGAGCCGCCGGACGGGCAGGAACCGGCCCGGCTGGTGGTGGCGATCCCCGATCACCTGCTGGAGAACGCCGGCGAGCAGGTGGTCGCCGACCTGCCCGAGCACATGCGGGACAACCTGACGCGGGTCCCGGAGCTCTTCTCCGCCAGCAACATCACCGGCCTGAACGAGCTGTACGACCTCGTCATCGACCGGCTGCGCGCCGACGGCTTCGACATGTCCATCGAAAGTCCGATGCGCAACGAGTTGCAGCGCAAGCTGTGGAACCTGGAGACCCACTTCGACGAGGCGGTGAACAACCGGCGGACGCCGGAGACGGACGGCGACGCCGGCGCGCTGACCCGGGGCTACGCGTTCACGTTGCACGACGACGGGCACGCGGCGGCCAGCATCCGGGTCTACGGCCGTCGTCTCGGCGGCGCCGTGCAGGTGGGCCTCGGCGGCGGCTCCACGCGGGTGGGCGCCAGCAGCGACAAGGCCCACATCGAGCAGGTGCGTACCGGCATCGTGGGGCAGGGCGGCGAGTTCACCCTCCAGCAGTCCGCCGGGCTGTCCCTCGGTGGCGCGGTGGACCTGCCCTTGGCCAGGCGTCTCGACGATCCACGGGCGTACAAGGAGAACGCCAAGCTCGGTCTCTCCGCCCGTGCGGGAATGAGCTGGACCAGCAACGACGGTGGTGGCGTCACGGTGGCGTCGCTGAACGTCGTGGTCGGCCGGCGCACCGGTCAGACGGTCGCCCACGAGGTGCCGATCGAGTGGCACGTCGAGGTGGTCACCTCCCGCCGGCCGCGCGAGTGGCCGCATCCGACGCCGGTGGTGAACGGGTCGGCGGTGCTCCGGATGTCCGAGCCGGACGCTTTCGACTACGGGTTCAGCGTCGACGCGGACGCCTTCGCCCCCGATCCCATGCCCGGTCTTGCGGACGGTGACCTGGCGGTGGTGCCGGCAGGCGGAGGACCCCGGTCGGTGCCGCACGACCAGTGGCGGCAGCGGTTGCGCAACACCGGCGTGCACCCGGAGGACACCGGCGGTAACGTGCTGCCCCGGCACGTCCTTCAGGGGCGGGGCCTGCTGGGTCAGTCTCTGCCGAGGATCGACAAGCCGGCGGTGCGGCAGTTCCGGGCCGGTCTCATGCGGGTGCTGGCCGACGAGGGTTTCCTTCCGACGGACCCGGACCGGCCGTGGGCGCACGGGGAGCAGAGCCGGCCGGCGACCCCGGATCCCGGTACGCCCCTGGAGGAACGGCCGCTGCTGGGCCGGGTGGTCGACGGGGTGCGGGACGCCTACGACAAGGTCGCCCGCCCCGACACCGACGCCCTGATGGACAACCTGGACCTGCTCAACAAGCTGGTGAGCGGCGACGGCCTGGAGTCGCACTTCGACCCGCTCGTCCAGGACGGCGCCGCTGCCGTCGACGACCCGGACGCGCCCGCCCCGAAAGCGGGAATGCCGTTCACCCTGCACAGTTGGCGCAACGGGGTGATGCGTACCGCCACGGTGACCGTCTACGCGATCCCCCGGATCTCCGCGGACGTCGACGCGGACGGCAACTCGGTGCACTTCGAACGGCTCAGCGACGAGGTGAGCACGGTCACCCTCGGGATGTCGCTCGGCATCGCCGGCCAGGGCGCGAGCGGCAACCAGGGCTGGTTGGCGGAGGCCGGGGTGAACACCGCGCTGCCGCCGAGCGTCAAGGAGCTCCGGTCCGTCGGACTCCTCGGCGGGTCGGTGAGCCGCAACGTCGGCGCCGCCGAGCGGGTGACCCGGGTGGTCAACCGGCCGGAGCTGAAGGAGACCAGCAGCCGGGTGATGTTCGTCAACCTGCCGTACGACCTGGGCTTCGTGGTCCGGATCAGCGACCGGGCCACCCCGATCGTCTCGCCGGAGCTGATCCGCGCCAACGTGCACGCCGCGCTGCTGAAGTTCAACACCGACCCGGCCACCTTCAGCGAGGTGGCCCCCGGCGACACCGAACCGTCGGTGCTCAACCAGGGCATCGTGTACTTCGTCGACGCGCACGGCCTGCACGCCGCGGCGCAGGACCAGTTGCCGCAGGAGCTGACCCAGGCCGGCCAGCCGATGACCGGGCCGGTGGCCAGTCTGACCAACCACATCACCTTCCAGTCGCGGTTCAAGGAGGCCGTGCTCGGCCAGTACGGCGCGACCACCCTGGTCGAGCCGGGCTTCGTGGCGACCACCAGAGCGGCGCTCTCGGTCAAGGTGTCCGATATCCGGGGGGTGCGGTTCGTCGGAGCCACCCCGGACCAGTACGTCACCGGCCTGATCGAGCTTGAGCTGGCCGAGATCGTCAACGTCGCCCAAGAGTCGTCCACGTGGGGGTTCAACCTGCCCAACATCGGCCTCGGCCACGACTTCGGTCCGTGGAAGTTCAGCTTCGGCGAGTCGGCGGGCGTGCGGGTCAGCAAGAACGCGTCGGAGGAGAATAAGCGCGTCGGCGGCCTGGAGATGCTCAAGCTGGCCTTCGGCCGGGGGTACGCCTTCGAGGCGGAATACGACATCAACGTCCGCGCCGGCATCCACAAGCAGGTCGGGTTCGTCGTCAGCCGGGTCAGCGTGCCACCCGGAGCCGACCTGCGGGGCCGCATGATGCAGTTCATCCTGCCCGAGGCGGAGGCCCTGGCGCAGTACGCGGCCGGAAAGCTGCCGATCAGCGATGTGCAGCTGCTCGACGCGATGGGCCGGTGGTCCCGCGGCGAGTTGGTGCTCAGCGGCAACACCGTGGCGGGGCTGCTCAGCCGGTGGCGTGGCGAACTGGCCGACCGCGCCGCCAGCCGCACCGCCGCCGGTCTGCCCGACCTCGGCACGTACCTGATCCAGCACCGGGTCCAGACGTGGGCGCACACGCTCGCCGACCGGCACGTGGACCTGGCCCAGCGCGGCGCGGTGCTCGACCCGCGCCGCCGCGCGCAGTTCACCACCGACTTCGGGATCACCCTGGACCCGAACGTCAACCCGTTCAGCGCGTTGACCATGCCGCCCTACCTGACCCGTACCGGTGACCGGACGCTGGGCCACGCGGGCGTCGACGAGGTGACGCTGTTCACCGGGCCGGCACCGGCCGACGGCGGGCCACGCCCCACCACGACCGTGCTGGACGCCGTCCGGGAGCTGGTGGACGCCGGCCGGCCCGGGCTGCTCGGCGCCAGCCACGACAACTGGCCGGGGGCGGGGACCAGTTGGGGCGTCCTGATGGTCTCGCCCGACGAGTCGGTGGTCGGCGCGCTGCCCGGCGGCCTCGAAACGCTCCAGTCCACGCTCGCCGGCCAACGCGCCAACATCGTGTTCGCCGACATGCTGCACCGCTACAACGGTGTGTCGTTCTACCTGGTCGACCAGCGCAACCCGGTGGCGGCCCGGATGTTCAAGCTGGAAATCTCGGCCACCCTGGGAGACAGTCCCTGGTACACCGACTGGGTTGCCGACTACGGCATCGAGAACTACGGGCACGCCTACCGCGCGACCGCTCGTATCATCGGGCAGGCGCTGGGCTGGAACCTCATGCCGGCCAAGTTCGGCTTCTCGGTCGACGGCGTCCCGGTGTCCACCGCCGGGTCGCTGTCGTTCGCGCCGGGCGGGGGGCGCAGCGTCAAGGGCGCCGCGCAGGTCGTCCGGGAACAGACCGTCTACGACTGGACGGGGCATTACCTGGCCAGGTCCCTCATCGGCCTCACCCTGAAGTTCAGCCGGGTGCACATGCACGGCTGGCAGCCGAGCTACCTGGTGAACCACGTGATGACGGCCCTGAACGACGCGGCGGACTGGGCGTTGCACCAGGCGCCCGCCGGTTTCGCCGACTGGATCACCCTCGCGCCGGTGGAGCCGGTGCTGACCCGTCACTACGAGGGGCGGATCGACTTCAAGGTGCCCCGGGGGCTGGCCGAGGCCACCCCCGTCCCCCGGTCGCCGCAGCTGGACCTGCGCGCGCTGCCGTCGCTGCCCCGCGACGCCTACGTCAACGCCCTGATCGACGAACTCTACCCGGCCGCCCGGCACCTCATGGGCAACGTGCTCGGCTCGCACGCCAACGACCCGGCCTACCGGGGCAGCGTGGCGCTCGACGGCCTGCTGTCCCGGCTCAACGTCGACAACCACCTCTCCGACGGGCTGGGCGACGGCGGATACCTGCTCGGCTCGCACCTGTTCGTCGCCGGCGCGTCCAACAACCGGGTCGCCATGCGGATGTACGTCGAGCCCTACTCGCTGGAGATCATCAGCAGGATCACCACCACCGGCACCGGCCGGTACGCCAAGATCGCGTTCACCACCGCGTTCACCCAGTCGCGCAACCGGTGGCGGCCCAACCTCGACGCGGAGGCGTCCTACGGTTTGCCCCCGTTCGGGACGACGAACGTCGGCGTGCAGGAGGACAAGACGGTCGCCGGCAAGATCACCACCGGCGCGAACCGGACCGCGCCGGCCAGCCACAGCGCCACCTTCGACGACACCAAGCGGCTCGAGAACCACCTCAAGATGCAGGGGGTGACGTACCTGGTCCGGATCCGCGCCCGGGCCCGTTTCGTCGCGGTCCCGCACTGGCACAGCGCCTTCCACCGCGACGCCGGCCTGGCGCCGATCGACCCGGCGCTGTTCGAGGCCGACGACGCCCCCGGCACGGGTTGGATAAGCGGCGACGGGTTCTACGAGATGTTCGCCGGCGAGGTACACGAGCTCCAGCGCGCGCTCTCCGAACGGTACGACTGGAAGGCGAACAACCCGGCCGCCTGGCCCGCACCAGCGGCAGACGCCCCCACGATCGGCCTGGAGGGTCTGCTGCAACGGGCGACCCCGGCGGCGATGGCCGCCGCCCCGGTCGCCGGCCGTGTCATCGACGCCGGCACCTTCGACCCCCAACAGGCGCCCCAGCACGTGGCCCTGCTGATCCGCGACCAGATCGGTAACCACTACGACCCGGTCAGCCCGCTCCGGCTCACCGCCAGCGCCGCCGAGCAGACCCGCCGCCGGTACGAGTTGACCCTGGACTGGGCGGTGGGTCACCTCCAGCGGCTCAACGCCACGCAGCAGGCCACCGCCGGTCTCGCCGAGTTGAAGACCTGGAGGAACCGGGTCGGCAAACTCGCGGTCGGCGCCGCGCCGTCCGCAGCCGACGTGCGGCAGTTCAACGAGCGGATCCCGGAGATCGTCGAGCGGGTGCAGGCGGTGCTGCCGCCGGGCTCCGCGTCGGTCACCCCGCCGGAGGAGGTGGAACTGCTCGCTCAGGACCCGCGCACGGTGGCCCGGGTGGTGGCGTTCGAGCTGAAGACCCACCTCGACCTGACCGTCACCGACGACCAGGGCGCGGCCAGCCGGTACCGGATCGACCCGCAGGGCTGGATCACCGAGCTGCGGGAGGGCCCGGACGGCACGTTCGCCCCGATCACGGCCCCCGAGGTGATCTTCGACCTGGACCGTGACCTGAAGCTGCGGGCCGACGCGGCCGGGATCCGCCTGCGGCGGCAGATCGCCACCTACCACGAGCTGCTGGGGCGCACCCCGGTGCAGATGGACGCCGCCGCGGAGCTGGGCCCGGAGCTGGAGACGCACATCCGGCAGGCACGCGCCGACGCCGACGACCGTGCCCGCGGGTGGATCACCGAGGGCCTGCCCCCCGCCGGACCGGCGAATCCTGTCGCGGCCCACGCCACCCGGCACGACACCGACACCCCGCAGACGCGGGCCGGTCAGGCACGGCGGCTGCTGACTCCCGCCCTGCCCCCGGGCTGGACCACCACCGGTCCACTACCCCAGGCACCGGACACGCTGCGACCCGGCACCCGACTGTGGATCTCCCGCCCCCAGGGCGCCGCCGCAGCGCGTGTCGACGCCGACGGCACGTACCGGCTCTACGACCCGTTCGCCCTCGGGACGGCCGAGCGGACCCTCGACGACCAGCAGTTCCAGGACGTCCTTGCCGGGGCGCAGGCCGTCACCCTGGTCGAGCCCGACGTGCTGACGAGCTGGCTGCTGTACGACGGCAACTGGGCGGCGTCACGGCAGTTCGCGGAGGACAACCTCGCGGCGCTGCGCGCCGACCCGACCGCGGCGCGGTTGACGCAGGACCAGCAGCAGGCCCGGCACACGCCACCCCCGACCCCGCCGACCCAACCCGACACGACCCAACCCGAGACGGCCCCGGCGCCGCCCGGCGATCCGGTCCTCGACCGGCACCAGGCCCTGCTGGACGCGATTCGTGCCGGACAACTGACCGCCGCCTTCGACTACCTCGACGCCGCCGACGCGGCGGCCCGCCACCGCGTGCTCGCCGACGCGGTGGCCGCAGTGGCCGCGGTGGCGCCGACCGACCCGGCCGCGCCGACCGACCCGGCCGCGCCGGCCGGGCTGCGGGCGCTGGCCGACCTCGTCGACGCCGACCCCCGGGTCACCCAGCCCCGGCCGGAGCGGGAGGCCGTCTCCGACGCGGGCATCCTGCGGGCCGTGGCCGACATCCTCGACCCGGCCGTCGGACCACTGGACACATTCCGGGCCATCGCCTCCGCCGCGTGGACCATCAACCCCCAACAGAACTGGCCGGAAACCCTGCAAGACCTGGTCGACCGGCTGCCCGCGGCACCCGACCGCGACGACGTGGCGACGCTACGCGCCGCGCTCCCCGCCGACGAGCGGATGCTGTACCACAACATCAACCTGCTCGACGACCTGGCACCGGACGCCGCCGCCAGGCTGACCGCGTCCGGGACGACCGCGACCGCCCTGGCCGAGGCGTGGCGGAACGTCTCCACTCTCGACGACCTGATCCCGGCGCTGCCCCCACCGGCCGGCGCCTGGGCCGGGACGCCGGACACCCGGCTGTCGGCAGACACCCCACTGCCGCCGGCCCACGTCGTGCACCACCCGATGCCCCCGGCATCCGCCGCCCTCGACCAGTGGCTCGACAGCAAACTGGACGACTCCCGCACCTTCCTCGACGATCACCGGGCGGACCTGCTCTCCGATCGGGCGCACAGCGAGCTTCAGATCCGCCGGGCGGGGCTGCCCCACGACGTCGACCTCGCCGCCCGGGACGCGCTGCTCACCCTGGCCCGCTACGGCCACCTCGACGACGGATACCAATACCTGCTCGGCCCCACCCCACCCACCCCGGCCCCGGCCCCGGTGCCTGCCCCGGCCCCGGGGGCGCCGACCGGGCGGCAGGAGATGCTGACGAACCTGCTGGCCCGGCCGGATCTGGCCGACCCGGCCGCCCTGTCGGCCCTCGGTAACCTGGCCGCCACCCTCGACGGTCCGGTCGACGCCGTCGACGCGGCGATCCTGCACCTCACCGCCGACACGCTCGCCGGCCTGAACGTTCCCGACACCGCCGTCACCACGCTGGTGCGCGACGCCCGTCAGACCCTCTCCGCGCCGCAGCGGCAACAGTGGGCCGAGACGATCCGCAACCTCGCTGACAACGCCACCGGCACCCGTGGGCCGGCACTGCGCCACCTCGCCGATCGGCTGTTCACCACCGCACCGGATCCGGATCCGGCCCCGGACGCTCCGGACGCCGAGGCTGCCCGGGTGCGGCAGGTGACGCGGGAGCGCCTCCAGCAGGCCACCCAGGAACTCCAGCGCACCGTCGACGACCTCGGCCAGGCGCGCCGGAACGAACGCGACGCGCAGGGCGCCCGGGACGCCGCGGAGGAGTCGCTCGACGCCGCCAGGACCGCCGTCACCGCCGCCGAAGGCGAACGCGCCCGGCTCGAGGAGAACATCGGCGACCTCAACCGTGCGATGCCGGGACTCGAAACGGAGGTGACGCGACGAGAGGGGTTGGAGTCAGCGGCCCGGCAGACGGTCGACGACCTCGCCACCAGCCAGGACGAGCCACGGCTGGCCGCCGCCCAGGCAGAACTTCTCCAGGCGCAGCGGGAACTGGACACGGCCCGGACGGCGCTGGAGAAAGCCACCAGCGACCTCCGGGACGCCGGACAGAACCTCGACCGGGTCCGCTCGGAGCTGCCGGACCTGCGCCGGCAGGTCGAGACCGCGAGCGAGGAGTTCCGGGCCCGCGACATCTCCGCGCAGGCGCACACCAACACGGTACGGATGCTCGACGAGGCCAGGACGGCCCGCGAGGCCGCCCGGGACGCCGCACAACAGCAGGTCGACGCGATGGCCTTGCCGGTCCCACCGACCCCACGCGGCACCCCCGTCATGGACATCGACGCCGCGCTGGCCGACATCGCCCGCTCCGGCCACGGCCGGTCCGCCGTCCAGGAGCTGGACCGCTCGGTACGCGCGCAGCACGGTGGCACGCCCCCGGCGCGCGTGGTGCTGAGCACCGACCCCACCCGGCAGGCCGACAACGCCGCGACCGCCCCGGCGGACGAGACCGCCGTACACGAACTGGACCGGGTACAACTCGCCCGGGACCTCGCCGCGAGCCTGGACACCCCGGTCGAACTGCGGGTCTACGGTGGTAGCACCGCACAGCCGCCGTACCTCGCCTACCCGGGCGGGGAGATGGTGCGGCTGGACGCCACCGGCCGCCCGGAGACCCTCGACGACGCCGTGCGGCGGCTGCCGCAGCGCGTCCAGGACGATCTGGCCCCGCACCGGGGCCGGCCCGATGTGGAATCCCGGCTGGAGATCCTGCACGAGGCGGAGATCGAGTCGCGGCACGACTTCGCCACGGCGGTGGCCGCCCTGGTGGAGAACCTGAACCGGCACCAGGGGTACCTGGCCCACCAGTGGGTCACCCAGGCGACTCCGCCGGTCGACGCCGCCGGCCTGCGGGGGTTGGCCAACGGCCTGGACACCACAGCCTGGCCGGAAACCACCAGCACCCCGCCGGCCGGGTCGGTGGAGACCGGCCGCCCCGACGACGTGGCCGCCGCCTGGTTGGCGTACACCCCGCAGCGGCGTGCCGAGATGATGGCCGACCTGCTGGACGGGGCCCCCGGGCCCGGGTTCACCGTGAGCCGGCCGACCCGCGACCTGCCGGCCGATCCGCCACCGGGCACCCGGGTGCTGGCCGTGGCCGGGTCCACGGTCGCCGCCGGCGTGGTCCTGCCCACCGGGCAACTGCACTGGTACGAACCCGCCCGCAACCAGATCCACACCGGCAGCATGCAGATGCTCGGCACCTGGGCCAAGGCCCGGGCCGGCGAGGACGCGGGACCGGACGACATCTGGTACATCGTGCCGACACCGAACGGGACCGACAACCCGCGCGACCCGTCGGCCCTCGCGCGCCACGTGGACGTGGCAGCGCGGACCACGTCGACGTCGACCCCGCCGGTCGAGCCAGACCCTTCCGCGGACGTGGCCGGTGCGGTACGCGGTGACGTGTCGTTGCCTGGTGGTGCGGCGGCGTCGTCGCTTGGTGGGGTGCCTGGCAAGCTTGGCGAGCCGGCCGTTGCGGCAACTGGGCCGGCCGTCGCGATGTTCGAGTCCGGGCAGCGGGTCGCCAACTCGGCCGCTGCGGAGCAGGTGCGTCCCGGCAGCAGCGGCGACCTGTGGTGGTGCGTGGCGGCCACGCTCGATGTGTTCCAAACCGAGTACAAACGGCTGGGCAACCGGGCGGTGTTCGACGACCGGATCCTCGGACCGGACGGCCGGCTCGCGCCCAACATGGGCTGGCCGCAACTGATGGAGATCCTCGACACGGTGCCCGAGCCTGTCGGCCCCCACCCGCACGGAGTCGCAGGAGAGGACGTGCTGGCCGCGCTGCGGGCCGTGCCAGGGTCGATGGTCGTGGTCAAGGCCGCGATACCGAACGAGCAGCAGCACGTGTTCGCCCTCTACAGCCAGCCACAGGAATCCGGGCCGCCGAGAATCCAGGTGCGGGACCCCCTGGTGCCCGACGCCGTCAACCGACCCGAACCAGAACAAGATGCGTGGCTACAACACCTGTTCATGTCCAGCACCCTGCTGGCCGCGTTCGACGGGAACGGGCGGCCCACCACCATCACCGACCTGCGCGGCCAGACCGCCGCACACCCGCGGCCGAACACCACGACCGGCACCGACACCAGCGCCATCCTGCTCGCCTCCACCAGCACGCCACGCGGCCCGTCCAAGGCGATGCAGGCAGCGGGCGCCACGTCTCCCGAGCCGCCCGGCTTTCCCCGGCAGCCGTCCGATCCAACGGAAAACAACGGCTCGTCTGGTCCTGGCCCGGCGTCTAGTGCCCAGGCATCCGTAGCGGACCCGGATCTGGAAACGGAACTGGCTGAAATGGGTGTGTTTCGAATGAATACACCGACGCTCGATGAGAGATGGGAGCCGGAGTGGGGTGCCGACTCGGTCGAGTCGGATCTGCTGGCAGGGTTGGATTCACCGACGTTCGACATGGACTGGGAGTCGGAGGGGGGTGCCGACCCGGTCGAGTCGGATCTGCTGGCAGGGTTGGATTCACCGCCGTTCGACATGGACTGGGAGCTGGAGGGGGGTGCCGACCCGGTCGAGTCGGATCTGCTGGCGGGGGAGGATCCACCGCCGTTCGACATGGACTGGGAGCCGGAGTGGGGTGCCGACCCGGTCGAGTCGGATCTGCTGGCGGGGTGGGACCAGGTGGAACCGGAGCGTGATCTCGGGCCCCTGCCGGAGAACCCCGGACCAACCGAGCCGGACCCGGGGTCGGGTGGGGCGCCGGCGGTCGGTGGGTCCAGCGGCGCCCGGCAGGGCTGGAAGCAGACCGTGGCTTCGGCGGTCGCGCAGTTGTCGGCCGTGGAACGCCGTGGTGGGGTGGATGGGACCCGCGATGATGCGGCGGAGTTCGTGCGGTGGACGAGCGAGGTGCTCGGGGTCGATCTCACGGAGCGCACGCCGAAGTCGAGCGGCTTCTACAACGCGGTGGTGCGTCGCTTCGGGAGGGAGTTGGAGGACGCGGGGGTCGAGCGCAGCAGTGCTGGACTGCGCGCGTGGGTGGCCCGCCAGTTGGCCGCTGACCTTCGCCTGGGTGAGGCGTCGGAGTTCCGGAAGTTGCTTCCGTATCCGGAGGTCATGTCCGAGCAGCGACGGGAGGACCTGCACCGGCAATGGCTTAACAAGATCACGCACAACCTGAACGGCGATTACGACATTGCGCATGTGGTTCCTTACATCATCGCTTCGTTGCCCCTGTCGATGCGGATCCACCATCCGTTCGGTCCCCCG
>NZ_JBVJHK010000032.1:0-55269 GCF_055586845.1 Micromonospora sp. NPDC049139 | reverse complement strand
TCCGGCATCGCCAACCTCCACAACATCATCCTCGCCGGCTGACCGCCGACCCCGTCCCAGGCAACGCCTTCACCCGGTTACGAGACGTCCCTTAGCCGATGAGTACGCGAGAACGGTCTTTTGAACGCGGATGGAGATGAGACATGAGCACGTCCGGCCGTCAGATCCGGTCGTTGCTGATCGCGTTCTACTGCACGGGTGCGGCGATACCCGCGCGACCGGCCGCCCTCAGAAGAGTAGAAGCGCGTCGAACTGGGGCCCTTCGTCCTTGCTGGCGATGACACCACGCCTGCCGCTCCTCAAGCGGCGGCACCCTCTGCAGCCCTGCCGCTGGATCCGGGCTGAGACCTTCGTCTCCCACTCCTTCGACCCGCAGCAGGGGCAGTGCCACCGGCAGCGGTCGCCGGACCCCGGGCGGAGCCGATCAGGCCCCCGATCAGGGTGGTCCAGGTTCGCCAGGAAGGTGCTCGCGATCTCGGGATGTAGGTCGGCCAGCGATCCACCGGGCGAAGGCTGCTGGCGGGACGCGGTGCGCCGGCGGATGCCGCACGGCTGGCAGCCACGCCCGGAGGTGCGGGTGACAACGGGCGCCACCCACTCGTGCGTACAGTCTGGGCATCGCCAGAGCACCCGGATGGTCGACCCGCGAGCCAGATCGAGCAGCTCGATGTCGCGGGCCTTGTCGACGTCGAGGATGCGCACGGCCTGGGTGAGCAGCTCGGGAGCGACGTCGCGGACCCGGAGTTCTGCTCGGCTCAGACGAGTCTGGTAGGAGCGTTCCCGCCGGGAGCACTCCGGGCAGCCGGTGTTGCGCTGGGCTCGGCTGACCACTCGGGTGCGCCAGACGTGCCGGCAGGTCCGGCACTGCCAGACGCACCGGTCCGCGGAGCCGGGAAGCAGCCACTGCGCGCCCATTTCCGGGCGCGTCAGGTTCTCGACCAGTTCGCTTGCCAGTTCGGGGAACAAGATGGCCAGGCTCTCGCCGGGTGGTGTGTTCTGGAACGTCTTCCACTCCTCGCGTGCTGCGGCGAGGCATGCGGCGATCCGGTCGACGGACAGGGGCGGGCACGGCACGGACTGCGACCGCAGCCACTCCGCGAGGACCAGAAACCACTCCGTCGCGTCCTTGCTGCCCGCGACCACGGTCTCCCCCGGAACCGGCGGCGTGCCGGGCTGCCGAACCCGCACATAGCGCACGCCCAGCTTGGCCATGACCTCGGATTTGCGCAGGTCCCGGGCGTGAGCAGTGGCGCCGGCGTGCCACTGGGCCGGGTCCAGGTCGATGTAGATTTCGGCCGAGGGCAGGAAGAGGTCCAGCCGCTCCGCCGAGCGCCGGCCGCCGTCGAGGCGGACGTCGACTTCCACCTCGTCGCCCGTCGCGGCCGCCAGCAGGTGGGCGAGCTCCAGTTCGAGGAGGCTTCGACCGCGGCGGCGGCACCGGCCGCAGCCGTAGTCCGGTGATTTCGCGCGGTCGCGCACGTGCGCCTGGAATAGCGCACCGCACCGGCAGCGCCAAGAGCAGAGGGCGCCGGCGCGCGGGTACAGCGTCGCCGGTCCGTGCCCGGGCCAAGAGAGGTTCGCCACGAAGGACGAGGCGACCTCCGGCATGAGCGTGGCGAGCGACTTCTTCTCGGGGGCGACCCGACTGGCGACGCCCCGAGCGAGGTACGCGCATGCAGCACAGAGCAGCCGGGTCGCGTGAGTGACGACGGAGCGTTCGAAGTGCCGGGAACACTCTGGGCAGCGCCAGACGCAGATGTCGTTGGTCCCCGCGGTGAAGCTCTGCGGGTCCCGACCAGGGTGGGACTTGTTGGCGACGAACGTGGCGGCCTGCTCCGGATGCGTGCTGCTGAACGAAGCGGCTTCGCCGGGGTCCCGCAGCAGCTCGCCCGCCCGACGGCGCCCGCAGGGCGGGCAGCCGCGGCCAGCGGTCCGATTCGTCACGGTGGACACCCACTCGTGCGCACAGTCGCCGCAGCGCCATAAGCATCGGTCGACCGAGTTCGGACGGAGGAGGGCGGGGCCGCGCTCGGGACGCCGCTGGTTGGCGACGAACTGGGCCGCGATCTCTGGGTACAGGTCAGCGAGCGATCGGCCGGGCTGCGGTGCGCCGCCCATCAACTCGGCGCATCGAGGGCAGGGCCGGCCGGCACCGACCACGTTCAACACCGTCTGCTCCCACTCGTGATCGCAGGCGCTGCACCGCCATCGGCACCGGTCGGTCGCGGATTTCGGCAGGGAGTCGGGGGTGCGGTGCGGATGGGTGAGGTTGCGGACGAACATGTCGGCGACTGTGGGGTGGGTAGTGCGAAGTGGTGCAGTGGTCGGCGGCCGACGGTTCGCGGCCCGGCATCGTGGGCAGACGCTCCCGGCGACCCGGAGCCGGACTCTCGTGTGCCAGGTGTTGCTGCAGGCGCAGCGCCACCAGGCCACCTTGTCGGAGCGGACGCTCACCTCGGCCACCGGCGCCTGCTCGGCCGGGTCCTCCCAGCGCAGGAAAAACTCGACGATCTCCGGGCACGTGTCCCCGACCCGGTTGGCCACCCGCCGGGAGTTGGCGTCGGACCGGCGCTTGCCCGCGCACGGCTTGCAACCGCCGCCCCCGGACCCGGTCCGCCGCGAGATCGGGCCTACCCAGGAGTGGCCGCAGGCCGAGCAGCGCCATCGCACCTCGGCCGAGGACTGGGCGCTGATCGTCTCGGGTGTGGCGGCGGGGTAGGTCAGGCACTCCAGCCACTCCTCGACCAGCTCCGGCATGACTTCCCCCAGGCTACGGCCCGGCTCCGGCGTGTCGGCCTTACGTCGCAGACGGCGCCGGCAAGTCTTGCAGCCAGGTGCCGCTCGCACCCGCACCGCGGCGGCCTGCCACCACTCGAGCCCACAGGTCGCGCACCTCCACCGGGCCTTGCGGTTCGAGCCCCGGGGAAGGTCGCCCAAAGCCCCCGTCCAACTCTCGACCTCAAGCAGTTCTGGCAGGAGATCCGGATGGGCGCTCGCCACTGTCTCCCGGGTCTTGGCAGCCACGCCGGCATCATCCCAGCCGAGTACGACATTTTCCGGATGCCTCAGCGGCTGAAGCCGCCCGCTGCCGCAGACTCAACGGATTCATGCGAGAGCTGGCTATGGCGGATGAACTGGACTCCACCGGGACGGCCATAACTGGCCCCACCGCAGCCTGATCTCGCCGCGCATCAAGTGACGGTGCGTGACGGTCGCGGCCGCTGGCGCCGTCACGTGGAGCTGCAAGCTCATGGCACCCCTCTGGGTCAAGCTGCAAGCTCATGGCACCCCTCTGGGTCAAGAGGCGGCGGCGAGGGTTGTTCTGGGCTGGGGTACGGGGTTTGGGTCGGCCGCGCTGGATTGCAGAGTCGCCCCCGCGTGTCCTCCGGACCCGTCCTGACCAGCTTCGCGTCGGCCACCATCTGCCGGTAGAGGATGTCGGACAGACGCCGTTTCAGTGCCCGTAGGGCCTCCATCGAAGTTTTGCCCGCAGCCAGTCTGCGCCGGTAGTAGCGGCGCCCTTCGATGTCACGGCGCAGCTGGACGATGGCCATGATGTGCAGGGCCCGGTCGATGTGGGACCTGCAGCTAGGACGCTTCCCGTCATCAGCCGCAACTGCGGCATCCAGCCCCACTTCTGACTTGGCCGAGTCGAACTGACGGTCGCCACACCGAACGCCCAAGCGGCTCTTCTGAGCTACGAGCCCTGCGATCACGGCTGCTCGACTAGTCGGCACATCCGTGCGAGGATCAAACATATGTTCGATACTTCGTGGCAGCGATTCGGTGGGCAGTCCGGGCTAGGTCACCTGCAGTCTGGCTTGTAACGGGTTATCGTCGCAGGTGGAGACGGTTGCGATGGCTATGAAGGCTATGTCTGCGGATGTCGGACTGACGTGGGCCGAATGACGGCGGTTATCGGCGCCGACATGAACGCGCCTGCGGCTCGTCGGCTGATTCCGGGGGCGCTGGCCGCACGGCGATTGACGTGTGGCTTGTCGCGGCGCGATGCGGCCGCACGCGCAAGCCTGTCCGCCCGGGAGGTCTTCCTCTACGAGGAAGGTTTGCTCGCGCCGACTCCGGCTGAGCTGGAGCGTCTGGCCGAGGCAGTGAGTTGCCGCCCTGATGAGCTGATCGACATCGTGCCAGGCCAGGAGAGACTTGCCGATTTGCGGTTTTTGATCGGGCTGACGCTGGCCCGTGCATCGGAGTTGTTGGGGGCGTCTCACGCTGGTCAGGAATTGCGTGTGTCGGCTGAGGCGCTGTCTGCGCTCGAATGCGGTGAGCCGATGGCCGGGCAGGGTTGGGCTGAGCCTGTGATGACCGGTCGCCTCCTGCCGCCGCTGGCCAAGATCTACGGGGTGCCGACCCGGATGGTTCTGGATGCGTGGATGCGTACCCGACCGGCGGATCCTGCGCCGGTGGTGGAAAGCGGAGGCCGCAGCGGCCCGTCTCGAGCCGCGGTCGAGGCATGGGCGTCGCTCAATGAGCGCCAGCGTGTGTATCTGGGCGAGATCATGCGCGACGACCGAATGACCGAGACCGAGATGTGGATGCGCCGGCTGCAGCGGTTACCGGTGCCGCCGGCCGCCGAGTGGCGTCAGCTGCCGCTGGCCCTGAAGTCGGCGTCGTCAGAGACGGGTTATACGCGTCTACAGGAGCGGCTGCGCCGACGTGGGGTTCATGACCCGGGCGCCGGCCGGACGTTGCACGCCCTTGCCCGGCGGGGCCTGGTAATCGTGATTGAGGACGTCATCGATCATCCTGTTGCCGGTGAGGTCGCCCGGGTTGCCGTCAAGATCACCCGACGCGGACGGGCTGCGGCACGGGCGGGCCTAGATGAGGCTGCCGATCTGGATCACGAGCCGCATCTATTGTCGGAGTGGTTGTGGGGCGTATTGGTCCGGGTCGCGGCGGCCGAGCCCGACGGTCTGCCAGAGGATCGGCTGGCGGGCAGGTCTTTGTTTTTTCTTGGCGTCGGTTATCGCAACGCGGCCGGTGGTCCGCCCAGCAGAGGGCTGATCGAGGCGGTGCCCGTGCTAGCTCCTGGCGGGACGCATGTGGCGGAGTTCCGGTGGCGGTTGACTGATCTCGGCCGACGTCATGTCGTCGAATTCACGGGCACCTATCGTCAGCGGTATCCGCGCGTAGACTGCAGCGGACTCGAAAGCCTCGTCGTCTGATTTCTGACACCGGCCCCGATCGCTTCCGGGGCCCGTTCTTGTCAGAGGGTGGGTCTAACATCCGCCCTCGTGGCCCATGCTGTCGATGACGATGCCCGCATGCTAAGTGATCTTCATGTTCGCTACCTAGTGACCAGGGCAGCCCTGCACGCCGCGAAGGCTCTCACTGCTGCCGGGTGGAAGCCGGCGCGACGGCTGGAGACCTTGATGGAATGCCACGGCATCGTGCTTGCTGCCCGCGGCCCGGGAAGCCCGCTGCCGTTCGGGCGTTTCCGCGAGGCGCTTTCGGGTGATCTCGCGCAACTGCTGCCCGACGACGTAGAGCCAGTCGACCTCAAGGGATTGTTCGTCATGGATCAGGACGGGCAGGTCACGGAGGACGCCTTCGATCTGGACTTCGAGCAGCGGATGCTGCTGCACACTCTGCGCAAGCTCGATCGCAGCACGGACATGCTCGGAAGCGTGCGGGAGCTGCGGGAGGAGGTCGAGCAGGAAACGGTGTACCTGGCGCTGAGTAAACAGGGCGTTCAATCTGTCTACGAGAACGGGCGTGAGGATCTGATCCGATATCCGTCCGGGCTCACCGACGGGCTGGCGGACTTGCGGCTGCCACCGACCGTGGTCGAGTTCTACACCGACATCCCGTACGCCTCGACTCACCAGGGCTGGTGGTACGCGTGCCCGATCTGTCGATGGCCGATGCGGCTGGCGCTGGGCAAGAGCGCCGGTGCGCTGGTGGGGTCGGCCCGATGCTGGCACACCCCGCACGCTGACATGGGGGCCTCCTACCTGTTCCGTCCGAGCGATGACGGTTCTGCTGCCGAACTTCTTCCCGAACCACACCCGGACCGTCCAGCTGGCCGCGAAGCGGTGCTGTTTCCCGACATCGACGCTATTCCCCAGCCGATGCCGGCGGAGAACCACAAGGCGCTGGCGAGGGGCATCTGGCGATATACCACGGTGCCAGGGATTCCGGAGCTGGCGCTGCGGGACCGGCTGGTCGAACGCGGGCTGAGGGTGGACCTGTGGCCGGCCCTGGACGCCTACGACCTGCTGGTGAAGATCCCCGGCACAAAGACATCCTTCAAGGTCGACGTCAAGGACTACACGTCGGCGACTACGCTCGCGAGCCTCATCCATGCGCAGGAGGGTGACCGCGGCGGTGCCGAATGGCTCGTGGTCCCGGACTACCGGGCCGGGCAGGTCCCGCTGTTGTCCGGGGTGTGCCACCAGTACGGCATGAAGGTGACGACCGCCTCGGCCTTCGGCGAGATGGTCTGCAAGCAAGCGGGGGTGAGGTGGGCATGAGCGAACCGACCGTGCAGGCCAGCGTGGTGCACGCCGCCCTGGCACTGGCAGCCCACTACTTCCCGCGCCGTATCCCCGGTGATGCGCGTGATGCCGCCGGGTTCGCAGACGCTGCGTTCATGCTGTCCGGCAAATACACGGTGTGGGATCGCTGGAACAGTCTCGCCCACGACGAGAAGCAGCGGATCGCGTTGGTCGGATCGATCGCCCCGGCTGACCTGGCGGAGTATCGCGCCTTCTCGGTCGCCGCCCGCACCGTCCTCGCCCCATCAGATCCGGACGAGGACGGCGAACAGGCACCCATTGCGGCCTTCGAGCTCGCCGGGAACAACCCGTTCAAGGCAGACGCCGCGTTTCCTCGTGTGGGCGGGAACCTGCTGGACTACGTCGATCGTCAGACCGCCCGGTTCCGGCGCCCCAGCGCCCGCCCGAAGCCGCCGGACTTCGCGGGCCCGGGAACGTGGAGTACCCCCACGATCTATGTCAAGGACGGCGGTCAGATCCACGGGCGAGTGCGGATCCCCCGGTATCCGCACTTCACCGAACCGTTCGCCCTCGACCGGCTGCCGCACGTCTCGACCGTCCCGTACGAGCCTGAGCTGCAGATTCCCACGCATGAGCTCCTGACGCTGGCCGCCCAGATCGATGAACGCTTCCCGCAGGACAAGCGGTTCCTGCACACCACGCTCACCGGCCTGTTCGAGGTGCTGCAGACCACCGACGTCGTCTCGCCCCGCGAAGTCTTGACACTGTCGGCCGTCGGCCTGGAGATCTTCCACGCGCCCACCGGTACCGGCAAAAGCGTGCTGGTCCGTGTCGTGGCCAGCTGGTTCGCCCTGCGGAACCTGCGCCTCACCATCGTGCAGCCCGACATCAAGTCCTGCCTGGCCATGACGTGGAATATTCGCAACGACCTGGCCTACCTGCAGACGAAGCAAGTCCTGGACCACGCGCCTAGGTGCGCACATCTGATGTCCTCCCGCAGCATGTACGAGCGGGCCGTCAAGCACGTGTCGCTGATCGACGAGGACCCCGAGTCGCCTGGAGACTGGGGGCTACGCGGAGAACGCGACATCGACCCGCTCGCCTACGGATGCGCGCAGCGGGAATTCACCGAGGCCACCGGCGACTACCCGCCCGGACGAGAGCCCTGCCTCTCGCTCAGCCGTCAGGGCGTCGGGGTCTCGGCCTGCCCGTGGATCCCGACTTGTGGCAAATTCACCCCGGCCTACGAGGCGTGCGACGCGAACGTGGTCGTCATGAACCACTTCCTCTTCCTGCAGGGCACCCTGCGGATCGGCGTCAATCTCGATGGCCGCCCCGTGTACACCTTGACGGCCGCCGAGTTCGCGCTGCGCACCTGCCATGCCGTGCTCATCGACGAAGTGGATCAGTTCCAGTCGAGGGCCATCGAACGCTGCGCCAGCGACGTGAAATTGCACTCGCGCCGTCACTGGACATCGACCCCGCAGGAAATCGACACTGACGCGAAACGGCTGCCCATCGACGACGAGAACATGCTGCTCCCGTCGGTCAGCCACGTCCGGCTCATGGCCGAGTTCCTGCTGCTGAGCATCTGCCGCAATGCGCTCACTCTGCACGCCGCCGAGGATCAGCGCGCCGAGGAACGCATCCCTGACCAGACCAGCAGCCGCTGGCACATGTCCCGTGGCCGCGACCGCACGCTGGCCCGACTGCTCTGGCCTGATCTCGACATCGGCGACGCAGGCATCCCCAGCCAGATCGTGGAACGACTCAACGCACTGATGCCCGAGCGCTACCAGCACGCCGACCGGCACGGCCGCGCGAGCGGCGCGCTCGAACCGGTATGGGCGGACGTCCAACGGGGCCTGAGCGCACTGGTAGGACCCCGCGGCGAGAGCCTGCTCGACGCGGTCAAGCTCGAACTGCACGAGTTGTTGGGTGACGTCATCAAGGACGGGCACCGCCGAGCTCAGATCATCAACCTGCTGGCGACCCGCGCGGTGATGATCGAACTCGACGAGGCCCTGGCCGAGGTCCGCAAGAACGCACAGCGCTTCCGGTCGTCCGGGTTGCGCTCCGCCCAAAAAATCATCGAACAGCTGCAGAACTCGGCGATCACCTCAGTGATGCCGATCGGAATGCTCGGCCGCTCCCTGACCGGCTACCGGGTTACCGGCCTCGACGACAAGCAGAAGAGCGCCGAACTGGTAGCCCAGACCATCGGGGGTGACCCGCACCTGTTCACCGCCGAACTCGGCGGGATCGTCTCGCTGAGCCTTGCCGGAACGCAACGGCCGGTCATGGGGCTGTCCGCGACCGCGTTCTTCCCACAGGCCGTCCGCGAGCACGTCCACGCCCCGGTCCGCTGGTGGATGACCGACGCACAAGCTCGCTCCATCCGCGCTCGAAAACGCCGTATCGACTACGGCAAAGGGCATCCACTGTTCGGCGAACCGATCAAAGTCTCAGGTCTGCACGCCAGCCGTAAACGCGACGCTCTGATCGAACTCGGCGACCAGCTGTACGACCGGCACATTCGCCGGGAGCTGGAACGGGCCGCTCGCGAGGATCGCGACCGCGCCCACGTGCTTGTCGTCGCGAACTCCTACGCGCAGTGCGCCTGGCTCGCCCGCGGCATCTCGCAGTCCGGCCACTACCGCTCCGGGCTGTGCGTGGCCGTGCGCGCCGAGGATCGGCACAGCCTCAACCCAGATCTGCCCCGCGAGAACCTCGCCGTCCGGTTGACCCAGGAAGAGTTCGAAACCTTCCCGGACCGGGGCAACATCTTGGTTGTGCCGCTGTCGCTAATCGCGCGTGGCCTCAACATCGTCAAGGGCATCCGCTCTGCGGTACGGTCGGTGTATCTGTGCGTGCGGCCCTTGGCGCTGCTCAATGAGCCGTCCGAGATGTACGGGAGCATCAACGCGGCTGGCATGCGGGCTCTTCCGGCCGGCGGAAGCAGCGATCCCGTCGCTGCGCTCGCGGGTGCGCGCGACGCGGCGTGGGAGCGGCTGAGACTGTTGCTGCGCTCGGCCAGCCAGTTCACCTCCATGCAGAAGTCCCTGCAGGAGGAAGTCGTCGCAGGCATGATCGTCGACCTCATCCAGCTCGCCGGACGGGCGCGCCGTGGCGGCACCGAAGCCGTCCTGCACATGGTCGACTTCGCCTTTCACGAGGACACCTGGAGCGCGGACCTCGACACCATTCTGCGCCGTATCCACGCCAAATGGCCGCCCGACGTGCGTAAACAGATGAACGCCCTGTACGGCGAAGCGCTCAACGCGTTCCTGTCGTACGCCGGCATCGACCCCAACGAGCCCACCATGCTGGACGCTTTTCGAGAAGAGGACGAGTGACCCGACACCGCCGCGAGCCCGGACGCTATCTCGACACGCTCGCGTACCGCTGCACCCCCGACCTCGTCGGCGGCGACCTCGTGTACCTGAGGCATCTGGACGCCGAGACACGCACCCTGTGGGAGAACTTCGACCGCGCCTGCCAGAGGCGGTACGGCAACGACTCGGCGCAGGCCCCGTACTCGATCGCCACCACCGTGCTCAGCGTGCTCACCGGCGGATACGTCTACTTCGAACCCGGCGGGCCCCAGCCTTTCCTCGCATCACGGGAACGGATCGACGACAAGCTCCTTTGCCGGGTGTTCACCCTCACGTACGGCCTGGCCCAGGGCACAGCGATCCACGAGATCGACCTGCGCCAGCCGCCACAACTGGCGCAGAAGATCGCCGGCACCCCGGAGACCGCGACCTACCTCGCCGAGCACATCCGACCCCAGACCGGCACCCAGCCGACCGCCCCGAACTGGGTGTTCCGCACCATCGCCTGGGGTCTGGCGCAAAAGCTAGCCGGCCCCTGGGCAGTCTCCGACAGCCGCAGCATCCCGCTGCGGCCGGATGTCACCGGCGGGCTGATCGCCCTCGACGACCCTTGGGAGAACGACCAAGGCGGCCGGTACGCCCTGTCACGTACCGCTCTCACCCTACAGACGCTGCCGAACATCGCCACCCCCGTGCTCATGGTGACCTCCCGGGTTACCCGCATCTCGGATTCGCTGATCTACAGCAGGACGGTGCTGGCGGTCCAGCCGGGTGACAACCACCCGATCCTCGAAGTTGGCTTGCACGGCGGCGGCGGAGCCCGCACGATCAGCCGATACGCGGTCGAGGCACTCGGACGCCTCAAGATGGACTACTCCATCCTGCAGGCCATCGCGACCCGCTCGCAGTCCGAACAGCGCATGCGCGCCGAAGCCATCGCCGAGGCCGGCAAGGACCGCAAGCCCACCCTGAAGTTTTCCCGTGAACGCCCCGACCAGATCTGGCCCGTGCTGCCCAAGAGCCGCCCATTCCCCATCGGCGTCGGCACGGGCATGCACCACCTGCGGGTCCTCAATCAGCACATTCTAGGCCGGTTCGAGGGCCGGGCCGAACCACTCGTCGCCCGCGCCACCGCCATGGCTCTGCCGCACCGCCCGACTGACCCCGAGAAGGTGTCCAAGGCGGAGATGGACCGCCGTAAGGCCGAACGTGAAGCCACCGGGTCGAAAGAAGCTTTGCGCGGCAAGGGCAGCGCGTTTCCTGAACCCGCCTCCATCGCCGCTGCAGTCAAGGCGGCCGGCTTCACTAAGCTGCGCCTGGTCTGCCTCTGGTACCGCGATGAAACCCGGCTGCGGATGATCGCCGCCCTCGCCAAGACGTACGGCCTCGACATCAAGGGTCTTGACCCACACGACGGCCAGGAGATCGATCTCTTCGGCGGGACGATCACCGCGGTCTTCCACCTCTCGGCGGGCTTTCTGGCGCACGGTAGCCCGAACGGCCGGACAAAGGCTTTGAAACCGGCCGCAGCGGCACTCGACGCCAGCGGCGGTGTCCTGATCGGTGCTTGGTGCGAAACCCACATCCCCACCGTCGACGACCTGCCGGGCCTCAAACCGGCCGAACTGCAGGACGCGGACGCGAAGCCACAGACCAAGACGATCCTGGCCGGCAAGGACATCGCCAGCCAATACCTGCTCGGGAAGAACGCCAACGGCATCATCCAGCCGAAGGACCCCGACCACCCGGCCGAGATGGCGCTGCTCGACCTCTATCGTTCCCTTGGCATCATCGATGACCGCATCGCCAAGGCCCTGCGGCCTGAGGCGCGACACGCGGCGTACGGGGCTGACCGCATCGCGCACGTCGGCTTCCATATCCGCCAGCAGAACAAACGCAAGGGTGAGAAGAGCTCACCCAGAACGGTCGTGACCGCAACCGCATTGATCCCGCCGACGGCGCCGGGCGACGTGTGGCAACTGTTCGGCTGGAGTTCGACCGTCGCTTCCTGGCAGCCCTACCGTTCAGCCCAGAACCAGTTCCACGAGACCGAATACCCACAGGAGAGCGGCGGCAAGAAGTCGTACCGTCAGCGCTGGGACGACGTCGGCACCGTGATCGAGCAGGCACTGCAAGACCTCGTCGAGGAGCTCGACGGGCGGCCGTACATCGTCACCGTCGACGAGGACGGCGCCCGCCGCATCTGGGACGGGTTGCAGAACAGCAAGCAGGGCAGCCGACCAGATGCACGGAAAAGCAAGTACTGGCTGCCGGGCTACAGCCTCCAGGACGATGAACGGCCCGACGCGGTCATCCGCCTCAACATCGCCGACGATAGAGTGCCTCCGCCGATCGCCTACACCCGCGTGCTCAGCTCACGAGACGCCGTAACGGAAGGCGAGACGACCAACGCTCTATACGAGATCGAGACGGACTTCAGCACCCCGGTATGGGTCCTGTGCAACGTGCCCCGCAATTACGACGGCGGCAACTCGGGTCGGCTCGGCGCTAAGTACACCAGGTGGGACGCGAAACGCTCCGTCATCTCCGAGAACCGCGAAGAACGCCGCAAGAGCGAGATGCCCGAGCCGTGGTACTCGATGACCGCTACCGAGATCTTCCCCATCGCCCTTAACGACCGCGTGTCTCATGAGGCACTCGCGGTCGCCACCGCTCAACTCTGTCACCAGACCCTGTATTGGTCCGGCCGTGCCCGCTACCCAGTCGCACTGCACGCCGCCATCCAGATGGACGAGGACCATCCTCAATATCGCCGCACAGCACAGTCGCCCAACGAGGAAGAGGACAGCTCGGCCCTGACCGTCGACGAGTAGCGCGTGGCCCTGCGGACCATCCAGATCATGTAGTGATGCCCGGCGGGTAGGGCTGCGCGGGCCCGCCTCACGGTCAGATCAGTCCATTCGAGCAAGCAGAGCCCGGGACGCGGCCAGGATCATCTGTCGTACGCGTGGCAGCGACGCTGAGTGCCGGGGTCAGGTCGGTGATCAGCGCGTCCAGGCGGGCCTCCTCGTACACACCGTCGACGTCCGTGAGCCATTCGGTGGCGCCGGGGAGAGAGAGCATTTCCGTGAGGAACCGATGGCCGGCGTCGTCCCTATCGGCAGTTACCAGCAGCCGCACGCCGGCGCCGGCCAGGCCGCGCAGGAGTGTCCAGGCCGCCGACGATGGCCGGCCGTAGATGCACACCAGCGGCAGACAGGTCTGGCCGAGACGCTCGGCAGCAGCTTCCGCTACTGCCGGGTTCTCGCAGACCCGAACCATGTCCACGTCCGGGCAGGGTGCCCATTCGCCGCGTAGTGACCGGCTGGTCAGCCACACTGGCTCGCCGCACCCGGCGGCCGCAGCCGCGATCCTCGTTGCCGGCGCGGTCCCGGTGAGCGGGAGGTTGAGGACCAGGACGGTGGCGGACACTTCGTCGCAGCTGACCCCGTGTGCGGCCCACACCTGCCGCCACCGGGCTGCGCCGAGCGCCGTGTCAGCGGCGGCTGCGGCGTCGGCGGGTAGGGCGGTGGCGGCCGCGAGTAGGCGGGCGGCGATCCGGCCCAGCTCGGTGTCGCGGTCCAGCCGGTGAGGGTCGACGAAGAGGCTGTTCGCCACCTCCGCCAGGGGTCGGCCGGTGCCGGGCAGCGTCTGCCACAGCCTTGTAAGGTCAGCGGCTCGGCTGGTGGCCAGGTCCGGGCTAGGGCGTTCAAGCCATCGCCGAGTCCGGGCCAGTTCCACTGCGTGCGTGGGCAGCCCGGCTTTGTCGAGGGTGGTATAGGCGGATTCGATGGTGGCGGCCGCCAGCGCGGCGGCCTGCTCCCTGCGGCCGCGGACGTCGACGATTGGGCCGCCGGTGCGGGTCAGTAGGTCGAGCAGGTCGTCACCGGCGCGGGTCAGCGCGACCCGCAGCTTGCCTAGGGTGATCGGCCGGCCGGATGTTTCCCAGTCCAGGCCGAGGATCCGACCGACCTGCGCCCGTTCGGGCTCGGTCAGGGCTACACGGACGGTGACCCCGGTTCCTGTGCGGTGCTCTTCCAACAGCCTGCGGACTGCCATGAGTACCTTCTGCGGGCCGGCCTGAGCCGCCCATCGATCCGTTGCGGCGGTCACGCTGGCCCGCCCGTGTCCACGGCGACGATGCTCGCTGGAACGCCCACGTCGTTGCCGGTGTGGTTCGCCCCGGCTGGGCCGCCTGTTTCGGGAATGGTGGTGAACAAGTCCGGACCGGCGTCGTCGGTTGGGCGACGCGGCGTGAGGATTCGGGTTGCGTAGTCGCCAACCGGAACCTGCTCTAGGGTTTTCCCAGCCCACAGCATCAGGGACAGGTCAACGCCGTCGGCCGGTGCTGGGGCGCGGGTGATGATCCATAGCGCGGCTGTCGGGACCTGCGCGACCGCGACGAGCGGCGCCGGTCCGGCGAGGAGGAAGTCCAGGTCGAAGTCAATGAGCATTCGCATCATCGTGGCCCGGTTGCCCGGATCGACGCCTTCGAACGCCTCATCGAGCCACAACGGCCGCGGCGCGTCCTCCGATTCGGAGTACAAGGCGACCAGCGTCGCCAGCAGCGGCTGGAGGAGAGTGATCACCTTCCCGCCGCCGGAGTCGACGCCGTGGGCTTTCCTTGTCAGGTCTTTCCAGCGGGTCTCGTCGTCGCCGTCACCCACCTTGTATTGGGCGACGATGTCGAACCAGGCTCGGTAGTCCAGGAGTTCCGCGAGGCGGTCGGTCCAGTCTTCGGTGCCGACCAGGCCGGCGTCCTGCGCCTCGCGCAGCCGGGCGCCGAGGAACAGCTGGATCTGATGCTGTGCGCTTTCGGATTCGATCGATCCTTCCTGCAATGCCTTGAGGATCTTGAATCCCGGCTCCTGTCCTTCGGCGGGGACGCGGCGCAGCCGCAGCGTGGTCTTGTTCGCCCCGGTCGGATGCTTTCTGAGTACGTCGTTGACGACGTCGAGGAGCTTGATGACTTTCTTCATCCGGTCGGCGAGATGGTCGATGAAAGTCGATGACAGCAGCTCGGTGTACATCTGGTGCAGCTTTTCGTCGTGGGTGCGCGACAGATCCTCGACCAGAATCTGCAGATGCCGGATTGCATCAGCGGGATCGAGCTGGGTGCCGGAGGCGTCCACGATCAGGGTGACTGATGGCAGAGGATGCTGCTCGTCAGCCTCTGTGGTGATCGCCGATCGGCCGCCAGAGGTTTCCAGGACTGTGCGAAGGTCGACTAGCGACGAGCCGAGCATGCGCGACAAGGCCGCCTCGGTTCGTCGGGCCTTTTCGTCGAGCCGCTCCGGCCACATTTGAGGTCTTAGCTGGTCGGCAGCCGTGCAAGCATGCGCGAGCGCGGCATCCAGATCCCGGCTGTCCGGGATGGTGAGGTTGCGAGCTGCGGCCAGGCCGGCGTCGACCGGTACCCACCATGCCGCAGCTGCGAGGTCCCGGCGTTCGAGAGCGGCGGTGAGGTCGTTGCAGCACTGCTGCCAGGTAGAGTTCGCCTCCCCGGCCGCCGCTGAGCGGGCGAGGCCTTCGCGTTTGCTCGCCGAGATTGACGGCCCGTATTCCTCAACCTGGAGTTCTAGGCGTTCGGCCTGGGCGAACAGTTGCTGGGCGTCAGCGTCCACGGACTTTTCGGCCAGCGTTGCGTTCACGTCTGCGGTCTGCGCCGTTTGCGCCTCATCCTCGGCGGTGCTGACGGCCTCATGGACTCGACTGTCCTCGATCGCGACCCGTCCGGCTGCGGCCATGACCGCCGACATGGCCGCCTTCTGTGCAGAGAGGGCGAGACGGAGACCACCGGAGGCGGTCGCGGCCTCATCGAGAGCCCCCGCGAGGGTGTCGAGTTGCTCCTCGCAGGTTGCCAGCAGGTGCTCGGCGGCGTACCTGGTCACCTCTCCGGTCGCCGCGTCCGAGACACGCCGGGCTTCCTGCTCGCGGCCGCGAGCGTCACGGTAAGCGCTGGATGCCTTGTCCGCCTCGTCGGCTGCAGCAGTGTGTGCAGCAGCGGCTGCTACGACATCCGCGTCGGTAGGCGCTTGATCCGCTGCCGCCCGCAAGCTCGTAATCTGCTCACTGACCTGGTCCGCTTCACCTGCCAGCTGCCCAAATTCGGCCCGAAACCCGGTCGCCTGCGCGCGCAACTCCGTAATCTTACGGCGACGGGCGGCAGCCCGAGCGGCGGTGCCGATGAGCTCGGCACCATGCGTCGCGGTTCCAGCCCGGCCCGCCGCGACGGGGGTCTGCCAGCGTCCGTCGGCGGCCAGGCAGGTCGGTGCGGTCAACGGCCCGTCGGTGGTGTATCCGATGCCGGCGAGGGTCCGCAGTACCGCGGCGGACAGGCTGCCGGCATCCTCGGCCGGTTGCAGCACTTGCGCAAGGTTTCCCGTGCTGGCGGGGACGGCGACGGGGACGATGATGAGTTCGTCTCCGTCGCGGTCCGGTGCCCAGACACCGTCGGGAGTCACCCAGGCGTCCAGCAAACCCGCGGCCGACAAGCTGGCCTCCACCCGGTCGAGGACTACTGGGTTGAGACCGTCGACCGGGTCGACCAGACGCCACAGCGGGGCGCCTGCATCGGACGGGAATGATGGCCGGTCACGACGGATCCATCGCACTGGCGGATCGGGCGTCGGGTCGCCGGCATTTTCGAGTGCGTCGGCGTCGCGTTCGGCTTCGGCGGCGCGGGCGGCTGCCGTCTTCGCTGCGGCCCGTAGTTCAGCGAGGCGGGTGGTGAGGGGTCCGGTTGCTGGGTCGAGCCACTCCCTGTTCAGCAGGCCGGTCAGTACCTCCCGTGGCCGGAGCGTTCCTGTCTGCGCCGTAACGGCGGTGATCCATGCGTTGCGGACTTCGACCGGCGGGCGCACATCGCCGAGTGTTGTTACCCACCGCTCCAGATCGTCGGACAGGATTTGCACTGCCTGCGCCAGGGCGTGCTCGGTGGCCTCCGCTGTCTCGGTGCGTTCGTCGAGCTGCTCCTGAGCCTTTTGAGCCACGTCGTCGAGTGCCTGCCATGCCGAGGACGCTTTGCTGGCAGCGCGGATCAGTTTCCGCAGCGTGCCGACCTGGGCGCGGCGGGTGGTGATCGCTGCGTCGAACCGGTCGACGTCTCCGGATGCTGCCCACTGCGGAACCTGGTCGCCGAGCCTGGCAACCGCTGCGGTGTCGGCCGCACGGCGAGCGGCCAGGTTCAGCTCCTGCTCAGCATTTCCGAGTTTTTCGTCAGCTTTCTCCTGCTCGGACTTGGCCGCTTCGAGGTCAGCGCGGGTCCGTCCGAGGTGAGCGGCGGCTTTCTCCGCGCGGCGTTTCGCCGCATTCGCTTCCGAGCGCAGCCGCTTGGCGTCGTTGGCCCGCTCTACCGCGCTCGTGTACGCCGCGGAGCGCAACAACTGCATCAGTTCCGTGCGCGTACGGTCGCGAGCTTCTTCGAGGTACTGGGTGTTCCTCGACTCCTCGTCCAGACGTTTGCGGGCCTCGTCCAGGTCGGCCTTCGCGGCGCCGACCTGGACACGTGCCTCTGTGACACCGGTGTCGGCGGCGATCAGGGTGTCGGCGTGCAGACGAAGGACGGCGTCGGCCCACGGTCGCCATGCCCGCGTGAGATAGACGGCGATTGCTTTGCGGGCCTCCTCGGCCGAGTCCCGATCGCGAGCCAACTGTTCGAGCTCTTGCCAGCCGTGGGCAAGTTCGGTCACCTCGCTCTTCGCAACCGGTGGCAGCGCCGAGCGGATCTGGGAGGTGAACCAATCAGGGTCGAGTTTCTGCCCCAGGTGCGGGGTGCGCAGCACCTTCAGCATCTCGATCACAGTCGCGTACCGGTCGGTGTCGTCGAACCCGAACAGGTCAGTGGCGAGCCGCTCGGCGTAGGTCTGGCCCTTTGGGTACACAGTGACACCGTCGACGGCTTCGAGAGCTTTGGGCTCGGTGACCGCCTGGCCTGCCGCCAGATCTAGGCCGGCGCGGACCCGGGCGCTGCCGTGGCAGACGACCCACGCACGGGTCATCTGCGCCACGCCGCGTTTGGTCTGGGTGTACAGCATCGTGGTGAAGAACTCCGGCGTGCCGAGCGGGCCGATTCGGCCGTATTCGACCCACGCCCAGCCGCGGTTCGTGGAGGCGGAGGCATCCCGCCGGTCTCGGTCGTCGGCGACCGGTTCGACGTAGTACCGGTACTCCTTGTCGGACTGGCCGAACGTGTCGACGTATTTGCGGTCGAGGCTGCCGGCGAGCATGAGCAGGGTCGTCAGCGCCATCAGCGTCGACTTGCCGGACTGGTTCTGCCCGACGAACTGGGCGCGGCCGTCGGCGAACCAGTACTCAGCCACATCGAACTCCCACAGGCCGACCACCCCGGCGCGCAGTACCTGCCAGCGGGTGCGGGCCGGGTCGGGCAGGCCGGCGGTGGTGACCGCGTCGCGCCACGCGGCCAGCTGCGTGTCGGTGGCGGCCGGGCCTGGGGTCGACAAGTCGGTCGTGGTCATCGAGTCGTCTCCGTCGGGTCAATGAGGGTGACGTCGGGGTCGCGATACCGGCCCGCGGCCGGGGACAGAGTCCATGACTGGTCTGGGCCGACGCGCAGCAGACCGAGCTCGGTCAGGATTGTTTCCGCGTCGGCGCGGACCGTGCCGGGCACGGTCTTCTGGTCCTTGGACATGTACTCGCCGCGCCAGCCGACCAGGTCCTCGACGACCTCGTCCACCTGCCCGTCGGTGAGCACCACTGTGCCGGACACGGTACGGGTGCCATGGCGTCCAGCAAGGTCAGCCATCAACAGCGCCACCCAATCAGCCGCTCGCGCGCGCGGCCAGTCGGCCACGGTCGGCGACCGATCCGGGTCGTCGGGCAGCACGAGGACGAGACCTTCGGCGCGGGCCTCGACCGTCCCGCCGGTCATTTGCGCAAGGTCGGTGGTGCGCAGCCCGCGGGCCTTACGCAACGACTCCGCGTCCTGCTCGTCCAGATCCGCGTACACGACGGCCGGAGTTTCCAGCAGGGCACGCAACTGCCGGACCGTACGGGTTGCGGCGACCTGCTCGGCGTCGGTGTCCTGCGAATGCACGGCAGCGGCGAGCACATCAGGGCTGGTCAACAGCAGCAGCGCGTCCCGGTCAACCTCGTAGCCGGCACCAGGCCCGGCCCCGTCTTCGGTCCAGTCGTAAAGCATCTTCTCGTCGCTGGTCCGGCGGCGCAGCACACCCCACCTGGCGAGCAGGGCAGCCGCGTCACGCAACAGCCGACGCTGCGGCTTCTGCTCCGGGTCGTAGCCGGTAACGGTGACCCCGGGTGCGGAGGTCAAGTCCCGGACCATATCGGACAGCCGCTGCAGCGTCACCGTCCCGGAGATCTCCTCACAGCATGCGGCTAGGCAGCAGACGAGCGAGAGCAGCCGTCGGCCAGGTGCGTCCGCAGGGCGGGGTGGGGCCGTAACGGTCCCGGCGATCGGAACCCGGATCAGGCGTACGGCCCGGCCGACCCGCTGGATCCGGTACCCGGCCCGACGGGCATGCTCGGTGATCTGCCGCTGGTGGCGCAGGACGTGTCGGTGCAGGACCCGGTTCGTGGCCGGAGTAACCAGCGGCTGGGCGAGCAGGCCGAGGAACGCCTGCTGCGCCTCCCGCACGGACGCGGAGGTAGATGTGTTCACGGCCGGCTCCCGGCTGGGGTGATGTGCAGGACGATGTCGGGGTGCACCAGCCGGCCGTCCAGCGTGTGCACGACTGCGGCCGGCGCACCGTCCTCCGGCGGGTCGGCGCGCAGGATCCACCGTGCGTCGCCGGTGGTCGCAGATCGCCGGCCGGTTTCGTCCGGTTGGGCGGCGGCGACCGCGCCGAGCAGAACCAGCAGCATTTGCAGCTCGGCGGCGGTCAGGTCTCGCCATTGCGACAGCCGTTGTCCGGATCGGGCGAGAATTGCCGATTCGGTGATCGCGGCCTGCGCGGCAGCTCTTGCGGCCCGTTCGCGGGCAGCGCGTTTCGCGCCGGTCCGGTCGGGAATCCGCGCTGCGGTCCCGGTCGTTGCTTTCGGGCCCTGCTTGCGCAGGCGGGCCTCCACGGGGACCGGATCGGCATCCCAGAACGACACCGCGCCGGGGTTGCCCGCCGGTGGGTCCCCCGCGCCCGGCAGATGCCGGGCGGAGAATAGCCCGGTCGAGCTGCACCATAGCCGCCAGGCGGCGTCGTCGTCTGCGGTCGATTCCAGGCGGGTGGCCAGATCGATGAGTTCCGCTCGGCGGGACACGTGCCCGCCGACGGCTGCCAGGGTCCGCTGCCCGCGCAACAGCGGCCCGATCGTGTCGCGCATCTGCCGGCGAAGTTTGCGGGCCTGGCAGTCCGGTCCGTCGAACCAGCGGCGCAGCGTCTCTAGGGTGAGCAGGTGGGCGTTGACGAGCGCTTCGATCGCTGGCTCGTCCGCGTTCGCGCCGAGGGTGTGCACAGCGATGCGCCGCCACGCCGGTGTCGGCAGCACCGCGAGCTTCGCCGCGAGATTGGTGATCGCTTCTGAGTGCGTGTCCACGCCGGCGCCCCACATATCCACATAACGGCGCAGGGTCTCCTGGACCGTGGTGATCTTCTCCAGTGTCGGCGGGCCGGCGAGCGCACCGGCGAGCCGCGCCTGCCAGCCCGCAGCGGCCTTCACCATTGCCTGGTGCGTCGTCGCGATCACGGACCAGGCGGCCGCCGCCCCCGCTGGATCCGCCTCTGCGCTTTCGTACAGCAGGGACAGGTTGGCCATCAGGATCCCGGGGGCGAGGGTTGCAGCGGCGGCTGCGGCGGTGTCGTCGCCGAGGGACGTGATCGCCCGGTGCAGTTCGGCGACGGTCTCGGTTAGCTGGTACCGGTCCCGGTCGAGAACGAACTCCGCGTCTCGGACCGCTTTGTCCTGGAACCGGTAGACGACACCCCACCGTTCGAGACGGCCCATCCGATCCTTCAGCTTGAACGCCGGGTCGTCGAGGAGCCCCGGATCGGCACCCAGCACTTGCAGGCGGCGGCGCATTAGCCCGGGCAGTTCAGTGGCCGCAACCCCGGTCAGGGTGTGCTCCTGCTCGGCGAGCAGCACATCGACGATTAGCCGGTACTGGGCCGAGAACCGGCTCGTCAGATAGCTGGCCTGCAGCAACCCGCCGGGCAGCCCGGCCAGCTGCCACAGATCCGGGCCGTCAGCCGACCATTCCTCATCGTCGTCGAGCTCTGCGCCGTCCGGCCGCACTCACATCCCCTTCCACACCACATCCCAGGGCTCGCGCTCGGGCCAGGCACGAGACGCGCTTGTCACGCCGAACACGAGCCGCTACGCGATCATAAGGTTGCGCACCGTCACATCCGCTCGACAAGGACACCCGGTGACCTACTCGATCCTGATCGACTGATCACTCGTAGCACCAGCTGGACCGCTGACCAGTGCCGCATGCCCAAGCTCAAGGTGTTTGTCGGGTCACCGACAATCGCAGCTTGAACAAGGCACGCATGGCACCTGGCGTTGTTGGACCTTCTAGGGTTCGGTTCTACCGGGAGGTTTCCCGAGCCCGGCGCCGCGCCACGGCAGCTCTACAGGCGCAGGCTGGCATCAGGCCGTCCGAACGGCGGCCGGGAAGCGGGCGGATGAACGAATGCTCTCCCAACGAGGATCCGTTACGGTGCCCAGCGTGGACGAGTTCGCCCAGGCCCGTGCGGCGACGCTAGACGCTCTAACTGGTGACGCGGCCTCGCGTATAGCTGGCTACTACGACCCGGAGGGTGACTACGCCGGGAGCTCCTTTCTGGCACTCGGTCCGAACGTGCCGACCGAGGTGACGACCGCAGACCTGTTCGCGGTGACGCTGCTCAACGCCGACATCGGAGCCCGCGCCGCCAGGCGCGTCCTGACCGATGAGCACCTGGCCGTGAACCTGCAGGCGGTACCGACCGACGTTTGCTTGGAGGACGCGGACGATGGCGTGCTTGACGTCGCAGGAAGGTTCTACGAGACGCTGCGACAACTGTTTGTAGACCCGCGGGCCGCACGATCGGATCCATGGGTAGCTCCGGCGAAGTTGGCCGCCCGTAAACGTCCGCGGCTGCTACCAGTGCGCGACGGACTGGTCCGCCAGTACCTGGGCATGCAGAGACCCTACTCCTACCGGCGTGACTGGCAGATCTATCAGCAACTCATGCGCGACGAGCAGATACGTGGTCTTCTCGACGTCCTGCCGGCCAACGATCCGCCGCTGCGGCTCTTGGACGTGGCTCTGTGGACGCGGGCAAGGCAGTGACTCGATGGTAGTCCTGCTCAAGCACCAGCCATGGAACATTGGCGGCAAGCTAGACGTCAGCGAACGTGAAGTCGAGTGGAACATGTGGCAGCGACGTCTGCTGCCCTTCGCGCAGCTCGATGTCGGCACTCGGGTCGTTCTCGTCAGCGGTGGCGGGCCGAATGTAGGGATGCTGACGTGGGAGGTCGAGGTCCTCGAAGTCGTGAAGGGCCGCTACGACGATCACGAGCATGCCGCGCAACTCATGCGGAAACTCGACATCTCCAGCACTGCCTTTCTGAATCAGGACTACACCACCAACGCCCCCGACTCCGGGTGGCTCCTCGGCTGGACCTACCGGCCGGTCCGGCTCATCATGGAGCCACGCGCGCCCGAGCACCGAATCGGCAGGCACGGCTGGGGCACTACTGACGCCCTTGGTATCGGCGGCAACGGTACCGGCCGGCAAGGGCGGCTCGAAGATCCACTGCTGCGCCGCAAAGTCGAGCTTGCCGCCATGCGCAAGGTCCACCAGTGGCTCGTCAGCCGAGGACACAGCCGCCGCAGCATCCGGAACACATCGGCAAACCATCCGTATGACTACGAGGTTGGGCCAGAGCGCGCTCCGAAGTTCCGGGTCGAGGTCAAAGGCACCCTCAGCCAGCGGGGCTCCGTGTTCGTCACCGCCGGCGAGGTACGTGCCGCGCAGGAAGACGGCATCCGCACGGTCCTCGCCATCGTTCATGGCCTCGAGCTGACATTGCGGGCCGACGGGACGTGGACCGTCCACGGCGGGCACCTCTGGCTCGACGAGCATTGGATGCCCAGCAACGGTGCACTCCAGCCAACGCAGTACAGGTACCAGCCCGATTACAGTCCGTAACTCCCAAGATTGACGATGCTGCCTGACTCACGGATCTGCGTATCCTGAGCGTCTGGTCTGGGCGGGGCAGCCGTGTCTCCAGCGCTCGGCGTCGGCGTCGCTGCTTATCCAAAACGCTGAGATTGCCGGGCGCCTGATCTGCTCGGCATCGCCAGCGACGAGCGCAGGAGACTGGAGATCAATCATGACCTCTGGGAGGCTCACCCAGCGTGCCCCGGCTGATGAACCTCGTACGGATCTGCGCCGTATTCTTTCCGCCGATAGTAGTTCCGGCTGAAGATGCTGGACGGGAGCTCTTCCTGTTCAGGCTGCGTAGCACGACCGGCGAATGTCCGCCTTGGAGCTACGACCGCAGACTCGGCCAGGAGCGGATGACCTTCGCCGGTCAGGGCGCTCAAGGCACGCGCGACTTCATACACGTCCGCCCTGACGTACGTGCTGGTCGTGCCGGCGTCCGACCTGCCATTGTGGCCCGCGTAGGCCCTTGCTATGCCGTAACCGAAGTTGCGCTCCACCCACGTCAGGGTGGTGTGGCGCAGCCAGTGGGTGCTGATTTGTTGCGCCGCTACCCATGGCAGGTGTCTTCCGAGGCGTTGCCAGAGATGGTCGTAGCGGCGGCTGGTGATCGGGGCGCCCGTGCGATACCTCAAGAGCTGACCGCTTGGTTCGCTGGCTCCTCGTTCTTCGATGTGCTGGAGCAGGCAGCCTGCCAACGTAGGCGAGATGGGCTGCGGTCGGACTGTGCCGCCTTTCTCGTGCAGCCGAAGGAGGCACTGGTCGGTGTCGAGGTCTGTGCGGTGGAGCGCTAGCGCGCCTCCTCGCCTGCATGCGGTTTCGATGTGGAGTCTGAGCAGGAGCGTGTCGAGGTTCGGGTCGTTGCCGGTCGTACCTGCGACGTCGTTGATCATCGCCAGTTGCCGTTCGGTGAGGGCTCGACGGGTACTGGCGAGGCGTCGTGGCTTCGGAACGCGCTTGGCCGGGTTGTCGCGCTCAGCGATGAGGCCATCAGCTACTGCGTGGCTGTAGAGGCATCGCAGCGCCGAGATGAGATGTTCGGCGGCGGTGCGACCTCCCCGGGAATTTCGGCGTACGATTGTTCTTTCCTTCATCTGTTCGGCGAGTTGTTTGATTTCCAAGGAAGTTGGCTCATTCAACCGTCGGCTGCCCCAGGCGTCGCTCACTCGCCCCCAATAGGTTCCGTATACTCGCCGCGTTGCTGGTGTGACGGCCATATACACACGCTGGATGTACTCGTCAAAGGTCGGAACCGCCCTGGGTGCTGCGCTTTCCGCGATGAGTTGCTCAGGCGTGACTCCCATCCGGGCGAGGATGGCGCGCACCGCCTCTAGTTCTCCGTTGCTGAGAACGGGGGATTCTGCGTCTGTCATGGCGCCTCACCGCGGGAATCAAAGTATGAGAGGAGCGCTAATTCAAGGAGGCCGACTGTAAAGACCATCAGCAGGCCCTCTGTGCGAAGCGCCGCCACCAGGAGGCGATCCCCTGGCATGATGCCCGCGCTTTGTCGCACTGCAGGCGAGAATCGCAGATGACCTTGAGGGGTGATCACTGATGACCGCCCCTTACGTGCCGTGACCGCGATAACCCTTCCCTGAATTCTGATTTCCACCGGGTCACCAGGTGACCAACGCATTACAGCTAGGGGGGAACGGTTCGCTAGGCGGCCCCGCGCATCGATTACCGTTATGCAGTAGTAGGCCTGCGGCCTTCTCGGCCATTCACCGATTCGAGGAAGAGGAAGTCCGCCAAAAGTCGGAGTCGGGGCCGCCGTCGGCTCCACCTTGCCTCACCTACTTTCGACCGCCCACCGCCTCAACGATTTGCCTTCGGCGGCACCTAGCATCAATTGAGCAGGCGGCGCGCACTGGAATTCTGCTGCCCCCTGCCAGACTCGTGTCTTTCCACCCGACCAAAGCCAGTCAACGGACGGCAGTCGCCATAGTGCTGTGCGAATCGGCCGGCCATTCGATGCTAGGCAACAACTCGATCACCACCAAGGGAAGGGACCAGGAATGGCCGCTTCTGAGCTTTCTGGCCCGGTCACCTCGTCCACGACCGCAAGCTCTACCCGTCATGACGCAGACCCTCCTCGACCTGAGCCGCCCCCCGTGTAGGGGCGGTGCGCCTGCGAGCGGGAGGCACTGCTCGGACCCCATTGGAGGGATCGGTTGAGGCGAGCATCGCCTGCCCGGTTATCGACGTGCCGTTCGCGTGCCGGGCTCGGCATACCGACTCGGGGCGTTACACAATGCTCCCCATGAGTGGCGGTGAACGGCGTCTGGGTGCGGTGATTCGGGTTCAGCCGCGGACCGACCCGGTCGGTGCGGTGACCGAGGACGACGCGGTCCGGCGTGCGTCGGCGTACCCGATGGTCCGGATCGGGGCGCCGCTGTTCGGCTACGCCGTGGACCGCGGCGGCGGGCGGTGGCAGATACACGCCCTGGTGGACGACACCCCGCAGGCCGCCCGGAACACCCTGGCCCACTGGCTACGTGAACGGCTCGCCGAAACCACCGACCCGGCGCTGGCCGCCGAACTGACCGCGCTCGCGCGGGTACTACAGTGGGAGAAGGTCGACCAGGTCACCGTGGCCGGCCGCGTGCACCGGATCGTGCGGGCGGACACGTTCGCCCGGTTCGGCCCGGACGGGCCGGAGCCGCCACGGCCCACCGACCCCGATCCCCGCGAGGCCGAGGAGTGCGACAGCTTCCTCGCCGGTGACCTGATCGCCGACCCGGCCGCCCCCAGCGGTGTCGGTGAGGCCACGCTGCGGGTCGAGCTCATTCCCGCGCACTACGCCCGCGCCCGCGTCCCCGCCCAGGTGTACGCCGACAGCGTCGCCTCCGTGCACTCCCACCCGAACGGGGTCGTGCTACCCACCCGCTACGCGGTAGCCGAGTACGTCAACGGCGGATGGCAGCCGTACAGCCGCGTGGTCGCTACCCCGCAGCACGCCCGCGACACCCTGGCCTTCTCCTTCACCTACATCCAGCCGCGCACCAGCCAACTCGCCGACGACGAGACCGCTGCCTACGAGCAGGCCGCCGCTGCCCTCGACGGCGACCGCGTCGACGAGATCGAGGTGCTCGGCCGCCGTTTCCGGATCACCCGCGTCGAGACCCTGCTGCGCTTCTCGCCTGACGGCCCGGAAGGCCCCCGGCCGTCCGACCACGACCCTGAGCCGCCACCCGAGTCCCACTTCGCGCAACTGCGCGAGTAGGGCCTGCTCCCCGACCCGGACGCCCCGCCACCGGACGGCCTCTGACCGGGCTCTCGGTCTCAGGCGTCCGCACGTCGGGAGGTGACGGACTCGACGTCGGATCCGGGTCTCGGGCAGGGGCGGAATGCGTACCGTCGGTGGTATGGAGGTGCTGCTGCGCGGCGGTCCCGGCGACGGGCAGGTCGTGCCCGGCGGCGGGGAGACCGTCGTGTGGCGGGCCTGCCTGTACGAGATCACGCTCGAGCTTGGCCATCGGCGGGGATGTGATCTGCGGGTGTATCGGCACTGCCCCGCCTGCTGCGAGGCTTACGGTCAGGGTGCCGACGACCGCTGCGAATGACCCGCCCACCAGTCAACCCGCTGTCGAACATACGTTCGATTCTCACCGTGGATGAGGTGGTCAAGCGGTGGTGGAACAACGTGTGGGGTCGTCTCGCGCGCCGCGACGTGTGGCTGGTGCGCCACACTCGCTGGAAGGTGATCGCCCGAGCCGGCGACAGCGAGACAGGCAAGGTGCTGCGCTGGGAGTTCGACACCCGGGAAGAAGCCCAAGAGATGGTCGACCGCCTCCTGCGGGCACCCTCGCCCGGCTCGTGGCGCGAGCACACATCCCAGGACTGATCATGTCGCCGGCAGCAGTGCCGGTGATCTCCCCACTCACTCTTTGGACGCGCGTGGAACCCCTGACATTCGGAGGCTCGTCCAGGCTGATCGAAAGGGGGCTCGGTGGGCGGTAGTTGGCCAAACTCGGGCAACCCCGTGGGGACCGGCGCGTTCAGAGGCTGGGTTCGTCCTCCGGCCCATCACCGTAGAGATGTGGTTCTGTTCTCTCCTGCTCGTACCGGTGCGACCACGCGGACGCCTGCGTCCCGGCGATGGCTTGGCTTCTGGCTTTGCCGCTCGCGGCCAAGCTGCGGCGGTCGCCGCTAGGTTGCGAGGAGGCCGGATGGAGGGCGCCGTCAGGAGTATCCGGTACGGTCACTGCCATGCCGGGCGCGCGGGGCAGCTTACGTGCGGTGCTTTTGTGGCGTTCAGCCTCGTAGAAGCCGGGGAGAACGGCAGCGTCCGCCTCTTTGGCCATGAAGATCGTCTCTTCGCGGAGCTGGCCGGTGAATCTGAGCAGTGTCGAACCTTGCAGGCTGGCTGGCCCTGCTCGGATCCATCTCGGTCCGAGGGCATGAATAGCGGGTTGCCGTTGCTGTGGGTCAGGTTCGAGCATGTCGCCACGACGCATGGCGCACAACGCGCCCTGGTGCACGAGAGTGACGAGGTCAGGCATCCGACCGGAGAGAGCAGCAGCGGCGTTCTGCCATTCCCTAGCCCCTGCGGCCCGCAAAATCGTTGCTGGATTCTGCCAATCCCCATCGCTTCGAAGTTGGCTTCTCAGCCAGGTTTCAGCAGCGCCTACGACGGCGGGGCCGACGCCAGGAGCGGCGCTGCCGAGGGTGTGCATGTGGTTTGCCGCGCGGGCTGCCCCGCGCCAGACGCTGGCGAGAATGTCGACGTTGCCAGTCTTGCGGGTGCTGGAATTGGCAATGCCGATGAGGTAGTCAATCTCATAGGTAAGTGCAAGGCCGGCTCGAAGCAGCACCTTTAGGTCGACGGCGGTAAGGTTCTGGTAGTGCTGCGCGAGCCAGGTGCGAGCGACATCCAGCGCAAGGGCACAGTCTGCTGGAGACGCGATCGATGTCCAACGTTGCTCGGCATCGGTTAGCGGCGGCGGACGGAGGTTACGCAGCAGGCTGCCGAGAGGACCGTCGGACGCGACGGCATCTGCGACGTGAGGCAGCGTCAAGCTCGTCGTCAGAGCGTCTGATGCTGCGGTCCGTACGATGAGCTGGTGACTGCCGGCAGCTATTCCTTGAGTTAGCCATGTCGCCAGTCGCTGGTCCATTTCGCTGGCAGCTCGGGCAAGCTTGGCCAAGCACCCGAGGGTGTCGGCACGGAAGGAGCTTGCCAGCACGGCGAAGCCTTCCGACGACCGGGGGCGTCCGGTTAATGGGTCGAACTGGGCGCTGAGGATGTCACTCGCTATCCGGGTCGCCTCGGCGGCCTGGTGGAGCTCGGACGCAACGGGATGGCTTGTCGGTGGCGAGGCAGGGATCTCGACCGCTGTGGTGTGGGTGGCGTGGTGGAGTTCCCGGACAAGGTCGTTCTCCTTCTCGTGCACCGTGAGGCGTCGTACCTGCCGTTCGAGCGCGCGATAAAGGTGGGTGCGGGCGATCGCGGCAGCAGCATGATCGGCGAGGCTTCCAGGCGCAGGACTCCGGAGGTTTGCCTGTGCGGCCGCCATGGCACCAGCTGCCCGGTCGAGGTATCGACCGTAGGTCACGGTAGTTCCCGTAAGGCGCGGTCCAGATGTTGCGCGGCGGAGGCCCATGCCAGTCGTCGCCATGGAGGCGCCGTGCCTTCAGTAGCGGCGTTAGCGTAAAGGTCGACGAGGTCAATGAGCAGTGACCGCATCGAATCACGCATTTCATCGGCCGATTCGGTGATGGGGTCCGGAAGATTTACCGAAAGGCTCAGGTGATCGGTCATTCCTTCGAAAAAACGGTCGATGCATTCACTGATGGCGAGGCTGGCGAACGTCCACCGGTCCGAAGCGCCGACGGAAAGGTCAGCTGTCGACATCCCGATCTCGCGTGCGACCAGGAGAGCGGCGCGCGCCTCCACCCCATCCGGATCTGGGTTGCTCGCAAGATTTCGCTGCACGTCGGATATCAGCGCCGAAGTCATACGTACACTCTCTCCCACCAACAGTGTCACCGTCAATCGGATCACCCGGTCCACGAATGACGAGTTTGGCCTAGCAGAATCATGCGCGAAGCGCGACCAATGCAGCAGAGCAATTGCTCATTGCCGTCACCATTGCGTCCTACAGGAACTAGAGCACCGATGATTATTCCGCAGCGTCCGCCCTCGGAGCGTGTCCGACGAGCCAGCCCCTAAAGCATCCTAGGAGGATAGTTTAGGGGCTCCAACCGGGAAGACGGCGTTGCCCGTTCAACGGACTTGCACCGCCAGCGCCGGGTGCTCTGTGGCTGTCAGCTCTTCCGACAGGCTCCACAGACGTCGGCCGAGAACGGGGTCCATCGCTGCCGCCGCAGGTTGCTCGGGTCCTGCGGGCCCTCTTTTGTGAGCGAGCTGGGTTGGCCCAAAGTAGCTGCCGGAGTCGATGTCGGGGCTCGTCGCGACGTGCAGGGTGGGCAGGGCTCCCTTGGCGGCGGGTTGCGTGACGAGAGCGGCGAGGACACGCAGCACGGCGACTGCTGTGTGGCGCCCGGTTGCTCGAAGGCCAGCGTAGGGCAGGTTGGTCGATGACCAGCCGGGGTGGCAGGCAAGGCTCATTGCGGAGTGCCCTGCATGTTTCAGTCGTCGATGCAGTTCCATCGCGAAGAGCGTGTTGGCCAGTTTGCTCGCGGCGTAGGCGCGGGCTGGGCGGTAGTCGTGCGGGTTCGGCCACTGCTCGATGTCGGTGCGTGCCCGTCGGTGGGCCGTGCTGGAGACCGTCACGATCCGGGCTTGTGGTGCTTTCAGAAGGCTGTCGAGTAGCAGCATGGTGAGGGCGTAGTGGCCGAGGTGGTTGACGCCGAACTGCATCTCGAATCCGTCGAGGGTGCTCCAGCGTGGGGTGTTCATGATGCCGGCGTTGTTGATCAGGATGTCGAGGTGCTGGTGTCTGGCGTTGATCTGCTCGGCTGCGGCCCTGACGGAGGTCAGGCTGCCCAGGTCGAGGGCCACTTCGTCGATGCTGGCGGTGGGATGTCGTGACCGGATGGTTTCCGCTGCGGCGCGCATGCGGCCGGGGTGTCGGCACGCCAGAATGACGGTGATGCCCTGAGCGGCGAGGGCGAGGGCCGTCTCGTAGCCGATGCCGCTGGTGGCACCGGTGATCACCGCGGTTTGGTGCGGATGCTGGGACATGCAATGCGTCCTCTCGGGGAGTGGTTGATGGGCCGGCGGGCCGGGGCGTACCCCGGCCCGCCGTCGACTGGTGCAGGGTTACCAGTCGCCGACCGCCTTGGCGCTGTACCAGGTGCCGAGGTTGACGCTGATCCAGATGTAGAAGCGGGTGCCGTCCTTGACGTTGACGGCGAGGTTGCGCCACTGCCCTGGCGGCACGTACGTCCACCCGTTGTTGCAGGTCGCGCGGCCGGCTAAGACGACGCAGGCGTGGAACGGCCCGCTGATCTTTCCGTCGCCGGTGTTGCGGACCTGGATGTCGCGGCACTGTGTGGTGGTGCGGTAGGTGCCCGACGTGGGGTACGAGAAGACCTCGACTCCGTTGTATTGATCGAAGACGTCGGTGACGCCCATGGAAGCGCTGTAGGGTGCGGCGCGACAGCCAGCTGCTTCAGCTGGTGACGCCGCAACGGTGAGGGTCGCGGCGACGGTGACCAGGCTGATCACGAGGGCGGTGAGACCTCGGAAGCGCCGACTCTGGGGTCGCTGATTGGTCTTGTTGGTGGCGGCGCGGGTAGATCCTGGCACGGCTCCTCCTTCGGTGTGCGGATGTGCGGCAGCGGCTGTGGAGGGGGCGGTGCGCTACGCGGCGACGACGAGGACTTTTGGCGCGTTGGCCTGCCGCAACAGGGGCTGCGCAGACCGACGGGCAGCGGGGTCATGGGTCGCCAGCGGGCGTTGGGCAGTCGTGCGGACGGCGCCGGAAGACCGGCTCGGTGCGGGCGTGTGCGAGGTAGGGAGCGCCCTGGGTGTAGCCGGTGCCGGGCTGGTCGGCGCCGAGCATCCGCACGGCGAGGCGGTAGTGCGTCTGCTGCCATTGCCGCAGGGCGGCGGAAAACTCAGCCATCGCGCCAACCAGCGTCGAGTCCACACCGGCTCCGCCGTTCATGGCGAGCACCTCGAGGGCGCCGTCAACACTGGCCTGGCCGTCAAGGATCAGGGCGCGGACGTCCGGCACGGACAGGTAGGCCGGGGAATCGAGGCGGTTGGGGCCGGGGGCACGACACAGGGACTCGACGAGCTTGTAGTTGCGCGATTGGATGGCGCTCGCGCCTTCGGTGTAGGCCCGGAACGCATGGAACGCCCGCGGTTGCAGGGTGGCCATCACCGACCACAGGGGGGCGGTCTCGCGCAGCAGCGTGGCCGCTGCCGACATCCGCGTCGCCGCCGGATGCAGCCAGCCGGCGTGCACGGCGGCGACGATCTCCCGAAGGTCCCCCGCGAGCAGCGCGAAGGTGGCCTCGAAGGTCTGCAGGACTCGGATGAACATCCACTCGTCGTGGATGGTCCAGACCGGGAGCATGCTGGTCCGTAACGTCAGGCGTTCCTCGGGGGTGAGGTCCACGTCAACGGCGGCGATGACGCGGCGCGCGAGCGCCACCGGTTCGCCGCTGGCGGCTGTGTCGACGAGCCTGAGCCGTCGCAGGGCGGGCATCGCCGCGCGCAGCGCGTGACGCACTCGCTTAGCCGTCCTTGCCGGTTCGGGGCGCATCTGCGGCAGCGGTACGGCGCCGCCGGTTGCGGCGAGTTCGAAACGGATCAGGTCGGTCAGCAGGTGTGCGTGTAGCCGGTCCCGGCGGGCCAGCAGCTTCGCCGCCGAGGCCGGAGCGTCGTTGACGTCGGGGAAAGGTAGCAGGTTCAACGCCAGGTATGTGCGGTAGTCGTAGCTGCCGTCGGCCTTGTCGAGGGCGGTGGATAGGAACGCGGCGAGGTAGCGGCGGTTGCCGGTCACTTCGGGCAGGCGGTCCCGCGCCGCGGCCAGCAGCGGCGGCCACTCGTCGGGGATGAAGTGCTTGCCGTGGTACTGGTAGGCATCGACCACCGTGGCGTACGGGAACCGTGCCGCGATCAGCCGGCGCTGCGCCAGCCAGCGGTGTAGGGGTTCGGGGCTGATCATCGCGCCGCTCCGGCGCGCTGGCGGGTTCGGGAGCCGACTCGGTAGGCGGCGATCCCCTCGCATACCGCGTCGAGGTCCTCGCGGGTGGTGTAGGCGTGCATCGCCAGGCGGACGACCCCGGCGCGTGGCGCAACGATGATGTTCCGGTGCGCCAGCCACGCCGCCATCGCCTCGGCGTGCGGCTCCATCAGGGCTAGGTGGGCGCCCTGCTCGTCGATGTTGCCGCTGAGGAGCACGATCTCTCCTTGGCCAACGAGGCGGGTGGCGGCGTCAGCGACGAGCCTCCGGGTGTGTTGGCGCACCGCGACGAGGTCGAGCTGCTCGGTCAGGGACAGGCCGGCGACGGCGGTGTAGACCGCGGCCACCGACGGCGTGCCGATCTCGAGCCGGCGTGCGTGGGGTGGGAAGTCGAGGGTGGTCGGGTCGAAGGCGTGCGGGGCGACCCGACCGAGCCAGCCGGTCAGCGTCGGCGCAGGCCCTTGGGGGTCGCGGGTGTAGAGGAATGCCAGGCCGGGCAGCCCGAGCAGGTACTTGCCGGTGCCGGCCACGAGATAGTCGCAGCGCAGCGCGTCGACGTCGATCGGCATCACGCCGGCGGCCTGGTAGGCGTCGACGAAGACCTTTGCGCCGGCGGCGTGTGCGGCGTCGGCGATGCGGGCGATGTTCAGCCGGGTGGCGTCGCGGTAGGTGACGGCGGGTATCGACACCAGTCCGGTGCGGACGGTGATGCCGTTCAGGTAGTCGACGGCGGTGACCCGGCCGGCGCTGGTGTCGCACCATCGCACCTGTGCCCCGCGGCTGCGTTGTGCCAGCCACACATGGGCGATTCCGGGGAACTCGGCGGGCGTAGTGAGTAGGTGAGGGCGGCGGCGCCACCGCAGGCCCGCTGCGGCCTGGTACGCGGCGACGCTGGCGTTGGGGAGGATGGCGATCTGGTCGGTGTCGGCGCCGATCAGGTGGGCGAAGCGCCGCCGGGCCTGAAGCATGTGCTCTTCGCACGTGGCCCAGAAACCGGGCCGCGACAGGTCGTCGAGCATCGTCGTCAGGGCGTGGTCCATGTCGGTGCTGCGGGCGGCGATGCTGCATGCGGCCAGGTGAACGGTGTCCGCCAGGGCAGGGAATCGGTCCCGGAACGTCGTCAGCGGCGTTGACATCGTCATGGTCATCGCGCAGCCTGCCTGCTGGACCGGCCCCGCGGGCTGGCCTCGGTCAACTCCGTGCGCGCCTCCCACAGGTTGGGGAATCGCCGGTGGGCGACAAGGCGGGCGAGGGTGTCAACAGGCGTATCGCGGGTGCCGAGGACGTCGTGGCCGATGATCCGGGTGGCGATGCTGTAGTGCTCGGTGCGCCACAGTGCGATTCGCTCGTCCAGCTCCACCAGGGCCTCAGCGCACCGATACAGCGGGTCCGACGGCTGTCCCTGATACAGCTCGACCGGTGTGATCCGCAGCGATGCCAGCAGCCGGGTGAAGGCGATGTCCAGCTCGGTCGTGGCGTCGCGAAGCTCACGCCAGCCCGGGGACTCGAAGCCGGACCCGTTGCCCAGGACGGTCCGGATGAGCGCGAACTGCGCTGGGTTCAGGTGGCGCAGCATCCGCAATTGGTCGGTGATCAGGTGCAGGCTCAGCCCGGCCCGGCGCAGCACCAACTCCGCCGCGCCGGGCTGGTCGACGCCGATGTGTTCCACGGCCCGCGCCAGGTGCGATCGGGCGAGCTTGAGCCACAGTTCGCTGCTCTGGTGCACGATCTGGAACAGCAGTTCGTCGGGGTGGATCCACTCGGCGGAGGTGCGTTGCAGGGAGAGCAGGTCGTCGGTGCGCATGTAGCGCGCGTAGTCGGTTGCTCCCGATCCGGGCAGCACGGCAGGCAGGGATGTCGTAGACAAGCTCGGTCCTCCGGGTCGATCGGGTAGGTCGAGCGCGGCAGCGCGGGGCCGCGCCAGGGCCTTGGGCTTGAAGGATCAGTCGCGTAGGCCGGACAGGGCCGTGTCGGCGACTGTGGTGAGGCGGTTGACCAGGTCGCGGGGCATGGCCGCGCCGGGCCGCAGCGGAGCTGCGGTGATGGTCAGGTACAGGTTGTTGTCGTAGGTCACGACGTGCGTGCCAGTCAGCTCGTCGCTGTAGGTGTACGCGGCAGCGCCGAGACCGCTGACGTCCGTGATCGGGCCGGTGTCTTCCTGGACGCCGCGCAGCCCCTCGTACATGAGCTGACCGGAAGCGGGGGCACCGATGGTGGCCATGATGACCACGACGATGCCGTCGGGTATCCGGCCTGCGGTCGCGGAGCACGTCAAGTTGCTGGTGTTGCTGCCCGCCTCCCGTATCTCATCCCGGTGGTTGGTGACGGGTCCGAACGACTCGGCCAGCGCGGACAAGTCCAGCACCGGGCACAGCTCCTCGACGTGACGGTAGGTTGCCCCAACCGCCGGAGCGGTCGAGGACGGCAGGGCGCTCGCCTCCGCGGTAGACGAGGCACCAGTAGAGGCCGGTCGCTGCGGGGGTTCGTCGGTCTGCGAGCACCCGGCGAGCGCCGCCACGGTGACGAGGCTGAGCCCGACGTGGTCGAGTCTGATCTGGCGCCGTCCGGTCGCCGGCAGGGTCAGGGTCATGCCATCTCCTCCATACTGCGAAGCGCCCCGCTCGCAGGCGACGCGACCGCGTGGGAACGGGTGGGACAAGGGAGCCGGGGCTGCAAGTGCCTCCGGTGCGACCTTCGCTACGCCTGGTCAAGCAACGCCTATGAGCCGACCAATTCGGACGTGGCGAGGTTTAGCCTTTCCCGGGGCGCAGAGAATCACCCAGTCGCGGAATCCGCGCTGGATCGCCAGACAGCAGCCCCTTGCCCCGTTTCGGGCCACGCCATGCCTCAACAACTCAGCATGGCGGCTGCACGCGTGTCCACACATCCGACTAGCCCTAGCCGAATCCACATGCCTTCATTCAGCTCAAAACAGATACGCTGAGCAGCGAAAATACCTTGCGGTTTGGGCTGGGCATCACGAGCTGCCATTGGCTCTCGTGGCGCCGTTTCGCTAGCCTTCCCGGCGCGGATAACCCGCAGTCATGAATCCGTTCCGAATATCGGAATCCGGTACATCAACGGGGGAAGGACATGATTCGTGAGACGCCATCCGATGCGGTCCGTTCAATGCTTAACGGCCTGGGCCGCCCTGACGGCGGGGCTGCTCGGCGCGGGATCTGCCCTGCCGACACCAGCCTTCGCCGATGCCACTCCAACCAGCGCAACCCCGACCGCCACAGCGGGGCAGCCGGACCCAAATCGGTCCAAGGTCAAAACGGATCCGCCCGTTCCCGAGCCGACGCCGACCCAAGAGCCCGAACCGACTGAACCGCCGCCGGACCCAGAGCCGACGACTCCTCCCGGGCCTGATCCCACCACCCCGCCGCCCGGGTCCGACCCGAGCACCCCGCCACCCGCGCCGAATCCGACCAGCAGGTCACCGCGGCCGTCGACCAGTCCGCCAGCGGGATCTGGAGCGCCGTCGCGGTCCGGCACCCACGCGGACAGAAAGGGTGGAAGCGAGGCAGGCCCGCCGTCGGGGCCCTCGCTGCCAGTAACCGGTGGGAACCTCGCCCCAGTCGTCGGCCTCGGCGCCACGACGCTTGCCGCCGGGATCGGCCTATTCCTCGCTGGCCGCCGCAGGTCGGAGTCAGCCACGAGCCGCACCAGCCGCAGTGAGCCTGGAGGCTCCGGCCAATAGGGAGGGACGACCGGTGACCGAGCAGCGCCCGGACCAGGCGATCTGGCCGGTCTCGTACGATGACGTGCCAGCTACCGCGCCTGGCCGGGCGCCTGCCGTCCCAGCCGTCTGCCCCACACTATCCACCGCGACCGCGCTTACGCAGGACGACATGATTGCCGCGGCGGCTACGGGGATGGCCCGGCGCCGGTACTCACGCCTCGGTCTCGTGGTGGTCGTCGCCGCACTCGCAGGAGCATCCATCGCGTTCGGCCTCGGATGGCGGGGCAACCAGCCTGACCATGACAAGCCTGCGACCACCGTCTCCTCGGTAGCCCCACGCCACTCCCCCACCGCCGCTGGGCCACTCGCGCGGCGTCAAGCAGCCGCCAACCGTACTCACTTCCCAACCCCGGCAGTCGCCGCGTTCGCCGAGCCGTGGCTCGACAAAATCGGCAACTGCACCACAGACACCAACAACGGTGGTCCACAACCCGGCACCGGCGAGCAGAGCCGCACCCGCTGCACCGCTGGCATCATCACGACCTACTGGATCTCCTACCGCACCCTCGCCGACCGCGACCGCGCACAGGCCCGATACCAGACGCAGGCTGCCGACGCACCAAAGCTCGCGGCCGGCGCCGCAGGCCCCGTCGACCGACGCGCCCTCGGCGACTCCCGCACCGTCCACTACATCGAGTACGCCTACAAGGTCCCCTCTGGGAAGCGCGCAGGGCAGGTCGTCGCCGCCGTGTGGTGGAGCGACCCGAACCAGCCGATCGCCGGAGTCTTCCTCTCCTACTGGTCCGAGGACCTGGGCTCCTCCTGGGCGCCACTACGCGACCTGTGGAACCAACACGGGTGAGCTCAGGTCCTACCGCTCGGCAACCGCACAAGGAATAGCCTCGCCTGGCTATGACGGACGAGATGGGCCACCGGGACGGCCATAACTGGCCCACCCCGGGGGCGTCTCGCCAAGAGTCACGTAACGGTGCGTAAGGGCCAAGACTGTTGGTGCTGCTGCGTGACCGTGCGCGGATCTGTCGATGTGCGGTTGCGGCGGTCCGTACAGACGGGATTGGCGGGGTCGTTCCTACAGTGGATTCATGCGATGCACAGCACCCAGTCAGGGCCACCGCACCTCCAGCGGTGCCGCCGCATGTCCCGTCCATGGCCGATCGTCGTACCGGTCCTACACGTCCTACCCGTCCTCGTCCAACTACGCTTCGCCAACCCCGTCCCGCAGCGGCGGCGGAAGCGGGTCCTCCGGTGGCGGCGGTGGCAGTCGATCGGCGCGACCTCGGTGGTCGCCAGCTAGCTCGCCCGTTGCCTACACCTCTGGCGAGGTCGCGGCGCTGGACCGCTACCGCAGCAAGGTCGAGGCGGTAGGACCTCGGACCGAGTCGTACGACCTGTTCCTCTGTCACGCCTGGGACGACCGGCGTGAGGCCGCGACTGAACTGCACAACCTCCTCGAAGCCGAGGACGTGTCGGTCTGGTTCAGCGAGAAGGACATCATCCTCGGCCAGCCGTTCATGCGGGAGATCGACAAGGGCCTGGCCAAGACGCGCATCGGTCTCGCCCTCATCACGCCTGCTTTCCTCAGGCGCGTCGAGAGCGGCGGGGTGTCCGAGAAGGAACTCTCGGAACTGCTGTCGCGTGACCTGCTGATCCCTGTCGCGCATGGGGTCACCTACGACGAGATTCGGTCGGTCAGCCCGCTCCTCGGCTCCCGCAACGGGCTGAGCACAGAGGAGGACTCCATGGAGGACATCGCCAAGAAGATCGCCGAACTGCTCGCCGTGTAACATCCCGACGCTACTGGACGGGCAGTGACCATGATCCACCATGGTGTGCCAGGTCGTCGGCCCGCCAGCCGTTATCCGGATCTGCCGCCGACAACGCGCGGCGTTTTACCCGAGCACTCGTCACCATCTGCACGGAATGCCCTGAGCGGCGGCCACCGCCCGACGGTGGTCACGTCCGCCGCAGCCGCACCCGTGCGGGACGTTCTCGATCCAGATCGACGACTCCAGCGCGCTCCAAGACGACGGCCACATAGTCCGCCGCCTGCCGTTTGACGAATGTCTTGAGATACCCGTCCAATGTGCTTTGACTGCCGTGAACATCACGGTTTGCCCCAACCCGAACCCAGCCGCGTCCGTGCAGGTACCCCGGGATGCCCTCAAGGCAGGACCAGCTGAAGACCGTCCGAGTCTGTTTGGTCCCGAAGAGCAAGACCAACCCGGCTGGGGAAACCTCGCCGACCCCGAAGGTGGCGCGACCGGTCGGCGTTGGGAGGCGCGTACCCGCCCCAACCCGAGCTCGAATAGCCGTCTCGACCTGACCTGGCATAACTGCATCGTGCATCCCGCTGGTCCGCGCCGCCAAGCACCCGCAGACGGCGATAAAGAAGGCAAAGGCGTCGCGGTCCGCCACGATGATCCACTGCACGCTCATGCCGCCGACCGTGCGTTAGCGAGCGGAGCCGGTGTCCATGGATGACGGTGCACGGTTGTAGCCGAGTCGAGTGCGTCAGCCAGCCCGTCGTAGCTCGGAGGCGCTCGGCCCGACTGATCTAGTTTCGCCCAGCTACTCGATCGCTACTTCGCCGGCGTGAGCAAGATTCGGTGGGTCCACTCCAGCAGACGGGTCACACGGAATGGGCCGGTCCAACCGACCGACGGCGCATTGTCCTCATACTCGACCGCCGACCAGCAGTCGTCGAACGTGACTGTGTACTCGCGGTTGCCTGGAAAAACGTTGGTGACAGTTCCCACGACAACTTTACCCTCGGAGTACCGTCTGGTGATCGCGGCCCATTCCTCACCAGACCAGCGCAAAAAGCGGGCCCCACGACTTCGCATCCCGGCGTCCAACGGAAACAGCCGCACCTGGCCGGGCCGGTGTTGCCCCACCTCGAAGAGCCCAGCCTTGCCGACCGCGGGCCAGTCGGCCGGGTCATCCGGCAGGTGGAGGACGTCAACCCATCCTTGCGGCGGCTGGCCAAGGTCTACCAGAACCCCTGCCCGTCCCGCGCCCATCGGGACGGCACTTACGGTGCCTCGCACCCGATCGCCCAACGGGAAGGCGAGACGTGCCGCGAACAGCTCGTCAGCGCTCGTCGTCAACCGGCAGTCCTCCCTTCACGCCGCGTGCATCCATCACCTGCATTATGGTCCCCTGCCGGTCGTTGCAGATGCACTCATCTGCCGCTGGTCGCGCTGTCGCTAGTCGAAGCGCGGACAGAAGCGGGGTTTATGGTGGCCGGATGCTTGACCTGAGCAGGCTAGACCTGGAGGAGATCGCCACCGCGCTCGAGGACCAGACCGACTACGAGCACCGATGGCTGATCAACCCGCGGACCGGCGAGATCGTGTTCTGGACGACGGACGGCGGCATCGACGGACACAGGCCCGTCGACCTTGACGACCTCGACCTGGTAGGCATCGACCCGCTGCCCTCCTACGTCTGGTACCAGGACATGGCCGACTTCGCTGAGCGGATCAGTGACGCGGCGGCCGGTCGCCGACTCGCGCGAGCTATCCAGGGCAGGGGCGCCTTCCGCCGGTTCAAGAACGAGTTGCACGAGGAGTACCCGCACCTGCTGCCGGCATGGCACGCCTTCCGCGACGTGCGCGCAAGGCGGCGGGCGGTTGAATGGCTGGTCGACAACTCGCTGGTCGACGAGGAAGCAGGCAAGCGTTTCGTGGCCGAGCATCGAGATCCCGACCTTCCCTGAGCTGACGCCCGCGCCTCGCGATTCCTGTTGGACGAACGCACGCATCTGCCGCAGACACCGCGCGGGTCGGCGCCAATCGCCGCTCGGTAAGCATCAGCGCCGACTACCTTCGGTAACCGGGAACAGCGACAGGCAGCTCGTGGGTGGGGCCAGTTATGGCCCCGTCCCGGTGGAGACCATCTCGTCCGTCATAGCCACTCGCCCCCATCTCCAGGCATCACCGTCGTGCCGCTCCTGGCCACCAGTACTTGTTCTGCGCGCCCACGCCTACCTCGCCGTCACCGCCGCCCATGCCAAAAAGGGGGCTCCGGAGCCGACCACCACGGCCTCATTCCCCTCGCCCTCGGCGAGGTCAGCCGTCTGCTGACACACCTGATCACCACCATCCGACCCATCGACCACATACATCGATGGTCACGATGGCGTCGCCAACACCAGTACCGCGCCAAAACAGCCCGCCGCCAGCGAAGAATCCGACTCCACCAGGTACGGCTGAAATATTACGCGCCTCGCAGCAGCCGGGCCAACGCCTGCCGTCCCTTGTCGGTCAGGCCGCAGGTCAGGGCACGCTGGTAGGGCACCTGCCGCAGCAGGCCTTCGGCGAGGAGCTGGTTGACGGCGTCCCGGACCGCCCCACCCGCAACCGTCGGCACCGCCTGCGATAGCTGGCGCACGGTCCAGGTCCGCGAAGGGGCACACAGCAGTGCCCGGTAGACGCACCGCCGGTTGTCGTTCACCGGGTGATCGGACAGGCTCACCGGTTTCCCCCACTCCATCCTCCCCGAGCGAGCCCCGGCGGCCTACAGAACAGAGATTCGGGGCAACTTACCGCCCGTATGGTTCTGCTCGGTGATCGTGACGTTGGTTGATGCAGGTAGAGCGCATGCGGTCGAGTGCCTCGACCATGCTGGCGCTGCCACGATGCTGGGGGTGGGCGCGGCGATGTGTGGCGATGGTGTGGGCTAGCAACTGTTGTGCTGCCTCGCAGCGGCCGGCGTCGTAGAGGACGAGGGCGAGGGTGGCTTGGGCGGCGAGGCTGGGCAGCGTGTGGGGACCCTCGGCTTTCGTGTAGTGGCGAATGAGGTCGCTGTAGGCGTTAGCGGCATTGGTCAGGTCCCCAGCGCTGCGGTGGGCGGCGGCGAGGACCTTGAGAGCGGCACAGGTTTCCGGGTCGCTGGCGCCGAGGAGGCGCCGCAGGGAGCGGTGCGCCCAAGCGGCCCACGGCAGCGCGGCCGCTGGGTCGCCGTCGGCGAGGGTGAGTGCGGCCAGCAGCATGGAGGCCCTCGCCGTGGCGGTGTCCAACGCGAGCTTGTCGCCTGAGGGATCGATGTGAAGCAGACCGGTGTACAGGACGTCGATGGCCCGGGTGCGCTGGCCGCCGTCGGCGTACAGCCGGGCGTGGTAGAGGCGTTGTGCCATCGCCATCAAAGGCCCGGCGAGCTGCCGGGGAACCGTCCGCCAGGTGATGTGCAGGTCGGCGGGGATGGCGCCGACGCTGACGCGGTGGATGGCACCGGGGGCGTAGGAGGCGGCGTCGGCGGTCTTGCAGGCAGGCACGAGATGCGGCGTGCGGTGCAGCACCGCTGCGGCGACAGTCTCGCGGATCGTCTCCGCCGGCACGGGTGCCCGACCGCAGGCGGGCGCGCACAGGTACATCTGCCCGCAGCCGGGAAGCTGCACCAAAATCATGGTCTGGTCGCAGGCACGGCAGGACAGCAGTTCGGGCGGCACCGGGGCGGCTTGCACAGCCCGGGCGCGGGACACCCACTCCTCGACCGTGGCTGACGACAGGCCGTGCGCGCGGGCGACATCGCCTATCGCGCGTGGCAGGCTGTGCTCGGTGGCGCGGTCGAGCGTCGCGGCGACCGTGCCGGCGACGAACGCCGGTGTCCACGTGACGGCCGGCTGGGTCCGCGTCGGCATGACGTACTCCTCTCCGTTGAAGGCTGTGCGGATGGCTGCCCCGGGTGTGGGAAGCCCGCGGGGTGTGGCGGCGGCTACGAGGCATTCCGGGAACGCGTGCCGGCAGCAGGGGCGGATCTTCCGCCTCGCGGCCTGCGGTTGTTGCAGTGCGGCGCGCGCTTGCGGCGCACGGAGCTCCTGTAGGGCTGTCATCGCGGCTGGGTCAGTCCTGGCGAGTGAGTCGCTGCTGGTCGGTCGAGCGCCGACGAGCGATGTCGTGACGGGTGAAGGCTTCCGCGAGGTGCAGGTGCTCCTGCGGTATGCCGGCGGCCGGAAGACGTAGCCGTGCCCGTCTGATCAGGTCGGGCGGACCGGCGACGTAGACGTGGTGGCCGGGCTGGTAGTGCGCCAGGGCGAGTGTAAGAACGTCGCCTTGGGCCGCAGGTTCGACGAACGGTTCGTCCGAGAGCGCAGGGACGACGGTGAGCCAGTCGCCGTGGATGGTTTGTAGCTTGTCGAGGGCGATGCTGTCGTAGAGGTCGGGCATGGTGCGTGCCCCGACCACGAGGGTGACCCGGCGCTGGGGCGGGGTGGCGGCGAGGTGTTCGACGATGGCGCGCAGGGGCGCCAGGCCGGTGCCGCCCGCGGCGAGAAGCAGATCGCCAGGCTGGTGGGGGTGGAGGGTGAGGCCGGTGTCGTAGGGTGCGCCGAGCCATACTTGCTCGCCGACGGCAGCGTGGTGGGCGAGCAGCGGTGAGACCGGTCCGTCGGTGATGGCGCGGATGTGCAGCTCGATGGTGCCGTCGGGTCGGGGGGTGTTCGCTGGGGAGTACCACCGCCACACGCCGGGCCGGCGGGGTGTGGTGACGGGGAGAGCTTGGCCAGCTTCGTAGCGCAGTCGGCGTCGGGGCCGCAGGGTAAGGACCGTGATGGTGTCGGCGGCTTGTTCGCGGTCGATGATCTCGGCGGGTGTCCAGGCAGAGCTGGTTGCGACCCTGGTTGTCGCGCGGTGGGTGAGGTTTAGGGCGTGGTGGCCGCAGCGCTGCCATTGCCTGGCTGCTTCGGGTGTCCAGGTGCCGGAGCTGTGGCGGGCGGCGGTGGCGATGAGGGCGTCGAGGATGAGCTGGTGGTGGTAGAGCTGGATGCCGAGGTGCTGGTAGGTGGGGGCGAGGGCGGCGAGCAGGGCGATGCGGCCGGCGTGGTTGTCGTCGGCGGCGATGAGGTGGCCGAGGGTGGCGAGGAGCAGGGGCGCGTCGCGTTCGGGCAGGGGTGGGCGGAGCCGGTCGGCGAGGAGGGACCAGAAGTGGTTGGCGGCGCGGTGGATGTCCGGCGTGACCGCCGCCCAGCAGGGACCGAGCATGCTGGGCCGGTATGACGGCGTCACGGCGCCGCCGTCCTGGTGTTCAACGGGAACAGGTGGGTGGTGGTCTGGTGCGTGATGGGGCCACTGCGGGCGTGGCGGGGCGCTACGTCGGTGGGACGTGGGCTGACCGTCAGGCGTGCCAGACCCGTCAGGGCGGCGCGTTGCAGCGGGTGCGGGACGTGGTCGAGGGCGCGGGCGCGGGCGGCGACCGCCTGCAGCCCGTCGGCGGTAGGCAGCCGGCCAGCCCGAGGGTGCAGATGTGACCAGGTGAGGCATACGGCGATGGTGACCGGGTCGAGGTAGCCGCAGCTGCTGAGCAGCGCGGCCCCCACCCGGTGCGGGTCGTCGGCGGGCAGGTACCGGCAGTGGTCGTGGGCGTACTGCGCCCACGCGTAGGCGTCGGTGAGAGCACCGTCGGCACGCAGGCCGGCGCTGCGGCGCAACGCGTCGGCGATCGCCTCGCGGCGACCGGCCGCGCCGGCCATGTGCGGTGGGCGGTGTGGTGGGGCTGTCGACGGTGACCGGGTGCCTCGGTCTAGCAGGGATCGCATGCGGTTTCCTCTGGTTGTGATGGAGGCGGCCGGCGGCGGAGGAGTGAAGGAAGTGCCCGCCGCCGGCCGCTGGCCGGCGGATGTCCCTGCCCGCGTGGGGACCGTGGCAGGGGCCGGCCCGGCAGTCATTCGGGTTGACTGCCGCCGCCCCAACTCCGGTCAGCGGGGCGCGAACCACTGCCGGGACGGGGCGCCTCGAATCGGTGAGGTAGACGGCGAACCTTCCCGACCGATGGGTCAGGTCGCCTTGCGGGCGTGGAGTGCACCGAACTGGTAGGAGCGCAGCAGCAGGTGGGGGTCACTGCTGCGTCTGTGCACGGGTGCAAGCGAACTGGTAGGAGCCGACGACCACGGTCGGGTCGACCATGAGCTCGGCGAACCGGTCCAGCTGCGCGGGGGTGATGCCGGCGTCGCGCAGCGGGTCGCGCAGCTGGCGGGCGTTGTCGGCGTACAAGGCGCAACCCGGGCCGCCGCCGGTCCAGGTCTCGGTGTGGCTGCGGCCCCGGACGTACTTGATGCCGGCGGCGAGCAGCACACCAGGGGTCTTGTCACCCCAATGCAGGTCGACGCCGCGGGCGGCGAGGGTGTCGAGGACGGCGTGCACCACCGTGGTGATCAGGTCGACGTCGGTCTCGGTCGGCGCTCGGCGGACCACGACCCGCGAGTAGACGATCTCGCCGAGGACCAGCCACCCACCCGGCCGCAACAGGCGGATCATCTGCCGAATGAGGCCCTCCCGGTTGGGCAGGTGTTCCAGCAGGCACCGAGCGGTGACCAGGTCCAGGCTGCCGGGTTCGGCGGGCAGCGGCTCGGTGCGCAGATCCCGCTGGTAGACGTCGACGACCGATGTGGGGTTGAGCAGGCTGGTGTCCAGGTCGACCGCCGTGACCGAGCCGGTGGGGCCGACCAGGTCGGCTAGGTGGGCGACGATTGAGCCCGCTCCCGCGCCGACGTCCATCACCCGTTGGCCGGGCTTCACTCCGACGGCCGCCAGCTCCCGGCGGGTGATCGGGTCCAACACCTGCTGCAAGGGGCCGAGCTGGGCGGGGGCGTTGCGAAACTGGTAGCGCTGCGGGGTGGTCATCACGCTTCTCCTCATGCTGGTGCGGTTGTGGTGGTGCAGGGGTGGTCGGCATGGACGATCCAGCGCCGTTTCAGGTGCGGGTACAGGCGCGGCGGCGGTTGCGCCCGCTCGGGGAGGTAGGAGGGCTCCCAGCAGCGGCGCGGAGCGTGGCTGTGGATGAGGTAGAGGACGTAGTTCACGACCAGCCAGCCGACGCCGGTGCGGCGGGCCGCTTCGTGGGCGGGAACCTCGCCGGTGTCGGGGTGCAGGATCAGCAGCCAGCGGGCTCGGCCGTCGCGGCTCGCGGCGGCAAGGCCGAAGCCGGAGCGGCCGGCACGGTCGGCCGTTCGCGGGTAGTCGAGCAGACCCGGCAGGTCGGTGAGAACAGCCAGGGCCATGCCGCGTGACTGGCCGGCGGATGTCAGCGGCCGGCCAGATAGCGGTGCCGGGGTCCGACTTGGTGATGGGTGCTGGCGGTGCGTGGGTCATTGGTCGTCCTCCGGTAGCGAGGCATCAGGTGGTGGTCGGTGCCGGTGGGCCACCTATCCGTTGGCCGGTGGTTGCGGGCAGGTGAGCGCTGCGACCGGGGCTGTGAGGGGAAGGCGGAGGTGTCTCGGCGGCGAGGTCGAGGTGGCGGCGAAGCAGGCCGTCGGCGTCGTTCGCGTCCAGGGGCGCGCTGAGTCGTCCTGTGGTCAGCACGTGAACGGTGCCGGCAAGGTCGGCGGCAGCGCGGGCCTGAGGCAGGGCCGCCAGGACGGTGACGCCGTGGTGGGGCAGATCCCGCAGCACGTTGGTGACGTGCGCTGCCACGGTGGGGGCGAGTCCTTCGGTGGGTTCGTCGCACAGCAGCAGGCGGGGTGCGGTGCGCAGGGCACGGGCGATGGTGAGCATCTGCTGCTCTCCGCCGGAGAGCTGGTGGCCGCGGTGCCGCAGCCGCGCCGCGAGGGCCGGGAACATCTCCAGCAGCTCGTCGACGCTCCAGGCACGGCCGTGCTGGTGGCGGGCGGGGCGGGTGACGGTGAGGTGTTCGGCGACGGTCAGCGACGGCCACAGCCGTCGCCCCTGCGGGGCTAGGGCGACTCCGGCGCGGGCGGCGCGGGTGGGACGCCAGCCGGTGACGTCATGGCCGTCGAGCATGACCCACCCGGCGGTGGGTCGCAGGTGCCCGGCGAGGGTGTGCAGCAGGGTGGTTTTCCCGGCGCCGTTCGGACCGACGACGGCGTGAACGGCGACGGCGGCGAGATCAAGGTTGACCGCGTGGAGGATGGGGGTGTCGGGGTGGTAGCCGGCGGTGAGGTCACCGATGCGCAGCATCGTCACCCCCGGGGCCGAGGTAGAGGGCGGCGACGGCGGGGTCGGCGCGTACGAGGTCGGCGGGGCCGTCGGTGAGGCGGCGGCCGTGGTGGAGCACGGTGATCCAGTCGGCGAGGGCGGAGACGACGTCCATGTGGTGCTCGACGAGGACGACGGCCATCCAGCTGGGTAGGCCGGCCAGGACGTCGAGGAGGCGGGTGGTTTCGGTGTCGGTGAGGCCGGCGGCGGGTTCGTCGAGCAGCAGCACCCGGGGCTGCCCGGCGAGGGCGACGGCCAGGTCGAGCATCCTGCGGTGCCCGTGGGACAGTGCGGCGGCCGGCTGGTCGGCGTAGTCGGCGAGGCCGACGAGGTCGAGCGCTTCCTGCGGTGTCTGATCGGGATCGTGGCGGTGGTGCCAGCCGGCCATACGCACGCAGTCGCCGACGGTCAGTTCGGGGTAGACGGTGGGGTGTTGGAAGGTGCGGCCGATGCCGGAGCGGGCCCGCCAGGCGGCGCCGCGGCGGGTGATGACCTGCCCGTTGTAGGTGATGGTGCCGGTGTGCGCGCGGGTGGTGCCCGCGAGCAGGCCGAGGAGGGTGGACTTGCCGGCGCCGTTGGGTCCGATGACCGCGTGCCGGTCACCGGGGGCGACCGTGAAGGTGTCCAGGTCCAGGACGGTCAGGCTCTGGTAGGCGTGGCGCAGGGCGGTGGCGATGAGGCCGTTGCCGTGGGCGCGGTCGATGTCGCTGGGGCTGCGCTGCGAGGGCACCGGTTCGGGGTCGATGCGGTGGACGGTCCTCACGGCGTGCTCCTGACGGCGGGTCGGGCCTCGCCGCCGGCCGTCTGCAGGTCTCGGCGGCGCTGAGGGCGGAGGCGGGCAGGCAGACGGCGCAGGCGGGTGGGCGCGGCGGTCAGGCCGCCAGGCAGCAGGTACACCGCGGTGACGAACAGTGCGCCGAGGAGCAGTGGTGCGTGGCCGGGCAGCCCGGCGGCAAGCACGTCCCGCACGGTAAGGACCACGACTGTGCCGGCGGCGGCGCCGGGCAGCGAGGTGGTGCCGCCGATGACCACTGCGAGGAGGGCCAGGGCGGCGGTGGTGAAGCCGACGTCGGCGGGGGTGATCCATTGGTGGGTGTGGATCAGCAGCGCCCCGCCGGTGCCGGCGAGGACTCCGGCGCCGGTGTGCACCGCCCACAGGTAGGCGGTGACCCGATGTCCGCTGGCGGCGGCGCGGGCCTCGTTGCCGCGCACGGCCGCCAGCAGCGTCCGCCGGTCACCACCGAGCAGCACCATGGCAGCGGCCGTCACGGCGATCACCACCACGGTGGTGTAGAGCAGTATCGCCCGGTCAGCGAGCAGCGGGGGCAGGCCGGGCAGCAGGCGGGGCGCGGGGATGCCGGCGAGACCGTCGGTGCCGCCGGTGACGGTCCGCCACTGGCTGGCGGTGATGGCGGTCAGCTCCGCGGCGGCGAGGCTGAGCATCAGCACCACGGTGCCCCGGTAGCGGGCCAGCACGACACCGAGCAGTCCGGCGACGGCCGCGCCTGCGGTAGCGGCGGCGAGCAGGTGCGCCGCCGCCTGGTCTACGCCGGAAAGGGCCAGGCGGGCGGTGATGTAGGCGCCAGCGGCGTACGGGGCGACCTGGCCGAGGGTGGGCAGGCCGGCGTGGCCGGTGACCACAGCGACGCTGACCGCCAGCAGTGCGAGGGGCATCATCCGCGCCACGGTCGCGTGCAGGTACGGATCGGACGACACCACCACCGCGCCCACGGAGGCGGCAGCCAGAGCCCCGGCGGCGTAGCGCGGCCGGAGCCGCGTGAGCGGCCGAAACACGCCGACGACGGCAGTGCGGTCGCGGGTGCTCACGCCTGGCCTCCGTCCGGCAGGAAGGAGCGGCGGGCGAGCAGTACCACGGCCATCGCGCCGATGAGCAAATAGGGTGCGACCTCGGGAAAGGCCGTGACGCCGAGGGTCTGCACGATGCCGACAGCGACAGCGGCGGCGAGGGCGCCGGGGACGGAGCCGAGGCCACCGCAGACGACGATGATCAGCGACAGCAGCAGCGTCGTGTCGGCGGTGTTGGGGCCGACGCCGAGGATCGGCGTGGTCAGCGCCCCGGCCAGACCGGCGAGGGCTCCGGCGGCGACGAGGACGGCGGCGTCGACCAGGCGGGGGTACACGCCGATGCCGGCGACCATGGCCCGGTCGTCGGCCGTGGCCCGCACCAGCCGCCCCGCCCGGGTGCGATGCAACACCACGTACCCCGCTGCGGCGACCAGCACGGCAATCCCCACCCCGGCCAGCCGGTCCACTGGGTACCGGTGCCCGGCAACCTGCACAGTCCCCTCCAAGACGGCGGGTAGGCGAGGGCGCAGCGTGTCGGGTCCGTAGACGGTGGTGAGCAGGTCCGCGCCGATGAGGGAGACACCAAAGGTGAGCAGCGCCTGGTCGAGGTGGCCCCGCCCGCGCAGGGCCGCCGTCGCCACCGCCAGCACACCGCCGCCGGCCGCCCCCACTACGGTGGCGAGGGCGACCGCGAGGGCAAGACCGGCCCAGGTGCCCGAACTGGTGGCGGCAGCGACGTAGCCGCCAGCGGCGATCAGGGTGCCGTGCGCGAGGTTCAGCACGCCACCAGCCCCGAACGCGACGGTCAAACCGGCAGCCGCGATCGCCAGCAGCAGTCCGTAGGCAACCCCGTCCAGTGCGGGCATCAGGTAGGCGTCCACGTGCGCAGCGCCCCTCTCCTCGAATGTGGTGGGTCAGCTGGCGGGCAGGGTGGTGAGGTCCTGCACCAGCACGTTGGACAGCACCGGCCCGTCGGGCTTGACCTCGCGCAGGTACCAGCGCTGCACCGGCCGGTGCTCGCTGGGGTGGAACTGCCAGTCCCCGCGCGGCGAGACGACCCGTCCGACCTTGCCGATCGCGGCGTTGAGCTTCTCCCCGGTCACCTCGCCGTCGACGGCGGACAGGGCGCGGTCGAGGACGGCGGCGGCGTCGTAGGAGGCCATCGCGAACGTTGCCGGCTGCCCTGGATGGCCGGCCGCCGACCAGGCGGCGACGAACTTCTGGTTGGCGGCGTTGCCGAGGGTGGGGCTGTAGTTGAGGACGTTGCGGATTCCCGTGGCCGCCGGTCCCTGCGCCGACAGGACGGAGCCTTCGGTGAGGAATCCTGCCGCGTAGAGGGGAACGTCTTTCAGGTCGGACTGCCGGTACTGCTTCACGAACGCCACCGCCGCCGCCCCGGCGTAGAACGTGTAGACCGCCTTCGGCTTCGACTCGGCGGCCTTGTTCAGATACGGCAGGAAGTTCTCCGTCCCCGGGAACGGCGTGAACAGGGCCTTCCCGTCCGGGTTGGCGAGCTTCCCGCCCAGCTTGGTGAAGGTGTCGGTGAAGCCGCGCAGCTCGTCCCAGCCGCCCTGGTAGTCCGGGCCGATCGCATACACCGTCCCGTCACCCACCTGCTGCTTGATGTAGGCGGCGATGGCGATGCCCGGCTCGTCGGAGTTGTAGGAGGTGTGCCAGGTGTAGGACAGGTCACGAGGCTTCCCGGCGACTGCCGCGAACGCGGGCCGGGCGTTCGCGCCCAGCAGGGGCACCTTGCGCTCGGTAGTCAGGGTTTGCACCTTGTCCACCGTGGCCCCGCCCACCAGTCCGGTCAGCGCGACGACGCGGTCGCGTTCGAGGAGTTTCTGCGCCGCTGGCACCGCGGTGGCAGGGCCGTCCCCCTCATCTGCCACGACCAGGTCGACCTTGTGGTCGCCGAGCTTGCCGCCGTGTGTGTCGAGGTAGAGACGGAAGCCGCGCTTCATGTCCTCGCCGACTGCGGTGTAGGTGCCCGACAGCGACACCAGCAGCCCAATCCGGACCGTGTCCGTGTCGGCGGTCGAGTTGGTGCAGGCGGCGATGCTCGTCAGGAGACTGGCGGCGGTCGCCGCGGCGAGTCCGCGTCGCAGTCGTGAGGGCGAACGGTGCACGGTTGGCGCTCCTTCGGTGGTTGGGGACGGGGATGCCGGTGGTGGTCAGGACGGAGCGACCGCCGCGGCGGGCTGAGTACGGGCGAGGACGTGCTGGATCAGGGCGATCAGCAGGCGGCGGACGCTGTCGCGGTCGCGGGCGTCGATGTCGACGATCGGCACGTCAGGGTCGAGGGTCAGGGCCTCGCGGATGTCGGGCACCGGGTAGTTGCGGACGTCGCTGAACTGGTTGACGGCCACCACGAACGGCAGCCCCACGTTCTCCACGTAGTCGACGTGCCGGAACGAGTCCGCCAGCCGGCGGGTGTCCACCAGCACCACGGAACCGGCGGCGCCGCGCATCAACGCGTCCCACATGAACCAGAACCGGTCCTGGCCCGGCGTGCCGTAGACGTAGACGGTCACCCCGTTGACATCCAATCGGCCGAAGTCCATCGCGACGGTGGTCGTGGTCTTCGCCGGCGCGTGCGAGGTGTCCTCGCCAGCGCCCGCCGACATGCAAACCTCGGTCGTCACCGGGGCGATGTCCGACACCGCCCCGACCAGCGTCGTCTTACCCACGCCGAACGGACCGGTGAGCACGATCTTCAGGCTCGGTGGCCCGGTCCTGCGGGCGGGCGGGTTGGCGACGGCAGCCACCGGCGTCACCGACGCCCGGCTCCGGCGAAACCGCCGGCGAACGCGGGGGTGAGCTGGTCACCGACCTGGTCACCGAAGCGGCCAAGCTCCTCGGTGACGAACGCGAGATCGGCGTCACGGGTGGCGAGGGTCAGCAGGGACGCGCCGCTGCTGACCGCAGTCAGGATCAGATATCCGCCGGCGAGGTCGGTCAGATTTCCCTGCACGCCGCCCGCCCCGAGGTCCCGAGCGGCACCGTTGAGCAGACTGCTCATGCCCGCCGCGACCGCCGCGAGCCGTTCGGCGGCTTCCCGGTTGAGCCCGTCGGTCCAGGCCAACAACAGCCCGTCAGCGGACACCGCAACGGCCTGGCTGATTCCCGGCACTCGGGCGACGAGGTTGTTCGACAGCAGGTAACTCAGCTCTCTCATGACGTGCCTTCCTTCGGATGAGGGGATCGGCGGCCCAAGCCGCGCTGGTAGGCCGCCGCCGTACCGGCCAGACCGCCGCGGGAAGGTAGGGGCACGTCGACGGCGGGGTGGACAGGCGGGCCGAACGTGGTGGCCATCGGCCGCCGTCTCGGCAGACCGTTCGGCGTCGTCACGGCGTGGTCCAACGGCGGGGCGGCACTGGCCAGATGGACGGTCGCGCCCTCGACGAACCACGGTGAAGCGGCCGGCCCGCAGGCGGTCTCGTCGTGCGCGAGGGCCGGTTGCTGACCGGGCGGACGCCGCGGGGTCGGGACCATCGGCAGGGCCTGCGTCGGCGCATCCATGCTGTGCGCTGCGTCCCGGTAACCCGGCAGCGCAGCCACCTCCCGAGGGCGGCCCGGTGCCGTGGCCGCAGCGGGCAGGCCGAGGGTGGACGCGGGCGTCCCACCCGGGGCACGCCGGCCCGCGATCGGCTCCGGGGGCAAGGCGCTCGGCGGCGGGGCGGCGACAAGCAGCGCGGTCGCGGGGATCTCTACCTCGGCGACCGTGCCGTGGGGGCGCACCGGCAGCAGCCGCACCCGAAGGCCGTGCGCGGCAGCCAGCAACGCGACCGTGGCCAACCCCTGCCGGCGGATGTGCTCCACCTCGATCATCGGGGCGGGCGCGGCCAACTCGGCGTTAAGCCGCTGCAGCAGGTCCGGCTTGACTCCCGTGCCGGCATCGGTGACTTGCACGATCGCCCGGTCCCCCAGCAGGTGGCCCGTGATGACCACGTCACCGGGGCTGTAGCGGGTGGCGTTGTCCAGCAGCGATGCCAACAGGTGCACCAGATCGTCGATCAATGCCGAGGGCACCAAACCCGGTCGTCGACCACGCCCAGGACGACACGTCGGTACTCCTGGATCCGGCCCTGCGCCGCCTGCGCCACCGTCACCAGATCAACCGGCTCCGTGTGCACCGCACCTAGCGAGCGGCCCGACAGCACCAGCAGACTCTGCGTGGCGTGCAGGAGCTGCGCGGCAAGGTTGTCCACCGCGAACAACGTCTCCAGTGTCTTCGCGTCGGCCTCGTCGCGCTCCGCCAGATCCAGCTCCCGCATCAACCGGTGCGTCATCCCCTGGCATCGCCGGCCCACCGCCTCGACCGCACCCGCGGCGACCCGCCGCTGCCGCGCCAGATCGGTCGAGATGCCGAAGGTGCGCAGGGCGAGCGTGTCGAACGCAATGGCGACCTCGTCCACCTCGTCCCGGGCACCGCAGGTGGGAGCGATCGCCGTCGGCGCTGGGGGAATCGACGCGGGATCGGCCGGGTCTGCTTCGTCGACGCGCCGCACCAGGTCGGGTAGATCCCGCTCCGCCATGCGCGTCACGGCGTCGCGTACCCGCCGCAGCCGCCGCGCCAGCCCTTGGCTCTGCCGGTAGGTGAGCAGCCCCGCGACGAGCACGAGCGCGAGCGCCGTGCCGGACAGCACCACGGTGGTCGCCCACTGCTCGGTGCGTAGGTCGCCCACCGTCGCGGCGATGTCACGATCGACGCGGGCCTGGACCTCGTGCAGGCGGTCCTGGCGCTCACCACCCGCTGCGGCTGACCGAGCGCGGTTCACCCGCAGCTTCTGCCCGATCCGGGTGCGGGCGATCTCGTCGTCGAAGCGCTGCGCGGCCAGCATCTGCGGCCCGGACAGTGCCTGGTCCAGCCACACCCGCCACCGCGCGGGCGACCCGTCCGCCACCGTCAGCAGCGCCTCGTCGTAGCCAGCCCGGTTGGCTGCCAGCTCCTGCTGCACCGCTGGGGTGAGAGGAGCACCAGCGCTCGCCGCGACAACGGTCTCCTGCATCCCTGCGTACTCCGCTGCCTTGGACAACGCCGTGGCCACCCGCAACTGGTCCGCGACCATGCCGTTGGCGCCGCCCACCTGACCCACGGTCTCCCGCACCGCCAAGCCCTGGGCGATCATGACCCGGTAGCGGACCAGGACCGCCGTCAACGACACCGACCGGGACGCGACCTGCTCACGCAGAGCGGGCAGCAGCCGCAATTGCCCGTCGAAGGGCGCCACGAGTCGGGCCATATCGCGATCTGCGGTGTCCAGGTCAGCACGCCGCTGCCGATACGCCTCGACCGCCCGGTCTGAAGCGGCGACATGTTCCAGGAAACCGTTTGTGCCCTCGCCCGCGCCGGAGAGCAGGCGCGCCGCGGCGTGACGCTCACGACCGAGCTGGTGGATCACGTCACCACCCGCCGCCGAGACCGCGACCAAGTCGTGCAGCCGGTCGGCGGCACGCGCCTGCCGGCTGGTCGACACCACACCCCACGCCGCGAAGACAAGGGTCGCCAGCATCGGTACGGCAAGCAGAAGCGCAAGCCTCCTGGCAACAGGCACGACAGTCCTTCCTTCTCGATCCGCGTCACGTCGTCCGCCTCGAACACGGCGGCTACCGAAAGCGCATCCGGGGTTTGCTCCGCGCTCGGCAAGCTGTTGTGCTGGCCGGGTATGAAGCGACTAAAGGCGAGGACCATCGATGTCGGCCAGCACCGTCGGCCAGTTCCGACATGCTGCTGACAATCCCGCCGGCCGGCGGTTGCAGTTCGGCACCCAATCCCATGAATCGCACATGCAGTGCGCTCGAGCGACCACGGCTGGGTGACCAGCGCAGACGTGACAAACACGAATGTCGGCGGATTGTCGGAGGTCGCTGACACTCCTTATCGACACCGATAGCGACGGCGTTTGATGTGTCACGTCACCCCACGGGCTCTGTCCCGGCGGTGAGGGCGCAGCAGCCGCCGCAAGGCGGCTGTTTGTCTCCCGATGCTCACTGTCCCCGAGGAGGGAAGCGTCATGGCAAATCCACCCATGCCAGAGGCCGGACAGGTCGGCCGTCGAGCCGCCGAGATCCTCGATCAGATGCGGCAGCACCCGGCCTACGGCCGGTTGCACAGCTCATCGATGAAGTACTCCAGCTGCTGGGCCACGTTCACCGGGTATCCAGCGATCAGCCGCTGGTCACTGGGTCGGGACGCGGGGCCGCTGCTGGTCGAGGCGCTGCGGGTGCTGGCGCTGAAGGCGGCGGTGTTCGAGTTGTCCGGCGGTGACGAGGAGGCTGCGGAGCTGCTGGTGCCGGCGCCGGTGGACGAGATGGTCCACGCGGTGCTGGCCCAGTTCACCCTGATGTCCCGGATGCAGGCAGACCTGGGGGTGGTGTTCCCGCACGCGACGGAGCTGGAGGAGTTCACCTACACCCGCGGGTGCGTGACCGACGCCTACTACGCCGCCGCTGGCTGGGGTGAGCAGCCCCTGCGGTACTGGCTGGATTCCGCTGAGGTGACACGGCGGCTCAACCAGCTCAACGCCCACTACCAGGCGGCGGGTCTCGGGCGCGACGGCCGCAGCCACGACTTCGACTTCGACCAGCCGGCGGCCTCGCACGCCGTGCCGGTCGGGGTCACCGGTTAGCCAACTCCACCGACAACACCCGCCGCATGGCCGCTACCACCAGCTTGGGATCGAACCGTTCACCGGCTACCCGCTCGGCGCGGGCGACAGCGGTGAAGATCCCCTCGGGGGATGCGTCCCGCAGCACGGCGACGAGCCAGCCTTCCAGGTCCACCACGTCGTCGGGCAGACGCAGTGCGGCGGGCACCGGCGCCGGCCGGGGCGCCTCGACGGGGACCGGTTCCCCTCGAGAGGCGTACCGGCCGGGTGGGAGGCCTACTCGGTAGGGGTGAACGCAGACGGCGACGCCGTCCGCGGTGACCCGCCAGCCGATGTCCGGGTTGTAGGCGAACTCGGGTCCGGGCCGGTCGACGACATCGAACTGACCCGGCCCGAGCTGCTGCGCGGGGCATACGACACACGTCTGCTCACACCACTGCGGTAGCGGCTCAGACATGGCGCCGATCGTACGGCAATCAGGAGGTATCAGGCTATGACCGTCTTATCCCCTCCACGGCCCGCCGTCGTCGACCGCGCACTGCGTGACGCCAAGACGTGGTGCGCGGGGCACTCCATCGACGACCGGCCCGCCCTGGTTCACGCCGTCCGGGTCGCGGTCACCATCGGTGAACACGTACCCGCGCCGCCGCCGGAGGTGATCGTCGCGGCACTGCTGCACGACGCACCGGACCTCGCGCCTGCGGCGTTGGACGTCTACCAGGTCCTCGCCACCCGCTACGGGCCCGAGGTCCCACGGATCATCGCCGCCCTCCAGGCCGAACACCGGGCCCTCGACGAACCCGACCCGCCCATTGACGTCGAGGACCAACCGGTGCTACTCGCCTCCACCGCCGACAAGATCGTTGCCCTGACATCGCTTCTGCGTCGCGCCCGCGCCGCCGGCGATGTGACGGGCTTCTTCGCCCGGCGGCCGGTGCTATGCGGGCTGCTTCCGCACTTCCGTGCCTTCCAGCAGGCGGCCCACCCGCAGGTGCCGGCCAGCATGTCGGCGCACCTCGACGTCGTCCTCACCCGGCTCGAACAGGTGACCATGAGCATGGTCCTAGCAGGTACGCGGTGAACGTCCCTAAGGGACGTCTCGTAACTGGGTCTCGCGTCCATCGTGGATCATGGTGGGGTGCAGGTGATCTCGGCAGGCCGCCCGGAGTGGATCTTCCCGT
>NZ_JBVJHK010000031.1:0-55834 GCF_055586845.1 Micromonospora sp. NPDC049139 | reverse complement strand
GCACACCCTGCACTGGTCAACCTGGCGACGAAAATCCCAAGCCCGAGCCCGACGATCCCACTACCAGCGCAGACAGGCAAAGTGACGTTGGAGTACTAGCCAGGCGGGAGGGATGTCCCACGCGCCAACCGTGACGATGATCCGGTCGAACACACCCTCACCGGGCACGCCGTGCACCGCGTCAACCTGCAACACCCGTACCCGGTGGTCATAGCCCGTCTCGCGCAGCAGGACCCTGGCCCGGTCCGTGATATCGGCGTCGATGTCCACGCTGACGACATGGCCGTCCACCCCGACCACCTCAGCCAGCAGCGCCGCGTTGTAACCACCCGAACCGATCTCCAGGACCCGCATCCCGGGCCCGACGCCGGCTTGCTCGATCATGCGGGCCTGGATGTACGCGGCGCTGACCGAGGACAGGTGTACCCCGTGCTCATCCGTCTTCGTGATCACCGACCGGTCAACGTCGTAGACGACCTCGAGTGGTGTGCCAGCAGGCACGAACGCATGCCGCGGTACCGTCCGGAACGCCGCCTCCACGGCCGAGGAGGTGATCATGCCGTCAGCGATGAGCCGATCCACGAGGGCATCTCGAATCCTCCCGACTCGATCCGAGGAATCCGACCTGTCAGCCGTGTGCGTCACTCGGCGCTCCAATCTCTGGTTTCTCGTGCCATCTGGTCGTGACAAGGTGCCGGGTGCAGGTAGCGCGCAATGCAGGGCGGATGTCTGCTCGCTTCCTGCGGTGAAAGGCACAGCTCCGGGCAAATCATCACCTGCTCGTGGAGAGAAACCGGGGAAGCTGAAGTCCGGCGCAGTCGCCCTGTGCGCCAAGGATCTCCCAGCCCGGTGGAGGCTGGGAATGCCGACTTGTTGTCCGACCTTGCGTACCGACCTGTGGTCCGACTTAAAGCTAAGCTGCACAAACTCAAGCCAAGGAAGAGCCACCAAGGCAGGAGTGCGTGGCTTGAGCGAGTACGAGATGCGGTTTGGTCCAGCTGAGACTTGCGCAGGCGGATGATTTGCTCGATGTCGTTTCTACGTCTCGCCGAAGTAGCCTTCCTGCTCTCCGAGCAGCAGCGGAACGTCGTACACCGACATGTCTGGTCGAGCCCGGACGGCCTTGACCCGATGGCGCCACCGCTGGTGCTCGAACGCCACGTCCGCCTCGATCTCCACCACCACCGTCGGCTCCACCTGCACGTACTCCAGAGGCTCCGGCCGGTCCAACTGCCCCGACCACGACGCCGGCAACGGCTGCGGCCACGGATGCCTCACGGCAGCCCGCCGTTGCCGCCTGGACTGCGGCGGAGACAGGATTGCCCCGAACTCCTGCCGTCGCTCGGCGTTGAGCGGGTGGGTGCGGCCGGTGTAGCGGAGCCGGCCCATCCGGTCGAACCGGCCGAGCAGCAGCGTGTCCGCCTCGCGCAGGCTGCCGGTCACCCCGCCGATGATCGCCTCGGTGACGATTCGGGTGCGGTACTTCGACCAGCCGCGTCGGCCGGGCTGGTACCGGCCGATCAGCCGCTTGCTGACCACGCCCTCAATGCCCGTCGCGACGGTCCAGTGCATGAGCCAGTCCCCCACCTGCCGCATGTCGGCGGTTTGCGGAGTCAGGGTCAGCTGCGCTGGGGCGTCGGCGAGCAGCATCTCGAGCCGAGCTCGCCGCTGCGACAGGGGCAGGTCGAGGATCACCCGGCCGTCGACGTCCGCGAGCAGATCGAACAGCACGTAGTGGGCGGGGCAGTCGTGTGCCAGCCGCAGCACGCCGCGGCCGGCCGCGACACGCCGCTGCAGCTGCGCGAAGTTTGTTCGGCCACGCTCCCACACGACCAGTTCACCGTCGAGCACCACGCCCGGCGGCACGGACGCCCGCAGTGTGCGGGTGATGTCGGGGAAGTATCTGGTTAGGTTCCGGCCGGCCCGCGACTGCAGGTACACACCATCGGCCTCGCGGAAGGCGATACACCTCCACCCGTCCCACTTCGGCTCGTGCACAAGGCCCGGGCCCTCAGGCACCACGTCGACCGGCGCCGCGAGCATCGGCGCGACTGGGCGACGCAGCACCGGCTCCGCTCCGGCCCTCGCCCGCGGGCGGGCGGGAGTCACCTCCAGTCCCGACCACGCCGGCCGCACGCCCCGCTCATCCCCACCCCCACGTCATCGTGGGAGAGACACGGGCCGCCTCGGGCCCAGATCCGCGACAACGAATGGGCCAGCGGGCGGTCGCAGCGCGCTTGGCGCTGGGGCGGACGCCACGTGCGAGCGGAGAACCTCACCGCAGCTACCGACGGGCGGTCCCTGGGGCGACGCGTTCAGTTGGAGATCGGCCGCAGCCGGCAGCGCCTGCCCGCTCGGGGGAGCGGAGTCTCACGCGCCGCGTCGCGCGCTCGTGGTGGACGTACCGTCGACGGGTGGACGTGCTGCTGCGCGGCGGGCCGGGTGACGGACAGGTGGTGCCCGGCGGCGGGGAGACCGTCGTGTGGCAGGCCTGCCTGTACGAGATCACGACCGAGTACGGTCACCGGCGCGGCCGGGACCTGCGGGTTTACCGGCACCGCCCGGACTGCTGCGAGCCGTACGGCCGAGGCGCCGAAGATCGCTGCGAGTGACCCCACCCTGCTGGTTCGCCACCCCGCCCCGCCACGTTATCGAACATGCGTACGATCATCGCGTGGATGAGGAGGTCCGGCGGTGGTGGAACGGGATCTGGGGGCGCCTGGCGCGCCGGGACGTGTGGCTCATCCGCCGGACGCGCTGGACGGTGGTCGCCCGCGCCGGTGACACCGAGACGGGAAAGGTGCTGCGCTGGGAGTTCGAGACGGAGCCGGAGGCGTTACGCATGGTGGATCGCCTGCTGCGTGCCGACGGCGCCGGGCAGTGGCGCGAACAGGGGCGCGGCGGGCCCTCAGGGTCGCCGCGGGGGCGGGAGCCGGACCCGGCGGGCCCGGAATGACGATTATGATCTCCGTGCGTCCGCGTCAATTCCTCAACGTCCGAGCAGCCACGGATTAGCCAGGAGCGCCCCCCAGTGCCCCTTCGCCGGCACTCGCGGTCACGGCATGACCGTGCAGAGGCACGCCGGGATCGGCCGGGTCGCACGGATAGCACCGGGAACGCCCCAATTGACAGAGGGTGGAACTGTCGCTTGGCTCGCCGATAATCGATCCGCGCCCCGCACGTCCCCTGAGACGGGCAGGGCAGGTTGGAGACATGGGGTGATAGGCGTGCCGCCCGAGCGGGGCAAGAGGGTAAGTCGGCAGACGTTGATCACGAGGTCCACGACCGCCTGCCAATCGACTCGGGGTGTGGCCGCGTACTCGACCGCACGACACTTCGGCACCTGCACCGATTTAAAGAATGCCCTGAGCCGCAGTCGATAGATTGACAAGACCGACGTGGCAATGCCTTCTTTAGCTTCCATATCGCTGAGAAGCCATTGAGGAGCATCTGCCAATAGTCGTCTCCACCTAGTGCGTCCCGCAGCAAAAGACTCCAATTTTACGGCCACTTCACCGGACTGCGGTGTCGTACAGCCCGAGACGGATGAGATGCTTGACGTGAGCTATTGACTGGGGTGGCTTTAGGCTCCCGAGCAGCTTTCGGACGATGGAGTGGAATCGGCCGATTGGCCGATGCGCATCCTCGGGTGGATCGGGTAGGCTTCGACGTCATCGCAGTATTGAGTCTAGGCGAGATGCGTTTCGCAAGCAGGGCGGACGGGGTCTGAGTTGTCGACGTGGCGAGAAGAAATTCCAACTAGCGGTTCGGTAAGCCTGCCCCCTGACCCGCATGCGCTTGACGGCCTTGGACGCAATCATCGAATAGAGACGGCTTTAGCGGATCTTGTCGACAACGCTATTGACGCCGCGGCAAGCGAAGTGGTCATCAGATTCGTGCAGCGCGACGGACGTCTGCGCTCGTTGTACGTTGCCGATAATGGCCACGGCATCTCCTCCGATCTTATCGACTCGGCCATGACCGTCGGTGGGCGTCGTGAATACAAGACAGGCAGCCTCGGAAAGTTCGGTCTCGGGATGAAGGCTGCATCGTTCAGTCAGGCTCGCAATCTCTCAGTGTTTAGCCGCTCCATCGACAGTGAAATCAATGGTCGCCGATGGTCTTTGGATGACCTCTCGAATTTCCGATGCGACATCGTGCCGACCGATTTCGTCAACGACGAGTTGGATCAAGACTGGGGCTTCAAGGCAGCCGGCGCAGGCGGTCGTACTGTCATCCGTTGGGATGACATCACCGGATTCACCGTGACGGACGATCCGGACCGTGTGCAAGCGTTCTTGAGCGCGACAATATCCAAGATCCTCGACCACCTTGGACTGGTGCTCCACCGATTCCTGGCCCGGGGGTCCTTGCGGATCGCCGTTGACGTCGCCGACGCAGATCGTTCCGTAGTCGGCGGCCAGTTCGAAGTCGAGCCGATCGACCCGTTCGCTTACCACCACACCGGCCACCCGGAATACCCAAAGATCCTCGTGGCGGAACGCGACGGCCAGAGGATTGAGTTCACCTGCCACGTCTGGCCCGGTCGCTCGAAGTCCCCGAACTTCCGTCTGCCAGGCGGTGCCATCGAACGGCAGGGCCTGTACTTCTACCGAGCCGATCGGCTGTTGCAGGCCGGTGGCTGGGACGGCCTCACCGCCGCCGACCCCCGGCTGCAGCTCGCCCGCGTCGCGATCGACATCAACGACGACGTGGCGGGCCTCTTCTCGATGAACCCCGAGAAGTCACGGGTAACGGTCGGGCCCGACTTCGCCCACCTCGCCGAAGCCGCTCGCGACGCCGACGGCGCTCGTATGGCCTCCTACCTTCGGGATGCCGAAGCCGCCTACAAACGATCACGAGAACGCCGCCGAGACCGGCGCAAGATGCTTCCTCCCGGCAAAGGATTCGACCCTCTCATCAGGAGGGCGATCAGCGACGAGGTCCCGTTCATGCCCGGCGAGGACCCGATCGACATCAGGTGGCGCCGGTTCCAAAGCCTCGAGCTGTTCGCTGTGGATCGCGAGAACCGCACCTTGTGGCTGAACGATCACTATCGCCCGGCCGTGGTGGGAAGCGGACGCGGCGGCCTGAACGATGCTCCGCTCGTGAAGGCGCTGCTTTACCTCCTGGTTGAGGACGTGTTCGAGGGCGAGTACCTCGGCGCCAAGGACAAGGACAACATTGCCATGTGGCAGGAGATCCTGACGAGTGCCGCCAGGTCCCAGCATGCCCGCGGCGTAACCTCATGACCCGACAGCACCTCAGCGTCGCTGGCTTCCGCGAGTACCTCGCTGCCGGCGTCCCGATGGCGCATCCGATGGGCAAGAAACCTCCACTGACCCTCACGATCGATCCGGGACGTCCCTCCATCACCCTGCAGGGGCCGCTTGCTGATCGCGAGGCCGTTCCACGATCGCGCCTCGAACATCTCAGCGTACGGCCATCGCCCCGTGATCCTGGCCTGCTACAGGTCGTGATCACAGACCCGTCACTCTTCGTGGACGCCTATCCCATACTTTGTGCGATAGCCGATCGAGCCCAACTGGACGGCAAAGGATTCGGAGTTGCCGTCACGGAGACGCTTCGGCTGCTCACGCGTCTGATGGGACGCAACCGATCAATCTCCCGGGAGCGTGAGCTGGGCCTCTGCGGCGAACTGCTGACGTTGATCGGAGCATGCAAACGGCTCGGGCCGCAGGGTGCTGTATCGGCCTGGCGCGGACCGCACGGCGAAGAACACGACTTCGCCATAGAGGACTTCGACGTCGAGGTCAAAACCACCGCCTCGGAGAGCCGGACGCACTGGATCGGCTCGCTTACACAGTTGCAAGCGACACTGTCGGTGCCGCTGTGGCTCGTCTCCCATCAGCTCACCGAAGCCGGCCCGGGACAGGGCTGGAGGTTGAGCGAACTCGTAGCCGCTGCCCGGGGCGCTGCCGCCGGCTCAACCGCCAGCGTCGAACTCGACGCCAAACTCGCAGCAGCAGGCTGGGCCGAACCCTTCGGCGAGCTTTGCGTCACGCGCTGGCGGCGGCGAACTCCTTCACGCGCCTTTCTCGTTGCCGAAGACTTCCCGAGGCTTACCGCACAGCAACTCGCCGGCACGGGATTCGACTACAGCCACGTTACCGACGTCAGATACCGCATCGACTTGACCCACCAAGAAGCAGGCACGTCCGTCCCTGAGCCGCTCGCCGACATCATCGCCACTGAGGTGAACCCATGACCGAACCCTTCGCGACCAGCTACCGAGAAGCGCTCAAGGCCATGGATCTGCGCGGACCCCGCCGCCTGCATGCGTTGGCGGCTGCCCTCACAGAGGACCCGGCCATCTGCACCGACGACGACAGCCTCTGCGCCTACCTCACTGCGGTGGACCCCAACGATAGCCTCCGCATAGATCTCGCTGTACGACTTGCCACCTGGGACGCCGCCGAAGGCAGCACCTGGATTGATGGCACCCCCCACAACACCCCCGAGCGGCGGGCCCGGATCACCTCGCTGCTCGGCCTCGGCGACAAAGCAGCAGCGCTGCTGCTCGACATGGTGCCCATCGCGGCGGCCGAGGACACCATCATCGATGGCGAATGGACACCTTGGTACACCGAGAGCGTCCGCCGTGAGCGTGACTTCTACTGGGACCACTACCGGAACCACCTACTGCACGCGCGCGGTTTCGACCCCAAAGCAGTCGCCGCGCTCGACGCCTCCACGACCAAAGTCGTGGAGCGCCTCGCGGACCCCGCCGGTCCCAAACGCCACCAGGCGAAGGGCCTTGTCGTCGGCTACGTTCAAAGCGGCAAGACAGCGAACTTCACCGGGGTCATCGCCAAGGCCATCGACGCCGGCTACCGGCTCTTCATCGTTCTCAGCGGCAGCGCGAACCTGCTACGAACCCAGACACAACGCCGACTCGACATGGAACTCGTCGGCCGCGAGAACCTGCTTCGGGGCATCAGCGAGCACGACACCGAAGCGTTCGACTATCATGCCGATCGAGATTGGCGTGACGGCAAGTTTGTCCGGCACGGCGTGCTGCCTCGTGACGTCGGCCAGCCTGACGTCGTCCGCCTCACCACGCGAGACTTCGACTACCGAAGCCTGCAACAAGGCATCAGCGCCCTTGACTTCGAGCGGCTTGACCGGACACGGCCGCTGTATGACGACGTCAATCTCAGAGGTAGCCATGCACGCCTGGTCGTTGTGAAGAAGAACAACCTCGTGCTGACTAAGCTGGTCAAGGATCTACGCAAGATAACCACACGTCTCGCCGACATCCCGGCCTTGATCATCGACGACGAGTCCGATCAAGCGTCTCCGAACACCAGCAACCCCAAGAAGTGGGAGAAAGACCAGAAAGAGCGGACCAGCATCAACCAGCGCATCAGCGAGCTGCTAACGCTGCTCCCGCGTGCCCAGTACGTCGGCTACACCGCGACGCCGTTCGCCAACGTCTTCGTCGACCCCAGCGACACGGAAGACATCTTTCCGAGCAACTTCATCATCTCCCTCGACCGGCCACCGGGATACATGGGAGCCGCGGACTTCCATGACCTCGACGCCGACCTCGATGACACCGAACACAACTTCGCAAACTCAAAGGAGAAAGCGCACGTACGTCCGCTACCGGACGACCCAGATGACGAATCCCACCTCCGGCAAGCCATCGACGCCTTCGTGCTAACGGGGGCGCTCAAGCTCTACCGGCAAGACCGAGGCGAGGGCGCCTTCCGTCACCACACCATGCTGGTACACCACGCCATGCAACGCGCGGTCCACAGCGACAAAGCAACGGAAGTACGCCAACTGTGGGAAACCGGCGGCTACTTCGCGCCGGCTAGCGCTGACCGGCTACGCAAGCTCTACGACGAAGACATCCGCCCAGTCAGTCAAGCGCTCGCACACGGCGACAGCATTCCCGACACCTATGAAGAGCTGACGCCCTACGTCGCTCAGGCGGTCCGCAACATCGGCCAGGGCGGCGACCCGGTCATCGTCGTCAACAGCGAGAAGAGCCTCGAGAACGAACAAATCGACTTCGATCAGCGCGGAGTCTGGAAGATCCTCGTCGGCGGGAACAGCCTCGCTCGTGGCTTCACCGTCGAAGGCCTCACCATCTCCTACTACCGGCGACTCACCAAACAGCAAGACACGCTCATGCAGATGGGCCGCTGGTTCGGCTTCCGACCGCACTACCGGGACCTCGTCCGCCTCTACATCACCCCGTCCCTGCACACAGCCTTCGAAGCAAGCTGCCGCGACGAGGAACACTTCCGAACCGAGCTCCGCCGCTACGCCACACCCGTCGACGGCAAGTCCCAACTCACACCCGCCCAGGTGCCACCTCTAGTCGCCCAACACCTCGACTGGCTCAAGCCCACGGCAGCCAACAAGATGTACAACGCCGACCTCGCCGAACGCCGATCGCCAGGCATCGCCGTCGAGCCGAGGCGGTGGCCGTCCAACTCCAAGCTCATCGAGTCCAACACAAGGGCGTTCCAGCCGCTTCTCGACGCCGCGAAAACCCACACCCGCCTCTACGGCGAGCTGCCCAACGCCGCGAAGCCTGATAGCGACGACTCAGAGAGAACACCCGAAAGCTGGAACTACCACGCTTGGATCGGCAGAGTCAGCCATCCGGTCCTGCTCAGCGTAATGCAATCGCTTCGCCTCGCAACCGACGACGCGCTGACGCCTGATCTACGGTGGCTCAGCTCGCTCACCTCGGAGCAAATCAGCGGCTGGGTCGTCATCTTGCCGCAGCACAAGGGCTCAGCGGCCAACCGACGGATCCTGGGACACGACCCCATCAGCGTTTACACCAGAACTCGACAGAAGCCCGATTACTACGGCGGCATTAGCAAACTCGAACACCGCGGCCCCGGAGAAGTCATCAAACGCGTGCCAGCAGCAGACGACAAAGCAGTCAACAACGCGGAGATCGGCGAGGAACAAGCGAGGCGGCATGTCGAGCCCCGATCGGGTTCGATCCTGATCTATCCGGTTGTTGACCGGGTGAAGGAAGGTCAACCATCCCTCCCTGGCCACGAAAATGATGAACTGCACCCCCACCAGGTGACTTTGGCGTTCCGTTTGGTTGCGCCCGAATCGGCCGTTGGCGTCGACAAGCGCCTTGTCTTGTTCGAGGCCAAGGTGACCTCGCGGCGGAACGCTGCGATTGTTGACAAGCATGAGTAAGGGATTGTGACAGATACTGCTGGGCTGGCCGAGGGCTCGGTGCGGAAGCCGAGAAACGCGATGGGCTCGAATTCGAGCAAGCATTTTAGTGGCACTGGATGCAAGGCTAGCTGAAGGTCGGCGTGGGTTCAGTGGTACGCTGCCGCGACGGCCCGTCTCGGCGAGGCTAACCTTGCTTACTCCGTAACTCTACAGGCGGCTTCTCGTTACATAGAGTAGCTGGCTGAACGGAAGGGCGGGCGGCGCATGATCGGATCGATCACAGGCTGGCGTCATTCCTCGTCAGTTCGCCATCGCGGGTTATAGACTGCTGTAACGATGATCGGCGATGGAGGGCGCATGGAAACTAAGGCGATCAATGCCGCAGAATTTTTCGCCGGCATCGGCCTCGTGCGGACGGCTCTGGAGCCGCTCGGAGTGAGAATCGTTTGGGCCAATGATATCAAGCAGGCGAAGTTCGACGCATACTATGCGAACTACCCCGATGCCGAAGACCACTTCAAGGTCGATGACATTTGCGACATCAGGGGGCAGTCTCTCCCTTCCGGAATTGAGCTAGCGACAAGCAGTTTCCCCTGTATCGACCTCTCTCTCGCAGGCAACCGTCTCGGCCTTGTCGGCAAGCAATCCGGAATGTTCTGGCAGTTCGCCCGAGTGATCAAGGAACTAACGGAAAAACCACGCGTAGTCCTGCTCGAAAACGTACACGGATTCGCCACCAGCCACGGCGGCAAAGATCTGGCCGACGCGCTCCAATGCTTGAGTGAGTTGGGATACTCCCTCGATGTGCTAGCTATCGATGCCCGGCACTTCGTCCCGCAGTCCCGGCCGCGCATGTTCATCATAGGAATCACCAAAGAGGAGTTGCCAAAAAACGCGCATGTCGGAGTTCCAGAGATCAGCGACGTACGGCCGGCCTGGGTCACCAAAATCCACAAAGCACACCACGAGAACATCAACATGCACTACCTCGACCTTCCTGACCTCCCGGAAGGCCCGAAGGACCTGAGCGCAGTGGTGGAGCACAACGTCCCGACAAGCGCGTGGTGGGATGAGCAGCGCGTCAAAGCATTCGTCGACTCGCTCAGCGACATGCAAAAAGCGCGCTTCGAGTCCCTCCGTGTCGCGGACGTCCTCTCCTACCGAACGGCTTACCGACGTACACGGCAAGGCGTCTCGATGTGGGAGCTCCGGCGCGACGCCATCGCTGGATGCCTACGAACGACCGGCGGCGGCTCGAGCAAGCAGGCGCTAGTCGAACTGGGCCACGGCCGCGAGCCTCGGATCCGCTGGATGACGCCACGCGAATACGCCAACCTCATGGGCGCTACGGACTACAAACTCGTTGCTGGCACACCTAACCAGCAATTGTTCGGCTTCGGCGACGCGGTCGTCGTAGACGTAGTCCGCTGGATCGGCGAGCACTACCTGATCCCTGTACTGCGACCAGACAACGAGCCAGGCGACGAGTAGCCTTCCGAGGGCGAGCCTGTCCATCGCCCTGGAGGTTGCCGTTGTCCACACGCCGCATCGACCTCGCCACGACTATCCTGCCCCGTGAGGTCCAGGCCATCCGGGACGCGATCACCGCTGCCCTCAAGCGGCCGGACCCACAACGCCCGGGCCAGACCATCGGGAAGGCCAAGGCTGGCATCTACGCCTTCTATGACTATGACGGAGAGCCGATCTACGTCGGGCAGACGGCTGAGGGCTTTGGCGTCAGACTCGGGAGGCACCTGACCGGCCAGCGGTCTGACGCAGTGGCGAAGTACGTGCTCGATCCATTCGAGGTCCACACGGTATCGATGTGGTCACTGCCCCACATCGGCGATCTTCCGCCCAAGGCTCGCAAAGCCGCTCTCGATCCATACGAGTACACCGTCTACCAGAACCTGCTCGAGGCGAGCACCTTCAACGCCATTCTCAACGAAGGCGAGATTCCCGCCGCCGAACCAGTTGAGCTTCCCGAACCGCTGACCTGCGTCATCATTCCGGACAGCATCTTCCCGGATCGCAGCCATCCGGACACTCGGATCGCCCGGCGGGCGCAGACAATCTCGCTTCTCGCCAAGAACATCAGCGAGCGCAAGGTGTCACGGGGACTGAGGCGAACGCTGCTGACGCAGACCGAGCGGCTCAACGACCTAGCACGTGCCCGCTACGAGGCGCTGGACGGCATGATTGAGGTCGAAGGCGCCGAAGGAGTCGTCGAGGAGCCGGAAGGTCTCTTCCCAACATCCTGATAGGCGGCACATTGCCCACAGCCAAGCTCCCAGCGACTCCACCGCCCTCAAGCGCTTCCAAGTCAATGAAGGCTAACCGAAGCTCCGGCACTAAACCGGAACTTGCGCTGCGGCGTGAGCTGTTCCGGCAGGGCCTTCGATACCGTGTGGCACTACAGATTCAGTTGCGGGACAGAAAGGTCCGTCCTGACATTGTCTTCCCTCGGTGCAAAATTGCGGTCTTCCTTGACGGCTGCTTCTGGCACGGCTGTCCCGAACACGGGCGTATGCCCTCTGACCCGACGGGCTACTGGCATGCAAAGATCGAAAGAAACCGCAACCGCGACACCGCCGTCGACGGCCAGCTGAAGGATGCGGGCTGGACGGTGGTCAGAGTATGGGAGCACGAACAGGTGGCAGAGGTCGCTGCCCGTGTCAAGCGCCTCGTCCTATCCCTATAACAGCCAGCCTGCGCTGCCGCGCGGAGAGGGCCGTCGGTCCAGTAAGCCCTGAATCTGATCAGGCCCTGGCAAAGTCGCGGGGTGCCCGGCTTGATGTGGTTGGTGTAGACACGCCTGCACTGGTGGTAGCAGGGCGTGCCCCGACGTCCCTTGCGAAGAAGCTGAGCCGCGTTGCGTGATCTTGGACTTGCTCATCGCCTTAGACGCGCGGATTACGCCTCCCCGCTCTCGGTCTACGCTAGCCTTTGGAGCCATGCCCGGACTCGTCCCGCCGCCCAACTACAACGCCGATACGCCCGATATAAATGAGTTTTACCAGCTGTTGGCCGACGGACTGAAGCTGACGCTCGACGAAGACGCTGCAGTGCTCAGCGCCCTTGACCGCGATGCTGGGGAGCTTGACAAGCTCATCAGTGAGCTGACTGACGAAGTGTCTGGCCTCAAGGCATTGGAGGCGCAAGGGCTGACCCGCCTAAATGGAATCCTTTCTGCGCCCCCGCCCCGTCGGGGCTCCAAACAGTGCAAAGCGGACCTCGCGGCAACTCGGGCTTCCTTGGCAGAGGCATCGGCCGAACTCGAGGAGACGATAGCGAAGCGAAGGATGCTCGCCCGGGGTATAGAGCTTCGAGCAGGACTTAGGAACAGCCGGCACGAATGGCAGGTTGGAAACAAGAAGGTTAGTTCAGGCGGCTACGGAGTCTATGCATTTTACGACTTCGATGGCGTAGCCATGTACGTGGGGAAGACGACAGAAGGCGTCAGCACGCGAATTCGACGCCATCTAACAAATCAGCGCACGGACGCGGTCGCGATGGGGGTGCTGGATCCGCTGGAGGTCGTAGAGGTCGAGGTTTGGCCGCTATGGCCTCCAGACCACCAGAAAGACCTGGCCAGAGAGTACGTTGGCACCCTCGAGTATGCGATTGAACGCCGGCTTTCCGACATGCTGTTCAACGAGAAGCGCGTTCCGCCCGTCGCCGACGTTCCCGTACTGCCGGCCAGCGTCCGCTTCGACGTTCTGTCCCCGCAGACTCGCGCCCGCCTTGGGCATCCCGATCTGAGGATCGCCCGACGGGCGGCTGTGGCCGCCAAACTCAGCAGCAGGATCTCGGAGCGAAGCCTTCCCAACGTAGGGCTTCGTCTCAGCCTGCGTAGACAGTTGCAGCGGCTCACCGAGCTGGCCGACCGACGGTTCGAAGAACTGGGCGGGCTAGCTGCTGTGCCTGAGGGCACCGACAGCGAGGGCGACTGAGGTTAGCAACCGGTCCGGTCTGTCAGCTCAGACCCGCTCAGCGGCCTACGCCGGCTCCTGGGCCCCGGCAAGGTCGTCAGGTGATCCCGAGTGATGCAAGGGGCGGGTGCTGTCGCTCGCATGGAGGTTGGCGACGGCGATGTTTGGTGATGGCGGCAATGCGTCTCCGATGGCGGCGTTGCGCAACACGGCCATGACTTGGGGCCCGGCAAGAGTGCGGATCAGCGAACAGTCTTCGTCGTAGGCGACGTCCCCCACCTAGCCTCGCGGTGCACCTCGATGAACAGCGACCTGGCGGCCACGAACTCCGCCACGGTCGCCTCGGCCCCAGGGCAGGGCTTCCACAGCAACCCGTGTCGTTGTGGTTGACGAGCTGCCAGATGGTGCGGTCGAAGCCGTTGGTTGGCCGCTGCCACCGGCTGAGCGAGGCGTGGCCGGTGACGGAGCCGAGCCGCAGGCGCGCGTCCTAGGGAGCAGCAGCGTGTGGACTGCCTCGACGGTTGTCGCCGCGACCGGCGACAAGGATTCGCTGACCCGAGTGCTGGGAGGGGATCTTCTGAAGTGCGGCCGTTGCGGGTCGAGGTACTGGTTCCAGGTTGGAGGAACTCCGGCGACGGCGACATCACGTTGACCAGGTCACCGGGGCGTCCGGTCTCGGCGGCGGGCCGGGTCGTGCGCGGGGACTTGTCGCGCAGCAGCCCGCGTAGTCCCGACTCGCGCACTGGTTCGCCTCCCACGGCATCACCGTCCGCCGGGTCATCACCGACAACGGCCCCTGCTACAAGTCGTTCCTCTGGCGCGACACCCTCCGCGACCTCGGCATCAGCATGAAGAAGACCCGCCCATTCCGGCCCCAGACCAACGGCAAGGTCGAACGCTTCCACCGCACCCTCACCGAGGAATGGGCCTACGCTCGCCCGTACTCATCCGAATCAGCCCGCCGAGCAGCTCTACCTACCTGGCTCCACGCCTACAATCACCACCGCGCTCACACCGCCCTCGGCGGTCACCCACCAGCCAGCCGTGTCCCTAACCTCTCTGGGCAGAACACCTAGGCGCTCGACGGTGCATCGGGCCCCCGGCACGCCACGGTAGCGCAGCTCGTGCCAGATCTTGCGGGCACCGTAGACGTCGTAGTTGTCCGCGTGGACCTGCTCGATCGCCTCGGTCAGCTCGCTGTCACGCAGTGACCGGGCCGAGGCCGGGCGGGTCTTGGCAGCGTAATAGGCCGACGGTGCGATCTGTGCCGGCGCGCTTTCGAGCGCCTGCAGGACCGGCTGGACACCGTGTTCGGACCGCTGGGAGTCGACGATCTCGACCTTCATCGCGACGGACGGTCCAGCTCCGCCACGAGAAGACGCCGGGACTTCAGGATCTGATTGGCCCGCCGCAGCTCACGGACCTCCCGCTCCAACGCGGCGATACGTTCGGCGTCACTGCTGGTGGTGCCCGGCCGCTCGCCGGCATCGGTCTCGGCCCGCTTCACCCACGTACGCAACGCCTCCGGATGGATGCCAAGCTGGCTGGCGATCCACCGGATCGCTCCCACCGCGCTGGCCGGATCCCGGCGGGCCTCAACCGCCAACCGGGTCGCACGCTCACGCAACTCATCGGGGTACTTCTTCGGTGCGGGCATCGCTGGTCTTCCTCCCAGGTTTCGATGTCTCCATCAAACCCGGTGCGGGACAGTGGTCACGTCCGAGCCGGACCTGATGCCGCCAGCCAAGCACGGGAGCGACCGGCGGTAGGGCAACCATCGGCACGGTCGGCGCCGAGGCGGTAGACCGGTCGCACTCGATGCGCCAGTGATGGTGCCCGTTGGCGGGTCAGCCATTCGGTGAGCTGGTCGTTGAAGTCCCGTGGCGAGTTGAACACCCGGCCGGACAGGAATGAGGTTTCCAGGTAGCCGTTGGCACGTTCGACCAGGCCCTTGGATTCGGGGTCCCGTGGCCGCAGCTGCACGACCTTGACCCCGAGAGTGCCGCGGAACGACTCGAACTCCCGGCTCAGCGCAGGCCTGCCCGCCTTCCACCACCCGCCCGCGGGTTCGTTGTCCCAGACCAGCGCCCTGGGCACCGCGCCGAGCCCGGACAGCAGCGCCCAGTTTCCGGCGATGAGGTCGTGAGCCTGCCGCGAGGGAATCATCCGGGCCATCAGCCAGCGCGAGTAGCCGGACACCATCACCAGCACCGGAGGCCGCGCCACCTGTCCACCGTCGACCGGGACGTCCGCCGGCGGGAACCACAGGTCGCACTGCGCGAGTTCACCCGGCTGATACGTCGTCCGCGACACCGGATCCACAGGCTGGTCCTGCGGGCGAAGGACCCGCACCCGGTACTGAGCACCGTCAACCCACGGGTCCACCCGACGCGTTCGGCGATCACCGTCACGGGCATGCCCGGCGTCGATGCCAGCAACGCACTGGTCTGCGGCTCGACCGCGTCCAGAACCGAGCCCGCCGCTTGCGCACGTACTTCGGCGGCTCCGACGCCGCCAACGCCCGACGGACCGTGTTCTTCGAGATCCCCAACCGGCGAGCGAACGCCCTTGATCGGCATCTGCTCCGACCAGTGCAGTCGGCGGATCTCCGTCCAGTCCTCCACGCTCAGCACCCTCCTGATCATTCGGAGGGGGTCAACATTCACCCGCCGCCAGGGGGTCAGTTTTTACGCGTCGACGACAACCCCGCGGTCGTCCCCGCACGGGCGGGGGTCTTCCCCGGACGCTCGCCCTGGTGCTGCGGTTCGACAGGTCGTCGCCGGACGCGCCGAGGCGGCCCGCCTGTCCGCCGCGAACGGCCAGCTGATGGCCCGCGCGGGAGTCTTCCGCTGATCGAGGGTCGTCGGCGCGCTCGAACCAGTCGTTTCCGCACGCGCGGGGTCTTCCGGAGTCCGCGGTAACCCCGGAGGAGACGGCCGGGTCGTCCCCGCACGCGCGGGGGTCTTCCGGCCGTGGACGTCCTGGCTCGCCGCCGTGGACGCCGATTGCCGGGCGGCCCGGGCGAGTCGTCCCCCCGCATGCACCGGGTCTTCTCATGTCTCGGGCCCGAAACTGATCCCACCAGGCCAACAACGGAGTGTCGGGTTGGACCGTGCTCCCAATCTGCTCCCAATCTAAGGGGCAACAACGCGAAAGCCCGTTACCGGTGGCTCCGGCGACGGGCTCGCTACGTGCAAATATTCATCGTGGGCGATACTGGGATCGAACCAGTGACCTCTTCGGTGTGAACGAAGCGCTCTCCCGCTGAGCTAATCGCCCTCAGCGCCGATGACTCTACCTGATCGAGGGACCGGACCGGAAATCCGGGGTCGGCGCGTCGCCGGGTCTCGACCGCCGCCCCACCACGCCCCCGCCACGGGCACGTCAGGGTCGCCGCAGCGGCACGTCAGTTCGTTGCGAGGTAGTGCAGGGCCTCGGCGATCACGTCGATGCCGAAGCTGTACTTCAGCGACAGCCAGACCACCGTGCCGACGAAGACCAGGCCGACGCTGCCGAGCACGAAGCGTACGGCCAGCGACTGGTCCTTCACCCACTGCGTCCAGCTGTGCACGTGTCGGCGGGTGAAGCCGAGCAGCCGGCGAGCCCAGTGGAACTCGACGGCCCAGATGCCGAGGCCGGCGATCACCAGCAGCCAGCCCGGCCCGGGCAGCGGGATGAGGGCGATGCCGATGGTCACCACGAGCGCGCCGGCGATGGCGATGAAGATCTTGAGGGCGACGCGGCCGGTCGGGTTGGCCCGGATCAGGTCGAGGGTGGTGGCGAGCCGCTGCCGCCAGCGCGGACGGCGCCGCCGCTCGGCCAGCGCCGTTCCGTTGGCGCCACCCCGGTCGACCGGCGTCCGACCTGACCGGCCCTGCTGCTCCATCGGCACCCCGTACCCCCGCTTTTCGGCTGCCCGGACCGCGACTTTCGGCCCGCCCGGCGCGGCCATCGGATCCACTGAGGATCGTTTCGTGACCATTTCCTCCCCCAGTGTGGCGCGCGCCCGTCACTGCAACGGTCGACTGGACGTTACCGGAGTAAGTCGACGACTGAACCACCCGATGCCGGGCGGGATCGCGCACTGGGCAGAACCGGAAAACCCTACATGAATCCTCACATTCACGCGGACTTTCCGACCCCCTTCCCACCACTGGGTGAAGTCAGCGTATGGCGGAGCGTAGCCAGGAGTAGCACCTGAGTATGGGAAAAGCGGGACACGCGCGTTCCGCAGCGGTGCCGGGGGGAGATCGTCCATGAGTGTCATCCGACCGACGACCGTAGAGGTCGAGACGTCGCTAAGGCTCGTCGCACCTGACGCCACGGCCTTGCCGGTGCGTGCCAGTCTGCGTTACGACCCTGCTGATCCGTATGCGGTCCATGTCCTGTTCCACGCCGAATCGGCCGGTGGCGAGGCGGTCAGTTGGTCCTTCGCCCGGGAGCTGCTGGTCACCGGCCTCGACGAGCCGGCCGGCATCGGCGACGTGCGGGTCTGGCCCTGGGCCACCCCGCGCGGGGACTTCGTCGCCCTGGCGCTGTCGTCGCCCGACGGCAACGCCCTCTTCGAGGTGCCGCGCAGCGTCCTGGTGCGCTTCCTGCGGCGAACCTACGTCGTCGTCCCGCGCGGCCGCGAGGCCGAGCACCTGGACGTCGACACCGCGGTGAACCGGCTGCTCGCCGGCCGCTGAGAAACCGGCAAGACGGGCCATCCGGGGCCGCGCGGATCTGCCGAGTCCGCGCGGCTCCGGCCCGCCAGGGGGTACGCGGGCAGCCCTCCCGCCCAGGGTCGGGCTCAGCCGTGCGTGGTTATGCCGCCGTCGACCGGGATCACCGCGCCGGTGAGGTACGCCCCGGCGCGGGACGACAGGTAGATCGCGGTGCCGGCCATGTCCTCCGGCCGGCCGATCCGCCCGAGCGGCACCTGCCCCTCGATGGCGGCCCGGGACGCGGGGTCGTCCAGCGCGAACGCCATCATCTTGCTCTCGAACGGCCCCGGCGCGATCGCGTTGACCGTGATCTGCTCGCCGGCGAGCTGGTGGGCGAGGCTGCGGGTGAGCATGTGCACGGCGGCCTTGGTCGCCGAGTACGCGTACACCTCCATGAACGGCACCCGGATGCCGTCGACGGAGCCGATGTTGATCACGCGGGCCGGGTCGTCGGGGCTGGCGGACGCCCGCAGCGCGGGCAGCAGCGCGGTGGTGAGCCGGAAGACGGCCTTGACGTTGACGGCCCAGAGCTTGTCGAACGCGCTCTCCGGGTACGCCTCCAGCGGCGCGCCCCAGGTCGCGCCCGCGTTGTTGACCAGCACGTCGAGCCGGTCGACGCGCTCCCGGACGGCGGCGGCGAGGCCCTCGGCGCCCACGTCGCTGCTGAGGTCGGCGGGGATGGCCTCGCAGCGCCCCTCGGCGGAGAGTTCCTTGGCCACGGCCTCGCACACGTCGGCCTTGCGGGACGAGATGATCACGTGCGCGCCGGCCCGGACGAAGCCCTGGGCGATCATCAGGCCGATCCCCCGCGAGCCGCCGGTGACCAGGACCGTCTTGCCGTCTACCGAGAACAGATCCGTCATGCCCATCCCATCGCGAGTCGGCCGGGACCGCCGGGGGTGAACGCGGCCGGCCCGGCCGGTGCGACCGGCCGCGGGCGTGCCGCGACCGGACGGCTCTACCGCTCGGTAACGTAGCCCGCCGCCGACAGCCCGGACAACCCCCGCCCGCCGTCTTCGGGATGCGATGATCGTCGCCCCGGGCTACCGTCGCAGGCGATGGTCTCTTCCGGTCAGCTCTCCCCCGCGCCGCCCGACACCCCTGCCACCACCCCAGCCGAGATCGACACGCTCACCCTGGGTGACCTCGCGTCCGGCCCGGGTTGGCGGCGTCCGGTGCTGCTGGACCGGGACCTGCTCATCCTGACCGCCGGCGGACACGGCACCGCCGAGCTTGACTTCCGCGCGCTGCCCTGCCGGCCCGGCACGCTGCTGCGGGTGCGCGCCGGTCAGGTGCTGCGCTGCGCCGGCCCGCACCTCGACGCCACGGTGGTGCGCTGGGACGCCGACGCGCTGCGCGGGCTGGACGTCGACCCGGACGCCGTCCCGGCCTGGCTCCAGCTCGCCGGCGAGGACGAGGACGCGGTGATCACCGAGGTGAGCCAGCTCGCGGTGGACTGCCAGCGGCACCACGGGCTGGCCGCCGCCCGCGGCCTGCTCCGCCACCAGCTCGCCGTGCTGCTGCTCCGGCTCTCCCTGCTGCCCGAGGGCCCCCGTCCGGTGCCGCGGGCGGAGGCCGCCACCTTCCACCGGCTGTGCCGGGAGATCGAGCGCGGCTACCAGCACACCCGCCGGGTCGAGGACTACGCCGACCGGTTGGGCTGCTCGGTGCGGACGCTCACCCGGGCCTGCCTCGCGGTGGCCGGGCGCAGCGCCAAGCAGGTGGTCGACGAGCGGGTGGCCCTCCAGGCGAGCCGGCTGCTGGCCGCCACCGACGAGCCGGTCGCCCAGATCGGGCGGCGGCTGGGCTTCTCCGAGCCGACGAACTTCGGGCGGTTCTTCACCCGTGAGGTCGGGATGAGCCCGGGCGCGTTCCGGGCCGCCCGTGAGCAGCCGGCGCCCGGTCCGGTCGTCCGGCCCCGTCCGCCCGCCGACGCGGTCGGCGGGCTCCGCCGGGCATGATGACGGGGTGCAGATCTCCGCGCGCGGCGACTACGCGGTACGGGCGGCCCTGAGCCTTGCCACCGCGTACCCCCGATTGCTCTCCACCCAGGCCATCGCGGCGGAGCAGGACATGCCGCGCAAGTTCCTGGAGGCGGTGCTGGCCGACCTGCGGCGGGCTGGCATCGTCCGGGCGCAGCGCGGCGCGGAGGGCGGTTACACGCTGGCCCGGCCGCCGCGGGAGGTGACCGTCGGCGCGGTGCTGCGCGCGGTGGAGGGTCCGCTGGCCGGGGTCCGCGGCCTGCGCCCGGAGGAGACCAGCTACGAGGGCGCGGCCGAGAACCTGCCCGGGCTCTGGGTGGCGGTGCGGGCGGCCGTGCGACGGGTGGTCGACGAGGTGAGCCTCGCGGAGATAATCAGTGGTCGGCTGCCCGCCCACGTGCGTAGGTTGACCGCTTTGCCCGACGCCTGGGAGCCGCGCTGATGCCCACCCCCACCCTGCACACCGACCGGCTGCTGCTGGAGCCCTACGGGCCCGACGACGCCGAGGACTTCGTCGCCCTCTTCACCGACCCGGAGGTGGGCCGGTTCATGGGCGACGGCCCGATGGCGGCCGAGGCGGCCGGCGCACTGTTCGGGCGGGTCTTCACCAAGGTCTACGCGGCCGACCTCTTCGACGTCTGGGCGGTCCGCCGCGAGGGCCGGTACGTCGGGCATGCCGAGATCAAGCGGACCGACCAGGTCGACGGCCACGAGCTCGTCTACGCGCTGGCGAAGCCGGCCTGGGGCGCCGGCCTCGGCACCGAGCTGGCCCGGGCCCTGGTCCGGTACGGCTTCGACACCCTCGGCCTGCCCCGGGTGTACGCGACGGTCGCCGACGCCAACCACGCCTCGCTGGCGCTGCTGGGCAAGCTCGGCTTCGTCCACGAGCGCGACATCGCCGAGGACGACGGCAGCGTCACCCGCGTCCTCGCCGTCGGCCGCGCCCCCGCCTGAGACACCCGGCGGCCTGCCGGTGGTCACCACCCACAGCAGGTCCTGGGCGGCCCGGTCCAGCGCGAGCGGCTCCCCGCCGGGCGGTGGCGCGGCGGACGCGCACCCGTCCGCCGCGCGCACGCCCGACGCCGCCGAGCCGGTCACGCCGGCGCCGCAGTGACCGCGCCGGTGTAGCCGCCGCGGTGGTAGACCAGCGGGTCGCCGTCCTCGCCGCCGCCGAGGGCGAGCGGCTCGGCGACGAAGAGGGTGTGGTCGCCGGCCGGCAGCCGGTGCACGATCCGGCAGAGCAGCCGGGCCAGCACTCCGGTCAGCAGCGGCACCCCGAACGGCCCCGGCGTCCAGTGCGGGTACGCGGCGAAGCGGTCCACCCCGCTGGTGGCGAAGACCCGGGCGGCCTCCCGCTGGCCGGCGCCGAGCAGGTGCACGGCGACGTGCTCGGCCCGGGCGAGCACCGGCCAGCTCGACGAGGCGACGCCGAGGCAGAACGAGACCAGCGGTGGGTCCAGCGAGACCGAGGTGAACGACGTGGCGGTGAACCCGACCCGGACGGGCTCGCCGAGGCCGCCGAGGCAGGCCGGCTCGACGGTGCCCGGGGCGACGGCGGTGACCACCGTGACCGTCGCGGCCTGCCGGCGCAGCAGCGCCCGGTACAGGTCCCGGTCCACCGGCAGCAGGTCGGCGGTGTCCGCCCGGGGACGCTCGACGGTGGTCACGCCGGCACCAGGGCCGGGGCGGCCTGTGCGGCGCGGACCTCGTCGCGCAGCAGCGCCCAGATCTGGTGGCGGTGGTGGCGGAAGGCGTCGGAGGAGCGGACGTCCGCCACGGCGTCGCGGTCGCCGAGGTCGATGTCGACGACCTGCTTGATCCGGCCTGGCCGCGAGGTCATCACCGCGACCCGCCGGCCGAGGTGGACCGCCTCGTCGATGCCGTGCGTGACGAACACGACCGTCTTGCCGGTGCGCTCCCAGATCCGCACGAGGTCGTCCTGCAACGAGTCGCGGGTCTGCGCGTCGAGGGCGCCGAACGGATCGTCCATCAGCAGGACGTCCGGGTCGTGGGCGAGGCTGCGGGCGATGGCCACCCGCTGCTTCGTGCCGCCGGAGAGCTCGTGCGGGTAGCGGTCGGCGAACCCGGTGAGCCCCACCAGTCCCAGGTAGTGCGCGACCAGGTCGGCGCGTTCGGCCCGGGGCACGCCCCTGGCCTCCAGTCCGTACGCGACGTTGCCGGCGGCGGTGCGCCAGGGCAGCAGCGCGTACTGCTGGGAGACGAGCCCCCGGTCCAGGCCGGGCCCGGTGACCGGCCGGCCGTCGACCAGCACCTGCCCGCCGGTGGGCCGGGACAGCCCGCCGAGCAGGTCGAGCAGGGTGGACTTGCCGCAGCCGCCGGGCCCGACGACGACGAGGAACTCGCCGGGGCGTACGCCGAGGGTGACCTCGTCCAGCGCGGTGACCGCGCCGGGGGACGCACGCCGGCCGGCGCGGGCCGGGAAGGTCTTCGTCACCCGGTCGAAGAGGATCTTGTCGGTGCTCATGCCGCCACCCGGCCCACGGCGGTGACGGCGGCCGCGGAGAGGACACGCGGACGGGTACGACGGGGTGAGTCCATGGGAGTCTCCTGATCTGTCCACGACGCGGTGGAGGAAAGCCCGACGAGGGGCAGGGAGGCACGCGCCGCTCCGCGTCGAGCGGACGGGCGGGCGAAGTGCGGCGATGGGGCCGGGCCGGGGTGGTGCCGGTCAGCTCAACAGAGCGCGCTCGCGTGCCGGACCAGGTCGACGTGCACGCGAGCGGTGAGGAGGAGCTCGTCCCGCTGCGACATGACCTCATGGTGCCGGCGGGCGTACCGGCCGGTCAACGTCCTTCCAGAAGATGAGATCGGGGTCGGCGCTTTCGTCATCTCCCCATCCACACCAGGGTCCACCGACCCGTAACACCCATCTGGTGGATAGGGATTGTCGGCCCTGCGGGCACCGTCCACGACAGACCGGGACGGGTTTCGGAAATCAGCGCTCCGGGCATGTTCGGTTCCGTCAGGACAGGGAAGGGAATCGAAGGGAGCCCCGCGATGGGTCTGATGTTCCGCAAGCGCAAGAAGTACGGCCCGATCATCCTGAACTTCACCGAGAACGGCTTCTCGTCCTGGAGCATCAAGATCGGCCGCTGGTCCTGGAACTCCCGGGCCAGGGCGCACCGCGTCGACCTGCCGGGCCCGCTGTCCTGGAAGCAGGACAAGTCCCGGGCGTGACGTCCCGAGGTCGCGCGGGGTGCCGGTGGTCTCCACCGGCGCCCCGCCCGACGTTCGGGCCGCCATCGCCCGAGGAGTGGCGCCGGCGCGGAAGAAAGGCGCCGTCGGGCAGGAGTGGTGCCGTCGCTCAGGTGTTGCGCCGGCGCGGAGGGCTCGGCGTGGAATGGGCCGGCCGCGAACCCGGCGGCGCGGTCAGGGAGTCGACCGCGCGTCCCGGCCGGTGACGACCACGTCGCCGCCGAGCCGGCCGTGCTCCGGGTCGCGGGTCACCTCTCCCGTCCCGAGCAGCCCGGTCAGCGCCCGGACGGCGTCGGCCGAGCGGTAGACGGTCGCGGTCAGGGCGTACCGGCGCAGCTCGGTGACCGTACGCGGGCCGGAACGGGCCAACTCGGCCAGCAGTTCCCGGCGCAGCGGCCCGGGCTCGGGGGCCAGCGCGATGTCGAGCAGCCGGCCGGCCGGGTCGGCCGGGTCGCGGTAGCGGACCCCGGCGAACTCGTCGACCGCCCAGAGCGCCTCCTTGAACGCCTCCAGGCTCTTGTCCGAGCCGGTCGCGAAGGCGAGCAGCCGCGCGGGCCCGCCGTCGGCGGGCACCAGCTCCACCTCGGTCGCCAGCGGGAAGCCGGCGTCGGCGAGGGCGCCCCGGGCGGGTGCGCCGGGCGCGGTGGCGAGCAGCACCTCGGCCGGCCTGCCGCCCGCCACGGCGGTCAGCACGGCCGGGTCGGCGGGCCCGTCCACGTACGACAGCAGGGGCCCGCCGGTCGCGCCGGCCGCCTTGAGCGCCACCGGCAGCCGGGCGGTCCCGCCGGGCATCAGGTGCACGGTGGCCTCGGCCGGCAGGTCCGCCTCCACCGCGCCCAGCCGGGCCGGCAGCTCCTCGGTGCCGGCGGCGAGCACGAGCACGGTGAGCTGGCGGCCCCGCAGCCGGTCGGCGTACTCGGCGACCACCCGCAGGGCGGCCTCGGCGGAGTCGGCGTCGCCGTCGTCGTACGCCAGGGCGACGGTGACCCGGCGGGCGCGGTGCAGCGCCCCCGGCAGCCAGGTCTCCAGGTGTCGGACGAGCAGCTCGTGCAGGACGGCGTCGGTCGGCATGCTGCCGTTCTACCGCACCCGGCCCGGGCCGGGCGCCGCTCCCCCGGGCCGGGCGCCGCTCCCCCGGGCCCGAGGGCGGCGTCGCCCGGGGCCGGCCGGGCAGGGGATCCGCCGGGGTGGCCGGCTCAGGCCGGGACGGAGATGCCCACCCCGCCGCGGGTCTGGCCGCCGTAGCGCCGCCGCTCGGCGGCCAGGTCGAGCCGGCCGATCCGCTTGCGGGCGGCCAGGGCGGCGTCGTCGAGCCGGTCGGCGGGCACCAGCCAGACGATCTCGAACTCCAGGCCGTCCGGGTCCTGCCCGTAGAGGCTCTTGGTGGTGCCGTGGTCGGAGGTGCCCACGAGGGCGCCGGCCGCCGCGAGCCGCTCGGCGGTGACGGCCAGCTCGTCGAGGGTGTCGACCTCCCAGGCCAGGTGGTAGAGGCCGACGGTGCCGCGGCCGGCGGCGGAGCGGCGCGCGCCCTGGCCGACCTCGAACAGGCCGAGGTCGTGGTCGTTGGTGGAGCCGGGGGCCTGGAGGAAGGCGGCGCCCCGGAAGCCGTCCGGGGTCATCGGGATCTGCCGGAAGCCCAGCACGTCGCGGTAGAAGGCGACGCTGCGGGCGAGGTCACTGACGTAGAGCACGGCGTGGTTGAGGCGGTGGATTCCCATGTCACCGACGCTAGCGCGATTTGGTTGAACATTCAACTACCGGGCGTATGATGGTGGTCATGACCCGCTGGCTGGACCCGGACGAGCAGCGCACCTGGCGTGCGTTCCTGACCGCCTCCCGCGCGCTGATGGAGACGCTCGACCGCGAGCTGCAACACGACGCCGGGATGCCGCACGCCTACTACGAGATTCTGGTCCGGCTCTCCGAGGCGCCGGAACGGCGGCTGCGGATGAGCGACCTCGCCGAGGCGAGCGGCTCCTCCCGCAGCCGGCTCTCGCACGCCGTGGCCCGGCTGGAGGCGGCCGGCTGGGTCCGCCGCGAGGAGTGCCCCTCCGACCGGCGCGGCCAGATCGCCGTCCTCACCGACGAGGGCTTCGCGACCCTCGCCGCCGCCGCGCCCGGCCACGTCGAGGGGGTACGCCGGCACCTGTTCGACGCGCTGAGCCCCGCCCAGGTGGACCAGTTGCGCCGGATCAGCGAGGCGCTCGTCGACCACCTGACCGGATCCTGACCAATCCACTGCGGCCCGGGTCTTGTACTTACCGTCGTCGGGTGAGCACGATGGGGCGTGCCTTCCGGCTTCGGGGAACTGACTGACCAGGCGCACCACCTGGTGTCCACCGGCGACCTCGCCGGCGCCCAACGGCTGCTCGCCGACGCGCTGACCGACGCCGACCCGCGCCCGGCCAACGCCACGCCCGAGCTGGCCGAGGCCGCCAGCCTCCAGGCCCGCGTGCTGGTCGCCCTCGGCGAACCGCACTCCGCCCGGGGCTGGGCCGCCTTCGCGTACGCGGCCACGAACAGGTTGCACGGGCGCTCCGACCAGCGCACCGTGGCCGCCGCGGCCACCCTGGCGGCGGTGCTGCACCGGGTCGGGAGCTGGTCCCGCGCCGCCCGGCTCTACCAGGAAGTGATCATCGAGCTGACCGCCCTGGACGGCCCGGAGTCGCTGCGGGTGCTCGCCGCCCACGCCGACCTGGCGACCGTGGAGTACGCGCGCGGCCAGTGCCAGGTGGCCCGCGACCGACTCCAGGACGCCTGGGAGCTGCACCGCGAGGTCTACGGCGACGGGCACCCCAGCGGCATCAAGATGCTGGCGCGGCTCGGGGCGATGCAGCGCGACTGCGGGCAGTTCGCCGAGGCGCACGACAACCTGGCGCTGGCCCGGGAGCTCTGCCGGCAGCACCTTCCGGCCGACGATCCGCTGGCGGCGCAGGTGGCGACGCTCGCCCGGGCGGCCGCCAGCCCGGATCATGTCTGCGCCGACACCGCCCCCGTCGGGCGGGACGACCCGATCGTGCCGGCCGCGCGCACCCCGCCCCCCGGTGACGCGTCGACGGCGTACCACCCCTCGCAGCCGGGCTACCGGCCCGGCGAGCCGGACCCGTACGAGCCGGTCGCCGGGCAGCCGCACCCGGTGCCGAATCCCCGGCAGCCGGCGGAGGACCCGGCGCGGGGCTGGTGGCCCCCCGATCCCGACGCCGGGGACCGGCCCGCCGACAGCGCCGTGCCGCCGTCGGTCGTGCCGCTGGCCGGCGGCGCCGCCGAGAAGGCCGACGGGGTGCACCGGGTCCGCCCGCACGGCGCGCCCGAGGTGCCGTACCAGCCGCACGAGCCGTCGCGGCTGCTGCCGGTGCCCGTGCACCGCGCGCCGGCCCGGCGGGACAACCGGCTGCTGCCCCTCGTCGTGGGCGGCGTCGCGGTGGTACTGCTCGGCACCGCGGCCGTGATCGCCGGGGTGGCGGGGATGGACGGCGACGACGACCCGACACCTCCGGCCGCGACCGGCGCGCCCGCCTCGACCCCGGCCGGCACCGGCCCGCCGGCCGCCACGGTCACCCCGCCCGCCGCCGGCCCGACGGCGGGGGCGGTCGCCTCCCCCGGCACCCCGCCGGGGGCCGTCACCCTGCGCGACAACCGCGACAACGTCGCGCTGCGCTGGACGTACCCCGCCGGCGGCGAGGGCCCGGTGGTCATCTCGGGCGGCCGGGTCGGCCAGGCCCAGACGGCGTTCGCCAACCTGCCCGCCGGCACCACCGACTTCGTCGTCTACGGGCTGAACCGCAGCACCGACTACTGCTTCACGGTCGCCGTCGTGTGGTCCACTGACACGATCGCGCGGGCGCAGGAGGTCTGCACCCGCCGTCGCTGACCGGGTCGGCAAGATCCAGGCGGGCGGCCCGTTCGCCCTGGCCGCTTCCCTGGAGCTGCCGTCGGCGGGGGCGACGGGCGGGCGTCCCCTCAGGGCCGCTCCGGGTCGGTCAGGGCCGGCAGCAGCAGGCGCACCCGCAGCCCCGCGCCGCCGTCGCCGCCGGGACGGGCATCGGTCAGCTCGATCCGGCCGCCGGCCCGGCGGACCAGCTCGCGCACGATGGCCAGGCCGAGCCCGGCGCCCCCGTCGTCGCGCGCCCGCGCGTCGTCGAGCCGGGTGAACCGGCCGAAGACCCGCTCCCGGTCCGCGGCCGGGATCCCGGGCCCGTCGTCGGTCACTGTCACCAGGTGGTACGCCGCCGCGCCGTCCCCCGCGCCGGTGGACCGGGCTCCGCCGCTCCCGCCGTCGACGGACCGCCCGCCGCCATCCGGGCCGGAGGTGGACCGGGCCGGGGCGCCCCCGGGGCCGGCCGGCCCGGCCGCGAGCACCACCTCGCCCCGGGCGTGCCGCACCGCGTTGTCGACCAGGTTGGCCAGGACCCGGCGCAGCTCGTCGGGGTCGCCCTCGGTCCACAGCGGCGCCGCCGGCGCGTCGAGGCGCACCGGCGGGGACGGGTACCGGCCGGCCACCGACGCGAGCAGCGCGCCCAGGTCGACCGGCCCGGTGGCCCGCGCCGGCGGGCGCTCGTCGAGGCGGGCCAGCAGCAGCAGGTCGTCGACGAGCCGGCCGAGGCGCTCGGTGTCGGCGAGCAGGTTCGCCGACACGGCCGTCCAGTCCGTCCGGTCGGCCAGCCGCCGGGCCACCTCCAGCTCCGTACGGATGTTGGCCAACGGGCTGCGCAGCTCGTGGGCGGCGTCGGCGACGAAGGCCCGTTGCCGGTCCCGGGCCGACTCCAGCCGGCCCAGCATCCCGTTGAGGGTGACCGCCAGCCGGTGGATCTCGTCCTGCGAGGCCGGTACGGGCAGCCGCCCGCCCCCGTTGCGCCCGGTGATCTCCTCGGCGCCCCGGCGCAGCGTCTCCACCGGGCGCAGGGTGGCCCCGACCACCCGCCAGGCGACGGCGGCGAGCACGGCCACCAGCAGCGGAAAGCTCACCAGCAGGATGGTCCGCACGACGTGCCCGCTGTGCCGCGCGTCCGCCAGCGAGCGGGCCACCAGGACGGTGAGCGGCTCGGCGGCCGTGCCGGCCGGCACGGCCACCACCCGGACCGGCCCGGCCAGGTCGATCCGCTCCCCCGACACCGTCAGCCGCTGCCGCGCGCCGGCCTCGATCCGGTCGGGCGGGACCATCGGCACGAGCCGGTCGGCGTCGATCGAGGCGGCCCGCACCCGTCCCTGCGCGTCGACCACCTGCACCCGGACCTGTCCCCCGGCCACCGGCAGGGGGTCGGGCAGGGCGTCCTCGGCGGCCAACAGCGCCACGGCGTCGGCGGTCCGGAACGCCTCGGTGTCGACGGCGCGTTGCAGCGACCAGCCGAGTACGCCGAGCAGGACCAGCCCGCCGACGGCCAGCCCCAGCGAGACGCCCAGTACCCCGACCACCATCAGCCGCCCCCGCAGCCCGAGCGCGGCACGCAGCCGCCGTGTTAGCAAGGGACCCTTCCTATACCGGAGGCGATAGGAAGGGGCCCTTCCTTCGCCCGTCATGTGGCGAGCCGGTAGCCGGCGCCCCGGACCGTCTCCAGCCGTTCACGGCCGATCTTGCGCCGCAGGTAGCCGACGTAGACCTCGACGGCGTTGGGCGCGGTCTCGTCGCTGGCGTCCCAGACGTGGTCCAGCAGCTCGGTCTTGGAGACCACCTCGCCGGGGCGGCGCATCAGGTAGTCCAGCAGCGCGAACTCGCGGGCGGTCAGCGCGACCTCGGCGTCGGCCCGGGTCACCCGCCGCCGGGCCGGGTCGAGCCGCAGGTCGCCGACCGCGAGCACCGTGGGGCGTTCGGGCGCGCCGCGGCGCAGCAGGGCCCGCAGCCGGGCCAGCAGCACCACGTACGAGAAGGGTTTGGTGAGGTAGTCGTCGGCACCGCAGTCCAGCCCGTCGGCCTGGTCGTACTCGCCGTCCTTGGCCGAGAGCATGAGGACCGGCAGCCAGTGCTCCTCGGCGCGCAGGCGGCGGACCACCTCGTAGCCGGAGAGGCCGGGCAGCATCACGTCGAGGATCATCGCGTCGTAGCCGCCGTGCCGCGCCGCGTCGAGTCCCGCCGGGCCGGTCGCCGCCACGTCCACCGCGAACCCCTCGGCCTGCAGCCCCCGTTGCAGGGCGGACGCCAGCCGGGACTCGTCCTCCACCACCAGCACCCGCACGCAGTCAAGGGTGCCACCCCCGCGCGGGTGGCCGTACCGTCGTCCTCAGCACCCTCACAGCGTCGAACGGGCAGGATGTCATCAGGAGGTGTCACATGTCCGTCCTGAAGAGCCGTCCCGTCCTGCGATGGCTGGTCCCGGCGACCGCCGTCGTGACCGTCATCGGCGGCGGCGCCGCACTCGGCACGTTCGCCGCCCAGGCCGAGCCGAGCCTGCCGCCGCGCACCGCCGCCCAACTCCTGGTCGACCTGCAGACCTCCCGGTTGGAGGGGCTCTCCGGCACGGTCGTGCAGCGCGCCGACCTGGGCCTGCCGCCGCTGGCCGGGCTGGTCGGCGGCGACAACCTGACCGGTCTGCTGACCGGCACGCACACGCTGCGCGTCTGGCACTCCGGCCCGGACCGGCAGCGGATCGCCCTGCTGGACACCCTCGGCGAGCGGGACGTCATCCGCAACGGCCGGGACGTGTGGACCTGGGACAGCCGGGCCAACGCCGCCACCCACCGCACCCTGCCGGTGGGCGAGGGCGAGGCCGCCGCCCCGGAGTTGCCGGCCACGCCGCAGGACGCGGCCGACCGGGCCCTCGCCGCGATCGACCCGAGCACCGAGGTGAGCGTCGGCCGGTCCGCCACGGTCGCCGGGCGGGACGCGTACGAGCTGGTGCTCGCGCCGCGCGACGCCGCCTCGCTGGTGCACCAGGTGCGCATCGCCATCGACGCGCGCGAGCACGTGCCGCTGCGTTTCGAGGTCTTCGCCGACGGCAGTGACCAGCCGGCCTTCGAGATGGCCTTCACCGAGGTGTCGTACGCCCGGCCGGACGCCGACCAGTTCACCTTCAACCCGCCGCCCGGCGTGAAGGTGACCGAGGAGACGGTCGGGGAACGCCCGGCCGGCACGCGCAAGGACCGGGCAGGCGACGGCGAGCGGCCGGACGTGCGTACGGTCGGCGAGGGCTGGGGCACTGTGGTGGTCGCGCGGCTCGACGGCGCCGGCGCGCCCGGCGGCCCCGGCAAGGCCCCTGCGGCCGGCGCCGGCCGCGAGCCGGCCGGCGAGGCGGCGGCGCTGCTCGGCGCGCTGCCCGCCGTCAGCGGCGACTGGGGCAGCGGGCGGCTGCTCACCGGGAAGCTGTTCAGCGTGCTGCTCACCGACGACGGCCGGGTGATCGCGGGGGCGGTGACCCCGGAGCGGCTCTACGAGGTGGCGAAGGGCTGAGCGGAGTCGAGCGATCGGGGGTCCGCCACACGGCGGGCCCCCGACTCGTCCGTGGGGCGCCGCATGACGTGGCCCGGCGCGCTTGGTCCGGACGGCCGGTGCGCGGTATCTTTCTCAGTTGGCGCAACAAAAAGGAACGGCCCTCGAAAGCCGTTCCGAGAGAGATACTAACCAATTGGGAGACGGCTTGTCAAGGCATTCCGCCGATTCCGCTGAATTGCAGTCCGACGACGAGATCGGCCGCGAACAGGAATACGTCTCGATGCTCTACCGGCGGCTGGACGGGTTGCGTGAGCAGGCGTCCCGCCGGCTGACCGAGGAGCTGCGAGCGACCGGCGGCACCCAGCAGGCCCGTTCCCAGCGCGACAGCGCGGTGCGGATGTACGCCGATCAGATCGAGCAGTTCGCCGCGGTGGAGAACGGCCTCTGCTTCGGCCGCCTCGACACCGACGAGGGCGGCCCCCACTACATCGGCCGGATTGGCATCTTCGACACCAGCGGCGACTACGACCCGCTGCTGATGGACTGGCGCGCCCCGGCGGCCCGCGCCTTCTACCTCGCCACCGCTGCCAACCCGCAGGGGGTGCGCCGCCGCCGGCACCTGCGCACCCGGGAGCGCAAGGTGACCGCGCTCAACGACGAGGTGCTGGACCTCGCCACCGCCTCCCCCACCGCACACGAGGAACTGACCGGCGAGGCGTCGTTGCTCGCCGCGCTCACCGCCGGCCGGACCGGCCGGATGCGCGACATCGTGGAGACCATCCAGGCCGAGCAGGACCGGATCATCCGCGCCGACCTGCCGGGCGTACTCGTGGTGCAGGGCGGCCCGGGCACCGGCAAGACGGCGGTGGCGCTGCACCGCGCGGCGTACCTGCTCTACACCCACCGGCAGCAGCTCTCCACCCGGGGCGTGCTGCTGGTCGGCCCGAACGCCACGTTCCTGCGCTACATCTCGCAGGTGCTGCCGGCGCTGGCCGAGACGGGCGTGCTGCTGCGGACGCAGGGCGACCTCTTCCCCGGCGTCAGCGCCCGGCGCACCGAGCCCGCCGGGACCGCCGCGCTGAAGGGCCGGGCGGTGATGGTGGACGTGCTGGCCGCCGCCGTACGGGACCGGCAGTGGGTGTCCGACGAGCCGCTGGAGATCGAGCTGCCGCAGCAGGAGGTGCTCCGGCTCGACCCGGAGACCGTCCGCGCCGCCAGGGACCGGGCCCGCCGCTCCGGCCGCCCGCACAACCTGGCCCGGGCCCTCTTCGACGTCGAGATCATCCACGCGCTCGCGGCCCAGGTCGCCGAGCGGATCGGCGCGGACCCGCTGGGCGGGGAGAACCTGCTGGAGGAGGCCGACGTCGCCGAGATCCGCCGCGAGCTGCGCGAGGAGCCCGAGGTGCGGGCCGCCCTCGACCGGCTCTGGCCGGTGCTCACCCCGCAGCGCCTGCTCGCCGACCTGTACGCCGACACCGAGCGGATCGCCGCCGCGGCGCCCATGCTCACCGACGCCGAGCGCGCCCTGCTGCACCGCGAGCCGGGCGGCTGGACGCCGGCCGACGTGCCGCTGCTGGACGAGGCGGCGGAGCTGCTCGGCGAGGACGAGCGGGCCGCCGCCGCACGCCGCGAGCGGATCCGGGCCATGCAACGGGAGTACGCCGAGGGCGTGCTGGAGATCGCCCGCGGCTCCCGGTCGATCGACGTGGAGGACGAGGCCGACGGCGGCGAGATCCTCGGCGTGACCGACCTGATCGACGCCGACCGCCTGCTGGAGCGGCAGGAGGAGGCGGAACGGCTGACCACCGCCCAGCGGGCCGCGGCCGACCGGAGCTGGGCGTTCGGGCACGTGATCGTCGACGAGGCGCAGGAGCTGTCGCCGATGGCGTGGCGGCTGCTGATGCGCCGCTGCCCGAGCCGCTCGATGACCATCGTCGGCGACGTGGCGCAGACCGGCGCGCTGGCCGGCACGCCGTCCTGGGCCGACGCGCTGGAGCCGTACGTGGCGCAGCGCTGGCGGCTGGAGGAGCTGACCGTCAGCTACCGCACCCCGGCCGAGATCATGGCCGTCGCCGCCGACGTGCTCGCCGAGATCGACCCGGCGCTGCGCCCGCCCCGCTCCGTACGCTCCGGCGGGGTGCCGCCGTGGGACCGCGCGGTGGCGCCGGAGCGGCTGGCGGCGGAAGTGGTCGACGCGACGACCCGGGAGGCGGCCGGCCTCGACGACGGCCGGCTCGGGGTGATCGTGCCGGCCGGCCGGGTCGACGAGCTGGGCGCCGCGGTCACCGCCGCCCTGCCGGAGGCGGCCGTGGGCGAGCACCCGGAGCTGGAGAGCCGGGTGGTGGTGCTCACCGTCGCCCAGGCCAAGGGCCTCGAATTCGACTCCGTCCTGCTGGTCGACCCCGACCGCATCGTGGCCGAGTCACCGCGGGGCCGCAGCGACCTCTACGTCGCCCTCACCCGCGCCACCCAACGCCTCGGCATCCTCCGCCCGGCCTGATCCTTGCGGGCGTGTCGTGGGGGGTGTTTGGTGTGGCCCGCCGTGCCCGGCTCCGGGCGGTCAGGCTTGATCCCTGCGCCGGGCACGGCGGGCCACACCCCGTCGGTGGTCGCGCGCCGTCCGTGCCTGGATGTCGGTTGTGCGGTACGGCTGCCGCGAAGCGTCGGTGAGGCGTCGGCGTGGGGTCGGTGGGGTTGGCGTGGGGTCGGCTGCGGGGTGGCGACCCGTCGACCCGCAGTCGGCAGGTCCGGGCGGGTCGGGTGACGTGGGCCCTGTCGAGCTGCCCCGTTTGTGGGACCGCCCGGCCCCACAGGGTGTCGCCGCCTGGCCCCTGTCGAGCGCAGATAGGCCAGCTTCTCCAGCTCCGCCTTCACCGCGGCCGGGCTCGACGACGTCGGCCCCACGCCCAGCCAGGCCAGCGGGGTCCGGCCGAGATAGGCGTCCGGGACCAGCAGCAGGTCCAGCTCGGCGCACCGCCGGTCCGTGAGCAGATGCCGTACCCGCGACCAGGTCTCCGTCCGAGCCCGAGCCCGGGCCGCGGCCACCCGCCGCAGCAGAAGGATCACGCCCGGACGCATCACCCGCGACGACAGCAGGTACTCGCAGGCCAGCCGGAGCAGCAGCTTCGGCGAGTCGTGCTCCATCGCCCGAGCGAACAGGAACTCGTCAAGGTCCTTCCACTCGCCGGTGTTCACCGACCGCCAGCCGGCGTAGCCGGCCACCTCCCTCAGGTGATCCGTGCGGGTCTGCTCGCGCTCGCCGTACCCGCGCAGCTCACCCATCGCGATCCCTAGCTGCTGCGACAACCGGCCCACCGCGACGTCCGGCGCCAACGCCACCTCATCGGGTACGAACCCGAGCCACGGCAGCGGGACCCACCCCGTGCAGGTGGTGCACGAGTGGAACACCGCGGTGCATGTCCAGGACAATGAGGCGGGCGCCAAGAAGCGCGCGTTCACCAAGGCCGAGCTGCACGCCTTCTTCGCGCACTGCGACGACGAGGTCGCCCGCATAAAGGCCTTCGGCCGCAAGGGCTGGCTGCCCGCCTTTCGCGACGCGACGCTGTTCAAGACCGCCTACGCCTTCGGGACGCGGCGCAACGAGACACGGATGCTCGACGCCGCCGACTTCGGCCGCAACCCGCACGGCGGCGAGTACGGCCGCTGCCAGGTCCGGTTCGGCAAGGCCAAGAAGGGCTCGCCGCCCAAACGCCGCGGGGTGCTGACCGTCTTCGACTGGACACCGGACGTCCTGGACGAGTGGTTCACCGAGGTCCGCCCGCTGTTCGGCACCGACAACAACCCGGCGGCCTGGCCCTCCGAGCGGGGCCTGCGGATCGCCTGCCAGCGGCTCAACTCCCGCTTCATCACCTACCGCAAGGCCCTCAGCCTGGGCGACGGGCTCGACTTCCACTCTTTCCGCAGGTCCTACGTCACCCACCTGATCGAGGACGGCTGGGACCCGCGCTTCGTCCAGGAGCAGGTCGGCCACGAACACGCCAGCACCACCTCCCTCTACACCTGCGTGTCCTCGGACTTCCGCACCCGCGCCCTGCGGCGGCATCTGGACTCCACCATCACCGCCGCTCTCCAGACCCAGACCGGGAGCCAAGCATGATGCGCAAGGTCGGCTACACCTGGCGGCTGCGTGAGGTCATGGCCCAGCACCAGATCTTCACGGCCACCGAGCTGGTGCCGCTGCTGCGCGAACGCGGCATCGACCTGTCCGCCTCCCAAGTCCATCGCCTGGTCTCCGGCACCCCCGAACGACTGTCATTGCAGGTCATGGCCGCACTCTGCGACATCCTGTCCTGCACCCCGGCCGACCTGGTGGCCACCACCGCCGAGAACGTCGGCGTCCGCAAGACCGCCACCGGCGACCTTCCCACCCCGCCCGCGAACGTCGCCAAGCTCCGCCCCCGCGCGGCCCGCATCCTGCCCGACGCATGACCCGCCCCTACGCCACCGACGAACAGTACGAACGCTGGTTCATGGCCGAGTGCTGCCGCTGCGGCCTCCGCAGACACAAGGCCGGCACCTGGCCGGACGGATACGTCTGCCGGACCTGTTCGGATCGCGCCGTCCGGACACGAGGCACCTGCCCAGGATGCGGCCAGGACCGGGCCCTTCCCGGGCTCCGACCCGGCGACGGGGCCCCGATCTGCCCCACCTGCGTTGGCTTCTCCCAGACCTTCGACTGCTCACGCTGCGGCTTCGAGGGCAAGCTCCTGGGCGATCGGCTCTGCGAACGCTGCACGCTCACCGACCGCCTCACCGCCCTTCTCGACGACGGCACGGGCCGCGTCCGTCCCGCGCTGGTCCCGTTGCTCGACCTGCTGGTGACGATGGACAAGCCCGGAAGCGGACTGGCCTGGCTGAACATGCGCCGCGGGCAGCTGGGGAACGCCTCGCGGCTGCTTCGCCGGCTCGGCCTCGGCGAGATTCCGCTGACCCACGACGCGTTCCACGAACTCCAGCCCTGGCGGGCGGCCTCTCACCTGGAAGAACTCCTCATGGCATGCGGAGTCCTACCCGCGGTCGACAAGCACCTCTGTTCCTTTCAGCGCTGGATTCCCGGTCACCTGGCCGGCATCGCCGATCCCGAGCTAATGGCTCGACGAGCGGAACACCACCCTCGCGTCCTGCGGCCAGGTAGACATCGACGCCTGGCTCGCCGGGAACGCCGAGCACGCTCGCACCCGCCTGAGAGGCTTCCTCAACTGGGCCATGCAGGGCCGGCACTGCCGACGTTCCCTGGCCATCCCAGCGATGAAAATCGCCCGTCGGCCCGCACTGAGCGAAGACGAACGCCTCGCCGCCCTGGGCAGACTTCTGACCGACACGGAGATACCGATGCGGCTCCGTGTCGCCGGAGTCATCGTTCTCCTCCACGCACAACCGCTGAGCCGCGTCGTCCGGCTCACCCTCGACGACGTCATCCGCGACGGCGACACCGTGCTGCTACGACTCGGCGAGCCGCCCTCACCCGTTCCCCCGCCGGTCGCCGCCCTGTTGCTGGAACACATCACGAACCGCGGCAACATGAACACAGCCACCAACCCGGCGTCCCGCTGGCTCTTCCCAGGACGCCGCCCCGGCCAGCCCCTCGGCCCCAACCACCTGTCCGCGCTCCTGAACCAGGCCGGAATCCCGATCGCCGCCGCCCGCGGCGCCGCCCTCCGCCAGCAACTCCTCGAACTGCCCGCATCCGTCGTCGCGGACGCTCTCGGCCACCACGACAAGACCACCAGCCGCCTCCGCAACGAGACTGGAGGAACCTGGAGCCGATACGCCGCCGGAGATCACGGAAGGTCACCAGCAGGCTGGGTACCCCGGGTAACCAGCGACAGCTGATCAGGGGAGCCCACCAGTACCGAGGCCGTACTCAGGCATGGCGATCGACCCCCTGGTGATGAGTTTTCGCGCCCGCCCCCGTCATATCTGCGTCGGGACACGATGAGACGGAAGGATGACGTGATGGGTGCGGACACGCGGCTGGAGGAGCTGGGCGTGAGCGGGCTGGGCGAGGTCGACGAGCCGGCGTTCTCGGGGCTGGCGGAGCGGCACCGGCGGGAGCTGCACGTGCACTGCTACCGGATGCTCGGGTCGTTCGAGGACGCCGAGGACACCGTGCAGGAGACGTTCATGCGTGCCTGGCGGCGGCGGGAGACCTTCGAGGGACGGTCAACGTTCCGGGCCTGGTTGTACCGGATCGCCACCAACGTCTGCCTGGATCTGCTCGCCAAGCGCCGCCCGGAGCCTGCAACCGGCGGTGAGGTGCTGTGGCTGCAGCCCTACCCGGACCGGCTGCTCGACGAGTTGCCCGCGGGCGACGCGGACGAGCCGGAGGCCGTCGCCGTCGCGCGGGAGACGATCGAGCTGGCCTACCTGGTCGCAGTCCAGCACCTCGCGCCGCGCCCGCGGGCCGTGTTGATCCTGCGGGATGTGCTCGGCTGGCCGGCGAAGGACGTTGCGGAGATCCTGGGGGACTCCGTCAACTCCGTGAACAGCGCCCTGCAGCGGGCCCGCGCCGGCATGCGGGAGCACCTGCCCGCCGAGCGGCAGGACTGGACCGGCGGCGAGGAGGATGCCGGGACGCGCGAGCTGGTGCGCCGCTATACCGAGGCCAGCGTGGCTACGGACGTCAAGGCGCTCGCCTCGATGCTGCGCGACGACGTCCGTTTCTCGATGCCGCCCACGCCGGGGCTGTATGTCGGCCGCGACACGGTGGTGAACTACTTGGTCGAGAGCGGCTTCGAGGGCATGAAGGGCCTGCGCGCCGTCCAGACCACCGTGAACCGGCAGCCCGCCCTCGCCTTCTACCACTGGCAGCAGCAGGAGGGCGCGTACCTGCCGCTGACGATCGACGTCCTGCGCGTCACCGGCGGGGCGATCACCGAGATCGTCACGTTCCACGACGACCGGTTCCCGCGGCTCGGGCTGCCGGAGCGCCTGCCGGCCGACGGCACGGAGTAGTCCCGGTGCGGACGCTCGCGCTGCGCGGCGGCGCGCGTATCGCCGTGACCGCGGCGGAGTGGCACGACGTGTTCTGCCTCGTCACCCGTGGCCGAGTGCAGCTGGAGCTGCGCGATGGCGAGCCGGGTCCGGTCCTCGAACGCGATGCCGGGTTCTGGCTCCGCGGCACCGGCGTCCGCGCCCTGCGGAACCCAGGCCGCCGCACGGCGAGGGTACGCATCATCACTCCGCCCGGGAGCCAAGGCCCTCGCATTCCAGTCAAGACACCCCGTACACCAATGACCGAATGACGGAGGAACGACATGAACAGCACGAAGGAAACCGGGATCGTGACCGGCGCGGCCGCCGGCCGGACCAGCCACCCCCACCGACTCCGCCGACTCGCCGGCACCGGCTTCATTGCCGCGCTCGCGGCGATGGCGGTCACCACCCTCGCCGCCGCGCTTGTCCGGGCCGCCGGCGTCGACTTCGAGGTCACCGATGGTGGCGAGACGATCCCGCTGTCCGGGTTCGCCGTAGTGACCGGCTTCTTCTCGGCCGTGGGCATCGTCATTGCCGCCGTTCTTCTTCGTTGGAGCGCTCACCCCGCCGAGCGATTTGTGTGGACGGCAGTGTCGCTGACCGCCATCTCGTTGGTCCCGCCCTTCCTCTCCGGGGCCGACACTGCCACCACCACCGCCCTCCTCGGACTGCACCTCGTCCCTGCGGCGGTGGTGATCCCCACCCTGGCGCGGATCCTGGGCACCCGGACCGATTGACGATCCCTGATGGCACTTGAGGTTGCTGCTGAAGGTCTGGCCGCAGCGATCGGCGTCCAGCTCATGACGGCGCCTGGTCAGGATGTCCGCGTCCTGGGCTTCGGCGGTGAACTGGCCCAGCACCTTGCCGTCCGACTGCGCGATGGTAAGCACTGCCACACCGGGCGCCGGCGTGACTGCCTTGGAGACCTCGTTCAAGGCGTGCAGGGCGAAGGTGATGGCCAGCTCGCCGACCAGCCCGTCGCCGTGGCTGAACTCGACGCCGTCGGCGCCGGTCCATCGTCCGTACTGTTCAGCGCGCTCGGTCATCGTGTCTCCGTCGTCGATCGGGCGGTGGAGTTCGCCGGGGTGCGGGGTCGGGGCACGGTGAGTCCCAGGTCGAGGCGCTTGTCCATGTCCAGACGGAAGGTGCCGTACGGGTCGATGTTCGACCAGAACAGCGCGGTCAGGCCGCGCCGGTCCTCATCCGTCAGCTTTTCGCCCAGGCCGGTTCGGCGAGGATCTGCTGAACCAGCAGCGTGTTGACGTGCACGAGCGCGGACTGCAGCAAGTGGAGCGAGAGCATGCTGGTCTCGGCGTGCTCCTTGCCCGGGCCGGTCAGGGCGCCGTCCTTGCCAGCAACTCCTCGAACTGCCCGCATCCGTCGTCGCGGACGCTCTCGGCTACCACGACAAGACCACCAGCCGCCTCCGCAACGAGACCGGAGGAACCTGGAGCCGATACGCCGCCGGAGATCACGGAAGGTCACCAGCAGGCTGGGCACCCCGGGGAACCAGCGACAGCTGAATACGAGAGCCCACCAGTAGGACGGGCCCAAGGGCCGAACCGGAGGGCGCCTGAACCGCCGAACGGATCCACGGCTCATCTGGGGCGATGCACCAGCAGGACCTGGGCGTCCTGCGGGTCGACGCTCACCTGGTACCCAACCTGCTCTAGTGCCGCGACTTTGAACGTTGATCGTGTAGTCCATCGGTTCTGAAGACCCGTGAGGCAGGCTGTCTCCCGACGCTTGAGGCTGCGGGAGGTGGTGCCGGGTGGGTAGACGCCCGGAGGTGTTCGTCCGGCAGGTGTCGATGGCCGAGGGCCAGCGGTTACAGCGGATCCGCCGCACGACGAAGGACCCGGTGCAGCTGCGGGCGATCGTGGTGCTGATGTCCGCCCAGGGGCAGCCGGCGCCGGACATCGCCCACCTGTTGAAGGTGACCGAGGACTACGTGCGGGACGTGATCCACGCGTTCAACGAGCGGGGGTTCAACGCGCTAGACCCAAAATGGAGCGGGGACGCACTGCCCGCCGAAGATCCGCATCCGACTCCTCCAGATCGCCCGCTTCTCCCGCGTGCGCGTGGGGTTACGGCGGATGCGCTGGGCACAACGGTGGTCTGGGTCGGTGGCGCGCTCAGTGCCGGCGTGCTGGGCAACGCGGCCTACGACCTGCTCAAGGCCGCTGCCTCGCGTCTGTTACGCCGTGGCAGCCCCAAGGTCCTCAGTCAGCCTCAGGCGGTCCAGATCGCACGGAGGGCTCTGCAAGAACGAGTGGCACAGGCTGAGATCGACAACTTCCCGGAAGTTGAGGTTCTTGAGGTCGCCAAATGGTCTCTCTCGGAGCGTGGGTGGCGGATCCTCCTGCAAGGGCCAGAAGTCCTCGCTAGCGTGGAGATACCCGCAGCCAGTGAACGCAGAGACGCCGTCAAGGCGGTGGTTAGCGTTAGGTTCTCCGGTCGAGCGGCTGGCTCCAGAGGAAGCAAGTTCATGCCGGGCAATCGTGCGGCACGTCCTGGTCCTGATGCTCGTCGACAACCGCCTGGCCATCAGGAGTAGTGCAATACCGTCGATCCGGCCGTGAAGTGTTCGGCAACTCGTCGTCCTGGTCAACGTCGAGTCCGTTCGGCAACTACGCACGGCCTTCCGGCCCGTCCGGGCGGCTGACCGCCCCGGCTGACCGAAGGCCGGGCCGGGGCGGCTTGCCGCCGGGCCGGGTAACCGCGCGCCAGCGCCTTGATCCCATAGAGGCCTCGCCGTAGCTTCCGGACCAAGAACAACTCCAGCCCTAGTCAGAGGCCCTGCGTTCGTCGTCGCTCATGAACTCGTTGTGGCGCCAGCCGCTGCACTGGCCGTTGTAGCAGCCGCAGCCGGGGTACTCGGGGCAGACCATCCCGTTGGTCCAGCCACACTTCTCGCACATCACCTGGTTGACCGGGGAGTCGTACTCGACCTGGGCGTCGGCGAAGGACCAGCCGTTGCACTGCGCGAGATCTTGGATCTCCTGCACCGAGGTGGCGGCCCGGTCGGCGTCCTCGCCGGCGTGGGCCATGCGCAGCGCGACGGCGGCACGGAAGGCGTGCGCCTGGCGCTCGGTCTCCGGCAGGGTCAGGGTGGCCAGCACGCCTTCGCGGGCCTGGGTGTAGGTCTCCCCGGTGCTGTCGCGGCGCTCGATCACCGCGCGGGTGAGCCTGCGGTTGGTCTTCGGCATCGTCAGCTCGCTTCTCGGCGGGGTGCGCCCACGCCCGACCCCACCGACACGAGGTCATGCCCGACAGCGGTGAGAGTTGGTGAGGCGCTGAGTCTGAGACGTCTTCTCCGCTCGTCGCTCGGCCCCGGCGTGGGGGGACGGGCTCCTGGATCGGCTGGCGCAACAGCCGTGCGGGCAGCGTAGCGCAGCCCGGGTGCTGTCCGGTACGCCGCGCGACACCCTGAACGTGGTCGACCGTGACACGCTGTCGCCCATCCAACGCCATCATTGGCAGCCGGTTACCAACCGAATACGCTCGAACACCATCAGTCGTGGTGCAGGCCGACATTCCGTGGGCCGCACCCGTCAACGCCCCCCGACGGGGCTCGTAACACGGGAGGTTCATGGCGATGATGCGATCGGCAGACAGGGCGCGACGGCGGTGGCGCGCGATCGGCGCAACCCTCGGCGCGGCGACGGTGGGCATGGTGGGAGTGCTGGTCGCGCCGACCGGCGCGCAGGCGGCCAGCGACCGGGTCGCGGTGGTCGACCAGCGGTACGGGGTCAGGATCTTCAGCGCCGGCGCCAGCCGGTGGACGGCTGGTTCGGCCCAGTGGTCGTGGAAGCGACCCGCCGGCAGCGGCTGGAAGAACCTCTCCGACGTCAAGTTCCGCAAGCAGGGCTCGCGGTACGTGGTCCTGGTGGCCGCGTCCGGCGGCCGGGCCGGGATCGTCGACTACGCCACCCGCAAGGTGCGGTACCAGGTCACGCCAGGCGGCAACCCGCACGCCATCGAACTGCTGCCCAACGGCGCTGTCGTGGTCGCCTCCTCCGATCCCGGCAAGCTCACCCTCTACGGCAAGGGCCGGACCAGCCCGGCCGCCACGAAGGCGTTCGCCAAGGCGCACGCCGTCTACTGGGACAGCGCCATCAAGCGCCTCTGGGCCGCCGGCGGCACCCGGCTGTGCAGCTACAAGGTGAGCGGCACGGCCATCGCTCCTAAACTCACCAACGCCGCCTGCCGGACGGTCACCGGAAACGTGCACGACCTGTCACCGGTCTACGGCACCTCCGCCAACCTGTGGATGAGCAACACCAGCCACGTTTACCGGTACGACATCAACCGCAACCGATTCCAGCGGGCACCCGGCTACATCGACACAAGCAAGATCAAGAGTGTCGGTAACCACTCCGGCGGGCTGGTCTTCACCACCAAGGTCGGCGGTGCGAACGGCGACGGCACCTACGGCAACGGCAACGTCTGGCTGTACCGGCTGAACGGTTCCTACGTCGGCAACCGCTACCTCTCCGGGGCGGCGATCTACAAGGCCCGGCCAGTGGTCTGGAGCTACCGGTAGCCACGGGTGGCGGGTGCCCGCCGGGTCTCCTAGGCCTGCCGGCAGGCCCTTCGGGGAGGAGAGTGGTGGGGGCGCCCCCACGTGGTCCGGGTCGGGCCACTCCCGCCGGGGCACCGGACGCGCCGGTGGCCCACGGGTAGGTCCGCTACCGGGGCTGCACGTCGGGGTCGGCGCTCACCGCTTGCCGCCCGGCCGGTCGGTGCGGGCCTGGTCGAGCTGGGCTTGCAGACGCTCGGCGCGGGCCTCGGCGGCCTGGGCTTCGCCGTAGCTTCCGGACCAAGAACAACTCCAGCCCTAGTCAGAGGCCCTGCGTGAACGCCTGGAGTTGTGATCGTCATCCCCTGCTTGAACAGCGCTGGAGTTGTTTTTGGTCCGGAAGCTACCGGCAGGCCATGACGCCGCTGGCCGGTACCCCGCACAGTGGTGCCGGCCAGCGGCGTCCTCGCCTCCGACCGTCAGTGGTCCCGCCTACGCCGTTGGGCGGGTGGGGCCGCGACCGGTGGTCATTCGTTGGTGAAGTTGCCGACCTGGCTGGCGGTGCTGGACTGGTCGCTGGTGGAGCCACCGGCAGGGGTGCTCATGCCGCCGGTGGTGGCGTCGCCCGTGGTCGTCGGGGCCACCTTGCCGCGGTGTCGCTCGGGCTGCCGGGCCAACCGCCGGGCGCTGGCCGGGCCGGCGGTGCCGCCGGTCGTGGTGATCGCGCCCTGCCCCCGGGTGGGGCCCCCGTCGCGCAGCACGTCCGGGTCGACCGGGACGTGGGCCGGGTCGTCCGGGTCCTCGTCCTGGATGACCCGCTGCACGTCGGTGGGGGGTACGGTCACCTCGTCCAGGACGCCCTCGCCGTACACGCCGCCGGCGATCCGGTCCTCGGCCCGCCGGGCGGCATCCTGTCGCATGTCGTCCTCACGCACGTCCATCACCTCACAGAAGTGTCGGTACGGGTGCGTGCCCGGGCGACCGCCCGGCAAACCCGCGCGGCCGGGCCGGCCGCCGTACCCCGTCCGTGGCGCGCGCCCCGCGCGACCCCAGCGGACCGGATTTTCCCGGCCGCCGGCGGGTGTTACTGCCCCCGCCGGGTCGGGTAGACGGCGGGTGCCCTCGCCATGAACGCGAACCGTGCCGTGGCCGAAACGCGGTAGCGGGGGGAGGGAATGCAGGTACGACTCATCGCATCCTGAGGAGGACAAGATGAGCACGCAGGCTGCATCCACCAGGCCGATGAACCGGCCGGTGCAGGAAGCACCCAACCGGGCGATGCAGGACCGGGCCATGCAGGAGACGCCCACCCGCCCGATGCCGATCGTGCCCGACGGACGTCGGGAAGCCATGCAGGCACCCGGCACGGAGACCAAGCCGTCGCTGCGGACCACCGAGTTCTGGGTCTACATCGCGGCCGTGATCGGCGTGCTGGCCGCCTCACAGCTGGTCGGGAAGAACTCGGCCGGGGTGGACATCTTCCGGGCCCCCAACGCGTGGTTCATGATCACGCTGCTGACCCTCGGCTACCTGGGTAGCCGTGGTCTGGCCAAGGCCGGCAGCAACTGGCGCAGCAGTGAGGAGCGCAAGGCCCGGCACTGACCGGGTACCGCGCGCCACAGCACGCGGTGGCCTCCGGGGCGTACGTCCCGGAGGCCACCGTCGTGTGTCCTACTCCTCGAAGCCGCCGAAGTCCTCGGCGAAGTCGCCCTCGATCGCGTCCTCGATCATCTCTCCGGCGACCATGCCGCCGACGAGACCGAGCGCGGCACCGGCGACCACGCCGCCCATGCCAGGGCCCCGGCCGTGCCCGTGGCCGTGCCCGTGCCCGCCGAAGCCCTGCGCGCGCAGGCTGCCGTAGCGCGAGGTGGTCTCCCGCAGCCAGCCGTCGACGACCTGGACCCAGTCCGTCCGGTCGGCGTCAGCGAACGAGACCCGGTAGTGGCCGAAGGCGTCGTGCCCGGCGGTGAGGAACCCGCCGCGCTTGTCGCACTCCAGGATCACCTCGACGCCGTGCGGGCTGGTGACGAAGGTCAGCTCGACCTCGTTGATGGTCGACGCGTACTGGGGCGAGGCGAAGAACTCGATCTCCTGGTAGAACGGCAGCGTCTGCTGCGTGCCCCGGATGTGGCCGCGTTCCAGGTCGGCGTGCTTGAAGCGGAACCCGAGCTGCTGGAACGCCTCCAGGATCCGCTCGTGCACCGGCAGCGGGTGCACGTTGACCTGGTCGAGGTCGCCCTTGTCCACCGCCCGGGCGATCGCCAGCTCGGTGCGCAGCCCCATCGTCATGCCGCGCAGCCGCTGGCCGTACACGTCGGTGATCGGGGTCTCCCACGGCACCGGGAGCTGGAACGGCAGGGAGAGCTGCTGCTTCGGGGCGAGCTGGAACGCGCCGCTGACCGGCAGCCGGTGGAACTCCATGATGCCGGCGTACTCGGTGTCGCCGCCCTCGATCTCGACCCGGGTGACCAGGCTGACGACGACCTGCTCGACGTTGGCCGGGGCGTCGCCGCCGACCAGGTTCACCTGGCCCTCCAGGGTCAGGCCGGGCCGGGTGTTCGGGTTGGTCAGGACGGTGTCGACGCTCGGCCCACCCACACCGAACGCGCTCAGCATCTTCTTGAAGACCATCGGAACTCCCGCAGAATCACGCCGCACTCCACCCTGGAGCGGGTCGTTGACTGCTCGGACCCTATCCGGCACCGCTGTGAAGTGCCTGTGAGGGCACGCCGGCCGGCGTAGGGCAGACGCTCCTGCTGGAACTCACCGCCACCAACGGGTAGCGGACGACGGACGGCGGGCGGCGGGCGGCGGGCGGCGGGCGGCGGGCGGCGGGCGGCGGGCGGCGGCGAAATTTCTCGGAATTTCTTCGGCCGGGATGTCGAGGACCGGTGTGCCGGCTTCTACCTGTGGGTGAGAGCACCGATGATGGTGCGCAGTCGTGAGGAGCCAGACGTGAAGTACATGTTGCTCATGCAGTTCAGCGCCGCCGGCACGGACTTCCCCTCGATCGACACCTGGGCGCCGGAGGAGATCCGGGCGCACATCGGTTTCATGGCCGAGGTCAACGCCAAGCTGGTTGCCGACGGCGAACTGGTCGACGGCCAGGGGCTCGCCGCGCCCGACCAGGCGAAGATCGTCCGGGCGGGCTCCGACGGTGCGCCCGTGGTCACCGAGGGGCCGTTCGCCGAGACCAAGGAGTTCCTCGCCGGCTTCTGGATCGTGGACTGCGACAGCCCCGAGCGGGCCGTGGCGATCGCCGCGCACATCTCGACCGCGCCCGGCCCCGGCGGCCGGCCGCTGAACATGCCGATCGAGGTGCGCCCGGTCATGTCGGCCCCGCCACTGGAGATGTGACGACTGGACGCCGCCGAACCATCCGTCGAGGACCTGCTGCGCGAGCTGGCGCCGCAGGTCCTCGGCGTGCTCAGCCGCCGTTTCGGCGACTTCGCCACCGCCGAGGACGCCGTGCAGGAGGCGCTGCTGGCGGCGGCGACCCAGTGGCCGGTCGAGGGGACGCCGGACAACCCCCGCGGCTGGCTGATCCAGGTCGCGTACCGCCGGATGGTCGAACTGGTCCGCGGCGAGACGGCCCGGCGGCGGCGTGAGGACCTCGTCGCCCGCCGCGAGCCGGACGACCGGCGCGCCGCGCCGCCGCCGGACGAGGAGCTGACCGCCGACCGGGACGACACGCTGACCCTGCTCTTCCTCTGCTGCCATCCGGCGCTCTCGCCGGCCTCGGCGATCGCGCTGACCCTGCGCGCGGTCGGCGGGCTCAGCACGGCCGAGATCGCCCGCGCCTTCCTCGTGCCCGAGGCCACCATGGCGCAGCGGATCAGCCGCGCCAAGCAGCGCATCCGCGGCTCCGGCCTCCCGTTCCGGATGCCCGAGCCGGCCGACCGGGAGGCCCGGCTGGCCGCGGTGCGGCACGTGCTCTACCTGATCTTCACCGAGGGGCACACCGCCAGCCTGGGCGCCGACCTGCGCCGGGTGGACCTGTCCGAGGAGGCGATCCGGCTGACCCGGGCGCTGCACGCGCTCCTGCCCGACGACAGCGAGGTGGCCGGCCTGCTCGCGCTGATGCTGCTCACCGACGCCCGCGCCGCCGCGCGGACCGGCCCGTCCGGCGAGTTGGTCTCCCTGGCCGACCAGGACCGCAGCCGGTGGGACGCGGCGGCGATCGCCGAGGGGGTCGCGCTGGTGACCCGGGCCCTGCCCCGCGGGCCGGTCGGGCCGTACCAGATCCAGGCGGCCATCGCCGCGCTGCACGACGAGGCGCCCAGCACCGGGGAGACCGACTGGCCGCAGATCCTCGCCCTCTACGAGGTGTTGGAACGCTTCTCCGGCAACCCGGTCGTCGCCCTCAACCGCGCGGTGGCAACCGCCATGGTGCACGGCCCGGCGGCGGGCCTGGCGGCCCTCGACGCGCTGGACGCCGACCCCCGGCTCGCCGGGCACCACCGGCTGCCCGCCGCCCGCGGGCACCTGCGCGAGATGGCCGGCGACCGGGAGGGCGCGGTGGCCGCGTACCGGGCTGCGGCCGCCCTGACCACGAGCCTGCCCGAGCAGCGCTACCTGACCATGCGCGCCGCCCGCCTCGCCGCCGGACCGGAGGGTTGACCGGCGCTGCCGGGGGTATCCGTTGATGATCCGCCCGGGTCCGGCCGCCGAGCCGGGAGGGGAGACGGCTCGGAAGGAGAACGCCATGGTCACCGTCGGCTACACCCTGTTGTGCGAGCAGGCCGGCCCCAAGCACCTGGTCGACTACGCGGTGCGGGCGGAGGCGGCCGGCTTCGACCAGCTCGTCATCTCCGACCACTACTACCCGTGGCTGGATTCGCAGGGCCACTCCCCGTACGCCTGGTCCGTGCTCGGCGCGGTCGCGCACGCCACCAGCCGGGCGGAGCTGATGTCCTTCGTGACCTGCCCGATCCGCCGTTACCACCCGGCGGTCGTGGCGCAGAAGGCCAGCACCGTCGGGGTGCTCTCGGACGGCCGGTTCACCCTCGGCCTCGGCGCCGGCGAGAACCTCAACGAGCACGTGGTCGGCGGCTGGCCGCACGTGCAGCAGCGGCACGAGATGTTCGAGGAGGCGCTCCAGATCATCCGGCCCCTGCTCAACGGGGAGACGCTGACCTTCTCCGGCAACCACTACGACGTGCCCGACGCCTACGTGTGGGACCGGCCGGACCGCCCGGTGCCGATGGCGATCGCCGCCTCGGGCCGGCAGTCGGCCACCCTCGCCGCCGAGTACGGCAACGGCGTCGTCGCCACCGAGCCCGACCCGCACATCATCGAGATGTACGAGGACGCCGGCGGCGCCGGGCGGCCCCGCTACGGGCAGGTGGCCATCTGCTACGGCCCGGACGAGGCGGAGTGCCGCAAGATCGTGCACGACCAGTTCCGCTGGTTCGGGATGGGCTGGAAGGTCAACGCGGACCTGCCCGGGCCGGAGTCGTTCGCCGCCGCCACCCAGTTCGTCCGCGAGGAGGACGTGGCCGCGGGGATCTCCTGCGGGCCCGACGTGGACCGGCACGTCGAGGCGTTCAAGAAGTTCGTCGACGCGGGCTTCACCCACGTGGCGATCGTGCAGGTGGGCGGCGGGACGCAACCCATGTTCCTGGACTGGGCGCAGGATCAGTTGCTGCCGAGGCTGCGCGAGCTGTGAGGATCTCGCCGACCCGGCGGCCCCGGGCGACCCCGCCCGGCCGGTTCGGACCGGCCGAGCTGCGCCTCGCGCTGGCCGCGCCGCGCCCGGCCGCCGGCCTGACCAGCGAGTGGCGGCTGGTCGACGGGATCCGTACGCACACCCGCCGCACGGCCGGCCCGGGCACCGGCGCCACACCCGTCGTGCTGGTGCACGGGCTGGCGGTGTCCCACCGCTACCTGACCCCACTCGCCCTGGCGCTGGCCGACACCCACCCCGTGTACGCGCCGGACCTGCCCGGCTTCGGGCTCACCGAGCGCCCCGGCACGGCGTACGACGTGGCCCGGCACGCCAACCACCTGGCCGCCTGGCTGGCCGCGTACCGGATGCCGCCGGTCTGCCTGGTCGGGCACTCGTTCGGCGCGGAGGTCGTCGCGGCGTTGGCCGCCCGCCAGCCCGACGCGGTCCGGGCCCTGGTGCTCGCCGGGCCGACCAGCGACCCGGCCGCCCGGTCCCGGCGGGGACAGTTCGGGCGGTGGCTGGTGGACACCCTGCGGGAGGCGCCGTTACAGGCGCCGATCCTGCTCCGGGACGTCGTGGACGCCCGCCCGTGGCGCGTCCACGCGACGCTGGCGCACTCGGTACGCAACGGCGTCGAGGCGGACCTGGTCCGGATCACCGCGCCGACCCTGGTGGTCGCCGGCTCCCGGGACCCGGTGGTGCCGGCGTCCTGGCGGTCGCAGGTGGGCCGGCTGGTGCCGCACGCCCGCATGCTCACCGTCCCGGGCGCCGCGCACAACGTCGCGACCACCGCGCCGGCGCAGGTCGCCGACGCGATCCGTGCCCTGCTCGCCCCGTCCCTGACGAACAGGTGATCACATGCGCATCGGCAACACGGAGATCCGCCCCGCCGGCGGCGGCCTCGGCTGCCTCCTGATGATCCTCTTCTCGATCGTCGCCTCGATCGTCCTGACCGTCCTGCTCAACCTGGTCCTGTGACCCGCGTTCGCCCGCCCCCTGGTCAGCGGCGCAGGCCGAGGGCGGCCAGCACCTCGCGGGTCGCCTGGCGGACCGGGTCGACGACGCTGCCGCGCAGCCAACGGGCGACCGGCGACACCGTCGCCCGCCACGCGGCGGCGACCGCCCGGCCCACCGGACGCATGGCGTTCCGCCACAGCCAGCCCGCCGCGAGCACGAACGGCCGCAGGGTGAGCGCGTAGCACCACCACAGCAGCCGGCCGGTCATCCGCCATGCCCACGCCGCCGCGTCGAGCAGCACCCGGCCGACGGCCAGCAGCCACCGGCCCAGCGCGGCGAGCCCGGCCGCCAGCAGGCGCCCGAGCGGGGCGAGGAGCCGGGCAAGCCAGCGCAGCGGCAGCCAGACCAGGTGGTACGCCAGCCAGGCCAACGGCACCCACACCACCGTCCGGGCCAGCCAGGCCAGCCCGCGGGCAAGCCACACCAGCGGCACCCACACCACCGCCCGGACCAGCCAGGCCAGCCCGCGGGCGAGCCACACCAGCGGCACCCACACCACCGCCCGGACCAGCCAGGCCAGCCCGCGGGCGAGCCACACCAGCGGCAGCCACAGCAGGTGACGCAGCAGCCAGCCGACCGGGCGCAGCAGCCAGCGGTCCAGGAACCGACCGACCGGCGCGAGCAGCCAGCGGTGCAGCCACCCGCAGACGGCGGCGACCAGCTCCCAGACCAGCCGCACGGGCACGACCACGACCAGCGCGATCCCCCGGGCGACGGCCACGACCAGCGGCGCGGCTCCAGAAGTGGCGGATGGTCCGGTGGCGCGCGGAGCCGGGCCCGGCGAGTCGATCACCGGCACACGGTAACCAGCCCCGGCAAGCACCCGGCGGCGGGCACGTCGAGGCGGCCGGATGGCCGACGGGTCGGCCGGGTGACCGACCGGGTCGGTCAGGCCGGGTCGAGGGCCAGGTCCGCGACGAGCGGGTAGTGGTCGGAGGCGTACTCGGTGTCGCCGCCCCGGACCACCCGACAGTCCCGCACCCGGGCGGCCAGCGCCGGGGTGCCGAACAGGTAGTCCAGCCGCATGCCGGAGAACTCCGCGCCGCCGCCGTGCCGGGTCGGCGCGGTCAGCCCGGCGTCGGGCGTGCCGGCCGCCGCGTACAGGTCGGCCAGGCCGACGGCGAGCAGTCGGGCCACCGCCCGGGTGTCCACCGTCCGCCCGTCCCGACGCAGGTGACGGCGGCGGTACGCGGCGGGGAGCCGGGCGATCCGGTCGCCGTGGTCGGCGACGGGGTCGAGGGTGTTCAGGTCCCCGGCGAGCAGCCCCAGCTCCCCCGGCGCACGGCGCAGCGCGGCCTCGGCCCAGCCCGCCTCGACGCGCCGGCGCAGCCCCGAGTAGGGATCGAGGTGGACGCTCAGCACGGTCAGCGGGCCGGCGTCGGTCGCCACGGTGACCCGCTGCGCGGCGTGGTGGAACGGCCGGTGCACCCGGGCGGCGGCGAGGGCGCGCAGCGACGGCCGGAGCAGCACCGCCACCGGCTGGCCGAAGCAGGAACGGGCGAGGTGGGGCCGCATCCCCACCCGGTCCGCGAAGTCGCCGAGCACGTCGCCCGAGTCGAAGTCCCGCAGTTCCTGCAACGCCAGCACGTCCGGCCGCTGCGCGGCGACGACCCGCGCCAGCCGGTCCCGGCGGTCGACGCCGCCCCGGTCCCGGCCGCCGGTCCGGATGTTCCAGCTCATCACCCGCAGCATCGGTGCCGTCAGTCCACCCGGGCGGCCTTGGCCAGCTCGTCGTCGAGGGTGTGCACGTCCTCGGACTCGATGCTGGGCCGGTTGCCCTCGCGCAGGTCCTCGTTGGGGCGGACGACCCAGTAGAGCAGCCCGATCCATCCGGTGGTGAGGATGATCGCGCCCATGACGTCGGTGGGGTGGTGCATCCCCCGGTACATCCGGGAGATCGCCACGGCGGCCGGCATCGCCACCGCCAGCGCCACGAAGATCCACCGCCACCACCGGTCCGTACGCGGGACGACGATGATCGCGACGGCGACCCAGACGCAGAGCGTGGCGGCGATGTGGCCGGACGGGAACGACGAGGTCGGCATCGGGCCGTCGAGGTTGCCCACCGGCGGGCGCGGCCGGTCGACCGCGGCGGCGGCGGCGAGGAAGAGGCTCAGCTCGCCGAACATGGTCAGGGCGACGAACAGCACCGGCCGCCAGCGCCGCCACACGGCCAGCACTAGCGGGCAGAAGACCAGCGAGATGAGCAGGATGGCGTGCGTGTCGCCGGCCTTGCTCCACCACCAGCTCAGGTCGTCCCGGTCGGGGGTGCGGTGCTCCGCGAACCACCTCGGCACGTCGGTGTCGAGAGTGGCGAAGAGGGTGCCGCCGGCGTGGTAGCTGACGAACATGCCGAAGCCGTAGAGCGCGCCGAGGACCAGCACCCACCCGACGACCAGCTCGAACACGGCCGCCCGGGGGTGCGGTAGCAGGTGCGCCTCGTCGGGGGCGGGGGCCACCTCGTGCGCGGCCTCCGGCTCCAGCCCCTCGGTCAGCGCCGGGACCGGCCGGCCCCGCTCCAACCGCCACAGCCGGAAGGCGTACGCGGTGACGCCGAGCCAGGCGGCGCCGAGCAGCCAGGCCCCGAGCACGTCGGAGACGAAGTGCACGCCCAGCGCGATCCGGGTCAGCCCGATCAGGAACACGACGGCGGCGACCAGGACGATCGCGGGCCTGCGCCAGCGGCGCGACATGGCCGGCAGGAAGACCAGCAGCAGCGCCCCGTACGCGACCATCGAGCCGAGCGCGTGCCCGCTGGGGAAGCTGTCCCCGGCGTAGCTGCCGATCGGCACCTCCACCTCGGGGCGCAGCCGGTCGACCAGCGTCTTGAGCGCTGGGTCGAGGATCAGCGCGCCGAGACCGGTGACGATCAGGAACACCGCGAGCCGGCCCTGCCGGCGGATCAGCAGGCCGACCACGGCGACCGACACCAGCCAGACGATGACCGCCCGACCGCCGAGGTCGGTGAGCGCGTTGAGCATGGTCACCAGCGGCCCGTGCGGGGCGACCAGGTCGTTGAGCCAGGCGGCCACGCCGTGGTCGACGTCGTACAGCGGGGTCCACCGGGTCCGGACCAGGACGAGGAGCACCCCGAAGCCGACCCCGGCGCCGAGCACGACCGCCAGGCCGGCGAGCGTCCGCTCGGTGAAGTGACCCAGGGGTCGACGCAACGCCTCTTTGACCGCGGCCACGGCAGCCTCCCTCTCGCTCCTGGCGTGCCGCAATACCCGATCGGCGCTGCGCGTACACCGGGGGTGTCCGGAACGGACTACAGGGAGGTCATGTCGCCGGTGTCGTGGAGCTGGTCGCGTTCGGCCTCGGGCTCCCAGAGGTCCGGCTGGGCGGGCTCGCGCACCCCGATCCGCAGCGCCTCCAGCTGGGCGGCGAAGGAGAGCCCGCCGAAGAGCGCCATGCCGGTCAGGTTCGCCCACAGCAGCAGCGCCATCATGCCGGTCAGCGCGCCGTAGGTCTGGCCGAACCCGTCGCTGAACCGCACGTACGCGGCGAGCAGCAGGCTGGCCACCCACCACAGCGCGGTGGCGATCCCGGCGCCGAAGAAGAGCCAGGACAGGCCGGGCTGGTTGCGGCGAGGCGCGTGCCGGAAGAGCACCGCGACGGCCAGCACGGTCAGCCCGAGACTGAGCGGCCAGCGCACCACGTCCCAGACACCGTTCGCGAGTTCGCCCCAGGCGTAGTGCCGCTGCACCGAGTCACCCATCGGGCCACCGCCGACGAGGATCAGGAACCCAGTCAGCGCCGGTACGCCGGCGGTGAGGGCGAGGACGGCGGCGCGGACGTACTTCCACAGCGCCGGGCGGTCCCGTTCCACGCCGTAGATCCGGTTGGCCCCGCGCTCGATCTGCGCCATCGTGCTGGTCAGCGCGACCAGACCGGTGATCAGGCCGAGGCTGAGCGCCAGCTCCCCGGCGCGTTCGGTGCGGTCGCCCTCGCCGAGCAGCTCGGCCACCACCGGCTCGCTCGCCCCGGGGGTGAGTGCGAGCACCGTGTCGGCGACGACCTGGCCGCCCTCCTCCACGCCGAGTTCGCTGATCAGGCCGGTCAGCGCGATCATGAACGGCACCACGGCGAGGCACAGTTGCAGCGCGAACGCGCGGGAGTGGCTGAAGCCGTCGCCGTAGCGGAACCGGATGAAGGCGTCCCGCAGCAGGTGCCAGCCGCCCTGCCGGCGCAGCGTGTGCCAGGCGTCGTCGGCGTTGAGCTCCTCGTCGGGCATCAGCCGGGTCTCCGGCACGATCCTGGTGCTACTCACGGTGCGCCTCGTCGATGAGCTGCTCGCCCCGTTCTCCGGCCGCCTGCGCGTCCTCGGCCAGGTCGGGGGCCTGCTCGGGCTGCGGCACGCAGAGCCAGAGCGCCCGCCGCCGGATCTCGGCCTTTAGGGTGCGGCCCGGCTCGATGAGGTCGCCGTCGAGCTCCCGGGGCTGGGCCCGGTTGCTGGTGATCTCCACGCGCCGGCCCCGGAAGACCTCCATCCGGGGCACGCGGTCCTGCCGGCGTACGACGGCCCAGCCGAGCGCCAGCCAGTGCCGCAGCGTACGCGGGGTGAGCACGGCGACGTCGAGGTAGCCGTCGTCGGGCTCGGCGTCGGTGAGCAGGCGCACCCCGCCCTGGAGGCGCCCGACGTTGGCGATCAGCACGGAGCGGGCCCGCCGGCGGATCGGCTGTTGGTCATCGATGCGGATGGACACCTTCATCGGTCGGTCGCGCAGGTGCTTGGCGGCCCCCACCACGTACGCCGGCCAGCCGATCCGCTTCTTGGTGGTCTCCGAGGTGGCGGCGAGCATCTGGGCGTCGAAGCCCATGCCGGCCATCACGGTGAAGTAGTGGTCCTCGACCGCGCCGACGTCGAGCAGCCGGCGACCGCGCTCGACGGCGACCTCCAGCCCGGCGGCCAGGTCCCCGGAGAGGCCCAGGTTGGCCGCGAGCAGGTTGCCGGTGCCCTGCGGGAGCACGGCGAGCGCGACGTCGGTGCCGACCAGGCCGCTGACGCAGGACATCACGGTGCCGTCGCCGCCGCAGGCGAAGACCACGTCCACGCCGGCCTCGACCGCTTTTTCGGTCTGGCCGCGGCCCGGGTCCTCGACCGTGGTCTCGAACCAGAGCGGCTCGGGCCAGCCGGCGGCGGCGAGGGCGTCGTGGACCGTCCGGTGCAGCTCGTCGAGGTCGGCCACCTTCACGGGGTTGACCACCACGGCGGAGCGCAGGCCGCCGTGGTGGGCAGCGCGCCTGTCCTGTCGAGGATCCACGGCGCCAGTGTGCAGCAGATCCGGTGTGGCAGCGAGCCGGCGACGCGGTGACGTTACGCGCAGCGAGAACAGGTTTACGATCCCGCCCCGGGTCGCCGGCTCCGGGGGCTCAGGCCGCCGCCCGCAGCGCGGTCTCCACCCGCCGGCGCAGGTCGTCCAGGTCGGCCCCGGCCTCGGTGAGCACCAGCGCACCCAGCCCCCGCCCCTCGCGGAGCACCCCGAGCAGGATGTGCTCGGTGCCGATGTGGCGGTGGCGCAGCCGCAGCGCCTCCCGCAGCGACAGCTCCAACACCTTCTTGGCGCGGGAGGAGAAAGGCCCGCCCGCGTACCGTCGGCGGCCCCAGCGGCGGCGCGGCGCCGGCACCGCCTCGCGCAGCGCGCCCGGGCCGAACGAATCCTCGATCCGGGCCACGATCGCGGCCAGGTCGATGCCGATCTCCCGCAGGGCGGCGGCGTCGGCGTCGGCGAGGCCGGTGCCGCCCCGCTCGGTGTGCCGGCGGACGCGGGCCCGCAGGTCGTCGGCGCGGACGCCGGCCTCGGCGAGCACCCGCGCGGCGAGGCTGTCCCCGTCGGCGAGGAGGGCGAGTAGCAGGTGCTCGGTGCCGACCGGCCGTTGGCCCTCGGCCCGGGCCTCGTCCCGGGCGACTCGCACGACGGTGCGGGCCCGGTCGGTGAACCGTTCGAACATCACGCCTCCCAGGAGGATCCGACCGCCGGTCGCCCGGCGTGCTTCTTGTGGACCGCCTGCCGGCTGACCTCGAGCTCGTCGGCGATCTCCTGCCAGGACCAGCCCTGTCGACGGGCGTTGTCCACCTGGACCACCTCGAGCCGTTCGAGCAGCCGGCGCAGCGCGCGGACGGCGCGCAGCCCGACCCGGGGGTCGGTGCTGCCGGCTGCCGCGGCGAGTTCCGTTGCCTGACTCATGTCGTCAACTTACGTTGACATCCGTCACCCTGTCAACCCATGTTGACACCCGAGTTCGGCTCGCCCGGTGCTACCGTCCGCCGGTGTCCAGCCTTCGCCCGCCGGCCCGCCAAGGCTCCCGTGCCCGATGCCGAGGTCCCCGTGTCCGATGAGGTTCCCGCGCCCGCCGAGCCGCGCCACCATCCGCTCGGCGAGATCACGGTGGAGACCGTCGGCGGCAGCGTCGTCGGCAACCGCTATCCGGCCAACTTCGACGTGCTGCACGTCGACCCGGCCCTGCCGTTCGCGGCGGTGGCCGACGGGATGGGCGCCGGCGAGGGCAGCCGCCGGGCCGGCACCACGGCGATGGGCACCCTGGTCGCACAGGTCCGGGCCGCCTGGCCCGACGTCGGCCCCCGGCAGTTGCGCGCCGCCGTGGCCGGCGTCCAGTCGGCCGTACGCGCCGCCGGCGCGGGCCTGGCGGAGCTGACCGGCTGCACCCTGACCGCCCTGCTCGTCGAGCCCGACGGCGGCCAGGGCTGGCTCCTCCAGCTCGGCGACTCCCGCGCGTACCGGCTGCGCGACGGCCTGCTCGAGCTGATGACCGTCGACCACACGGCGGCCTGGCTGGGCGTGCTGCACGGCTGGTACCCGGCCGACTCCCCCGCCGCCGCCCGCGCCCGCTACCAGCTGACCCGCTACGCCGGGCACCCGGGCGAGCCGGAGGCGGACCTGCTCGCCGTGTCGCTGCGCCCCGGCGACGTATGGCTGCTCTGCACCGACGGGGTCAGCGACCAGGTCGACTACCACCTGACCCGGAAGCTGCTGGCGGCGCCACGACCGGAGGAGGCGGTCCGGGACCTGCTGGGCGCCACCCTGGAGGCCGGCGGCGACGACAACGCCACCGCCGTGATCGTCCGGGTCCACGCCGCCACGCCCCACTGAGACGGTCGGAGGCGAGGACGCCGCTGGCCGGTACCCCGCACGGGGGTACCGGCCAGCGGCGTCATGCACCTGTCGTCAGCTGTTCCAGTGTTCGGCGACGAGGTCGGCGGCCTGCTGCTCCCACTGGGCGTAGTGGT